>JANNOG010000098.1:0-17802 GCA_031398915.1 Micrococcales bacterium | reverse complement strand
ACAACCCGGCGTCGCGACCGACCTGGTCGAGGACGAACGAGAACTCCCCCACCTGAGCGATCAACAGGGCCACCGACCCCACGACACCGGCCCCCAGCCGCAGGACGACGACTCCCACAGCCGTGGCGAACACCTTCACCGCCAGGACGGCGAGCACCACGGCGACGACGAGCAGCGGGTTGGCCAATACGAAGTCGACGTCCAGCAGCATCCCGACCGACACGAAGAAGGTGGCCGAGAACAGGATCTGCAGCGGAAGGATCTCGCCGAGAGCGTGCTCGGAGTGCCGGCTCTCACTGACCACCAGCCCGGCCAGGAAGGCACCGAGGGACACGCTGACCCCCGCCAGGGAGGTGAGGAAGGCCGTACCCATGCAGATCGCGACGACCGACAGCAGGAAGACCTCGGTCGAGCAGGCGCGCGCGACGCGTTCCAGCAGCTTGGGCATGATCCGTCGGGCGACCACGACGACCACCGCGACCACCACGACCGCCCGGACCACCGCACCGATCAGATCGAGCGCCGACGGATCGTCAGCGCCCAGCAGCGGCACGACGAGGACCATGACGACCACGGCAAGGTCCTGAAAGATCAGGATGGCCACCGCGGCCTGCCCGCTGGTGGTGTTCACCCGGCCGGTGTCCCGCACGATCTTCAACACGATGGCCGTCGAGCTCAACGCCACCAGAAATCCGGTGAACAGCCCGTCGCGCCAGGTGACCCCGGCGGGTAGCAGCACCAGGACACACACCACGACCGTGACCACCACCTGGGTGCTGCCACCCAGCACGACCAGTCGGCGGATTCGGGTCAGTCGGTCCAGCGAGAACTCGATGCCGATCGTGAACAGCAGCAGGATGACGCCGATCTCGGCGGCGACCTCGACGGTGTCACGCTCGACCAGGCCGAGGGCGCTGGGACCGATCGCCACACCCGCGAGCAGGAAGCCCACGATCGGCACGATCCGCAGCCGGACGCACAGGTACCCGATCGCTGCGGCAGCCACCACGAGGGCGGCGACCGGACCGAGGAAGTTCTCTGCGCCGCCCCCCTCGGCGGCGGCCACCAGGTCGCTGGTCATGGTGCCGTCCGGGCCAGGTCGGCGACTCCGACCAGGCCGGCTTCGTTTCCCAACTCGGCCAAGGCCAGGTGAGCCTGGGGACGGTGCCCCCGAGCCGGCAGCGAGGCGGCGAACGCCTCGCGAGCAGGCGTGAGCAGGAGGTCTCCGGCCGCGCTGACCCCACCGCCGACCACGATGACCCCAGGATCGAGGACGGCGACCATGGAGGCGCAGAACACCCCGACGTCGCGGGCGTAGTCGCTCAGCAGGTCGACGACGGCACGGTCACCGTCACGTGCCACGTCGGTGATCAGCGGACCAGCGATGGCGTCCACGTCGCCGCCCGCCCGGCGTAGCAACTCGACCGACCAGCCGGAATCGGCGACGACGCGCTCGCGTGCCCGGTCGACGAGTGCGTTGCCCGAGATGTACTGCTCCCAGCAACCCAGATTGCCGCAGCCGCACAACAGCCCGTCGGGGACTGCCCGGACGTGACCGATCTCGGCGGAGATCCCGAACTCGCCTCGCAACAGTCGGCCGTCGATGACGACACCGCCCCCCAGACCCGTACCCAGCGTGAGCATCACCACGTGTTCGTGACCACGACCGGCGCCGTAACGGTACTCGGCCCACGCCGCCGCGTTCGCGTCGTTCTCGATGATCACCTCGACGCCGAGGCGTCGGCTGAGCGTCCGGCCGAGCGGTCGCTCACGCCAGGCGATGTTGGGAGCGAATCGAACGGTGGAGCGGTCGGCCGCGATGAACCCTGCGGCGGCAACCCCGACAGCGCTCACCCGGTGGTCGGCCAGCAGTTCCTTCACCGCGTCCACCACCACGTCCTCGATGGCGGCCGGGTCGTCAGCCGGGGTGTCACGGCGGCTGGTGGCCATGATCCGGCCGGCCTCGTCCACCGCGCCGACGGCGATCTTGGTACCCCCGATGTCCACGCCCAGGGTGGTCGCCACCGTGTCCTCCTCGAAGTGCCCTAGCCCGACAACGACGCAGTCTGCCGTCTCGCGCGCACTCCGAGGACCGTCAGCGGCCGAGCAGGTCGGCCAACCACCCGGCGAGGGCGGCTGCACCCGTGACCACTCCCGCCACGGCGGCGGCGACACCGAAGGCGACGGCAAACCGCGACACCCGACCCATCCGCAGCAGACCACCCAATCGACCGTTACCCACACCCCGGGCATGCGACTCGACAGCCAGTTCCAGCAGCATCGCCTCGGCGCGCCGCAACACCTCCGGGTCGGGCTCGCTCGCCGGGACCGCACCCGTGCCACCCGCTGGTCGTGGGGTGGCGGGCGTGACCGAAGCCGCGGGCCGAGCAGGCGGAGGTAGTGGGGTCAGGCACAGCGAGCACCACTGAGACCGGGGGGCGATCCGGGCACCGCACTGGCGACATGCCACGGCTACCCCGGCGGGGGACGACGGCTCCACGTGTGTGGATGTCGGCGCTCGTCAACCCTGCCTTGAGTCCCCCTCGACGGCGCGGCGCCACTGCTGCGTTCGCCATCGGATCCGATCGACCAGGAGGGCGTGCAGTCGGTCCACCTCACGGGGGGCGACGGCGACCGGATCGCCCGCTGCCGTGACCGGGTCCAAACGGACGTAACTGTGCACGATGGTCGAGTCGTGCCAGGCCTCCAGCCAGACCTCGGCCGTGCCCTGCCACGCGACGGTGCCGATGCCGATGCCGAGGCCGGTGCGGATGCCGGTTCGGGATCGCCGGGCGGTCAGTGCCCTGGCACGCCAGACGCGTCCCTCGACGCCGCGATCCAGGACGAGGTCGAGCCGCAGCCCCGGCACCCAGGAGGCGAGTTCACACGGTCCGCCGACAGCTGTCCCGGCATACGACCGAGCGACTCTCACCAACGATTCGTCGAACACGTCGAGCACCGGCATGGTGACCAGCATGCCGATGCGACCCGCGTATCCTCGTGCCACGCTGGGCAGAATGACCTACTCGACGAGGAGTCCATGTGCGTGAGTTCAGTGTTTCGGCTCGGGTGGAGCCCTACCCGGGCACCATGGCCGACATCCTCGACGACATCGTGTCCAGCACGCCGCAGCGGGTGATGTTCGGACGCCCGGTCGGCGGAACGTGGACCGACGTCAGCGCTCGCGAGTTCGCCACCGAGGTGAACGCGCTGGCAGCCGGCCTGCGGGCATCCGGCATCGACGCCGGTGACCGGGTGGCCCTGATGGCGCGAACGCGCTACGAGTGGACCCTGTGCGACTTCGCCATCTGGGCGGCCGGGGCAGTCACCGTCCCGATCTACGAGACGTCCTCCGCCGAGCAGGTCGCCTGGATCCTGACGGATTCGCACGCCAAGGCAGCGTTCGTCGAGTCGGCGGCCCACGCCGTGACCGTGGCCGGTGTCACCGCCCCTGAGCTTCGCCACACCTGGGTGATCGACGACGGCCTGGAATCGCTGGTCGAGTCCGGCGCGACGGTGACGGCCGAGGACCTGGGCCGGGCCCGCGAGGGACTGACCGGGAGCAGCATCGCGACGGTGATCTACACGTCGGGTACGACGGGTCGGCCCAAGGGATGCGTGTTGACCCACGGCAACTTCATCGATCTCAGCCGAAACGCCAAAGAATCGTTGGGCAGCGTGCTGTCGACCCCGGACGCCTCGACGTTGCTGTTCCTGCCGCTCGCGCACATCTTCGCCCGGTTCATCCAGTGCCTGTGCGTCGTGGCCGGCCCGAAGCTGTCACACCTGGACGATTCTCGGCGCCTGGCGGACACCCTGGGTGAGGTCCGTCCGACGTTCATCCTGGCCGTCCCCCGAGTGTTCGAGAAGGTGTACAACGCTGCCGAGCAGAAGGCCGAGGCGGACGGTCGGGGCGCGATCTTCCGTCGGGCGGCGGACACGGCCATCGAGTGGAGCCGGGCTCAGGACGGCCGGGTCGGAATCGGGCTGCGGGCCCGCCATGCGGTGTTCGACCGCCTGGTCTATTCCAAGCTCCGGGCCCGTCTGGGTGGGCGCGTGGACTTCGCGGTGAGCGGTGGTGGGCCGCTGGGTGAACGCCTCGGTCACTTCTTCCGTGGCATCGGACTGACCGTGCTGGAGGGTTACGGCCTCACCGAGACGACCGCACCGGCGACGGTGAACACCCCCGATCGGGTGAAGATCGGCAGCGTGGGCAAGCCTCTGCCCGGGGTCGGAATCCGGATCGCGGACGACGGCGAGATCCTCATCAGCGGGATCAACGTGCTCCGGGAGTACTACAACAACCCGGCCGCCACTGCCGAGGCGATCGTGGACGGCTGGTTCCGTTCGGGCGATATCGGCGAGTTGGACGCCGAGGGATTCCTGACGATCACCGGTCGCAAGAAGGAGATCATCGTGACGTCCAACGGCAAGAACGTCGTGCCGTCACAGCTCGAGGATCGGATGAGGTCCCACGCCATCGTCAGCCAGTGCATGGTGGTCGGTGACAACCGGGCGTTCGTCGCCGCCCTGGTCACCCTGGACGACGAGATGCTGCCCACCTGGCTGAGCAACCGTGGTCTACCCGCCATGACGGTCGCGGCTGCCACCACGGCGCCCGAGGTGCTGGCCGCCGTCCAGGCGGCGGTGGACGACGCCAACACCCTGGTGAGTCGCGCCGAGTCCGTTCGCAAGTTCACCATCCTCGACGTGGACTTCACGGAGGAGTCCGGGTACCTGACACCCTCGCTCAAGCTCAAGCGCAACGTCGTCATGAACGACTTCGGCCATCAGGTCGAGGCAATGTACGGACAGTCGTGACCGATCAGCCCAACGTCACACGCCAGCAGTCAGTCTTGGCACACTAGACCCATGACGTCGCCACCCCAGGTGGGCACAGCTCCTCAGGTCGACGGCTCGGTCGCGCCCGCCCGGACCCACGACACGGTTCGGGTGAGCGTCCGTGGCCTGCGGGTCAGCTTCGATCGCGTGGAGGCCGTCGGCCAACTCGACCTCGAGGTGAATGCCGGCCGGGTGTCGGCACTGGTCGGCGGCAACGGGGCGGGCAAGTCGACGACACTGCGCGTGATCGCCGGCGTGGTGCCGGTGAGTGCCGGAGAGGTGAGCATCGACGGTGTCGAGATCACCCAGGATCCGTTGCGGGCCAAGCAGCTGACCGGCTACTGCCCCGATGTCGGTGGCCTGGTCCCGCGGGCGACCCCGTGGGAGCACTTCCAGCTGGCGGCGAGGCTCCGGCGGATGACCCAGTGGCAGGCCAGGGCCGAGGACCTGCTGGTGCGATTCGAGTTGGAGGGTGTCGCCGACAGGGTGACGTCCGGGTTCTCGCACGGGATGTCCCGGCGGTTGTCCGTGGCCCTGGCCGGTTTTCACCGACCTGCCGCACTGCTGCTCGACGAGCCGTTCGACGGCGTCGACCCGCTCGGCGTCGACGCGACGATGGCACTGATCACCGAACTCCGCGACGCGGGCTCCGCCGTCATCGTGTCCACGCACCTGCTGGAGTTGGCGGTGAGCGTCGCCGACGACGCAGTGGTGCTACGCCGCGGCCGGGCGGTCGCGCACTGCCCCGCGAGCGAGCTCTCGGGGCGCGCCGGATCACTGCGGTATCGCGACCTGCTGTCCGCGTGATGGACACCGGACGGTTGGACCTGGGCGGACTGCGTCATGAACTGGCTGCCCTGCTCGCGTTCCGGTGGCACCTCGCCGGGCGACGAGCCCAACGTGTGGTGCCACTCGTGGTCGCCGTCGCCATCGGACTCGGCGTGGGGATCCCGCTGACGGTGGCCACCGTCGTTCCCTTCAGCACAGCCCGGTACGAGACCGTGGTGATTCTGCTCCCGCTCGGATGGGCCTTCTTCTTCGTGTCCGTGCTGATCTCGGCGATCGGCGCCGCGGGCGGTCGCGAGCTGCTACCGCGCAGCGAAGCCGTCGCCTTTCCGGTCAGCCCGGCCACCGACCATGCGGGTGCACTGCTCCTCATCCCGCTGAACCTGGCCTGGACGTTGCAGGCGCTCAGCCTGGTGACCGCCACGGCGTACATCACCGCGACCGCCCCGCCGGCGACCGCGATCCAGGCGCTGGCCGTCACCGTGTTGTGGATCGTCAGTGCCACCTGCCTGGCCCAATTCGCCGGGTGGCTCGCCGAACTCGCCCGGTCCTACCGCTACGGCGAGGCTGCGCTGCGGGCGGGGTTCGCCGCGCTCGGCGTGCTCACCGTGTTCATCATCGTGACGGGGCGCACCCGCGAGGTCGTCGACCCGCCACCCACGACACCGTTCGTGATCGCCGCCATCGGCGACGACGTCGGTGCGGCACTCGGCGCCAGTCTCGGCCTCGTCCTGGTCGCGGTGGCGAGTTTCGTCGGGGCGATACCGGTCGTCGCGGCCATCGCCAGGCGACCTGCGGTGCTCGTCGCCGCCATGGAGACCCGACACCGGCCACGCAGCCGCGACGACGTCTCGGACCTGTCCTGGCTGAGTCGGTTGGATCGGCGGATGGTGCTGCGAACTGCCCCGCTGCGGCGCGGCCTGACCGTGCTGACAGTCCTACCCCTGGCGGCTGCGGCGCTGGTCCAGGTGCCGTGGACGGGCATCACCGTGCTTCCTGCCCTGGTCGCGTCAGCCGCCGGTCTGCTGTTCGGGGTTAACGCGTTCGCCCTCGACGGACGCGGAGCACTGTGGCGGGATTCGCTGCCGCAGCCGCCGTCACTGTGGCTCGATGCCCGGATCATCGTCCTGATCCAGGTCTGCGCCGCGTGTGTGATCGTCGTCGTGTCGGTGGCCGTGGCCCGTTCGGGGACGCTGCCGACAGCGGCCGAGGCGGTGGCGGTGCTGTGTGCCGCCATGGTCGCCGTGGTCCAGGTCGCCTCTCGCTGCGCGCGATGGTCGGTTCACCGACCCTTCGCCGCACAGCTGCGACGTGATCGCGACGCGCCGGCCCCCCCGGTGGCTCTGGCCCGGTACTCGGTGACCCTGGCCTGGTCGACGACGCTGTCCGGGATCGCGTTCTCGATCGCGGGTTCGTTCGACAACGTGCTGGTCCCGCTCGCGGTCTTCGTCCCCTTCGTCGCCAGTGCCGGCTGGTCGCTACGACGCAGCGCCACCGCCTTCGAGGCATTGAGCGTTCGGTCCAATGTCACGTCGACGGTGGCCCAGGCCTGACATCATCGGCGATGTGCGGCGACGGCTACGGCGATCCCAGCTGGTCGCCGACACCGGCGCCGCTGCCGTCGAGTTCGCCATCATCAGCGTGTTCCTGCTGGTGCTGCTGTTCGGCGTGCTCCAGTACGGGTTGTTCTTCTTCCAACTCGCGACCACCGAAGACGCGTTGCGCTCGGCGGCTCGCCGGGTCGAGATCGGTGCGGTGACCGACTGCGCGATCTGGGAGGCGGCCGCCCTCGACGAGGTGGCGTTGGGCTCGGCGACCGCCG
The DNA here is from genome assembly GCA_031398915.1 of Micrococcales bacterium. GTDB lineage: Bacteria > Actinomycetota > Actinomycetes > Actinomycetales > JBBAYJ01 > JANNOG01. Next base: position 10,352 of record JANNOG010000098.1, on the reverse strand, counting down.
AGGCGTCATGGGAGCCGGTGGACCCGACCGCGTCTGCGATCCTCCGCGGAGACCAGGTGACGGTCTCGATCCGGTGGCGCCCGATCCGCATCGGTGCCGGCCTCATCCCCTTTCCGAGCGACCCCGAACGCACGTCGAGCACCCAGATCACTGTCGATCAGTACGGCACCGCGTTGATGTGGACCGATCCCACTCAGCTGGGGTGCCCGCTGTGAGGGGCCCTCGAAGGGCGTCGCTGCGGCCACGGGGCGACGACGGTGCGACTGCCATCCTCACCGCATTGCTGGCGGTGGTGTTGTTCGGGGTGTGCGCGCTGGCCGTCGACCTGACCAACGCCTTCGCCCGGAGGGCCGCCTCACAGTCAACGGCCGACCAGGCCGCCCGCGACGCCGCCATGGCGTTGCCCGATGCGTGCGCCGCCCTGGTCGCGGCCGTCGCCTCGTTGGCCGCCGTACCCAACGACGTCATCGACGACACGTCACCGGTCCCGCTCGCCGTTCCGCAGGTCATCGGCGACGTCGCGTCCTACTGGACCAACGGTGACGACACCGACGGCGAGGTCACCGTCCTGGGCGCGGACGTGAACGCCGACGGCGCACCGGACCCGATCAGCACGGCCTCGTGCGGCGCGCCGGGCGCCAGTCCTCGCGGCTCGGCGGTGCGCGTGTGGTCGCCCCGGGCGACGGTGCAGTTCGGATTGGGTGCCCTCGCCGGAGCCAGCTCGGTGGACGTCCAGTCCACGGGTACCGCCCGACTGGTCTCGGCGCTTCCGGTGCTGCCATTGGCGCTGCCCGAGGCATGCAGTGACTCCGGCCCGGCGACCTTCGTCCTGCGCTCGCCCGGATCCCTCTCGGCACCGATCCCGCCGGTGCCCTTGCCCGGCTCGTCACCGGCCGCCCCCATCGCCGTGGTCGGGGGGGTTACCGGTACGCAACTGACCCTGGCTGTGTCGGCTGACCCGCGGGTCGGACCGGTGAGCTACTGGGTGCGCTGGAGTGCCGACACCGACCGTGGGCCGGCGACAGCCGACGTGTTGAGCCCTGCCGTCGACGTCGGAGTGATCCCGGGCATCCGATCCGTCACGACAGACATCCCCGACCGGGTGCGCATCGACCCGGGAGTGTGGGTGGTGCAGGTCAGCCGGGCCGACCCCCCGCCCACTCCGAGCCCGCCCATGGACTCGGAGTGGTCGGTACCCGTCCCGGTCACCGTCACCAGCCCGGTGGGCGCCGCGCCGGTGTGCGACACGACGGGCTTGTTCGGTCAGGTGCTCAGCCTGGTGGCGTCACCACCGCCGGCCACCCCGCCGCCGGCCACCAGCGACCCTCGGGTGGCCATGCGAGACGGGCTCGGATACGAGGTCGGCCCGACGGTCGTCGCGCGGTCGGCGGCGAGCCAGGACTCCCTCGCGACCAGCATCGAATCGGGCCTGTTCGACCGCTTGGCCCGCCAGGGGGCGCCGTGTCCCAGCGGCAACCTGCTGCCCGCGTGGCAGGGCGGCAGCTTCCCACTCGTCCGGGCCACGAACACCGTGTCGTGCTACGAGGCAGTCACCGAGGCCGACCCCATGACCGGCCGGCTCGTCTGGCGGATAAACGATCCCGACGTCGTCGCAGACCCTCGATTGTTCGTGATACCCGTGGTGTCACTGCCCACCGGAACCCGCCCGGCCGACGACACCGACGTACCCGTCGTCGGGTATCGGCTGGCTTACATCACCACCGAGACCCCCCAATCCGTGGCGAACGGGACGCCGGTCGCGCCCTGCCTCACCACCGCTCGGTCGTGCAACGGGGTCGAGTTGGGTCCGACGGGTTCGCTCGACCGGTTGCAGCTGTACATATTCGAGGCCGGTCAGCTGCCGGTCTCGATCGCCACCACGACCAACGGGCACCCACTCAGTGCGGGTCCGGTCGACGTCACCCTCGCGGAGTGAGCGGCGGTCGGCCACCCCCGCGTCAGAGCCCCTGGCAACCCGTACGAGGCGATTCGCCCACGTAGCGGTGCGCAGTCGAGATACGTCGTACTCTCTCAAGAACGTGGCGTACCCGGGACGATTCGGGTGCAGGTGTGAGGAGGTTGCAGGTGGTCGCGCGCGTCCTCACGCTGCTTGTCGCCCTCGTCATCGCCGCTATAGGGACCGGTCTGGTGCTGTTGTACGCGAATCAGGCGGACGAGCGCGCCCGGGATGCCTACGGCGATGTCGAGGTATTCGTCGCGATCGGACCGGTACCAGCCGGCACGATAGTGAGGACCGCTATCGATAGTGGGCTTATCGCGCCGAAACCGATCAGCAATTCGTTGCTCGTCGAGGGCAGCATCACACCCGCAGCGCTGACGGGCGTCGACCAGGAACTCAAGGTTCTCACCCCCCTGCTTCCCAATCAACAACTCATCACATCCAATATCGGAGAAGTCTCGGCTGCCGACGTGTTGGGCCTGAACGAGTCGCCGAACATCAATGCATTGGCATTGAACTTGGGCGACCCACAACGTCTGGCGGGTTTCCTACGGTCCGGTTCGAGGGTGGCGATCTATCTCACGTACACCCCAGAGGGGGAAGCGGAACAATGCACCCAGCTGTTGGTCCAGGACATCGAGGTCCGGGCCGTCGGGTCGTCGGTGACAATCCCGGTGGCGCCCGCCGCCCCGGACCCGGCAGCGGGTAGTGCCCAGGCAGCGGCTCCGGTGTCCCAGGTGACGCTCCGCGTCGACCAGTCGGACCTCGCGGCTCGCCTGATTCAAGCCGACGTGATCGGGGACATGTACTTCGTCATGCGCGGCGAGCAGGGCGAGGACCTACCCCAGGGCGAATGCGTGTCAGCCTCCGAGGTGTTCGACCCGTGACGGGCACCATCGTCGTCGACAGCGACCCGGTGACCGCCCAGCAACTGGCCAACGCCTCCGGCCACGGGGCGGAGTTCATCGCGAACGTACCGGCCCTCCGGCAACGCCTCGACGTCGAGCCGCTACCCCTGACCCTCGTTCTGGGACCGTCGGTGGCCCCCCATGATGCCGTCGGGATCGCAGAGCAGCAGCGACTGCGCCGCCCCGCCGTGGGAGTGATCCTGGTCCGCGACACCGTCGACACCCGACTGCTGACCGAGGCGCTGCGGGCCGGGGTCCGCGAGGTCGTCCTGGCCTCGGACCTGTCGGCGCTCGCCGACTCGGTCAAGCGCAGCGACGAGCTGTCCGAGGCGATGCGGGCCCAGAGCGCCGCCGATATCGGAGCGGACGGTGCCCCGCTGGGGACCGTCGCCACCGTGTTCTCGGCCAAGGGCGGGTCCGGCAAGACCACGTTGGCCACCAATCTCGCCGCTGCGCTGGCCGATCGTGGCCGCCGCGACGTGGTGCTGGTCGACCTCGACCTGGCGTTCGGCGACGTCGCCATCGCGTTACAGCTCTTCCCGGCTCACACCATCGCCAACGCCGTACCCCTGAGTGAGGACGACCTGGATTTCGCCGGGTTGCAGGCGCTGCTGACACCGCATTCGCCTGGCCTGACCACCCTGGTCGCCCCACTGGAACCGGGCGCCGCCGATACCGTGCCCGCGACGCTGGTGACACGAATCATCGAGGTACTCCGACAGAACTTCGACTACGTCGTCATCGACACCCCGCCCGCCTTCGACGACCAGGTCCTGGCCGCTTTCGACCTGTCCGACGTCATCATCCTGATCGCCACCCTCGAGATTCCGGCACTCAAGAACCTCAAACTCACCTTGGAGACTCTGGACCTACTCAATTACCCCCGAAACAAATGGCGAATCGTGCTCAACCGCGCCGACTCGAAAGTGGGCCTGGCGGTGGTCGAGGTCGAGCGGACACTCCGAATCCCCATCACGTCACACGTGCCCAGCAGCCGCGAGGTACCGGCCTCGATGAACAAGGGTGTACCGCTGGTCCTGGATGACCCCCGTCACCCGGTATCCGTCGCCATCAAGGAGTTCGCCGAGGTGCACGTGGTCGGCGCGAATACCTCCGCCACCTCGCCGGGGTCCGAACGTGGGTCCACTCCGGCCGTCCGACGGGAGCGCCGGCCAGGCCTGTTCCGTCGGGGTAGGCAGTGAGTTTCACCGACCGGATCGCTGCTGCCCGGGCCGCGACGGAGCCACGCCCGCGCGACATGCGGCGACCCACCGATCGGCCGCCCAAGGCCCCACACCCGTTCGCCGAGTTACGGCGGATCGTCCACCGTTCGCTGCTGGACAACCTGGGTCCTCAGCTGTACGACGCGAAACTGACGCTGGCCGAACTCGAGGTCCGGGTTCGCCAGACACTGCAGGAGGAACTCAACGCCAACGACATCCCGCTGACCCAGGCGGACCGGGTCCGATTGGCCCAGGAGATCGCCGACGACATCCTCGGTTACGGTCCGATCGAACCGTTCCTACGCGACGACGACATCACCGAGATCATGGTCAATGGCGCCGAATCGGTGTACGTCGAGCGCGGCGGAAAGCTGTACGAGGTCGATGCCCGATTCACCGACGAAGATCACCTGCGGCGCACCATCGACAAGATCGTCGGAAAGGTCGGTCGGCGGATCGACGAGGCCAGTCCGATGGTCGACGCCCGATTGGCCGACGGAAGCCGCGTCAACGCGATCATTCCGCCGCTGGCGGTGGACGGGTGCCTGCTCACCATCCGAAAGTTTTCGAGCGACCCGTTGAGTGTGAGCGACCTCATCTCGTTCGCGACCCTGACCCCTGCGGTCGCCGGATTCCTCCGGGCATGTGTGACCGCCCGGCTCAACGTCATCGTGTCGGGCGGCACAGGCGCCGGAAAGACGACCACGCTCAACGTGCTCAGCCACTTCATTCCGGACGACGAACGCATCATCACCATCGAGGACGCCGCCGAACTGCGGTTGCGTCAGCAACATGTCCTCCGTCTGGAGTCCCGCCCGCCCAACATCGAGGGCAAGGGCGAGGTGAAGATCCGAGACCTGGTCCGCAACGCACTGCGGATGCGTCCGGACCGGATCGTCATCGGTGAGGTCCGAGACGCCGCCGCGTTGGACATGTTGCAGGCCATGAACACCGGTCACGACGGATCCATCTCGACGGTGCACAGCAACTCGCCCCGCGACATGTTGTCCCGGCTCGAGACGATGGTCCTGCTGGCGGGGGTCGAGTTGCCGGTCAAGGCCATCCGCGAGCAGATGGCCGCCGCCCTCGACGTCATCGTCCACCAGGCGCGGTTCAAGGACGGAACCCGGCGGATCACTCACGTCACCGAGGTCGTGGGACTCGAAGGCGACGTCATCAGCCTGCAGGACCTGTTCGTCCACGACTACGACGCTGCCTACGACGACGAGGGCCGCCCACTCGGCGCACTCGTCGCCACCGGCCTGCGGCCACATTTCTCACCGCAGCTGGAACGAGCGGGGATCCCGGTCGACCTGGCCGTGTTCACCCCGCCCGGTGGCGGGACCGCGGCGGGCAATGCGGGTCGCCGACGGTGACCGGGCGTCGGGTGGCCGCAGCCTTTGCGGTGTGCGGCTGGTTGGTGGCGATCATTGCGGGGTCAGGTACTGCCGCTGCCGCCGGCCCGGCGGGCACCAACGCTCTGATCATCGGATTCGACGTGTCGCGCTCGGTGGACGCTGACGACTTCGAGAACGCCAAGGTCGCTGCTCAGCGATTGGTCGAGTCCCTGCCCGCCGACATCGACGTGGGTCTTGTCCCGATCGGATCCACTGCCACTCTCAGTACACCCCTCCGCGGCTCACGGGAGGACCTGATCGCGGCCATCGGCGTACTGGAGCGCGAAGACGCATCGGGCGACACCCTGCTGTTCGACTCGATCAAGGTGTCGCTGGACGCTGTGGCGGATTACGACGACGCCCAGATCCTGCTGTTCACCGACGGCGAGAACGACGGGGGTGACATCCGTCAGGTCGACATCCTCGTGCCGAGTCTCCAGGCGCAACCGGCCGTCGTGGTTTCGGCGATTTTCATCAATACCGGCGAGGACCCACCCCCGGATCTGGTCCGCGTGACCGAGTTGACGGATGGGGGCGAGATCTACCGGGTCGACCAGGGCACGGACTTCCTCGCCCAGATCACGACCGCATTCCAGGATGCCGTCGTCCTCCCCACCGTTGCGCCTCCCCCGACACCGACCCCCACCCCGACGCGACCCACCCCCACTCCGTCCCCGACCCCCGTCGCGGCTCCCCCACCTCCCGAGCCGACGATCCTGCCGTCCTGGCTGGTGCCGGTGGCAGCAGGTGCGCTGTTCGTCGGTCTCATCGCGACCGGCTTCGTGATCAGCGGGTTCGCCGGGCGCGCCAGCAGCCCCGAGGCCCGTCGCCGCCGCGGCCTGGAGGCGTACACGCTGACCCCCCGGTCGGTAGTGCGCCCACCACCGCCACCGACCCGCCTGGGTGACAGTGGCCTGGCTCGCTCGGCCGTGGACGTGGCCGATCGTCTGGTGCGCAGCCGTCATGCCGAAGAACCACTGTCGCGTCGACTCCAGGCGGCCGACCTCCCGTTTCGACCCGGTGAATGGGTACTCCTGCAGGTGGGGGCGGCGGTCTTGCTGTCGGTCCTGCTGTTCGCCCTGTCCGGGGGGAATCCGCTGGGACTTCTGGTCGGCCTCGTCGTCGGTGGCGTCGGGGTGTCGGTGTTCCTGTCTGCTCGTGCCCAGCGCCGTCGCCGGGCGTTCCATGCCGCACTACCGGACACCCTCGGTCTGCTCGCCTCGAGTCTTCGAGTCGGTTATTCGCTGCCGCAGGCGATGGATACGGTCGCCCGTGAGGGCCAGGAACCGATCCGGACCGAGTTCAACCGGGCCATCGTCGAGTCCCGACTCGGTGTCCCCGCCGACGGCGCCCTGGAGGCGATCGGGCAACGCCTCGACAGCGACGACTTCCAATGGGTCGTCATGGCTATCCGCATCCAACGCGAGGTGGGCGGCAACCTCGCCGAGCTGTTGGACACCGTCGCCGAGACGATGCGTGAGCGGGCCCGGCTTCGGGGCCAGGTGGACGCCCTGTCCGCGGAGGGCCGCATCTCGGCGTGGATCATCGGTGGGCTACCCGTGGTGTTCATCATCTACGTCGTCATCGTTCGCCCGCAGTACCTCACCCCGCTGGTGACTCAACCTCTGGGCCTGCTGCTCATCGCCTTGGGGGCTGCCCTGTTCACCGGTGGCGTCATCGGTCTGCGCTGGGCGATCAAGGTCGACGTATGACGGGCGACGGAGCAGTGGCCCGGGCCGGCCGGTACGACCCCAGCCTGGACCCTCGGTTCGATGCCGTCACCGAGTGGGTGTCCGACGTCGCCGACTGGACGTCCTCACCCTGGGCGTTGTTCGTGGGGGCAGGTGCAATCGCGTCGGCCATTCTGATCGTCGGTGCCGTGATTGCCGTGACGGTGCTTCACAGCCGGAGCGCCAAGTCACTCGCGGCATTGGATTCGATGCGCGCCCCCCGGCTGGATCTCAGGGAGATCCAATTGGAACGACCCTTCGTCGAGCGGGTACTGGAGCCGGCTCGGTCGGCTGCGCTGGGTCTGGGCAGACGGTTGACCCCGCAGGGTCAGATCGCACGCATCGAGCGCCGGTTGAGCCTCGCCGGCAACCCGGCGGACTGGGACGTCGACCGGGTGATCGCTCTCAAGGTGTTGGCGGCCGTGTTCGCGGGCGCCGTGGGAGCCATCGTGGGGTTGGTCGCCGATGCCGGCGTGCTGCGCACCGTGGTGTTCGTCGCCTTGGGCGTCGCCGCCGGCTGGCTGGCGCCGTCGCTGGTCATCTACCAGATGGCCGCCGATCGATCCGAGCGAATCCTCCGAGACCTGCCTGACTCACTCGACCTGCTGACCATCTCGGTCGAGTCGGGCCTGGGTTTCGACGCAGCGCTGTCGTACGTGGCGCGCAACGGCCGAGGTCCGATGTCCCGTGAGTTCGCACGGGTCCTGCAGGAGATGCAGATCGGCACCGGACGAGCTGAGGCGTTGCGCGCCCTGGCCCTGCGGACCGATGTGTCCGAACTCAAGACGTTCGCGTCGGCGATGAATCAGGCGGACGCCTTCGGTGTGCCCATCGGACGGGCCCTTCGCGTCCAGTCCGATGAAATGCGGATCAGGCGCCGCCAACGTGCTGAAGAAAAGGCTCAGCAGGTACCCGTCAAGATTCTTTTCCCGTTGATCTTCGGTATCCTTCCGGTCTTGTTCATCGCCATCATCGGACCGGCAGCGGTACAGGCGATCGACAACTTCGCACCCTTCCTCTCCGGGTGATATCCCCACCACGATCCGACGATGCGGTACCACCGCTGCCGCGCTTCGTGAAACAGTCCATCCGACGGCCCTCGGTGGGTCGCCCGGACCACGCCATGACACACCAGCCCCGCGCGGGGCCCGAGGCAGGAGAGGACCACAATGGCGGTGCTGCTGCACGTCCAGGGGGCGGGGCGAGATCCATTGCGCCCGTTCGGCGGCCACGCCATCCGGACCATCGCCTGGGAACGATTCGATCCCGCCACGGTGGGGCCCGACGTCGACACGATCATCATCTCGGCCTCCGACCCGCTGTCCGGCGTCGACGCCATCGCGGCAATCCGTGATGCCGGCGATACCCATCCGGTACTGCTGGTTCCGGACGACTCACCAGGATGGCGGCAGGTAGCGGCCTCCCGGCTGCCCGGTGCCGATGTCGTGCTCGGCGGTATCCGCTCGCTACCCGACTACGTACCGTCGGCGGACTACCCTCACGAATCGGGTCTCTGGGAGGACCTGGAACAGAGCGAGGACACCCGCGAGGCCGCCCGCGTCATCGACCTCAGACGCCACATCCCACGCGGCGGATCCCGCCGGATGTTGCGCGAGCGGATGGGCGACCAACCCAACGACATCGCCTCTGCGGTGCGCGACTTCACCACAGATCTGTCGGGTGATCGCCCAACCTCCGACACGCCCGGTGTCCTCGATACGCCTGACGCTCACGACTCAGCCGTCCAGCAACGCCGGGACACGATGTTCACCGACTCGGGGCCCTTCGCGCCCCCCCGCGCCGAGCCGCCACCTCTCGCGCGACCACCCCTCACGACACCGCCACCGACGGCGCCGCCGGAGACGTCTTCCCCTGCCGTACCCACTGTCAGCGTTCCGCCACCCGCTGCCCCACCACCCGCAGTGCCGCCCGCTGCCCCACCATCCGCTGCCCCACCGCCCGCCGGCCCACCACCGCCACCCGCACCGCTGAGCCCACCCCCGCTCTCACCCGGCGGCGTCATCGGACCACCGGCAACTCCCGCGCCGGTGCTGCCATCGGTCGAGGTCGCCACACCTACGGCTGCGGCGAACACCGCCAGGGCCGACGGACTGCCACGGCGTCCACGCCGCCTCGCCGAGGCGGCCACACCGGCCGCCGACGTCGCCGACACCGGGTCGCGGCGGCGCCACAGCCGCGCATCCTCGGATCCGGCCGTTCTGGTACCCGCCCTGCTCAGTTGCCTGGACCGGCTCGACAGCCTCGCCGACACCGCGACCGCTGTCGCCGAGTTCGTCATGGAGCGGGTGGCCACCGACGCAGTCGACATCCTCGTCCCCGAGGGTGACGCGTGGCGGACCGTGCGGACCGTGGGAACCGCTGCCGGTGCCGGTGCTGTCACCGACGTCGTCGACGTCCCCGGCCTGGTCGCCTGGCTGGAGTCGTTCGACACGCCGGTCGTGCTCGACGGCCACGACCTCGCGGCACCGGGGTCGTGGGTACTGGCCACCCTCGTCCGCGGCAACGGACCCAGCGTGGCCGTCGTGTTGTGCTGGCGCGAGCCGGGCCGGGGAGTGTTCGAGGCCTCCAGCGTGACGAACATGGCAGAACTGGCCGTCGACGCCACGCAGTCGATCGAGCTGGCCGTGCAATTGCGGCAGCTGGCGCGAGCCCTGTCCGGATTCGCCGACTGATGTCGGATCCGCCCCGTCCAGTACGTGTGACCTGCGTGCCTGGCCCGACACGGTGTGTCACCGTATGACGGTGCTCTCGGATAGATGGGTGAACAGCCGGACGGCGCCCATCCTGCGGGGGGTGCTGTTGTCCGTGTCCACCGTCGCCGCCTACGTCACGCATCTGTGGTTGTTCGTCGACACCGACAGCATGCGGGTCGTGATCCCGCTGTGGCCCGCATTGCCGCTGCTGGGCATCTTGATCATCGGATCGCTGCGACCCCGATCACGCAGCCTCAGACTCGCGCTGCCGGTGGCCGAGGCCGCCGCCATCGGTCTGGTCCTCGCCCAGTTCAGCGACCACCCATTCATCGAGATCTACGCCTGGCTGTTGCTCGTGCCGGTGTTCGTCGCGGGCCAGCGCGCCGGCTTGTTCCTCGCGCTCACCGCCAGTGCGGCGGG
>JANNOG010000021.1:0-26023 GCA_031398915.1 Micrococcales bacterium | reverse complement strand
TACTACAACACCACCCGGCGGCATTCCACCCTCGGGTACTTGACACCCCTCGAATACGAGATAGGATATCGACACATCAACCAACTGGCAGCCTAAACCGTGTCCACGAAACCGGGAACACTTCAGTGAGGTGCATCTCGCCCCAGAAGTCACATGACTGATCATCACCCATGGCCGATCGCGCAAGCCCGGCGCGGTCTCCTGAAACCCCACCTAGGTAAGCCACACCGCCCGTGAGAGCGTTCTCGCATTTCACCCCGCCAGCCTGGCAGGTCCGCGTGCAATTCGAGTGGTGGACGCCCGGTCCTGGCCGAACATCGGCCCGCCGTGGCACATGAGATTTCTGGCGTCGGTCCTGACGAGGCGCTCGCCGCCGTCCCACGATGAGACTGGAACCACGCCACGTGCGCCGAGGCAAGGATGCGGGACCACGTAGACCGGGGTCGCTCCACTCGGTGCCCTGGTGAGCCAAGATCTCGATCGGACCGCCAGCTCCATCCGGCGCTACAGCGCGCCCGGGGGCACGGTTGCCTCCTATGTGTTCGACACCACGGCATACCTGAGCCGTGTCGCCTACGTGGCCACTGCGGAATGACCTGACCCCCGTGGGCGTCAGGTCAGGGCAAGCGTGGTGGCTCCGTGTCACAGGTCATGCAACCTCGGCGGCGGCGCCAGGGCTCGCAGGGTGTCGCCGAACTGGTGCGTGACGTGCTTCGGCCGCAGCGCCTCACCGTGATTGTTGGTGGAAAACGTGCGCGCGCGTGCCGAGCGCCCAGGCGCTGCTGGTCGCGTTGGGCGGCAGGACGGGAGCGGTGTCTTGGTCGAGTGCGAGGGTGCGCCGACTGGTGGCGCTCTTCGGCGGCGGGGCGACGGCGCGGCCGTTGTCACGGACGAGTTGCTGGACGATGCTGAACGGCGGGGCGGTCGAGTCGGTGTCGAGGTCGACGTCCAGCCAACGCAACCCGTCGGCCTCTTGACAGCGCAGCCCGCAGACGGCGACGATCCGCCACGACGGGTATAGCGCAGGGTCGGCGGTCGCGGCCAGGAGACATCCAGCTCAGCGGTCCATGAGTGAGTCGGCAGCTCGTCCTTGTTAGGGATCGACCAGCATGACAAGAAGGTCCTCCTCTCCCCTGCAACACAGCTGGCTGTCTGCGGTCGGCGCTCGGCTGCGTCGGTTCGTTAGCCTCGGACGGTTAGGGGCCGTTCGGCCGGCCGGGCTGGTGCCTGCGCCGGTTCGTGGGACGGCCAGATCAGGTCAGCAGGGAGCGGGAAGCAGGATATGGCGGCAGGACCGGCGACATGGCGGCCCCTCGGCTTGGACTCAAGTCTCCATGGACGGCCGCTGGGCGCCCCGGCGGTCTCGCCAGTGCCGCACCGGGGAACGCTCGAGCTACTCCCGCTCGACGCGCTCGAATGGCCCGAATTCGAGACCCTGCTGTGGCGCATCCTGGGTGACGTCGAGGGTCTGCGTCATCCCCAGATCTACGGGACGCCAGGGCAGACCCAGCTGGGCCTAGACATCGTCGCTCTTGCCCCGGACGACTCGGGCGTCGCCGTTCAAAGCAAGCGGCACAAGAACTTCGGCCCAAGCAAGATCACCGAAGCGGTCGACGCCTTTCGCAACACCTCACGGCCCTTCGCGGTATCGAAATTTGTCATTGGCGTCAGCCGCGAGGTGCGGTCAACGGCATCCGTAGCCAAGTTCTGGGAGCTGCGGAAGGAACTCACGCCGGTCGACTTCGTGATCTGGGACCAGCGAGAGCTATCGATGAGGCTCAAGCGAGCTCCGAGGATCGTCATCGACTACTTCGGCATGGAGATCGCGCGGGCGTTCTGCGAGCCGTTCGTCATCGACGACATCGTCGTACCGGGACACGACGCGGCGGCCGTGGCCGAGGCGGTTGCACGGACCCCCGAGGCGACGACCGGCGCGATCGCACTGGTTGATGAGGCGCTCCGGATCGGACAGGCCGAGCCGGGCCGAGCCCTCGACCTCATAGACGAAGCTCAGACCAGACTCGAGGCGGCGGGGTTCGCGCCGCACGCGAGGCGATACGAGCCGCAGCGGGCGGACCTGCTCGTCGCGCTGGGACGGGGAAGCGAGGCAACCCGCCGCAGGCTGGACGGCGTGTGGTTGTCGCTTGAGCAGGGCCTCCTGACGAGCGCCGAGATTGCCGTGCGCGACATCGCCGTCCTAGCCGAGCGGGTCAGCGACGCAACGTCCGGGCAGCACAGCCAGGTCGCGGACATCGCGCTCCGGCTCTATGCCAACCCGCTGGCCGCGGTCCCAGACGCGAGTGACCTAAACATCGGGTCGCCCACAGACGCCGCCCGACTGCTAGCGCTCGCCGGCGAGACGGCGTTGGCAGCCGACAACTTGGAGTGGCTCAGTGCAAACGCCGGACGGCTCCTTTCCATCGCGTCGGACGCCCGCGACGTGACGGTCGCGGTCCGGTTGCGCATCCTCGCGGCGGAGGGGTCAAGCGACTGGGCCGCTCTGCTGCTCGACGCGCGGGCGACGCGGCTCGGCTTCGGCCTTGGCGGGCTCGTCACGGCCCGCCACGCCCGCCATAAGGCCCTGCACGGGCGCTTCGAGGAGGCGGACGCATCCTGGGACGAAGCGGCAGGGTCGGCGTGCCTGGCCGCGCAGTGGTCCGATGCCGCGACCTGGACATTTAGCCGACGGGCGTTCTCCGCCCGGTGGAACCCTCTCCGGTCGGACGATCTGCTTCCTGTGCAAACCGCCCTCGCTGCGCGCGGCCCTGTCCCGCGAGTTCTCCCACGCGACGATGACGCATCGGAGTACGCGTACTCCTGTCTGAGCGAGGACAGACTCCGGCCCGCCGCGATCGCGGCACAGCGGGCCCTTCGCGACTCAATCACCGGCAGCGACTGGGAGGGCGAACGGCGAGCCCGTCGGCTCCTCGCCGACATCCTGCAGCTGTCCGACCAGCCGCAGGTCGCCGCCGAGCATCTGGCGCGCGCCGGGGAAGTCAAGGCGGTCCAGCGGCTCGGGCTCGCGCATCCGACCCTCTACCTGAACGTGTCCGACCTGCTCACAGGAACCAGCTACTGGGTGGCCGGCACCGCGTACCGTCTCATCGCAACCCAGGCCGACCTCGTCCCGGACGCCGCCGTCGACGTCATTGCCGATAGTGCCCTAGGGGTCCTCGACGCGGCCCGCGACGGCTCCCTCATCGATCTTGTCGGGTGGGCCGGTTCTCGGTACCTCGGCGCGATAGCGGCACTCGCTGGCATCGCGTCCCGTGTGTCACCAGACCGTGCGGAGCGCTGCCTCGCCTACTTCGAGGAGCAGCCCGCGGTCGAGCCCGGGCACTACCGCTACCACGACGATGACGAGGCGGCCGCCGTTGCCGGGATCGCAGCGGCCTGTCCTGAGCTGCGGGGCCGCGCCCTGACGCACCTCGTTGCGCTCTTGGGCCGGTCGCAGACCTCCCGGAGCGCCGAGTCGGTTCGGCCCGTCGAGGACCACTTTGCGGACGCCCAGGGCCTGCTGACGGCCCTGGCCGTTGAGGGGAACATGTGGGCACAGGAGTTCCTCGCGAGCCGCGCGCCCGACGGCGTTCCGGGCGAGACCGCAGACGCCGCGCTGGGACGGCTAACAACTCCGCTCGTGCACACGCCTGGAGTCCACGGGTTCGGCGGCGGCGGCTCCGCGATCACGGACTCCGTTCTCGTCGCCGGGCTCCCGTCCGCACGGCTTGAGGATGCTCTTGTGGAGCTGATGCAACGCGCCGACGACCGGCTGGTGGCTAGTGGGGACCGTTCGTCCTACCTCATCGCCGCCGCCAACCTAGCGCTTTCCATCGACGCGCCGACCCGTAGCGTCCATCTCGCTGAGGCCCTGCGCCTGGTCGTGGCCCCCTCCCTGTCAGAGGCAGACGCGTTCGGTGGACTGTTCGGCCACCCGCTCGGCGCGGTACGGCTGACTCGCCCGGGGGACAGCCGTGCCCAGGCGGTGCACCTGGCGGCCTCTCTCGCCGTCTCCGAGGAGGACAAGGAGAAGGTGCGTCAAGTCGCGCTCCGCCTGATCGGCGACGACGTCTCGGACTACTGGCTGACCCGCGCGTTCCAGCGACTCGGGGATGCAATGTCTCCCGATGTCGGCTTCATGAGCGGCGGGGAGTGGGCGCAGCGATCGCTCGCCGCGCTCCTGTGGGCCAGGACCGGGAGCCCGCCCACCGTCGGTCGTCGTCTGCTCGCCGACACCGACGTCCGGGTCCGTCGCGCACTCGCCCAGTCCCTCGCCGACGAAGCATCGAACATCCCGGCGGGGGACGCCCGCGAGGAGGTATGGGAGCTACTGGCCGCGGATCCCTGCCACAGCGTGAGAACCGCCGCCGCGGGTCAGCAGGCTTCGCGCGAGCGATGAACCGCCGCCAAGAACGGCAGGAGGTGCTTCCGCCCCCGGGGTCGCCAGGCACGCGGCGCCGACTCGCCCATCGTCGTCGGTCTTCACGCGGGACTTGCACCGGTGAGGTTCGGTGAAGCGGGCAATGGTGGTCGTCGCGCGACGAGGTCGGGCAGTGGGGACTTCGCCGCGAGCCAGGCAGCGCAGTCATCGTCGATCCAGCCCACCAGTTGCACCGCCCAGTCATGATCGCGTCGCAGGTCACGGCGGTGGATGGGCTCGTGGTGTGCGGCCCGGTTGCGCAGGAACATCAGTTGCTGCAGACGGGCCTCCACATCGACTCGACGTGTCCGCAGGTCACGGGGCCCGCCGGGGAACGCCCGGTGGAGCGCGGGCACCCACAGGGACGTCAGGTACCGCGAGGCCACGAGGTAGCGCCAGAACCCGAAGCTCAGCTCGGCGAAGACCTTGCCGTGGACCTCGGCCTCGCGGCCGTGACGGGTGGCCCGCTCGCGGGCCTTCGTGATGTCGCGCCGACCCTGGGCGTCCAGCGGAACCTGATCGAGCCATGCGACACCGGCGGTCTTGGTGCGCTCGCGCAGGTGCTCGTCGATGGCGTTGCGGACGACGACCTCCACGATGCCCGTGGTCGTCAGGGCACCCGCGGAGGCCTCCATGTTCCACTCGTACAGCGCGAACGCCAGGTCGAGGTCACCGCCAGCAGCGGCCAGGTAGGACCCCAGACGTTCACTGGTCAGGCGATCCCGGATCGCGGCGTACCGCCACGCTGGCGGTGACTCGCTTGACAAGACCGCGCCCTCCCGTACCCTTGTCAGTGAAGACCCCGGAACGATCCCTGGCCACGGCCACATCGCCGGGGTTTCGTCTTTGACGTACCCGGGATTCTGTCATAAATTTCGACATGCCACTGACAGGGCGGCTCAAGTCTTTTCAGCCAAGCAACTGTTCTACTTCCACACCTTGCATCGACTGAATTACGACGTCTCGCCGCCGGAGATGAACCAGTCACGACAATGGGCAGGGCCGGATCAAAGGACTCGTCATCAGCGTATCGTGGCGAATGGTCCCCTGAAGAACAAGCGGTAGGGAGTGAACGTGAGAGCGGACTCGAGGACCCTGCGGGAGATCAAGCGCGCCGAGGGCCCGGAGGCCTACGACGCCGCCTACGCCGAAGCCGACGCCGCTTTCCGACTCGGGGTCATGGTTCGCGAGTACCGCACCGCGGCCGGGATGACGCAGACCGCACTGGCGAGGCGCTCCGGCACGAGCCAACCGGCCATTGCTCGCCTCGAAGCCGGCGGCGCCGAACCGACCATCGCGACCCTGCGCCGCATCGCCGACGCCCTCTGCGTCGACCTCGTCGTGGAATTTCACCCCGACCCACCGCGGACATCGCATGAGTCTTCTCGCGAGCAGCTGCGCCGCGCGCGTGGGACAGGTCGTGGGACACGATCTGACGTTCGCCCTGATGGCTGAGTTGGATGAGCTGCTGGTGGTGCGCTCACAGCCCTGATCAGGGCGGTCTGGTGCCCGCGTGAGCGGACTTTTAATCCGCGGGTTGAGGGTTCGAGCCCCTCGGGGCCCACCGACATTCTTGAAGGCCGGAGGCATGTTGATGTTGATCGGGTCGGCCAATCTGTAGATCACCGTGGAATCCCTCGGGATTCCACGGGTCGCTGAGCTGCAGCTTCGCGGACGAGGTGGCCAGTCCGCGTGGTGGCTGAGTGACCTCAGGGTGCCATGGGTGCCCGTAGTGACCTGAGGGACGTTCAAGGGGTGGATCCAGCGGACCGCCGATCCGCTGGTTTGTGCGTTCGACCCTGACAGCGGACCCCGGCATCTCCAGCTCTACGCTGAGCGAACCACCCGTCGGCACCAGGGAGTTCGCGACGTGGCGTGGGCGCTGACAGTTGTCGGCACCGTCTGCAGACCCCCGTACGCGCCTACACTCACCTCATGACGACCGCACCTGAGCACTCGGACCTGCACGAACTGGTGGACCGGCTCAGCCCCGCGCAGGCGAGCGCGGTGCGCGCCGTCGTCCTGCACTTGGTCACCCCGGCGACGGCGGGAGCCGACATTCTGCCGCGTCGGTTGCCGTTCATCGGGACGTTGTCCGCAGAGCCGGATCTGGCCGAGCGGTCCGAGGAGATCCTGACCGAGATCGTGCGCCGGAACGCGGGCTGACCTGACGGTGATCCTTGCCGACACTGGCCCGCTGGTCGCGGCCGCGAACTCCCGCGACCACCACCATCTGGTCTGCCGTGACCTGCTGCTCAACCACCCCGGCCCCATACTCGTCCCCGCACCGGTCGTGGTCGAGGTCTGCCAACTACTTGCCGCTCGCCGGGGCACCGAAGCCGAGGCGGCATTCCTGCGCACCCTTGGCTCGGGTGACCTCCGGGTCCTCGACCTCGACCCGGCCGACTACATCCGGGCTGCCGCCCTGGTCACGCAGTACGCCGACCTGCCACTCGGTGCAGTCGACAGTTGCGTCATCGCCGTCGCCGAGCGACTACGCCTCCACGAGATCGCGACACTGGACCGGCGGCACTTCACCGTCGTACGACCCGCGCACCTGACTGCGTTTGCATTGTTGCCCGCCCTTTCCTAGGCCCGTCCAGCAATCCACGTGACGCATGGCGCCGCTCCCAGCATCGGGCCTTGATCCGGCCGCTCGCTGCGCGGGTTCTGAAAACGTTGACCGGGACGATGATGCTGAGCGGGGATTCGCCCGCAGTGCAATCGACATGGATTCGCCCGATTACGGCATGACCTCGTTCTTCGATCGAAAGCGGCGCTCTTCTCGGTATCGGTATCCTTGCGCTCGGTGTCGTGCTCATCCGGGCGTAGCGGCTCGTGCGCCCCGCGGTACCTCGCCCTTTTCCGTTGCATAGACGTGACGCCGCCGGGCGCGGCGCTGACCGCCACCGATCTCGACCGGTTCTTCCGAGCAGCATGCCGCCCGATGCCGTGGGCCTTCGTCAGGGCCACCAGTCGCGCCGGGTCTCCCGCCGTGGAATCCCCCGTGGAATCCCTCACAGCGTTTACCCCTGGTCGCACAGTGACGTCAGGGACGTGAGGGGTGACGTCAGCGCTGGTTGTTTCGAAGTCGGGCACTTCCCAGCGGGCTTTAATCCGCGGGTTGAGGGTTCGAGCCCCTCGGCCCGGACCGGACCCAGGACATCCAGTTCCCGAGCCATGTCCATCAGTTCACCGATGTTCCTCCCGGGTGAGGTGACGTAGCGTCGCAATGCGATCTGCGCGACCGGCTCCCCGATCCGACGACGCAGCCGCATCAGGTCCACCACCCCGCATGACCTCGCGCACGTTCACGGCGTCACCCATGAGCACGTGCTACCCGGTGGGTCCGACACCCGCACCGCGAGCGACACCGGCCATCTCCACCCGCGTCGAGCTGTGCGCCCGATGGCCAAGCAGGGCGATGCCGAGGCCGAACGGCAGGAGGGTGGTCATGAAGGGGATGCTCGCGACGAATGCCGCCCAGGCGGGCACGGCGTCGAGTTCGCGAGGCAACGCGGCCGCAAGGCCCACCCCAAGGACGACGGCCGCCGACAACATCACCGCCGACACCTCGATTCCGCGGCCGGCCCGCGCTGAGATCTCGTTGTGGGCTTGGAGCAGCCGCGCGAGCCCGGCGAAGGCCACGTACACCGTCACCACATATCCCAACTGCAGCAGGTCGAACCAGGTCAGGAGATAGGCCAGGTACTCCGGCGCGGGGTCCAGCCCCCGCAGGTACTCCGACGCCATCCATGCGGTCGCCTCGACTTCGGCCTGCTCAGCCGCAGCACCTGAGAAGACCACAGCCAGTCGGGCTACCAGGTTTCCGACGTAGAGCGTCGTGCCCAGCAGGAGCAGGGCGAGACCAGGAAAAACGCCTGCCACCGAGGGCGAGTCCCGGCGCGCCACCACCATCGACGTGGTGACGACGAGCAGCAGGAGCGCCACACCGAGCAGGACCGCCGTGTTCACCATCATCGGACCGGGCGCGGCAGCCGTAGGTGGCCCTGCCCACGCGACGACGACGAATACACCGACCCCGGCACCGACGAGAGCGACTACCCAGCGGTCCAGGACGTCCCGGAATCGCCACAGCAGGGCGCCGACGAGACCGGCGTACAAGACGTCCAGCAGGATGAAGATAGGCAGCGTCACCTCTGCGACCTCCATGTTGGCGGCGGTGAGCACCAGCCCCGCCGGCCAGGTGAGCGCTAGTGCGGCGAGGCAGACGCGGCGACCCGTCACCGGCTCCAGTCCGTTCCGGCGAGAACACCGGGCTCCTGCAGGTACACCTCGTGGTCGGTGGCCGCGTTGACCTCGATCACCGAGAGCCCGTGCAGCTCCGACAGCCTGTCGATCACGCCTGCGTGCAGTTCGCTCGCGGTCCGGCTCCGGGCGAGACGAACCCGCTGAGCGGGTAGCGACCCGGGGGCGAACTCGTGGCGCGTGATGATCATGGCGTCGTCACGCACCGCCGCCTCTGCGTTGACCATCTGCCGGGCGACCGCCTCCGACTCGAGATCGGCGGCGCCGTCGGAGATGACCGTCAGCATGACGGCGAACGCCCCCGGCCAGTCATCGGGGTGCGCTGCGATGTGGGCTTCCATCGGCTGCACAATCGCCGCATGCAGGTCCCGACCACCAGGGAGCGCGGTGACGACCGGCGGCTCCCACGCGATCACGTCGATGTCCAGGTCAGGATGCGCGGCGGCGAGGGCCAGCGCGACCACACCGCCCGAGCTGAACCCGAGGACCTGAACCGGGCCTCCCAGCTGGCGCACGATCCCGGCCGCGTCGTCGGCGTGCCGCTCCACTCCTCCTTGGGGCCAGCCTTCGCGGTGGGTGGCGCCGGTTCCCCGACGGTCGTACCAGACCGCGGTTCGGCCGGCGGCCGCGAAGGCGCCCGCCTGTGCCTGCAGCATGTCGGCGTCTTCGGCAGCGCCATGGATCAGGAGCACCGCGGGCCCTCGCCCAGCGGTACGGAACGGGAGCGAACTCGTCATCAGGATCTCCTTAACTCGAACTATATTGAACAAGCGGTAAGTTAAACCAATGACACGGCAGTCGCAAGCCCCACGGTCCTACAACTCCGACGGGAGGCGGGCGCAGGCGGAGATCAACCGCGAGCGGATACTCGCCGGGGCGCGCGGATTGTTCGTCGAACGCGGCTTCGCCGCCACGTCCGTGGCTGACATCGCCCAGGCCGCCGGGGTGTCGACACCGACGGTGTTCGCGCGGTTCGGCAGCAAGGCGCTGCTGCTGAAGGAGGCCGTCGAGACAGCGCTCGTCGGTGACGCGGAGCCGGTGCCGCTCGCTCAGCGCCCCGAGATGATCCATGTCCGCGAGGCAGCGACGGCGGAGGAGGTGATCACCCGGCTGGCTGCGCTAATCGCCGCTGCCGGCCCCCGCTCCGTGCCGGTCGCGATGGTGATGTACCGCGCGGCGGACGCCCACCCGGAGATCGCCGAGCTGGTCCGCACCCTTGACGATCAGCGCCTGCGCGGCGCGACCGCCCTGGCACGCGTCATCCTGGACCGCATCGGCTCCCAGGACGACGCGCGCCTCGCCGGGCTCCGCGACGTCATCTGGGTGATGAACGCACCGCAGACCTTCGACCTGTACGTCCACCAGCGCGGGTGGAGCCCTGAGCGTTACGCCGAGTGGTTCACCCGGACAGTCAACGCGGCCATGACCGAGCCGCACCATGCGGTGAGGCCGCGGCCCGGCGCAGGCACGGCCTCCTCCTATTGATCAGTCTGGCGCGACGTGGCCGGCCCAGCTCGTCGACCACCTCCTGCCGGGGAACACCGACGGCTGAAGGCCTCCGAGTCAAGGGCAGCGGGCTGTTGACCTGCGTCGACGAGACGATCGCCAACGCCGTCCCGGTCGAGGACCTCCCCGGGGTCCATGGTGCGGTCGGCGGAGCACCTGACTCCTGCACGGCCATCTATTCCGGGGGCAACCAGCCCTGGCCGAGCGAGTTGCGGCAGGCGTCCGGGTGGTCGCCCGCGCTGGTGAACAGCGCGATTAGCAGCACGGTGCCGTGCCCGAGCGCCCGGACCGGCAGCGGGCCGGTGACGACCAGGGATACCAGCCCATGCCCGATCACCCAGCACTGCACCGCCAGATCCAGCGGAGGAAGGTCGGCGCGGAAGCGGCCCACCTCCTGGGCCCGCCTCACAGCCCGTACCAGGTGATCCAAGGTCGCATCCGCGGCCTCCAGGTCCTCCAGGTCGACGCTGGGGTCGAACATGACCCGGTACAGGTCGGGGTGGTCCACGGCGTTGGCGAGGTAGGCGGCCATCAGGGCGCCCAGGTCCCTCACCGGGTCCTCGGACGGGGCAAGCGCCGCGAATCGCGCTTCGAGGCGGGTGAACCCTTCCTGCCGCAGCGCTCTCCACATCCCGTCCATGCCGCCGAAGTGCGTGTAAATCGCCATCGTCGACACCCCCGTCTCGGCCACCAACGAGCGCAGGGTGATGGGTTCGCGTGTGGCGAGCATGTGCGCGGCCCGCTCGAGGAGCTGGGTGCGCACCACGGGGTCCTTCGGTCTCGCCACCAGGCAAGACTACTGCCGATCCTATAGCATTGCAGTGCTATTCTCAGTGTCGGTATGAGGCGGCAGGCCGGGCGGACTCACGCATTCGCACGGCGGAGATTGACGATCAATTCGCTGCGGGTCTGGTGCTCGTGCGCCAACCAGGCCGGTTGGCCCGGGCCGCTGCGCCAGGACTCGCGCAGCGGACTGCTGGCGACGGTGTCGAACCCGAACTGGTCGTAGAGGCGGGTCACGAGGGCCACAGCCTCGGGAAAGTCGCTCGAGACCGACAAGGCGAGGCGATCGGGGTCGCCGGTCGTCACGGGCCGTCATATGCAGTCCCAACAACACGGCCTCACCCGTCCTCGAGGATGGTGTGGATGTCCATGCGCGCGATCCGGCCGTCCTCGATGCGGTGGACGTGCACGAACTGGGCTCGGGAGAGCACCAAGCCGTCGAGGGACCTGACGACCTGGTCGACATGGACAGCGGTGCGCCCGTCGGCGAGTTGGGTCACGCGCGACGGCTGGTCGTCTGCGCGCACGCGGGTCCACTGCTCGGCCCAGTACGCCCGCACCGCCGCTTTGCCGTGCAACCTGGTCGCGTCGTCGGGCCAGTCGATGTCGTCGCTGAGGGTCGCCAGCAGCACGTCCATGTCCTGGGTGTTGTACGCCGCGTAGGCACGCAGGAGGAGGTCCTGGTGCTCGGGCGACACCGCCCCGGCGCTCACAGTCCGAGGACCAAGTCGCGCACGGCGGCGGGCTGGGACAGGAATGGGTGGTGGCCGGCGTCGATCTCCACGACGGTGCCGGCCCTGGCGGCGAAGGCTCGCTGGCGCTCGGCTGGGGCGCCGCCGCGGTCCTGGGTGCACACGAGGTAGGTCGTGGGCACCTGCTGCCACGCCGCTGCGGCCACCGGCGCCCCGAGGACGGCCAGGCTCTGCTGGGCCAACTTGCTCGGGGCCTGGGCCTGGATGTCGGGGTCGCAGTCGTGCATGAAGGTGTCGGTCAGGGCGTCGGCCCGCACCGTGAACGTCCCACCGTCGGGGTCGATGTCGAGGAAGGGGGCGGGCGCGTCCCCGCCGAAGGACGACAGGCTCTCCCCGACCTCGGGGAGGTAGCTGGAGATCAGCAGCAGGTGGCGCACGCCGCTCACGCCCGCGGCGGCCTCAGCGGTCACGATCCCGCCGTAGCTGTGGGCGACCACCACGGTCGGCTCGTCGCTCGCTGTGAGTACCCGACGGACGGCGGCGACGTCCTCGCCGAGCCCGGGCCCTTCGGCGCTCACCGGGGCGCCGGTCTCCCCGACGCTGGGCAGGGCAGGCGCGTGGCTGGTAATCCCCCGCTCGGCCAGCAGGTCGGCGGTGCGATGCCACCACCACGCCCCATCCCTGACGCACGCCCCGTGCACGAACACCACTCTCATGACTACCTCCTGATCGGTGCCGGCTACCTGCCCACCGACGGTAGATGAAGCGTCTGTTACGTTAATTACGTGGGTCGGCGACCTCAACCCCAGATCAGGCAGCGCCTCCTCGACGCCTGCGCCGACCACGCGCTGAAGCACGGGTTGCCGGACCGGCTCGGGCCGCTGAGCGCCGCGGTGGGCACCTCGGACCGGATGCTGATCTATCACTTCGGCACCCGCGACGGCCTGCTCCGGGAGGTCCTGGGAGAGGCCCGGCGGCGCCAGATCCAGGCCTTCACCGAGCTGCTCGGCGTCCGGCCCGGCGAGCCCTACCAGGTGACACTGGAACGAGCATGGGCCGAGCTGACGGGGCCGGTCGGACAGTCGTACTTCCGCTTGTTCAGCCCGCTGCACGACAAGGCGGGAGAGCCGCTGTGGCCCGGCTTCCGGCGCACCGCGACCACCGACTGGCTCGCCCCCCTGGAGGACGGCATGGCCAGCCTCGGCCGCCCGGAGCTGGCCACCGTGGTGCTCGCCGTCATCCGCGGCCTGCTCATGGACCTCGACGCCACCGGCGACGCCGACCGCACCGACCGGGCATTCACAGACTTCCTCGCCACCATCCACGGCGCGTGACCCCCAATACGACCGCGGCCAGGCGCAGATCCGTACGGCTCATGGGCCGGGCTGCGCGAGATCGACGACGACGGTGTCCTGCTGTCCCGCCCGGACCTCCACATCGCGTTCCGCCGGATGTCGGCACCACCCACCACTGGCGAGGCGACTCGTCAGCTGCGCGTCGCCCTTGCGGCCGTCCTCGGCCGCTGACCGCTCAACCGTCTCGAAGGAGAGATGCCATGTCCCTCCCCCGCAGCGTTGATTGTGGCCATACTCAGCGTCCATCGGGACCAGCGCCCGTCAGCACCGGGAACTGCCAACGAGTCAACGGCTCTAGCGCCTCAGGCTCGCTTCGGCCTCGACTACCAGCGCCGCCAGATATTCCGCAGCCGGGCGGGCCCGGGTGAGTCCCGCGGCCTGACCGGCCCAGAGGCTGGCGCGTTCGACGTCTCCGGCTGCATACGCCGCCGATCGAGCGCGAGATATCAATACATTCTGAACCGGATACACCGGCAGCTCGTGCTCGATCGGCATCAACTCGCGCACCAAGCCATTCAGGATCCCGCGCGCCGGCCGACCGGAATAGGCCCGCGTCAGCACGGTGGTGCGTCCCTCGGCAGAACGCAGAGCGGCTTTGTGGGCTTCGCTCGCGGCCGATTCGGCGGTGGCGAGGAACCCGGTGCCGACCTGGACACCGTCGGCGCCCAGGATCATGGCCGCTGCTACCCCTCGACTGTCAGCGATGCCTCCAGCGGCGATGACCGGGATGGACACCGCATCGACCACCTGGGGCACGAGCGAGAAGGTGCCGACCAGCGACTCACTGACGGGTCGCAGGAACGCTCCGCGGTGGCCCCCAGCGTCACTGCCTGACGCCACAACTGCCGACATTCCAGCAGCCTCGACTGCGACGGCCTCGTCGACCGTGGTGGCCGTGCCAATGGTGGCGATGCCTTTGGATCGGGCGGCCTCGATGACGCCTCGCGAGGGAATACCCATAACGAAGCTCATGACAGGGGGGCCGGCCTCGAGCAGCGCCGCCACCTGCTCGTCGTAGTCCGGAAGGAACGAAGCGCCGAGATCCGGCTTTTCGGCGCCGAGCGCTTCGTGCAGGGGAAGTAGCCGCGCAAAATGCCGCTCCAGCTCGTCCAGCGGAGGCCGTATCGCTTCCGACGGCTGCGGCACCCACAGGTTCACGGCGAACGGCGCCGTGGTCGCGGCCTTCAGCGAGGCGACGAGTTCCAGCACCGCGTCGGCATCCAAGTGGTGGGCGCCGAACGAACCGAGGCCGCCCGCGTTGCTGACGGCGGCCGTCAGGCCAACGGCGGAGAGGCCGCCGCCGAATGGGCCTTGGACGACCGGGTGGCGTATGCCGAGCACCTTCGCGAGCCGACCTCCGGTCAGTGGCCGGGCCATCAGACGTTCCCGCCGGCGACAAGCGCGCGACGGCCTGCGGCGAGCTCGAGCGCGGCCTGCGCGACGCGGCTGCCGAGGTGTCCGGCGGTGCGCAGGTCCGATGCGGATGGGCTCAGCTCGGGCCCTAGGTCCGAGGGCGACTGGGCCATCGCCCCGAGGAACCCGCCGAGACGGTTGAGGTCCTCCTCCGAGCCACCTGAGGTGAACAGCCAGCCCGGGGCGAGACCCAGGTTGATCCAGTGCATCCCGTGCTGGGCAGCCAGGATGCTGAAGCTCACAAGAGTGTTGAGCTTGTCGCCGTTGACCCCGGAGGAGTTCGTGAAGCCGGCCGCGACCTTGCCCCGCCAGCCCCCCGCCGCCCAGACCGGTGACGTGGCCTCGGCAAAGGCCTGGAAGGTCGCGGAGGCGCTCCCCATGTACGTGGGGGAGCCGAAGACGATCCCGTCGGCGGCGTCCAGCGCCTCCCAGAGCGAGTCGTCCAGGCTACTGATGTCGTGAACGTCGGCCTTGGCGCCGGGGACGTTGTCGACGCCGACGGCCACAGCCGCGGCTTGGCGAGCCGTGTGGCCGTATCCGCTGGTGTACGTGATCGCGATGCGGACGGTTTCGTTCATTGTCTGCTCCCTGGTAGGCGGCTTGATGAAGGCGACGCTAGACGACTGGTCAACTATTAGCAATAGTTGACCGGGCGTATGCTCCTGGCGTGGGACGGACCAGCGACTCGGGGCAGCGGCTGCTGGACGCTGCGACCGACCTCATGGGCAAGCGCGGGTACGGGTCGGCCGGCGTCGCGGAAATCTGCCGTAGCGCTGATGTGCAGAAGGGCAGCTTCTACCACTACTTCGACTCGAAGCAGGCCCTCACGGTTGCGCTGATCACGGCTCACTGGGAAGCGCAGCGGGCCGACTGGCGTGGCATCCTCTCGGCAGCCGGACCCGCTCTCGACCGCCTGGAGCGCCTGCTACGGGCACAGGTGGAGGCGCAGCGCGACGGGCAGGCCCGGCAGGGCCGGGTCTACGGCTGCCTGCTCGGCAATCTGGCCATCGAGCTGAGCACACAGGACGAGGCCGTGACGGCACATCTGGCTCGAGTCTTCGACGAGCAAGTGGCGTTGGTGCTTGCGACGCTCGTGGACGCAGCGGCAGAGGGGGACATCGCCACCGGTGTCGCCGTCGAGCAAACCGCACGCGCCGTCATCGCCCAGCTCGAAGGCCTCGTTCTCTTCGCCAAGCTCGCCAACGACCCTTCCGTCCTCGACGGCTTGTGGCCACAGGTGATGCGACTTCTCGGCGTCGATGCCGGGCCGGACCCTGGCCCGGCAGTTGCATGAGTTGCGTGAACTTGCGGGTCCGCAGCTCAGAGGCGTGATCAGCGGCCTGATGAATACCGGAGCTAGGGCGTGCTGCAGGCCGCCGCATCGGTTAGCAGCGGGGCCGGCTCGGCAGAGGACGTGTCGAAGGCCTCGAAGGACTGGCCGGCGAGCGAGCCGGTGAACGAACCGCTGTCGAGGACCAGTGAACTGGGCGCCCCCCGGAGCACGCTGGCGCTACCGCTGCCCGCGATGCTCGTCCCCCCGGCGTTGCCCGCGAACGACCACGAGAACGCGTCCGTCGCGGTGGGCGTGAACGAGAAGAGGCCCGACCAGGGCCCGACCATGTCAAGCGTGAACGGGGCTCCCAGGTCGCACACGTCCCCGACGAGCCGGAAGCCGTCTCCGAAGGGATGGTCGATGCGATACCCCTGCACCTGCCAGTCGGTGAAGGGCAGGAACTGGCTGGGCACTCGGTACTGGAAGGCCTTGAGGGCGTTGATGACGGCCGAGGCCCAGTTGAGGGTGAGTCCGTCGATGGTGAGGCTGAGCATGTTCTGCAGGCCGGACTCGCCGGGCTGGGCGCGGAAACTCAGCTCGTACTCGTCCTCGACCTGCTCGGCCCCCTCGGACAGGGTCTTCTGGCGGGCGTGGCCCTGGACCTGGATCCGGGCGCTGCCGTTGGCGTCGGTCGTGACCGCGACGTCCGATGCGCTGACGAAGTACACCTTCTCGGGGAAGTTCTTGCCGCCACTGATCGAGATCTTCGCCAGACCCACACCGGAACCGTCCACGGGGATGGTGACCCCCACCCCAGCCACGGCCGACAACCACGCCAGGACGCACACCTCTTCGTTGTTCCCGTCGATGAGGTCCTGGTCGTAGATCAGGTCGAGCGTGAGGGTCTGCTGTCCCCCGTCCCTCGCCTCGCGGTTGCGGACCAGTTGGGTGCCGCCGGTCGAGACCTCGACCGTCAAGGAGTTGATCTGGGCGAGCAGGGACACCAGGCCGGCCGCGATGTTCGCCCGCTCGGCCAGCGTCCCGGCCAGTTCCGATGCGCCCTCGGCCGCCGCGTCCCCCGTCAGGGTCAACACGTGGCCGATCCATGCCTTGACGGAACCCGAGAACCCCGGAAGCCCTGGAATCGTGAAGCCGCCCCCGATCTTCTCGGTCGCCCAGTTGACCCACGAGGTCGCTTCCTCGCTGCCCCACGCCGTGGCGCACGGTGACGCCGGGGGCGTCGCGGCGTTGACCACAGCCACGAGGCCACCGTCGCGGAATGCGGCCTCAGTGGCACCGGCTGCGTCAGTGGCACCGTCGGCGATCCCCGACTCGGCTACCACCCCCACGAGGGCCTCGCGGAGGAAGATCCAGCTCAGCAGCTGGACCGTGGCGGCGTCCACCACCACCGCATCCGCCGTCGCGGCCGGATCAAGGGGATCCGCGCCCCCGCTCGCCACCGACTTTCCGGCGACGAAGCGAGCAAGCATCGCCGAACGGGCATCGGTGCCGCTCGCGGCGGCCCTGATGTCCGACAGGAACACGTCGGGCGGGATCGGGGACGCCAGGTCCGGCGACAGGGCGACCGCCGCATCAGTGAGCGGCGACGCCGCCCCTCCCGTACTCATCCCACCCACCGACCACACGAAGTCCCACCGCGGACCCATCGGATCCTCGACCCCCTCCGGCGCCGCACCGCCCGCGAGCGCGCCCGGCACGGGCACCCCCACCGTGTCGTACACAGCCAGCCAGCCCGCCACCGGATCCGCTGCGTCGTCAGCGGTCACGGCCACGAGTTCGGCAGCCAACGCGACCGGATCCGACGCCGTGGCGATGAGCGCGGGCAGCGGCGGCGGCGGGGGCAGGTCCGCGGGATCGAAGACCGGACCGGAAGGGTCTGCCGCCGCATCGGAGCCGAGGTCGACGCCCTCGGACGACGTATCGGTCGCCCCCGGGAGCTCCGGGCGCGGATCGGATCCGACGGTGCAGGACGCGACTGCCAGGACGGCGACCACTGCCACGACAGCCGCTCGGACCTGCTGCACGACCGCCCGCATGGCGTCCTCCCCAGCCCTCGAGCTCGTTGTCGCCCGACCTTACTGACGCCCACTCCGGCGTGACAAGAGTGACGCAGCAGCGGGGCTCCCACCGAATGATCCGTCTCGCTTCGCGGTGGGGTCGTGAGTTCACCGCGAGTGCGGCCATGCGCGTCTGGATGTCGGTGCCGACTGGCATGGTGTTGGTCATGAGTGGTGACGATCCGACGTCGGCTGTCCACCACGCCATCGATCACGTCGAGATCGCCGTCGACGACGTCGGTGCCGCCAAGGCGTTCTACGGTGCGGCGTTCGGCTGGGAGTTCACCGACTACTCCCGATCGGGATGGATCCGGGTAATCGGGTCGAGCGTGCGGAACCCGTGAGGAATTCGGACCCTTGCCGTGGCACCTTCGCCTTCTCGGCCCGCGGCCCCCTGCGCAGAATGCTGTCATCGATGGCGCAGGTGATAGGACCGCTGCCTAGTCAGCCGGATCCGCAGCTGGTCTCCGGGGAGACCATCAGGGCGGTGCTCCGACGGTTGTGAGGAGCGTGGTCAGCGAACTGGTCGGTGGGCAGCTGGCGGGATGGACCGGTCAGAAGTCGTCGTGCTCGACGGTGTTCGACGGGCGGTCGCCGTCGGCCAGCTGGCGCAGCTGCTGGACCACGACCGCCCAGGCGCGGTCACCGGAACCGTCGGTGTGACCGCCGACGTGCGGTGTGATGAGCACGCCGGGGGCGTCCCACAGCGGGTGGTCGGCCGGCAGGGGCTCGGGGTCGGTCACGTCCAGCGCCGCGCGGAGCCGCCCCGAGGCCAGCTCGCCCAGCAGCGCGTCGGTGTCGACGACGGGACCGCGGGCGGCGTTGACCACGACGGCTCCGTCGGGCAGGGCCGCCAGGAAGGCGGCGTCGACCAGCCCGCGCGTCCGAGCGGTCAAGGGGATGACGACGATGACGCCGTCCGCGGTGGGGAGCAGTTCTGGCAGCTCCGTCACGGCCCGGATGCCGTCGCGGGCGGTGCGGGCCACGGTCGTGATCTCGCAGCCGAAGCCCTCAAGCCGCCGTCGGGTCTGCTCGCCGAGATCGCCTGCCCCCAGGATCAGGATGTGGGCGCCCTGGAGTCCCGACGAGCGCAGCTCGGCCCACTCGTGGCGCTCCTGCTGCCGGACGAATACCGGGATCTCCCGGCGCACCGCGAGCAGCGCGGACACGGCCCATTCGGCCGTCGAACCGCCGTGCGCGCCGCGGGCGTTGACCAGGGAGATGCCTGACGGCAGTGCCCCGTCCCATGACTCGACCCCGGCCGACAGCACCTGCACCACCTCGATCCCGGCGACCTCCGCCAGCAGCCGCCCGATGTCGGCGGGTGACTCGCTCTCGCTGACGACGGCCCGCGCCGACTCCGGGTACGTCGAGGGGTCGTCGAGGTCGACCAGGACGACATCGAGCCATTCTTCGGCGGAGAGCCGGTCGCGACCCTCCGGTGATACGACGACGATACGCAGCGCTTCAGTGGGCACGATCCGACGCTAACGCCCTCGATCAACGGCCGCTCCACCCACGCCGCGAGGGCGTCGCCGCCCTTGGCCTGGCGACCAGCTCAGCCCGCGTTCGACATAGTGCCGATCCAGCAGGTGCACGGGACCGTCACGGGGGTGGCGGTGCAGTGGCGGGCGTCGAGGTGGACGGTGCACGCCTGGTTGGCCCGGTATGTGCAGGGTCTCCGGATCAACTCGCCGCCGACAGCAGGACCGCTGACCTGGCCAGCGCCTGACGGTCGTTGACCCCGAGCTTGCTGTAAGCGAGCTGCAGGTGCACCTCGACCGTCCGTCGGGAGAGGCCCAGTCGTCCGGCCACCTGGGCATTGGAGAGTCCGTCGGCCACCAACAGCGTCACCTGCCTCTGGCGTGTCGTCAGCGACGCCACCGACGAGGTGGTCACGACGTCGCGGTCGACCTGGGGCAACATGGGCACCGAGCGCCCGGGCGCCGAGTCACCCAGGGTTGAGCACGGCCGCGCGTCACGTGCCGACAGGACGTTCTGCGAGCCGAGAACACCGAGGGTGTCCAAACGGTCTGCCAGTCGGCTCGCGGCATGCGGCGACTCAGAGGCCAGACACCGAATGACGTCGCATACTGCCGTAAGCGCTGGGCCTTGCAGGCGGCGTGCGATGCTGTCGACGCCACGGGCCGCCTCCACCGCTCGTCCTGTCATCGCCAGGTAAAAACTTGCCCACGCTGCGTACAGAAACGAACCCTGACCGGCGGCGGTTCGGGCAGCGCCCTGCAAGAGGGTGGCTGACGTCGCGGCATCGCCCTCGGCATGAGCCACCAGACCACGGGCGATGAGCACGGTGGGTACCTGGTCTGACCGCCCGAACGCCTGGCGAGCCCAATCGAGTGTCGTGATCGCCCTCGCGACGTCCCCTGACAACGCTTGTAGCCCCGAGAGAAGGCCGAGCACCATCGCGTGGCCGGCTGGCCCGACCCCCGTCTGCGCCTCCTCCATGATGCCTGCGGCGTCCAACAACGGAGGGATGGCCGCTGCGACATCTCCCGCGAGCTGGTGGATGCTCCCCAGTGCCAGGCCCCACGAGGCCGCCGCCGACGGCCGTCCGTCCAGCAGCGCCGTCTCGTACTGGCTCTCGGCGTGACGCCGGGCAGTCGGCAACCCGCCTGCGTACGCCGACGCCACAGCTGCCGAGGAGTACGCAACGTGGCGGAAGTGGGCGAACCTCTGGTCGGATCGCTTGAACTCACTCATCGAGTGCGCGGCCCGGACCGCATCCATGGGACGACCCGCGTACATCAAACAGGCCAGCCGAATGGTAACGGTCTCGACACGGTCGAGCCGCAAGGAATCGGAGAGGCCCACCGCCGACGTCGTATAACCTCTCGATAACAGCAGGGCACACCGCAACGCCGAAGCCGACGCGGCCACGGCGGAACCAGCCGGGGCCACTGACGTCAGTAAGCCTATGACGCGTTCGGACTCGTCGAACCGCCCGCGATTCATGTACAGCGCGGTCGCGCGATCGAGCATCCCTGTCATCGCAGAGTGCTCCACATCCTTGCGCCGTCGCGCACCAGGTCGCCCGCCCCAATCGCCTGGTCCGGCCACTGGCGTGCAGCCCGCGGCACGGCTCAGGATCTGAAGCGTCGCCAGATCACACGTCGCCAGAGGCGAATCGGGACCAGCTGCCTGCAGTAGTAGGCCGGCAGCCCGGGAATCATCCTGGCGGATGGCCGCCTGTACGCCTGCCCTCAGCAAGTGAGCGGGGATCCCTGCCGAGTCGACGCTTGTTCCGCAGAGTCGCCACTCCAAGGCGCGGATCAGGTCTGCGTCACAGAGGTGAGGAAGCGCGAGAGTCAGCAGGCCGAGTTGACTCATCATCTTCTGCCTCGTCTCTGTCGGCACGACCGAGCGCAGGCTGGACGCCACCCAGGCACTGCAGTGCACGACCCGGTCGACAGACCCCGTCGTGTCGATGGCCACTACGCCCATGGCCACCGCACACTCGACGGTGCGCAGCCCGCTGATCGTCTCGACGACGCTCAGGAGGACTGGCCCGTCAGCGATCGCAAGCACGGTGAGCAACAACCTCACCTCGTCGGGAAGCGCCTGCATCATGGTGTGCACGGTGACCGACCACGGAGCCGACGGTCGGCGGACCAATCGGTACTGCCCACGCTCATCACGTCGCAGAAGCCCCTCGTCGAACGCCCGTCGTGCCATCTCGGCCACCAGTGCGAGACGCCCTCCCGTGTCGCAATGGACCCGGGCGGCGGTTTCGCCCGAGACCGGGCCGCCCGCAAGACTGCTGAGGACCTCTGCGCAGTCCAGAACACCCAGAGGTCGGCAGGTGATGACGCGGACCGGCCGGTCGCGCCAGATTCGTTCGATCATCGGGCCAGGTGTGCAGCCCTCCAGCGTCGAGGTCAAGACCCGCGCCCGCCCGGAGCGCACAGCCTGGCAGGCCTCAGCGCCGAGCGCAGGCTCACGCTGATGCGCGTCGTCGACGACGAAGATGGGCGACCCGACCTGTCCGTCGTCAGCCCGAGAACCGACGGCCACCCACGGCCGTGTGTCGTCATCGGTCAACTCGACGAGCGGCACACCTTGTGACCGCAACACCTCCACCACCGTGCGGAGCACAGCGCTGCGGCCCGACCCCGATGGACCCGTGACATTGACCGAAGACGTATGGGCTTCTCCAAAAGCGGTGAGGACCTCATCACGCGCCTCGCGGATCAGCCGCAGCGCCTCCACGGCCTCATGCTGTCGACCATCGGTCACGAGCGAACCCCCCTTCGTCCGCACCAGCCCGACACATCGCCCTGGTGCCCACATCGGGACGCTACGGAGAGAACAGCCCCTTCGTGAGCGTCGAACGACCCCCATCTACCGGCTAGGCGTGATCTCTCGGGAAGCCGGTCGACCGTGAGGCGTTGCGGAGCCAGTCGAGTGCGGCGTCACCGCTGAGGACCTGCGTGCCTGCCTCGTTGACGATGACCGAGATCACGCGAGCGGAATCAAGGTTTCGGACGCCGGTGAGGGTGACGCCCCACACCCACGTGGCATCGAACGAGGTGTATCGGACATCCGCGCCGGTGAGGAGCGCATGGCGCAGGTCCGTGCGCACCAGCAGCGCATCCGTCAGGTCGGCACCGGTCAGGTCCGCGCGCCGGGCGTCGACGTCCACCAGCTCGGCGCTGCGCAGGCCCACTCCGGCAGCCCGGGCCTCGACCAGGCGGACCCCGGACAGCTGCGCCTTGTTGACGTTGGCCCCCGAGAGATCGGCGCGGGTGAGGTCGCACCCATGGAGCAGCGACCCCGCCAGGTTGGTACCGGTGAAGCGTGCCCCCATGAGATCGCAGTCGATCAGGGTCACCTCGAGCAACGAGCGTCCCGCGAAGTCCTCCCCGTGCAGGTCCTCTCCGTGGGCCACCAGACCTGACCCCTGAGGCCGGGGGTCGCCGCTGGTGTGCAGCATCAGCTCGTGTGCGGTGAGCCGCTCGGGCAGGCTGGTCATGACGTCGTCGGAGGACTGAAGATGAATCGGTCGCCCAGACCCCTCATCTGAATCACCCGTTCCAGCGCTGCCAGGTCCGTGGCGTTCAACCCGTCACGGTTCACGATGATGTTCTCACCCAGGTCCAGATCCTTCTTCACCTTGTCCACCCACGATTCGGCGTCGAAGTCCGGGCCCGAGTAGGCCTGCTTGTGGTCCCACTTCTGTCCGGCCCCGTCCACGAAATCGGCTCCCGATTCTGCCGGGTCGGCTGCCGGGTCGATGCGTCGCACCGGGCCAGGCAGCTTGCCCGAGCGTTCGAGATCGGCCACGTCCAAGGCTTCCAACCTACTACCCGGGGTGATCTTGTCGGCCTTGTCCGGGTCGCGCGCGAGGTCCTCCACTCGGGCTCGGACCTCTGGTGTGAGGCCCTGCTGCCGCTGCGTGACCCGCCGCCTTACATCGGTGTTTCGGTCTTGCCCAGCGATGCTTCCGGTCTTGCCGAGCGGGGTGACGCTGTCGCTGTGACGTGCCGAAGCGGCCGCCTCGTCGGCCAGCCGCTGCTCCTCGACACCGTCGCCGCTCGCCTTGCCGAGGGACTCCGCCCTGTTGTCGTCGATCTCTGCCCGCAGCTCGGTCAGGTCGAGGGCTGCCCGCGAGAGCACGACGACCGTCCCCGCGGAATTCACCACCCACCGGGCCGTACCGCCCGGTGGCGTAGCGGCCAGAGCTGCGACCTTCTTGCGTTCATCGGCGGCTGCGAATACGGCCCCGGCCTGCGGGATCGCGCAGGAGATCGCCGTGGGGCGGTCGATCTCCAGGGGCGCGAACTGGACGCAGGTACCGGCAGCTGCCCCCTCGACACTGACCCACGCGTTGAGCGTCATCGTGGCCTCGGCCGACACCACCCGGCGTGAGCTGAGGACGCCCGCCACGACGACTGCGCTGACGGTGCAGCCGCCTGACCCGCACGTCAGACTGGGTTTCCCCGCGAAGCTCAGCTCGAACGACGTGTCGTAGACCTCGGCGAGCTGCTCCACGTTCGCGGCGATGTCGTCGAAGAGTTCGCCGACCTCGTCCGGCGACAGCTGGGTGATGTCGATCGGGCCGTCGCCGAACAACCCGGAGGATGTCAGCGACCCCTCCCCGATATCGGTGCCCTCGTCGGCGCCGGTGGACGACGCTTCGGCCCCGACGACGGCGTGGCCGACGGCTCGGAACTCTGGGTGGTCGTCACGACGTGGCGACCCTGTGGTGGTCGAGGACCCGGCATCCGATGTCCGGGTCGGATCCAGGCGGACGACCCGGTGGGGGGCGGTCGCCGTGATGTGGACCGCCCCGGCCGACGTCAGGGCCACCTGCGTGGGGCCGCCCAGAACCTGGGGTCCGGGCTCATCCAGCAGCGTCACGGTGTCCGGGTCCGCGAGAGCGGACCGGAGACGGTCAGCCAATTCTCCAGGCGAGGGCGGCGACTGAGCCGGGATGGTCGGCGTGTCGAGATCGACCGTCACCCACCGTCCGGCGAGCAGCGTCGCCTCCAATGCCGCCGTGTCTCCGTCCCCGGATGCCGCCGCGAGAGGGCCGCCGGGAAACGTGCCGTCGACACTGCGCAGGTATGACTGACCACCGACTTCGAGCATCTCGGAGGGCGCGCCGTCCACCGTGAGCAGCCCCACCGTCTCACCAGTGGCACTGGCCCTGGCCACCATCGAGACCGTGCCATCCCTGGACGTGGTGTCCAGCGTGATCCCGGGACTCGTCTCCAGTGCCGCAACTGCGTCATCGAAGGCCGCGAGGTCCGGAGACCGTGGCCAGAAGGCCCACGCGAGGAACGCCGCGACCGACATGAGCCAGGCGAGGACGACGACCAGTCCTGCCGCCACGACAGCCGCGACGACCCCCGGGCTCATACCCGATCGAAACCGTGTCACGACCAGGTCCGGTGTGGGACTTCCGCGACCGTCACGGCCTGCGCTGCACACTCAGGACGGCGAAGACCGCGTCCGACGGCAGGCAGGACGACCGCGGCGACAACGCCAAGGATGGGCAGGGTCGGTATCGACTCCGACGCGGCCGCCGGATCCTCACGGGTCGAACCGCCACGGACGAGGGGCGGTCGAGACATGGCGGAACCTCCGGATCACCGAGCGTGCACGACCTACGAGCCGCTTCAGTCTCATGGCCGGCGGCGCGGCGGCCCGTGGCTACCTAAGTGACAGCGCACGGTTGCCGTGCCACTCGCGATCCTCGAGTCGTGACCGACAGGAGAGCCCTCCCCGGAACGGGCGATGACATACCTCGAATCGTCCGTGAGGCGGCGCAGGAGCAGACGCTGGGTTCCGCCCTGCGAAGTGCGCCGGAGGCACTGGGGGTTCACGCGTTCTGGTTGGTCTTGAGCGTCGCCGTGGGTGTCCCCGCCGCCGGCTATGCCGTGTACGGGCTCCTCGCATGGATCTCCGACCGGACCGAGCCGTCCCGACTGATAGTGGTGGGAATCGCCGCCCTGCTCGCCGTGGGAGCAGGTCTCGGCTTTCGGGACCACGTCCGCGTGCTCCGCCTCAGGCCCGCCGTACACCTCTTCGAGGGTGGTCTCGTTTACGTCCAGGGCAACACTTGCGAGGTGATCTCCTGGGACGATCTGGCGCTCTGGCAACCCTCCGGCGTCCAGCGGGCGACCGTTGTGGTCACCTACCGCCTGTACCTCAGACGGACCGACGGCTATGAGCTGCTGATCGGAGAGGATGCCCGGGACAAGAGTGAGACCGGGGCCAAGAACGTCATCACCCTCAACCAGGGACGGGCATTCGGCCAAGCCGTCATCCGGCAGTTCGTCGACAACAGAGCCACGGGGTATCCCGGGTGGGCAGAACTCCGGACCGGCGGGACGCTGTCCTACGGTCACGTGTCACTGAGCAGGGCAGGCCTGCACTTCTGGGACGGAACGACTCTGCCGTTCGGCCAGATCGTCTGGGTGGGAGTGGAGAACGACAACTTGGCGGTCCGGTCCGTTCCGGGCGGCAAGATTCACCCCCTGCCGATCGCCGCCGCCGACATCCCGCATGTCACGGATTTGACCACCAACGCCAATCGCCTCGCCACTCTGGCCGGCCATGGCGGCGGCCTCTCGTAGGACGTGCGAAACGGTGCAGCTTCTGCGATGCCGAAGGTCTTGGAAGACGTGGAAACGACGGCGTTTCCGGCGGCCTTCTCCTCCCGCATGGGCGACCCCAACCTGGTCGCCGAGTGGCGCGCCGCTGGGCGTGAGCGC
>JANNOG010000016.1:0-2097 GCA_031398915.1 Micrococcales bacterium | reverse complement strand
GCCACCCAGTCCTTGATCGCGTACTGGGCAGGGCGACCCGCTGACGCAGCAGGATTCTCGGCGCGGGGCCGCGCAGAGCTGCCGCTCGGTGACGCGGGTACGGCTGGTGTCTGGCTGATCGCCCTGGAGGGCCGGGCCCTTGCGGCGATCGGCGAAGCGGACGCCGCGCGCGTGGCGGTCGACGAGGCTGACGCACACAGAGAAACCACAGGGATTTCCGATCTCGACAGGATGGGAGGCATCCTGACGTTCAGCGCGAACCGGCAGCTCTACTATCGAGCCGATACGCTGGCCTTGTGCTCGGATAAGGCGGCGGCCGTGCCGTACGCCCAGGCGGCCATTGACGGCTACGAAGCGGCTGACACTTCCAACAGATCCTTCGGAGACCTGGCCGGCGCGCGCACGGCACTCGCCCTGGCGTGCATCAGCATCGGCGACCTCGGCCGTGCAGATGGTGCGCTGGCGCCCGTTCTGGATTATCCGATCGACAAGAGAATTGCGGGCGTGGTCGCGAGCGTGCGGCGGGTTCATGCGGCCCTGGTCTCCTACCAGCCCACCCGTGACCTAGCCCGCCGCGAGATCATCGAGCGGATCGACGTCTTCACCCGTACACCGCTGGCAGCTGTCCCGTCGTGAGCGAGGTCGTCTACCCGGTCGAGGTGGTCGGTTCGCGGCTCATGCTCAGGGAGTTCGCCGACGAGGACGTTCCCGCCGTCGTCGCGATCTACGGCGACCCGGTGGCGACCGAGCATCTGAGTTTCGAGCCACGCGACCCCGAGCAGGTCACCCGGACCGTGCTGTCCGCGATCCGAGCCGCTCAAGACGTGCCGCGGGTCGAGTTCTCGTTGGCGGTCGCCGACAGGTCGACCGATGCCGTGATCGGGTTCGCACGACTGGCACGCGACGGGACAGCGGCCGGCCAGCTGGGGTTTGCCCTGCGGCCCGATCACTGGGGTCGTGGTCTCGGCGCCGAGACGGTCGAACTCCTCCTCCGCCTCGGTTTCGACAGCCTTCGACTGCACCGTATCTGGGGCGCCCGCTCACCGGTCAATGACAGGTCCGACCGGGTCATGCGACGGGCCGGCATGATCGTGGAGGGACGCATCCGGGACCACGTGTTCGTCCGCGGCCGGTGGCGCGACTCCGTGGTCCACTCCGTCCTCGAGCACGAATGGACAGCGAGCCACTGAGGTCCCGCCGCACCGACATCCACTCGGCACCACCAGACGATCCCACTTCTTCACCGAAATGAGGCTCGTCGAGGTCGAGCACCCTCGCATGCACCGATACCGAAATCCCGACCTCTACGACGTGCCACTGCTGAAGTTCGGGGAGCCCTCGTAGGCCGGTGCAGCGGCGCGGCATTCACGGCTCACCACATTCACGTCGCACTCGCGGCGCCGCGGCGCCTTCATCGCCCGGCCGGGCCCCGCCGACTTCATGGTCGTCGCGCACCAGGCGACCGATCGGGCCGCTGCGTCGATCCCCGCGACCGTTCACGTGGACGGCAGCCTGCGTCCTCGAACCGTGCACTCCGGCATTCAACCGCGGTACGCTGATCTACTTGCCCGCCTCGACACCGAGACCGGCGTACCCGCCGTGCTCAACACCTCGTTCAACCACGAAGCCGAACCCATCATCTGCACCCCCACCGATGCGCTGCGAACCTTCTACTCCACTCCGCTCGACGTGCTCGCCATCGGTGGATTCCTCATCACCAAACACCACCCTCACCGGTAGTGAGCACACGCCGTTCTTGTGCGATAGTAGCCTTTCTGGCTACGTAGGCTATCCGCCCCAACCTACTCACTCGAGGTGTATTCATTCCATGACGGAACCTTCGATCGTCGACCACCTGCACACTCGGTTCGGTTCTGCCCTCCGCATCGGTGCTGACTGCGATCTCCCCCGTGACCTGTGCGTCGAAATGGACGACGATGCCGTCCTCATCCTCGGCAACCGCGTGTCGATCCGGCGCGGCACCACCATCCAGGTTCACCGCGGTGCCACCGTGATCATTGGCGACGACGTCACCATCGGAGAGAACACCGTCATTTCTGCCATGGTCGGGATCCGCATCGGTGACGGCGTTGGCAT
>JANNOG010000005.1:0-19804 GCA_031398915.1 Micrococcales bacterium | reverse complement strand
CTCAGCCGCTGCAGCTCGCGCTCGGTGCGCTCGAGGGCCTGCGGGTCGAGCAGGTCACGCAGCGCCGCGCCCTCGCCGCGGCCGAGGAGCTCGGCGAGTAGTTGTGGATCGAGCGATAGTGCCGCCGCTCGACGTTCGGCCAGGGGCGAGTCGCCCTCGTACAAGAACTGGGCGACGTAGCCGAACATGAGGCTGCGGGCGAACGGCGACGGCGCCTCCGTCGTGACGTCGACGACACGCACCCGCCGCGCTGCGATGTCACGCATCAGTGTCACCAGCCCGGGCACGTCGAAGACGTCCTGCAGGCACTCGCGGACGGCCTCCAGCACGATCGGGAACGAGGGGTAGCGCACGGCCACCTCGAGCAGGGATGCCGACCGCTGGCGTTGTTGCCACAGCGGCTGACGGTGCCCAGGATTACGCCTGGGTAGAAGCAGTGCCCGCGCGGCGCACTCGCGGAACCGCGAGGCGAACAGCGCCGAGCCACCCACCTCGGTCGTCACGACGTCGTCCACGTCGTCGGCGTCGAGGACGACCAACTCGGCCAGATCACTGAGGTCGCTGCGACCGCCTCCGGTAGGGACGGTGCCGTCCGCCTCGGCGAGCCATGATTCGACGTCCACGTCGGGAAGGCGCAGCACGATGCCGTCGTCGCCGTGCATCACCTGCACGTCGATGCCATGCCGTTGTCGGAAGCGGGCGGCCAGTGCCAAGCCCCACGGGGCGTGGATCTGTGAGCCGAACGGGGAATGGACGCAGACGCGCCAGTCACCCAGCTCGTCGCGGAACCGCTCGACCACGATGGTGCGGTCGTCAGGGACCTGGCCGGTCGCTGCGGCCTGATCGCGCAGGTACGACAGCAGGTTGTCCGCGGCCCAGGTGTCCAGACCGGCCGCACTCAGGCGTTCGCGCGCAGCGGGAGTCCCACCGGCCACCTCGCGCACGAATGCACCGAGCGCCTGACCGAGCTCCGCGGGGCGGCCGGCGGCGTCGCCGTGCCAGTAGGGAAGCCTCCCTGGCTGACCGGGTGCCGGGGTGACCAGCACCTGATCACGCGTGATGTCCTCGATCCGCCACGAGCTGGCCCCCAGCGTGATGACGTCGCCCACGCGGCTCTCGTAGACCATCTCCTCGTCGAGTTCACCCACCCGTCGGCCACTGCCCGTATCCCCGGTGGCAAGGAACACACCGAACAGACCCCGGTCGGGAATGGTGCCCCCGCTGGTGACGGCCAGTCGTTGGGCACCGGGTCGAGCACTGAGGGTGTCAGCGACCCGGTCCCACACCAGGCGGGGTCGCAGCTCGGCGAAATCCGTACTGGGGTAGCGGCCGGACAACATGTCCAGGACGGCGTCCAACGCCCCCCTGCCCAGACCGGCGAACGGGGCCGATCGCCGGAACAGGTCGTGCAGATCCCCGACGGACCAGTCGTCCATCGCCACCATCGCGACGATGTGCTGGGCGAGGACGTCCAATGGTGTGGAAGGCACGGTCACCGACTCGATGGCGCCGCTGCGCATCCGCTCGGCCACCACGGCTGACTGCACCAGATCGGCCCGGTACTTGGGAAAGATCACACCGTGGGAGACCGCTCCGACCTGGTGCCCCGCCCTGCCGACCCGTTGCAGCCCGCTGGCGACGCTGGGTGGCGACTCGACCTGCACGACGATATCGACGGCGCCCATGTCGATGCCGAGTTCCAGACTGCTGGTGGCCACCACGGCCGGTAGCCGCCCGGCCTTGAGGTCCTCCTCGATGATCGAGCGCTGTTCCCGGCTCACCGAGCCGTGGTGGGCGCGAGCCAGGGTGGCGCCCACACCGGCGTCTGCGGCCGGTTTGGGGGGTGTCGAACCGCTTACTCCCGATGCTCCGGCGAATTCTGCGGGGTACCGGGCAGCTTCTGCGGCTTCCGTCGTGCGTTCGGCCCAGGCCTCGTTGAGGCGGGCGGTGAAGCGTTCCGCCAAACGTCGGGAGTTGGTGAACACGATCGTCGATCGATGCGAGGTGATGAGGTCGATCACCCGCCCCTCGACGTGGGGCCATATCGTCGGCCGGTTGTCATCCCCGGCCGCGCTACCCGACACCTCGCCCGTACCCACGCCGAGGGCGCCGAGGTCGGCGACCGGCACCTCCACTCGAATGTCGAACACCTTGTCCGACGGCGGATGCACGATCGTGCAGGGTCGCCCACCGGTGAGGAACCGCGCCACCTCCTCAGTGGGACGAACGGTCGCGGACAAGCCGATGCGTTGCGCGGGAGTGTCGAGCAGGGCATCGAGGCGGTCGAGGCTGACTGCCAGGTGTGCACCGCGCTTGGTGCCCGCCACGGCGTGGACCTCGTCGACTATCACCGTGGTGACGCCGCTCAGGCTCTCGCGTGCCCGTGACGTAAGGATGAGGTAGAGCGATTCGGGCGTCGTGATCAGAATGTCCGTCGGCGACGTCATGAAGGCCCGTCGCTGATCGGCGGGCGTGTCACCCGAACGGGTCGCCACGGTGATGTCCGGTGGGGGGGT
Source organism: Micrococcales bacterium (assembly GCA_031398915.1). GTDB lineage: Bacteria > Actinomycetota > Actinomycetes > Actinomycetales > JBBAYJ01 > JANNOG01. The sequence continues at coordinate 17,288 of JANNOG010000005.1, read as the reverse complement.
GCCGAGACGGTCGGCGGCGAGGCGGATCCCGGTGAGCGGCGACCGCAGGTTGCGTTCGACGTCGACCGCCAGCGCCTTGAGCGGCGACACGTAGACCACCCGACAGCGCTGCCGGGGCGATGGTGGGGGTAGGGCGGCAAGGCGATCGAGGGCCCACAGGAAGGCGGCGAGGGTCTTGCCGGACCCGGTCGGGGCGATCACCAAAGCGTGCTCACCAGCGCTGGCCGCCTGCCAGGCGCCCACCTGAGCTGGTGTCGGTGCGGTGAACGTCGAGGTGAACCACGCCCGAGTGGGCGCGGAGAACCTCTCGAGGACGTCAGCCATGGTCCTCATCATGCGCCGGGGGTCGGACACAGCCGCTACCAGCGCTCGACAGGAGGCGGGCTGGGTTGGCAGCGCAACACCCGGCAGTGGCGTCTCGGCCCGTAGTGGGGTAGACCCACATCGATGAGGAACGCCGAATGCGGGTGAGTGAGTTCTGGTCTCTGGCCGAGGAGGAGTTCGGTCGGGTGTACGCGCGCAGCCTGGCTGCCGACATGGTGCTGCGTGGCGCCGGCGAGCGCACCGCTGTGCGTGCTCTCGACGACGGTGAGGATCCTGCGCTGGTGTGGGCGGCGTTGTGCGAGTCGATGGATGTTCCCCTGAGTCGTCGCGTCGGCCCGGTACCGCCTGCGAAGCGCAGCGGGCGGAGGACGCTGTGATGCCTGCCACACCACGCCACCCGGCAGCCGTCGTCGAGGACGCCGTCAACCGGGTGCGGGTGGCGGTCCAGCGCCGACTGGGGTGGCGCCCGCACGTCATCGGCTACGTCGGTTACGGACTCGCCCCCACCCGGACATCCGATGGGCAGGGCTGGGTGAGGGTCCTCGGTCGCGTGGTGATGGCCCGTCGCCCGATCAGTGGGTCCGGGCGGGACGGGCCTCGACAGGAACCGATTCGCGGCTGGCGGTCGTTCATCGCGTCGCATCTGAGTGGTACCGGAGTGACTGTCAGCGTGGCCGGTGCCGAGGTGGCCGTCACTGCGGATCGCAGCGGTGTGATCGACGCCGTCGTCCCGGTGGACCTGGCTCCCGGTGCCCATCCGGTGGGATTCGTCCCGGCGGGCGGGGCACGCAGTACCGGGACGGTCCTCGTGTCCGGCGCAGCCACGGTGGGTCTGGTCAGCGACATCGACGACACCGTCGTCGTCACGTGGCTGCCGCGCCCGTTCATCGCAGCATGGAACACCTTCGTTCTGCGGGAGACCGCCCGGACCGTGGTGTCCGGGATGGCCGAGCTCTACCAGGAATTCGTCGAGGCGCATCCAGGGGCTCCGGTGGTGTACCTGTCGACGGGGGCGTGGAATGCCGCCCCCGCGCTCGGCCGCTTCCTGCATCGCCACGACTTCCCGGAGGGCCCGCTGCTGTTGACCGACTGGGGCCCGACGAACACCGGCTGGTTCCGCTCGGGTCAGCTGCACAAGCGTGCCGCACTGCACCGTCTCGCGGACGAGATGCCCTGGGTCCGGTGGGTCCTGATCGGTGACGACGGTCAGCACGATCCACAGATCTACGACGACTTCGCCGACAGTCACCCCGAACACGTGCGCGCCATCGCCATCCGGCATCTCAGCCCGGCTGAACAGGTGTTGGCGCGAGGCAGCGTGGTGGGTGTGCCCGACGAGGCCGCACCCGACTCGCCGGTCGTGCGGGTCAGGGCGCCCGACGGGCACGAGCTGGCAGCTCGGCTCAGGGATCGCGGCGTTCTGTAGTGGAACGCCGTTGCGGCGTGTCGGGAGCGTGATGTCCGTGCATCGAACACGCGTTCGGCATACGGTGTGACGGTGAGCTTCCCCGCTGTATCCACAGCCCTCGGATACCCCCCTCCGTCCACACCGTCGACCTCGAGTCGCCGTTGTGTCCTGGCCATCGCCTAACGTGCCCGCCATGGCTGCCCGACGACCCACCAGAGGTGAAGTGATGCCCGCAGTTTCTGCCGGCAGCGACCGCGACAAGGCTCTCGAGACTGCGCTTGCGCAGATCGACCGCCAATTCGGTAAAGGATCGGTGATGCGCCTGGGTGACAACGCCCGGGTACCGATCGACGTCATACCCACAGGGTCGATCGCACTCGATGTCGCCCTCGGCATCGGCGGTCTGCCGCGTGGTCGAGTGGTCGAGATCTACGGCCCCGAGAGCAGCGGTAAGACGACCGTGGCCCTGCACGCCGTCGCCAACGCGCAGAAGCTCGGCGGAATCGCGGCGTTCGTCGATGCCGAGCACGCTCTCGACCCGGACTATGCCCAGAATCTGGGTGTCGACACGGACGCCCTGCTGGTCAGTCAGCCGGACACAGGCGAGCAGGCGCTGGAGATCACCGACATGTTGATCCGCTCCGGGGCCCTCGACATCATCGTCATCGACTCGGTCGCCGCCCTGGTGCCTCGGGCCGAGATCGAGGGTGAGATGGGAGACAGTCACGTGGGTCGCCAGGCCCGGCTCATGTCGCAGGCGCTGCGAAAGATCACCGGTGCCCTCAGTGCGTCCAAGACCACGGCGATCTTCATCAACCAGCTCCGCGAGAAGATCGGCGTCGTCTACGGCTCCCCGGAGGTAACGACCGGTGGCCGCGCGCTGAAGTTCTACGCGTCCATCCGGCTGGACGTCCGCCGGATCGAGACCCTCAAGGACGGTACCGAGTCGGTCGGCAACCGGACACGGGTCAAGGTGGTCAAGAACAAGATGGCCGCCCCCTTCAAGCAGGCCGAATTCGACATGGTCTACGGACTGGGTATCTCGCGCGAGGGCGGGCTCATCGATATGGGTGTCGAGCTGGGCTTCGTGCGTAAGGCCGGCGCTTGGTACACCTACGAGGGGGATCAGCTCGGGCAGGGTAAGGAGAATGCTCGCGCATTCCTTCGCGACAACCCCGACCTCGCTGACGAACTCGAAAAGAAGATCAAGGAGAAGTTGGGTGTCGGACCTCGGGTCGACGCGCCAGTGGACGTCGCGACGGACAGCTGAGCCGGCGGCTGCCGACACGGACCCCGACGACACGGACCCGGACCACGCGGACCCGGACCACGCGGACCCGGACGACGCGGACCCGGACCAGGCGGGCACGCACGTCAGCGTCGAGCAGGCACGTGATTCGGCACTGCGTCGCCTGGCGCACGCGCCTCGTACTCGGGCTCAGCTGTTGGCCGGGCTGCTGGATCGTGGCGTTGCGCCCGACGTTGCAGCCACCGCCCTCGATTCGCTGGCCGATGTCGGCCTGGTCGACGACGACGCGTTCGCCCGTGCCTGGGTCGACAGCCGGGCCCGTTCCCGGGGCCTGTCGCGGTCTCGGCTGCGGCGCGAATTGATCGAGCGTGGCATCGACGATGACCTCGCCGACGCGGCCGTCGCCGATCTTGACGCTGCGACGGATGCCGAGTCGGCGCAGGCACTCGCCGATCGGTGGACGGCGCGCACGCCGGTTGTCGGCGACCGTGACCGGCGGCGCCTCGTCGGCTATCTGGTCCGCCGCGGCCACAGCCCGTCGCTCGCCGCGCGGCTGGCCCGCGACAGCCCGCGTACTCTTGATTCGCCATGACTGCTACCCGCACATACTCAGTCCGAACGTTCGGTTGTCAGATGAACGTCCACGACTCCGAGCGTCTGTCGGGGGTGCTCGAGGCCGCCGGCTACGTCAGGTCCACGGACACGACAGATGCCGACATCGTCGTACTCAACACGTGTGCGGTTCGCGAGAACGCCGACAACAAGCTGTACGGCCACCTGGGCCATCTGGCTCCCGTCAAAGCCGCCCGCCCCGGTATGCAGATCGCCGTGGCGGGGTGTCTGGCTCAGAAGGACCAGGGCGACATCGTCCGACGGGCGCCGTGGGTGGACGTTGTGATCGGTACCCACAATCTGGGGTCCCTTCCCGCGCTCCTGGATCGGGCCCGCATCGCGGACGAGGCTCAGGTCGAGATCCTCGATGCGCTCGAAACGTTTCCGTCCACATTGCCGACGCGCCGAGATTCCCCGTACTCGGCGTGGGTGTCCATCAGCGTGGGCTGCAACAACACGTGCACCTTCTGCATCGTGCCCAGTCTGCGCGGTAAGGAGCGCGACCGGCGACCCAGCGACATCCTCGCCGAGGTGCAGGCCCTCGTCGATCAGGGCGTCATCGAGGTCACTCTTCTCGGGCAGAACGTCAACACCTATGGCGTCGACTTCGGTGAGCGCGCGGGATTCGCTGACCTGCTTCGAGCGGTCGGAGCGGTGGCGGGCCTCGAACGAGTCCGGTTCACCAGCCCTCACCCCGCTGCTTTCACCGATGACGTCATCGAGGCGATGGCGCTGACCCCGACGGTCATGCCTCAGCTCCACATGCCCCTGCAGTCGGGTTCGGATCGGGTGCTGAAGGCGATGCGGCGAAGCTACCGCGCTGAACGCTTCCTCGACATCTTGTCGCACGCCCGCCGAGAGATTCCTGACCTGGCGGTGTCGACGGACATCATCGTGGGGTTCCCCGGCGAGTCAGAGGACGACTTCTCGGACACTCTCGAGGTCGTCCGACGGTCGCGGTTTTCCAACGCCTTCACGTTTCAGTACTCACAGCGTCCGGGGACGCCGGCAGCGTCCCTGCCCGATCAGATACCCAAAGCCGTCGTCCAGAAACGCTACGAACGGTTGGTGGCGCTGCAGGACGACATCTCGTGGGCCGAGAATCGGACCCAGGTGGGCCGCACGGTCGAGGTGCTCGTGGCTACCGGGGAGGGGCGAAAGGACGCCGACACCGGGCGGTTGTCAGGTCGCGCCCGTGATCTTCGGCTGGTCCACTTCGCTCCGGGTCCTCACCTGCCCCCCAGGCCGGGTGACCTCGCCAGCGTCACGATCACGCGAGCCGCCCCTCACCATCTGGAGGCAGACCAGGGTGTGGTGACCGTACGGAGGACCCCTGCCGGCGATGCTTGGCAGCGGGGACGTGATTCCGGTGCACAAGCGCGTGACCCGCTGGCAGTCCCGTTGGGGATACCCGTCGCGCGGTCCCCGCGTATCGCGTGACCGTCGTCGTGGGCGCCGTGGTCCCCGCAGCACCGCTGCTGCTGAGTGCGCTCGCCCCCTCCGCCGGTGTCGAGCTGACCGATGTGCGACATGCCGTTCGGGCGGCCGTACACCACGTGCTGGGCGCCCGACCAGACCGGATCGACCTGGTGACCAGATCGAGACCCGGTCACCTCGCGGGCTTCGGTGCGCCAGCCGCGGGTACAGCAGACCCCGCTGCGCCCGGTGACAACGCCGCCCTCCCCGAGCCCGGTTGGGCGCACCAACTCGGTGCTCGCCTACTCACCGACGAGGGATGGACCGGAGCCACCCGCGCCGTCGAACCCGGCGACCTTTCTGAGGTACACGAGAGCGGCGCCGCAGTGGCCGTGCTGGTGCTGGCCGACGGCAGCACGACCCGCGGCCCTCGTTCGCCAGGCGGCGACGATGGCAGAGGGGAGGACGTGGACCGCCGGATCGCCGACGCCGTCAGACACGACCAGACGCTGGGCCTCACCGATGCCGAAGCCGCCGCGGTCGGTTGCTTCGACCTGGCGGCCTTCCGCCACTTCCTCGCCGCCACGGGCCAGGCCGCCTCGCCTGCCGAGGTCTACTACGAGGGGGCCCCGTTCGGGGTCGGCTATCTGGTGGCGGTCAGGCCTTGTTCCCCGCGTCGGTGATGCGGTCGGAGATGGTTTCCTCCGCACTGTCGATCTGCTCGCTGAAACGACCGGCGGTCCGCTCGTCGATGACATCGCCGATCTTGTCGAGGGCACTGTCGAGCTTCTCCGGGTTGTCGCCGGCGAAGTCGAGCGCCTTGTCGGCGAGGTTCTTCGCCTGGTCTGTGAGGTCGTCCATCATGCCCATGAGGGACACCATCGGGCAGGGTCGCACCAACGTCAAACCCACACGGGGGACCTGTCATGGCTGCCCGTGAGCCGACGGTCGTGGCCATCGTCGGCGCCACGGCCACCGGCAAGTCGGACTTGGCGGTCCGCCTCGGTATGCGACTACCCGGCGAGGTGGTCAACGCCGACTCCATGCAGCTCTACCGAGGTATGGACATCGGCACGGCCAAGCTGCCATTGCCGGCGCGTCGCGGCGTTGCACATCACGTCATCGACGTGTGGCCGGTCACGACCGAGGCGAGCGTGGCGGAGTACCAGCGACTTGCCCGGGCGGCGATAGCTGACGTCGCCGGGCGTGGACGTACCCCGATTCTGGTGGGGGGCTCGGGCCTATACGTGACCGCTGTGCTGGACGATCTCCGCTTCCCACCGACCGACCCCGGGCTGCGAGCCGAACTGGAGGCCGTGGCCCAACGCGTGGGTCCGCACGAACTCCACCAGCGGCTGGCGGTGGCGGATCCCACTGCGGCGAGTCTCATCGATGTCGGCAACGTCCGACGTGTGGTGCGGGCCCTCGAGGTGATCGAACTGACCGGACGACCGTTCGTCGCGGCATTGCCCCAGCCGGGCTCACGGGCTGTCACGGCCGTACACATCGGACTACGTCTCGACCGCGCTGCCCTTGACGATGCCATCGGTCGCCGTGTCGACGCGATGTTCGCCGCGGGTGTGGTGAGTGAGGTCGAGTCGCTGCCGCAGTTGCGGGGCAGCCCCACCGCCGCACGTGCCCTCGGCTATGCCCAGATCCTCGCAGCCCTCGATCCGGTCGGCGCACCCCTACCGGCCGGCGTCTGGACCTCGGTTGCCGCTGAGATCACCCGCGCGACCCGCCGCTTCGCGCGTCGACAGGAGACGTGGTTCCGGCGTGACCAGCGGATCACCTGGTTCGATGCCGACGCAGCGAATCTGGAGGACCTCGTCGTCGCTCATCTGCGCGAGCGGAATGTGGCGATGGCATCCTGAGCCACGTGTTGCATGCCACGAAGGCCCATGGCACCGAGAACGACTTCGTCGTGGTCCTCGATCCGGACGACCAGCAGCCGACGCTGGGCCATGACCTGGCGGCCGCGTTGTGCGACCGTCGCGCCGGCATCGGGGCCGACGGTTTCATCCGACTGGTGCGCCGACGTCGCGGCGATCTCTCCGTGTGGTTCATGGATCACTGGAATGCGGACGGCAGCACCGCTCTGATGTGCGGTAACGGTGCCCGGGTCGCCGCCGAGGTGCTGTCACAGGCGGGTTATGCCACCACGGACTTCGTCGATCTGGACACCCGTTCCGGTCCTCGACGGGTGAGCCGGCTCGGCGGCGGCTCCTGGTCGCTGGACATGGGGCTGGTCAGGGTCGGTGTCCTCGACGGCGCGGATGGCGACGCCGTGCCGGGCGACGAGGTGGTGGACACCTTGGTGGCCATCGACGGACCGGCGCCGTGGCCAGGTCTGCGCGTGTCCGTGGGCAATCCGCACGTCGTGGTCGCCGTGACGGACGTGGCCGAACTGGAATCCCTGGACCTCACCCGTGCTCCCGTCCTGCAACCCGACCCCGCTGCGGGGGCCAACGTCGAGTTCGTCGCCGTGACCGGCGTCGATGCGACGGGAGTCGGCCACCTGCGGATGCGCGTCCACGAACGCGGTGTGGGCGAAACCCGATCCTGCGGGACGGGCGCCGTCGCGGCCGCCGCAGCGGCTGCGACCTGGGCGGGGCACGGTGCACCCACCGAGTGGGTGGTGGACGTGCCCGGTGGCAGGCTGGTGATCGCACTCGGTCCTACGGGGACCGCTCGCCTGGAAGGCCCGGCGGTGGTCGTCGCCGAGTGTCACCTAGACGGCGACTGGCAGCTCACCCACCAGCCGGCATCGTCAGATCGCTGAGCCGGGCCCTCACCCGCAACACCCGGTAACCCTTGGAACTCCCGACCCGCTCGACCTCGGCGAGGGCTGCCAGTTCGTGCTGCAACCATCGATGGAGGGAGTCGGCGCCCAGATTCCGTTGCACCACCAGCCAGGCCGAACCGCCGGGCGACAGCCTGGGTAGCCAGGTGAGCAGGAGAGCATGCAGACCCTCCTTACCGATGCGGATCGGTGGGTTGGACCAGATGCAACCGAAACGGATGGCGGGGGGGACCTCGTCCGGGGCGACGGCACTCACCCCCAGCAGGCCCAGGGCGGCAGCGTTCTGGCGCACCAACGAGCGGGCCCGTTCGTTGACGTCCACCGCCCACACGGTTGCGGCGGGCGGTGCCAGCGCCATGCTCAGGGCCAGCGGACCCCAGCCACACCCCAGATCCAGCAGGTCACCACCTGCCGGGGGCGAGGGCACCTCGTTCAGCAGGACTGCGGTCCCAGCATCGACATGACCTGCCGAGAAGACCCCTGCGGCGGTGACCACCGACACGTCGCGACCATGCAATCGGACCTGAATGGTCCGCACCTGGTCCGCGGACCGGGGCTGCGCGGCGAAGTACTGTGTGGCCGCGCCGGCCTCTCGCCGGGGATCGCCGGTGCCCAAAGCTGTCACGGAACGAGCGTGCCCGCCTCGGCGCCGGAACGCCAGACGGAGAGGTGAGTAACCCCCTCGACCACGGCGGCACCGCCGTGCGAGGCTTGTCGCGAGATGACGACACCCCCACGTGACATTGACACCGACGTCGATTCCCGATTCCTGTCCGAGAGCGTCGACGGCGCTGACGTCGCAGACCGTCACGCCCTCCGCCGAGTGGCAGGTCTGTCGACCGAACTCCAGGACGTCTCCGAGGTCGAGTACCGCCAGCTTCGTCTGGAGCGTGTGGTCCTCGTCGGGTTGTGGACGCAGCCGGGCGAACAGGGCGCGAAGTCCGCCGAGGTCTCCCTCGCCGAGCTTGCAGCCCTTGCGGAGACAGCGGGCTCGGAGGTGCTGGACGCCGTGCTGCAACGGCGCCCGCATCCGGATCGCGCGACCTATCTGGGGTCGGGCAAGGCCATCGAGTTGCGCGACGTGGTGGCCAGCGAGGGGGCCGACACGGTGATCTGTGACGACGAGCTGTCGCCGTCCCAACGCCGCGGGCTCGAAGACGTGGTCAAGGTCAAGGTGGTGGACCGCACTGCCCTCATCCTCGACATCTTCGCCCAGCACGCCACGTCCAAAGAGGGCAAGGCCCAAGTGGAGCTCGCGCAGCTCGACTACCTGCTTCCGCGCCTGCGTGGGTGGGGTGAATCGATGTCGCGCCAGGCTGGTGGACGGGTCGCGGGTGGCGCGGGTATCGGGTCCCGTGGCCCCGGTGAGACCAAGATCGAGCTGGACCGGCGACGGATTCGTCAGCGGATGGCCAAGCTCCGTCGCGAAATCACCGGGATGAAGACCTCACGCGACACCAAACGATCGTCTCGGCGGCGTAACGCGATCCCGGCGGTGGCCATTGCCGGCTATACCAACGCGGGCAAGTCCAGCCTGCTCAACCGGCTGACCGGTGCCGGAGTGCTGGTCGAGGATGCCCTCTTTGCCACGCTGGACCCCACGGTGCGTCGCACTCGTACCGATGACGGGCGTGACTTCACCCTGACCGACACCGTGGGATTCGTCCGTAGGCTGCCGCATCAACTCGTCGAGGCATTCCGTTCGACTCTGGAGGAGGTGTCCGGTGCCGATTTGCTGCTGCACGTGCTCGACGGCTCTCACCCGGACCCCTACGGCCAACTGGTGGCAGTGCGCGAGGTGCTGGCCGACATCGGTGCCGCCGACGTTGCCGAGATCGTCGTCGTCAACAAGTCCGATCTCGCCGACCCCGAGACGATTCGGCAGATCCAGCGTCACGTACCCGGAGCACTCGTGGTCTCCGCGCGAACCGGGGCGGGGATCGGCAAGTTGCGGGCGGCGTTGGCCGAGCGACTCCCACGCCCGGTGTTGGAGGTGGACGTGGTCGTGCCGTATACACGCGGTGACCTGGTGTCACGGGTACACAGCGAGGGCGACGTCCTCGCCACCGAACACACCGGGGCAGGCACGCGCCTGCATGCGTTCGTCGGTCCGGCGCTGGCCGACGCCCTTCGGGCCGCTAACCACACCAGCGTTCCGGCGACCGGACGCGGCTGACCGTTGCCGTAGGGCGGATCCGAGGTCGGGGGCCCACCTATGGTGAGCGCGGTGGCTGCATCCGACACTGAGGCCTCGAGTGAACCCGGGGTAGAGGACGTCCTGCGCCGTGCGGTGGCGTCGGCGGGCGGAGCCGATCGCGAGGGCCAGGTTCAGATGGCGACGGCGGTGGCACATGCCATGGACTCCGGTCGTCACCTGCTGGTCCAGGCAGGAACCGGAACGGGAAAGTCGTGGGCCTACCTGGTCCCCGCCATCGTGGCCGCGGTTCGCCATCAGACCAGGATCGTCGTGGCCACCAGCACGCTGGCTCTGCAGTCTCAGCTCGTCGCCCGCGACCTCCCCGCGCTCGCCGAGGCAGCCCAACTGGAGCTGGGACGTTCTCCTACGTGGGCGCTGCTCAAGGGACGCCACAACTACGTGTGCCGACACCGGTTGCTGGCGCCGCCCGGCCAGGAGGCCGCAGACCCCCTGTGGTCCGCGGCGGCGGCGTCGACCCTCGAAACGCAGGTGGCGGCCGTGCGCGAGTGGGCCGAGGAGACGACGACCGGGGACCGTGACGATCTCGACGTAACCGTGAGCGATCGGGCGTGGCGTGCCGTGTCGGTGACGGCCCGAGAGTGCCTCGGAGCGTCGCGGTGTCCTCAGGGGGTCGAGTGCTTCAGTGAGTCGGCCAGGCGCAGTGCCCGGGAGGCCGACATCGTCGTCACCAACCACGCGTTGCTTGCCCTGGACGCCGCGGATCGGCCGGGAACCCTCCCTGAGCACGATGTCGTCATCGTCGACGAGGGCCACGACTTCGCCGATCGGGTGACGGGAGCACTGAGCGTCGAACTCTCACCCACCGCAGTCGCGGGTGCCGCGGCCGCGGTCCGCAGCGGGGGCGCCGATCCTGGCGAACTCGATGCCGCCGCGGTCGTCCTCGGTCGGGCTCTGGACGATGCGCCGCTGGGCCGACTGTCAGGGGGCGTGACCGGGCAACTCGGCGATGCCCTGGTCCTCGTCGCCACGGCCGCCCGGTCGGCGGCCCGGGCGTTGGCGCCGGAGTCGTCGTCCGACGTGGATCCGCGGGCACAGGCCGCCCGCGCGGCTCTTGCAGACGTGGCCGATGTGGCTGCGCGCCTGAGTGGGGACTCCGTCGGCGTCCCCGATGCGAGTGCCGACCGACCAGGAGAGGCGCCCGTGGCCGCTCATGGTGGTGGTGACGTGGTGTGGGTCGCCGAGCACGAGTCCAGGGGTCGAAGTCTGCACGGCGCACCGCTGAGCGTGGCCCGATTGTTGGCCCAGCGCGTCTTCGCGGAGAGAACCGTGATCATGACGTCGGCAACGTTGGCCCCGGGGGGGCGATTCGACGCGGTGGCTCGACGTGTCGGACTGGTCCGGCAGACCGACGAGCCGATGGTCGTCCAGCCTGTCGAGGCAGCCGGGCCCGACCGGACCGGGGGCCGTACGGACGCCCCCGGACAGCGAGTGGCGCCGGCATGGGACGCCCTCGATGCCGGCAGCCCGTTCGACTACGGCCGACAGGGGATCCTCTACATCGCGGCGCACCTTCCTCCACCCGGTCGTGACCAACACCCCGATGTCGTCCATGACGAGTTGGCCCGGCTGGTCGAGGCATCCGGTGGCGCAACTCTCGGCCTGTTCTCCTCGCGCCGCGCCGCAGTGGCCGCTGCCGACACTCTGCGGAAGCGAATAGACGTACCGATCCTGTGTCAGGGCGATGACACGGTGGCGGTGCTGATCCGCCGCTTCGCCTCCGACCCGGCAACGTGCCTCTTCGGCACATTGGGCCTGTGGCAGGGGGTCGACGTGCCCGGACCGGCGTGCCGGTTGGTCGTGATCGACAGAATCCCGTTTCCCCGGCCCGACGACCCCCTGACGTCCGCACGCAGCGAAGCTGTCGACAGGGCAGGTGGTAGTGGCTTCGCCGCCGTGTCCATCGCCCATGCCGCCACCCTGTTGTCGCAGGGCGCAGGACGACTGATCCGTCGAACCGACGACCGCGGAGTCGTGGCGATCCTTGATTCGCGGATCAGTACGAAACGTTATGGCGCGGCGCTGATTGCCGCCATGCCTCCGATGTGGCGTACGACGAACCTCGACACGGCCCTCCAGGCGCTGGCACGCCTGGCGCGATCGTCGCCGAGCTAGTCGCGTCGTCCTAGAGGCGGCGGAGGACCGCGGTCACGCGTCCGAGGATGGTCGCGTCGTCACCCGGGATGGGTTCGAAGGCCGGGTTGTGCGGCATCAGCCACACGTGCCCGTCACGGCGACGGTAGGTCTTCACCGTGGCCTCACCGTCGATCATGGCGGCGACGATCTCACCGTTCTCGGCGACAGCCTGCTGGCGGATGACCACCCAGTCCCCGTCACAGATCGCCGCGTCGATCATGGATTCGCCGACCACCTGAAGCAGGAACAGGGTGCCGTCTCCGACCAAAGACCGGGGGAGTGGGAAAACGTCCTCGATGGCCTCTTCTGCGAGAACTGGGGCGCCGGCCGCGATTCGACCGACGAGTGGGACGTACGACGGTTCCGGTCGGTGCGCGGCGCCTGCGTCGGCTGGGTGATCAGCCGCGGGCGGTGACGCGACCGATCCCTGCGAGCGTCCGCCAGACATGACGATCTCGATCGCGCGGGGGCGATTGGGGTCGCGACGCAACCACCCCTTCCGCTCGAGGGCTGCCAGCTGATGGGCAACGCTGCTGGGCGAGGTGAGTCCCACCGACTCGCCGATCTCGCGCATCGACGGCGGATATCCACGACGTTCGACGGCGTTACGGATCGTCTCGAGAACCAGACGTTGGCGGGCCGTCAAGCCGTCAGGTTGCCCGACCACGTCGACGGGAAGCTCGACCACGGCGGCGGTGGCCCTCGTGGGTGTCGCACCGTCCGCCGACTGACCGGTGGGAGGGGATGTGTCCTTCATGGTGGTCCTCCGAATGGGCGATGAGTGCGGGGTGTTTCGTCCGATGTCGTATGCGTGACGGTAGCGACATCGAACGCGTGTTTCAAACACCCGTTCGATCCCGTGTCGCGGCGCGTGGGCTGGCTTTTGTCACGCGGACACCGTGACCGGAGTTGTGTCCGCCCCTCCGGCAATCCTTCGGTCATCGGACACGCGTGCGAGTGAGCGAGGTAATCCCTCGAACGGGTGTACTACTATCGAACGAAGGTTCGAAGACGAAGGGATGCATCGTGCGCACTCTGCAGAATGAACAGGCCATCGGCTCGGCTCAGATTCGCTCGACTCAGATTCGGTGGACGCCACGAGGGCGCCGGGTCGGCAGGATCGCCGCCTGGTCGTTCACCACGGTCGTCGTCGGGCTCCTTGTCGGTGCAGTGATTCTCGTGATCGGTGCCGCGTTTGCGCCCCGGGCCGTGGCGGGGGACGGCAAACCCACGCCGTATCGCTCGGTCGACGTGGTGGTCGGCCCCGGGGACACGCTGTGGGGCCTCGCGGCGCAGCACCAACCGGGACGGGATCCCCGCGACGTGGTGGCACAGATCGAGCAGGCCAACGATCTTGGTTCCAGTGGGGTGCTGCCGGTGGGCACGGTGGTCGAGATCCCTCTGGACTAGATTCGGCCTTTCGTAGCGCACCTAGGGGTTGGGTGGTACCGTTGCCACAACATCTAGTACTTACATCACTGTTATTCGGTGGTCGCAGCCGTCAGGCGACCTAGATCACCACACGGTCCACTTCGTGGTCGGAGGCACCCATGCGTTGTCCGTTCTGCCGTGAGGACGACTCTCGGGTGGTGGACTCACGCGTGGCGGAGGACGGGTCGGTCATCCGTCGTCGGCGACAGTGTCAGGGCTGCAACCGCCGTTTCACCACGACAGAGACATCCAGTCTGTCCGTGGTGAAGCGCTCCGGCGTCAGCGAACCATTCAGTCGGTCGAAGATCATCAATGGTCTACGGAAGGCGTGCCAGGGCCGCCCGGTGAACGACGACGATCTCGCCTTGCTGGCGCAGGGGGTGGAGGAGGAGATCCGCGCGACCGGAGCCGCGCAGGTGGACGCGCACGAGGTGGGTATGTGCATCCTCGGGCCGTTGCGTGACCTGGACGAGGTGGCGTACCTCCGGTTCGCGTCCGTCTACCGGGCATTCGATTCACTCGAAGACTTCGAAGCAGCCATCGCTGTCCTGCGCGCCGAGCGTGAGGTCAGCACCGTCCTCCGGCCGTGACGACACGACTCATGCAACACACGGGACCGATGCACCAGCACGACAGATACGCAACGAGACGACATGCAACGAGACGACACGCAGTGACAGGAGAGCTTCGCCCATGACTCAGACGGCCTCGCCGGTTTCCACCTCCGGCATCATGCTCGAACGCGTATGGACCACGCCCGGCGTGCATCCCTACGACCAGGTGACCTGGCAACGACGTGATGTCGTACAGACCAACTGGAAGACCGGTGAGACGATCTTCGAGCAGGCGAACGTGGAGTTTCCCGACTTCTGGTCGGTGAATGCGTCGACCATCGTCACCACGAAGTACTTCCGGGGTGCGCCAGGCAGCGACACCCGCGAGTGGAGTCTTCGTCAGTTGATCGACCGGGTTGTGCTGACCTACACGCAGGCGGGCCGCGACAACGGGTACTTCGCAGCGGATGTCGACGCCGAGGTCTTCGAGCACGAGCTCACCTGGATGCTGTTGCACCAGGTGTTCAGCTTCAACTCCCCGGTCTGGTTCAACGTGGGTACCAGCGCCCCGCAGCAGGTATCGGCCTGCTTCATCCTGTCGGTCGACGACACGATGGAGTCGATTCTGAACTGGTACCGCGAGGAGGGGATGATCTTCAAGGGTGGATCGGGCGCAGGATTGAACCTGTCGCGGATCCGCTCCAGCAAGGAGCTGTTGCAGTCGGGCGGTACCGCGAGCGGTCCGGTGTCGTTCATGCGCGGAGCCGATGCCTCCGCGGGCACCATCAAGTCGGGTGGTGCCACGCGCCGGGCAGCCAAGATGGTCGTCCTCGACGTCGACCACCCGGATATCGCCGAATTCGTGGACACCAAAGCCCGCGAGGAGCGCAAGATCAGGGCCCTGCGCGACGCGGGTTTCGACATGGACCTCGGTGGTCGCGACATTGCGAGCGTCCAGTACCAGAACGCCAACAACTCCGTTCGAGTCAGCGACGAGTTCATGCAGGCGGTCGAGGCCGGCACCACTTTCGGGCTGCGTGCCCGCCAGAGTGGCGAGGTCATCGAGACCGTCGATGCCCGCGAGCTGTGGCAGCGGATCGCCACGGCCGCGTGGGAGTGTGCAGACCCGGGCATCCAGTACGACGGAACGATCAACGACTGGCACACCACCCCCGAGTCGGGCCGGATCACGGCCAGTAACCCGTGCAGTGAATACATGCACCTGGACAACTCGTCGTGCAACCTGGCGAGCCTCAACCTGATGTCCTTCCTCCGTGAGGACGGGTCCTTCGACACGGTACGGTTCGCGCGCAGCGTCGAATTGGTGATCACTGCCATGGATATATCGATCTGCTTCGCCGACTTCCCGACCCCTGCCATCACCGACACCACACGGGCGTTCCGACAGCTCGGTATCGGGTACGCCAACCTCGGTGCGCTACTGATGGCCTCGGGCCTGGCCTACGACTCTGCGGGTGGCCGCGCTCTCGCGGGCGCGATCACCAGTCTGATGACCGGTACCGCATACAAGCGGTCGGCCGAGTTGGCCGGTGTGGTGGGCGCGTACGAGGGGTACGGCCGCAACACTGAGGCACACAAGCGGATCATGTACAAGCACGCTGCGGCCAACGACGCTCTGGCGACCATGACGATCATGGATGGCGACATCCACACGTTGGCTACCGAGATGTGGCGTGAGGGCAACGCCATCGGTGAGGTCAACGGCTGGCGCAACGCCCAGGCCAGCCTGCTGGCGCCCACGGGCACGATCGGGTTCATGATGGACTGCGACACGACGGGAATCGAGCCGGACTTCAGCCTCGTCAAGTTCAAGAAGCTGGTCGGCGGCGGCTCCATGCAGATCGTTAACCAGACCATTCCGCGCGCCCTACGGATGTTCGGTTATGCCGAAGAGACCGTCGAGGCCATCGTCGTCTACATCGCCGACAAGGGGCATGTGGTCGGTGCACCCGGGCTACGCCCAGAACACTACGAAGTGTTCGACTGTGCGGTCGGTGCTCGATCGATTGCACCGATGGGACACGTTCGGATGATGGCGGCTGTTCAGCCGTTCCTGTCGGGTGCGATCTCGAAGACGGTCAACATGCCGGAGGACGCCACCATCGCCGATGTCGCGGAGGTCTACCACGAAGGGTGGCGCATGGGGCTGAAGGCCCTGGCCATCTATCGGGACAACTGCAAGGTCGGCCAGCCACTGAGCAGCGGTTCGACGACCCCGACAGCGACACAGACACCCGCCGACCAGACACCCGCCGACCAGGCAGCGCCGCAGGTGGAGACGGCGCCCGAGGTTCGGGTCGAGTACCGCCCGATTCGCAAGCGGTTGCCCAAGACGCGGCCCGCCAGCACCACCAGCTTCACTGTCGGTGGCGCCCAGGGGTACATGATCTCGTCGTCGTACCCAGACGACGGTCTTGGCGAGCTGTTCCTCAAGATGGCCAAGCAGGGCTCCACGTTGGCCGGAATGATGGACGCATTCTCGATCGCCGTGTCCATCGGGCTGCAGTATGGGGTGCCGCTGGATACGTTCGTCGAGAAGTTCACCAATATGCGATTCGAGCCCGCCGGGATCACGGATGACCCGGACGTTCGGATGAGCGCATCGATCATCGACTACGTCTTCCGCCGCTTGGCACTCGATTATCTGCCGTACGAGACCCGTGCGGCGATGGGCATTCATTCGGCGACCGAGCGGCAGCGGCAGGTGGAGACCGGTTCGTACCTGCCGACCGGTGACACCGACGGGTCTGCACTCGACGGCGGGCTGGGGGACTCCAGTCCGAGCGGTTCGACAGTGGCCAGCAGCGAATCGCCGGTGTTGAGCTCCGCGTCGGGCGTGGTCCTGACGGGTGTGGGTGAGCGTGTTGCGCCACGCCAGGTGCATTCCTCGGCCGAACTGATGGACGTCATTCAGGGCCGGACGGCCGACTCACCGATCTGCATGACATGTGGCGTCAAGATGCGACCGGCAGGTTCGTGTTACGTCTGCGAGGGCTGCGGCAGCACGTCCGGCTGTAGCTGACCCGTATCGACAACTGTGCCGTGTGAGCCCGACGGGTCTCACCGCCCAGGAAATTGGGTGGTGGGGGGGCGGTGGGGCCGCGCCGGGGGGCGCCCCC
>JANNOG010000004.1:0-31058 GCA_031398915.1 Micrococcales bacterium | reverse complement strand
GGTCGCATCGTTGGGGTCGGTGCCGGCCGCTAC
Source organism: Micrococcales bacterium (assembly GCA_031398915.1). GTDB lineage: Bacteria > Actinomycetota > Actinomycetes > Actinomycetales > JBBAYJ01 > JANNOG01. The sequence goes on along the minus strand of JANNOG010000004.1, from coordinate 31,025 downwards.
TTCGTCGGCGTCGCTCCAACCGTCGTTGTCGCTGTCGATCCCGGACGGATTCAGCAGGCAGATTCCGGACTGGCACACCAGCACCGGGCCAGGTGGTGGTGGCGCGGCATACGCGGGTACGGATTGGATGAATGCGGTGGCCGTCAGCGTCGCCGCGGCCAGGGCGCCCGCTGTCGCGGCGCAGATGCGGGAGGTCGTCATGGCCCCAAGGGTCGAGTCTGTGACCACCCGGGTCAGTCGTGGTGGCACCACACTCTGAGGTTCGGTTGAGCACAGGTCAGCAGTCGTATTGCCTGCCTCGGTGGCCCCAGCCGGCCGAGGAAAACCTCACTCTTCGCGCCTACCCCGATCCAGGTCACCGATCTTTTCACTCAGATACGCACGCATCTCGTGAAGCTCGGTGATGGTCTGCTCGATGGCCGAGACCTTCTCGGCAAAAAACGATCGACGCGCGGACAATGGGATCGAGTCGCTTTCCCACGCGTCGATCCACATCGCAAGTTCGGACAAGGTCAGACCCGCCCGCTTGGCCAGCGACACGAGTCGCAACCGTTCGACCGTCGCGTGCTCGTATTGGCGAACTCCGCTCGGACGGCGAGTGAAGTGAACCCCCTCGCGCAGTAACCCTCGCTTCTCGTAGAACCTCAGAGTTTCGGGCCCGACCCCCGCGATGCTGCATACCTCAGTGACTCTCATCACACCTCCTGCTGCCGGGTTGACTCCGTACCGGGGTACGGATTTTAGCGTGAGGGACATGACTGAACTCCGCTCCTCGACCACGCACACCAGCGGCAACGCATCACCCCCTCATGACGCAGTCTCGAAGCGACGTCGACCGGAACGGTGGGCGTTCATGGCCGTGACCATGGGGCTCAGTATCGTGCCCATCGCCGTCTCGATCAGCACCGTGGCCGGCGGCGTCGATGCGTTTGCCCAGGTGACCGTCGGGGCCCGGGAGCTGGACCACCGGCTCCGATACTTCGCTGGGGTCTACCCGGTGGTGTCGCTGATGCTCTGGCGAGTCATCGGCGACGTCGGACGTCGTGGTGAGCTGTTCGCATTCGCCACGACGGCCGTCGCCCTCGGTGGAGCGGCCCGATTGGTGTCCGTGCTGGACGTGGGCGCCGGCTCAGCCCTGCAGTGGGCGCTCATCGTCGGCGAGCTGTCCGCGCCGGCGACGATCGTGTGGCAACGCCGATTCAGATCATGACCCGGCTCAAGGGACCATGCAGATCCCGATCAGAGAATCGGAAACTCTGGACCATGAGGCGCGTCACCGCCACCGAGGAATCCCCGCGACTTCTCCGACCTCCTCGATGCCATCGAGCGCGAGGGTGGGGCTAGCTCCGGCACTGTGACCACGGTCGTCGAGTCCCACCCCAGCCGCTCAGTCATCGTGTCTCGTGGGACCTGCTCAATCCTTCTGCCCGGGCCGATGCTGCGGCCACCTGACCGGGTCGTCCTCCAGGCTGGCCCGGTCCCAGCCGCCGAGGTCGGCCGCCGCGGCGTAGGTGCTGTGGAGGAACTGCGCCAACGTCCGGTCCGGGTCCTCGGACTCGGCCACGGCCTCGTACGGCAGCAGGAACTGACGGTTCTCGACGCTGTAGAACGCCGCGTCCGGTGCCACCGGGTAGTCGGCGAACCCGTCGGGCGCCGGATAGGCGTAGGCGTAGAACGCGCCCTCCTCGCCTCCGCCCGGCCAGAACCCTGCGCTGCTCAGCTCGCGGGAGTAGCCCTCGACCATCACCCAGTCGCCGCAGTTGGGAGCACCGCCGGGGTGCTCGGGCGCCTCCCGACCCGAGAATCGCGTGCACGCCAGATCCATCGCGCCCCAGAAGAAGTGCACCGGGCTCACCTTGCCCACGAAGTGGGAGCGGAACTCGCCGAGCACGCGGTCGGCCTGCACGAGTTGCTGCCAGAACAGCTGAGTGGCCACCGGGTCGTAGGTCGTGTGCTGGTCGTCCTGGGGAAAGGGGATCGCCGGGTCGACCTCGTTCGGCCGGACGTCGATGACGACATCGATGCCCAGGTCGTCGAGCGCCACCATGGTCGCGCGGTAGAAGTCGGCCACGGTGCGTGACGTCAGCTCGACGTGCCGTTCCGCGCCGGCGCTGCTGCGCACCCGGAGGATGTGCGCGACGAAGTCGAGCTCGAGGTCGAAGGACCCGCCGCGGTAGGGGATGGCGCCGGTGGTGAGCCCACGGGGACTGACGTACAGGGTCACCTGCCACCAGTGGTTGAGCAGCGGAGCCTGCGAGAGCCGGATCTTGCCGACGATCTGGGTCCACATGTGCAGGGTCTCGCGGGAATCGGTCCAGTCGTCGACCCGCAGTCGTGGCCATGCGTGGGGCGAGCCGATTACGTGCGACGTCATGAGGTTCCCCTTCTCGGCAGGTGACTGGGCGGCGGTCATGCCGGCTCCTCGTTGCCGACCGTGGAGGGGGGCGCGTTGAAGAGGACGTCGACGTACTCGTGGTGGCGTCGTAGCCAGCTGAGGATGAAGGGGCAGATCACCAGCGCTTTCAGTTGGCGCTCACGGATGTCGTCGAGCGCGGCTCGCGCGAGGGCGCTGCCGACTCCTCGGCCCTCGTAGGACGGGTCCACCTGGGTGTGGGTGAGGACGACCAGTTCGCTGGTCTCCTGGTACTCGATGAACCCGGCGACCCCGGCCCCACCGGCGGAGGCGTTGTAGCGCCGCTGGTGCGGATCTCTGGTCACAGTGACGTCAGTGGACACGCGGCGCCTTCCCGTTGTCGGTGCGATGAGAGGTCGTCATCTGCCGATCAGCCCGTGACGAACCGCAGCAGAGTCTCGTTGACCTCGTCGGCGTGAGTCCACAGCAGCCCGTGCGGCGCGCCGTCGACCTCGACGTAGACGGCATGCGGGACCAGGTCCCGGAAGCGCCGGCCGGTGACGTCGATGGGCAGGATCCTGTCGGCGGTGCCGTGGAGGATCAACGTCGGCAGACCGGCGTCGCGGACGGCGTCGGTGTCGCCGCGGAAGTCCTCGATCCAGCTCGCGACGACGGCGTACGCCGCAACAGGGGCGCTGCTGGTGGCGGTGTTCCAGTTCGCCCGCACGACGTCCTCGTTGATCCGTGACCCGAGGGTCTCGTCGAGGTTGTAGAAGTCTCGGTAGAACTGGGTGAACCACGCGTAGCGGTCGGTCCTGGCCGCCGTTGCGATGTCGTCGAAGGCCTGCTGCGGCACACCCTCGGGGTTGTCGTCGCGCTGCACGAGGAACGGCTCGAGGGACGCGAGGAACGCCAGCCTGGCGACCCGCTCGGTGCCGTACTTCGCGACGTAGCGGGCGAGCTCGCCGGTGCCCATCGAGAACCCGACCAGGACGACGTCGCGCAGGTCGAGGGTTTCGAGCACGGTGTTGAGGTCGGCGGCGAAGGTGTCGTAGTCGTAGCCGGTGCCGACCTTGGAGGACTGGCCGAAGCCGCGGCGGTCGTAGGTGACGACGCGGTGGCCGGCAGCGAGGAGCACCCGGGTCTGCCGTTCCCAGCTGTGACCGTTCAGCGGGTACCCGTGGATGAGCACGACGGGTTGTCCTGTGCCGTGGTCCTCGTAGTACAGCTCGATCGGGGTGCTGTTCTCTTCTCCGACGGTGATGAATCCCATGATGTGGTTCTCTCCTCTGTCGTTGCCGCCCGGCAGGCCGGTAAGCCCAGGCTTGTCGCAGTGTCCGTAGGTTCGCTCAGGTCGGGCGGTCGTCGCGTCGGTGGAATGTGCCGATGTCGTGGCCGGACACCGCCGGTGCACCGTGGGTCACGTTTGGCTAGTTGTGGTTCGCATCGGTGAGAATCACCCAGTGCGGTGTGACCGGGAAGGCGAGCCGCGGTGAGCGACCTTCTCGGTCGGCGCGTGGAGCGTGAGGCGGTCGAGCAACTGCTCGCTCAGGCACGGGCCGGGCGCAGCGGGGCGCTGGTGGTGCGCGGCGAGGCGGGCATCGGGAAGACGGCGTTGCTGGATCACGCCCGCAAGGCCGCCGCATCGTCGTTCTTCCGGGTCGAGTCCTCGGTGGGGGCGGAGGCCGAGGCGCAGTTCGCGTACGCCGGTCTGCACCAGCTGTGCAGCCCGCTGCTGGGCCGCCTCGGCACGCTACCCGACCCCCAGGAGGCCGCCCTGGGAGTGGCGTTCGGCCTCAGAGCCGGTCCGGCACCGGACCGATTCCTGGTGGGGTTGGCCACGCTCAGTTTGGTGGCCGAGGTCGCCGAGGAGGCACCGCTGCTGTGTCTGGTCGACGATGCGCAGTGGCTGGACGAGGCGTCTGCTCAGGTGCTGGCGTTCGTGGCGCGACGGGTGTCAGCCGAGCGGGTGGCACTCGTGTTCGGCGTGCGTGACGCCGGCGCGGGCGACGATCCGTTCACCGGGCTGCCCGAGCTGCGCCTGACCGGCCTGGCGGAAGTCGATGCGCGGGCGCTGCTGGCCGCCGCGGTCCGTGAACCGCTCGATGACGACGTCCGCGACCAGATCATCGCCGAGGCCCGCGGCAACCCCTTGGCCCTGCTGGAGCTGCCCAGCACCGCGCAGCCGCCACGGCTGGCGGGCGGGTTCGAGCTGCCGGACGTGCTGGAGGTTCCTCACCGCATCGAGGACGGCTTCCGACGGCGATCGGCCGGACTGCCGGCCGAGACCCAGCTCCTGCTCCTCATCGCTGCGGCCGACCCGACCGGCGACGCGGCGCTCCTCTGGCGTGCCGCCGCCCACCTGGGCATCGCCCCCGAAGCGGCCGCGCCGGCGGAGCAGGCCGGGATGCTCGAGATCGACACCCGAGTGCGCTTCCGGCACCCCCTGGTGCGATCGGCGGTCTACCAGGCGGCAGCACCACCGGACCGCCGCCGCGCGCACGGCGCTCTGGCCGCCGCCACCGACCCACGCGCCGACCCCGACCGTCGCGCCTGGCACCGCGCACGGGTCGTGCTGGGCACCGACGAGGAGGCCGCCGCTGAGCTCGAGCGCTCGGCCGACCGGGCACGCGCCCGGGGCGGGCTTGCCGCCGCAGCAGCGTTCCTGCACCAGGCCGCCGACTTGACCCCGGAGCCGGCCGACCGTGCGGCACGAGCGTTGGAGGCCGCGGACGCCAAACACGCAGCGGGTGCGTCCGACACTGCTTTGGCGTTGCTGGCCGTCGCGTCGAAGGGAGCTCTGGACGCCCTTCACGGTGCCCGCGCCGAGCTGCTCCACGCCCGGATCATCTTTCACACCACGCGGGGCATCGAGGGGCCGGGGATGCTTCTCGACGCGGCCAGGACGCTCGCCCCGCTGGACGCTGCGCTGGCTCGCGACACCTACCTGGAGGCCATCGACGCCGCGCTCGTCACCGGTGGTCGCGAAACGGCCCGCGTTGCGGCAGCTGCCCTGGCGGCTCCCGACGCCGCCCTGCCACCACGACCATCGGACCTGCTCATGGACGGCCTCGTGACGATGTTCACCGCGGGATACACGGCAGGGGCACCGGCGCTCAGGCACGCGTTGCAGGCGTTCCGCGACGAGGCGGACACGGCCCCGCCGCAGGGGCGCAGCGACCGGTGGCTGTGGCTGGCCGGTCGCAGTGCAGTCGGAGTCCTCGATGACGAGCTTGCCCATGTGCTGGCGAGCCGTCACGCGCAGCTCGCCCGCGAGACCGGCGCACTGGCGACGCTGCCCGCTGCCCTGAGCTTCCTGGCCAGCGTCCTGACCCTCAGCGGCGAGCTCGCTCGCGCGGGCGAGCTGGCAGTCGAGTCCACGGCGATCGCCCAGGCCACCGGCGCAGTGCCGCTATGGCACGGCCCCGTCATGCATGCGGCGTGGCGCGGCGATCGTGTCGCCACTGCCCACCTGAACGACGTCATGCTCGGAGATCTCGCCTACCCCGATGGCGGCGGGGAGGTCGCCGTGGCCCAGTACTCGATGGCGGTGCTGCACAACGGACTCGGCAACTATGCCGATGCCCAAGCGGCGGCGGCCCGGGCATGTGAGACCGACGAGCCGGGCCTCACGAGTGTCGGCCTGCCGGAGTTCGTCGAGGCGGCCGTGCGTGCCGGCCACCCGGACATCGCGGCGAACGCCCAGGACCGGTTCGACTCGCGGGCACTCGCGTGCAACACCTCCTGGGCATTGGGCCTCGCAGCCCGGTGCCGCGCCCTGACAAGCGCGGGGTCGATCGCGGAGGAGAACTACCGTGAGGCGGTGGAGCGACTCGGCCGATCCCGGATGACCGGCGAGACCGCACGTGCGCACCTCGTCTACGGCGAGTGGCTGCGCCGCGAGGGCCGTCGGCAGGACGCGCGCGAACAGCTGCGCACCGCCCACCGGCTGCTGTCGGACATGGGCGCGTCGGCGTTCGCCGAGCGTGCCGCCCGCGAGCTGCGTGCCACCGGCGAGCACCCCCGCGAACGGACCGCCCAGCCGTCCGACACGCTCACCGCCCACGAAGCACACATCGCGCGACTGGTGGCCACCGGGGCGACCTCCCGCGAAGTCGCCTCGCAGCTCTTCCTCAGCCCGCGCACGATCGAAGCCCACCTACGCAGCATCTTCCGCAAGCTCGGCATCACCTCGCGCCGGCAGCTGAGGGAGTTGCGGCTGCCGTGAACCCGCCGGGCCGGCACCCGGTCCCGACGAAAGCGCAGCACCCATCGTGGTCACGTCGACGACACGTGTGCAGCTGTGGGGACTTGAACCCTGGCCCATCGAGACGAACTCTGACCGCGCGGATCGGATGCTGTCAGGTACGCCGAATGCACTGGGGCTGCGGGATCACCCGGGCGCAGCGGCGAGGGCCTGGGCGTGGACCCCGGTCACCGCGCGGCGTGCCGACAGCAGTGCACCGTGCTGCCAGCCGGTGGAGCGGCTCAACCAGTCGCCTGCGAACCACCACCGCCCGTCGGCGTCGAGCAGGCGGTCGTAGTACGAGGTGTAGCGCTCCCACGTGGACCAGGCGCCGGCGCTGTAGGGCTGCGTGCGCCAGTCCACCGAGACAGAGGACACGAGCTCGTCACGGTATGTGCGCCCGTGTATCGCCTCCCCCGCCTTCAGCGCCGTCTCCAGCCGCGCGGCGTGAGTGGACTGGCTGAAACGGTCGGCCGCCGGGCGGAAGGGCGGCGCCGGAGCGACCCTTCGGGTTTGGTCCGTACCGATTGGGAGCCGCCCAGCTGTCGACAGCGCACAGCGCGAACACGATGACCACGCCGAACGGGATCAGGTGCAGCAGCAGCCACCACGCGGAGAAGGCACGGTCGTGCAAGCGACGCACGGTCACCGCCAAGTGAGGCAGCAGAAGCAGGTAGAACACGACCGCCGACACGACCATCGGCGAGTCGGAGGACTTACAGGCCTCTGGGTCCAGCCGCCAGTCGGCAAGCGTGGCCAGCCCACACGCGCCTCCGTAGGCGAGGACCCACCACCAGAACTCGGAGCGTCGCGCGCGTCCCGAGAAGCGGAACGTCTGGGCACAGCACCGACCGCACTGCCTGCGCCGGCCCCACGGCGCCCTCCCGTCGCACGTCCTGCCAAGGTCATAGTGCGCGTCACCGACCTCCCGCACCAGCTCGCCGTTCTCGTCATCCACAGAGGGGAGCTCCAGGCAGCCGATCGCGATGAGACGAGAGTTCCGGGTAGCGGCTCAAACGGATCACCGGGTCGCACCATCACCACACGCACCCGACGAAGCCGGGTCTGGTCACCGTGGCCGGCAAACCCAGCGCCACCTTGAAGCCGGGAACCGACGCGAGCATCCTGAGGGCAGGCCGGGCCACGAACAGAGCAGCGATGACTGGATACATGGTTGTCTTCGAGGGCATCGACGACTCTCGGTACTCGGTTACAGCCCGGACGTGCCCGGTGTCGTGGCCGCAGGTGACACTCGAGCGGAGACCGAGCACCTCATGCGTGAGGCCTTGGCGGCGCACCTCGACGTACTGCGAGAACTCGGCGAGGCCGTTCCTAGGCCGTCTGAAAACGCCGACGCAACCGTCCTCGCGGTCCCGGCTGCCTGATCCCCCGCCTGTCAAAGTGCGTCACAGCCGAACGTCTACCTCTCACCTGGGTGATCCTGAGGGGATTCGACTCTCGAAACTGTCGGCCTTGACGGCGGTCGGCGGTCCGGCCCCCGGCGGAGGCGAATGATTGCCAACTCAAGCGGGCGTCCCTACTCGTCGTTCAGTCAACGTGCCCTCGTAGTCGTGTGTAATGCACTTGTCGAGTGTCGGCGGAACTGTTCGCCCCCAGCCTGCTGGACGAGGACGACCCGTTCGAGATCGACACCCAGGCGGCCCACCTCTTCAAGCATCCCCAACCTGGGCCTGGCCGACGTCCGCGACCTATGGTCCGCCGACCCGCTCTTCTACCCGGCCAGGCCTCCTGCCCACTGGCTCATGGTGGCCGACGTCTACGGGCAGGTCCTTGTCGTTCCGCTGGCTCCCAGTAGAGCCGGCAACCCGCGCACCTGCCGACCCATTGCTGCTATCCCGCGTCTCACCACCTCGCCACTCGCTACCTGGAGGACCGATGAGTACGCCTTCTACGCCGAGGCCGCCAATCAGGTGCCGATCGGTGCCCCCCGGGTCGCGCCAAGGCGGCCATGACCTCGAAGGAAACCCCCGTCCAATGGTTCTGCACAATGTAACCCGTCTCCTGGTACTAGATGACGTCCCGGAACTGACCGCAATAATTCAGGCCGAGCGAGAATTCATGGCTCCGTGGGATCCCGTGCGGGAGGATGATTACTTCACGGAGCACGTCCAGCTGGCCGTTGCCGAGCGGGCACTGGGCGATCACGGGCAGGGGCGCACACTTCCCTTGGTCATCTTGGACCATGATCAGTCGATCGCCGGGCGTCTGGATCTCAACGGCATCACCCGGGGCGCCTTCCAGTCGGCGTCCATGGGGTATTGGGTCCGTCAAAACCGTAACGGCGCCGGACTGGCCACCGCGGCGGTCGGCGATGGGATCACCATCGCCTTTGCTGAACTGGGCCTGCACCGCGTGCAGGCGGAGACCCTCGTAAACAACAGTGCATCCCAGAGAGTGTTGGCCAAGAACGGGTTCCAGCGCTATGGGCTTGCGCCGCAGTACCTAAAGATCGCCGGACGGTGGGAGGATCACATCCTCTACCAACGGCTTGCCAGCGAGGCGGGCGGATGATCCCCCACAGACGGGTCGGTATATCCGGTTTGAAGGTTAGTGAGATCGCCTATGGGGATTGGCTCAATCGGACCGAGGGACAGGCGCTGACGCTTACCCAGGCGGCGCTGGATGTCGGCATCACCACCTTCGACACCGCCGACGTTTACGGCAGCACGCGGGCAGAGGTCGTCCTTGGCCGCGCCCTTCGAACGGTACGACGCGAATCGGTCGTCGTTTCAACGAAAGTCTTCTCGAGGATCGGCCCAGGGGCGAACGACCGCGGACTCTCCCGCAAACACGTGCTGGAGGCCTGCAACGGATCGCTAACTCGGATGGGTCTCGACCACACGACCTCTATCAGGCGCATCGCTTCGATTCTGAGGTACCCTTGATCGAAACTCTTCGTGCCTTTAATGATCTAATCCGGCAGGGCAAGGTGCTGTACTTCGGGGTGTCAGAATGGACGGCCAAGCAGATCAGTCAGGCGCTGCACATCGCGGACGAGTTGGGACTGGATCGACTGATTGTTAACCATGCCCAGTACAACCTGCTTTGGCGGCCAGTAGAACAGGAGCTGACTCCTCTTTGCGCAGCACAGGGAGTCGGCCAGAGCGCCAGCTGGTCGGTGGTGCGCGTCTGGGAGCACGAGTCGCTGCAGGCAAGCCTCCAGCGCGTTGAGGAGGCTATGACCTCCGCAGCCCAGCGCCGCGTCACCGCCAAGTAGTTACAGGCGGCGGCAGCACTTCGCGCACGACAGCGAGTAGCGCCACTGTGCTCGTGTCTTTGACACCCGCATCACGCACCAACTCCTGGTCGTAAGCGACGTGAGAGGCGTACATGCCAACGCGCCACCCGACCTGGTCGTCACGATCCCACGGCAACGGCTCCTCAAAGTCGGTAATGAGCAGGGTGTATCCCGTCTCGAGCTGTACTTCCAGCGCGGCGCACATTCCGCCGGTTTGCGTGAATATTGTCGGCAATCCCGATGCCGTCAAGGCATCCAACTCCGAAGCCTAAAAGGATGCTCCATACTGCATTGTTTCTTCGTACGTTTCGCGTTGGGATTCACTTCGCTCGATCATCTAAGCCAATTTTCTGCGCAAATGAGTGCGTTGTCAACCTCAATGGCCATGCTATGAGTCAAGAGGTATAGAAGTTGCCGCGGGGCTCCACGGACCGTCAGTCGGCCTAAGGTGGACCCAAGCTCGACAACCGGGATGTGAATCAAGTAGTGCATGAAATGACGATGGCCGAAGTTCTGCGGGCGGATCACCCATCTACCCGCGCGTCGCACGGCTTTGGTATTAGGAGCGCTTCTGCCCTATCGCCTCCCGCACCAACCTCCCCGCCTCCACCCCATACACTGCAAGCTCGCTCAGCACCCGGAACGCTTTGATGTACAACGCAATTTCTCGGGGCTGCGTGATGGCTAGCTCGGCCGAGACGGCTTCGACATGCACCACACGGTCATCGAACATGATGAACTGGTTCGTGGGCACGCGGTAGGACGAGGTGGTCGGGACGATGCCGAGCCGGACGCGCGGGAAGGACAGGATCGTTAGCAGTCGGTCAAGCTGTCCCACCATGATGCTGTGGTCCCCAACTCCCGTGTAGAGGGCTTGCTGGGCAAGGATGAAGTGAAAGCGCTGGGTGCCGCGGTAGAGGATCTGCTGTCGCTCCATGCGGGCGGCGACACCCGCCTCCAGGTCGTCCGGTACCTCGTAGAAGGCGATGACCTGACGCAGGACGGCGGCGGCGTACTCGGCGGTGTGCAATAGCCCGGGAATGAGGACGGGTTCGTACCAGGAGAACAGCGTGGTCTCGGCCTCGAGCTGGATGAGGGCTTCTTGGCGACGCCGCGTGCCAGTACGCAGGCGGCGCCGCCACTCGACGTACATGGCCTCGATGCCTCGGACGGTGGCGATGAGGTCGTCTACCTGGTCGAGGGCACCGCAGTGCTGGCACCAACTGCGGATGTCTGGCTCGGATGGGGTTTGCTTGCCGTACTCGATCTTTGACACCTTGGAGCTCTGCCAACCTGTCCGGGTGGCCAGCTCCCGGCCGCTCAGCCCAGCGTCACGGCGCAGATCACGAAGGCGCTGCCCCAGGGCCTCACGGGCCTGTTGGAGGGTGCTGGACACGGCTCGGCGGCGGTCTCAGGCCGAGTCAGCGCTCACTGGCCGCGTACACGTCATGGGGTGTCCCGCGCGCCCACAGCTCCCGGGCGGCCAGCCGGCAGTGCTCAACGATGACCGGATCGACGGTCGACGCACCGCCGCCGAAGCGGCCGCCCGGCTCGAAGATCGTGAAGACGACCAGGCGGTCGTCGAGTAGCCAGTAGTCGTCCGTCGGCAGCTCGATGTCGGGTAACTGCTGGCGGGGCAGCCAGCGGATGTCCTCACCGGCGGCGATATTGAGTGACGAGACGCTCATCCCCCAGCGGGTGTAGTCGACGTGCGGAACGGAGGCAACGCGAAGTCGAGCGACCTGCTTACCCTCGGTCGTAGCGTGGCGCACCAGCTCCAGCCAGGGCTGGTGCCAGGCAAAGTCATCAGGCTCGCCCGCGAGAAACAGGTCGAAGGGGCCTGTCTCCTCCGGCGTGTGGTAGGAGTCCTGTAGCTCCAGGTGGAAGGCCGTTCGCTCGAAGGAGCGGAACAGGTTGTCAAAGGCCTCAGCCTGCAGCAGCTCCATGTGTCTCCTCTCGCCGCTTGCCGACTTCCACGCACGTCTCGTGCCCGGGGATGTCCATCTGAGCCAGCGCCTCCGCGTCTGTCACGGGCGAACCGGAAAGCACGTAGCTGCCCTGACCGGTGTCGCTGAGATCAGCGGCCAGTTCGGTGCCCGGCTCCAGGTAGCCAAGCAGGCGCTGGGGCACCTCCACGCTGGCCTCCTCTCCTGGCACCTTCCAGCCCTGGACGATGTAGCTGTCGCGGTCGGTCACGAACAGGGTCGGCGAGCCGCCGCCCTGAGTGGACTTGCCTAGGAAGGTCAGCTGCATGATCGTCCTCCTGTCACGGTGCGTGCGCCCATTTGCGCTCGTCTGCTCGCTAGTAGACGAGCTGGTACAGGCCCTGGTCAAGGCTTGCAGAGCGGGCTGATTTGAGCAATTCAGAGCAAAGTTCTGGGAGGCGGCTCGGGGCCGCTCGTAGCGTCCGAACTGACACCGGGATGGGTGCCGGGTTCCGATCCCCGCCCACCTAGGTGTCATCCAGCTGCAGACGAGCCTAGGAGGAGATGACGGCATGAGTCAGCGATCCGACGCCCCACACCGAGATGTGGTGGCAGAGATCCTTGGAACTCGCAAACAGCCGATCATGCTGGGGTTCCTCAATGTGAGCCTGGGTACTGGTCCGGCCCAGCGTCGCTGGCTTCGGCACATGCTGATCGACTTCGCGGCCCGAGAGAGGTACGCCCTCGGTGACGTATTCGTACAGTCCGAGGCCGTTCAGCCAGCAGCAGTCGACGAGCTACGCCGGGGCCTGCTGAGTGACCTGACGGTTCATGAACAGCACCAGGGCGAAGAACGCCGCCGCCTACAGCAGCAAGCGGACACAGTTCGGCGTGACCGCATCAACTGGGCCGAAAACGCCATGGACGGCGTCATTCCTGATGACATTACCCGGGACAAGCAGGCGGGGCTGCTCACTCGACTGCACGCTGTTGAAGGGCAACTGGAACGCTTGGCGGTCACCGGACTCGCGACTCGGGAGTTGATCGAGCAAGCCTTAACGCTGGCCGAGCACGTCGGTACTGCCTACCAGCGTGCTGACATGACCCTGCGCCAGGAGTGCAGTTAGGCATGGCAGCACGCGTTGTACTTGGACGCTGACGCGGAAGATCGAGTACCGCGTGTTGCACGGGCGGAGCGCAGTGAAATCAGCCAAGCGCTCAGCACCGCCACAGTCACGACGGACGGACCTGAGATCGCTGAACACGGCCCCGGGGCGCACAAGTGGTACGAAGAGAGCTTGGTGGTCACAGAAGCGAAACGACGCCGCAGCCTGCGCTAGGGCGTCGTTTCTCATGTACGGGGTTTGAACGTTGGATCTTTGGTGGAGCTGAGGGGATTCAAACCCCTGACCCCCTCGTTGCGAACGCAGGTGGGAGCTCCTGGTCGGGCCGTCAGCGGGGTCAGCTGCCGTCCCGTGTCGTTGACGGTCGTTCGCCGCCGCCCGGACTGCTGACTTTCTGCTGACTAGGGCCGACTCGGGTGCGCCGAGGCTGTGGAGACGACCTTGAGGCAGGAGCAACCCTCCAAGTGCCGCACATCGCGAATGGCGACTCGTACGATGTCATCGTGAGCGTCGAGCGAGACGAGTTGCGGGCCCTGGTCGAGGCCCTCCCTGAGTCGCGGGTGCCCCGTGCCCTCGCCGAGGTGAGGCGCCACCTCGCTACGGTGCCAGACGTGCCGTGGCCGCCGGACTGGTTCGCCATGGGCGAAGGCTCTCGTACAGACCTCGGCCGCAACCACGACGATGTTCTCGCCGAGGGCTTCGGGCGTTGATCATCTGCGACACCGGGCCACTGGTGTCGGCCGCCCTGACACGCGACGCCGACCACGCCCGGTGTGCCGAACTCTTCAACAATCTCCATGTGGCGCGCACAGAGATTCTGATCCCCGCCACCGTTGTCGCCGAGGTGGGCCACATGCTCGGACGCGAGTTGGGTACTACAGTTGGGCACTACAGCGGAGTCACGGTTCCTACGCTCGCTGGCATCCGGGGCCTTTACGCCCATTGACTTGACGTCCGCCGACTACGGCCGGTCTGCCGAGCTTGTCGACGAGTACGCGGACTTCCCCCTGGGTACCACCGACGCAACTGTGATCGCGCTCGCAGAACGGCTGGATCTCTCTGAGGTTGCGACCCTGGACCGACGCCACTTCAGCGTCGTACGGCCCGTCCACACCGCCTCCTTCACCCTGTTGCCTGAGTAAGCCGAACACGGCGGCCAGGCAGGCCGGTCAGGAGCCGCACTTCTGGGGGGAGAAAGGGCTCCTGACCTGGGTGGAGCTGAGGGGACTCGAACCCCTGACCCCCTCGTTGCGAACGAGGTGCGCTACCAGCTGCGCCACAGCCCCTCGCGGCAGGCCCGCGAACCTGACGAGGCTAGCACCGTCAGCTCCCCCGACCCCCGACCTACGACGTCAGGCGCTGGCCGAGCGCCGATACTCCGGGTTGGCCTCCGGGTGTGGTTGCGGGATCTCGGCGAGAGCGGCCGGGGCAGGCAGTGGCTCGGGCGTGAGATCCACCCACGGCAGGGGTGGGGCGTGAGTGACACGCGCCGCCATCGTGTAGGTCGGGCGAGGGATCACCACGGGGGTCCACGTCGCGCCCGGTACTGCCGGGGTCAGGACGGGTGCGCGGTGGACCGGTTCGCGGCCGTGGTCGAACAACTGTACCGGCCGGGCGTTGGCGGGAAGCTCGGGCTGCAAGGTGTGAGCCAGGCGAAGCCGTGAACGGGCTGCCGACAGTCGGCGGCGGTCGTTGCGTGCCCCCAGGACACCGGCCGCGGCACCGATCACGATCCACCCGACGCCCACGCCGATCGTCCACCACGGCGCGGCCACCGTCGCAGCCGCTACGAGGGCGCCCACCACTGCGAGGACTCCGACGACCAGCCCGGTCGTACGCAGCAACCGGCGTCGGCGCATCCCGCGACGCTGCTCGACCAATGCCCGCTGCGCCGCCGCCAGCGCGCCGATCCGAGCGGCCGTCGACAGGGCGGGTCGCCCGGCGGTCAACACCACCCGAGGCTGGCTGTGATCCTCGGTCACCAGCGCCTCGGCGTCGCGGCGGGCCTGCTGTTCACTGGCGACCCGAGCACGCTCTCCCGCCCATACCGGGACCAGATAGACAGCCCACAGCACCACGATGGCGAGGAAGATCAGGCCGCCGGGGGTCACCGTCAAACGGTAGGCCGAGGTACCGCTTCAGGCCGGGAAATCCTGAGGCGTGTCGGTACCGGGCCGCGATGGCGCCGAGTGCCGCAGCCTCGCCAACATCCCGCCCTCACCGACGTCCTCGGTGGTCACGGCGAAGGACAGGTGGTCACACCAGCGCCCGTCGATGTGGATGAACGCCCGCCGCAGACCCTCCTCGCGCAACCCCAGCTTGCGCGCGACGGCCAGCGACGCCGCGTTCTCGGGTCGGATGTTGACCTCGATCCGATGCAACCCGACGACGTCGAAGCAGTGGTCCATCACCATCGCCACGGCGGTCGGGATGTGACCGCGGCCCGCGACGGCACGGTCGATCCAATACCCGATCGACCCGCTGCGGGTCGAGCCCCAGGCGATCTGCGACACGGTGACCTGCCCGCGGAACGTGCCGTCCACCTCGACGACCAGCGGGATCATCCGTCCTGCCCGGGCTTCGCGGCGAAATCCCCGTACTGCAGCCGCGAATGAGGCGCCGGCCATGAGGTCCGGGCTGGTCGCCTCCCACGGCGCCAGCCATTCCCGGTTGCGCGCCTGTACGTCGGCCCAGGCGGACACGTCCGACACCCGGACCGGGCGCAGGCGCAGCGAGTCGCGTTCGAGGACGACCGGCCACCCGGGAGACGGGCTCACTGCCCGCGCTGCCAGTCGCCGCGCCTGCCGCCGCGCTTCTCGACGACCCGGACGTCCGTGATCTCGGCCTCGCGATCGAGCGCCTTGACCATGTCGATGACGGCCAGACCGGCGACGGCGACGGCGGTCAACGCCTCCATCTCGACGCCGGTCCGATCCGCCGTGCGTACCGTCGCCGCGATCGCGACCCCGGCATCGACGACGGTGACGTCGACATCGACGGCATGCAGCGCCACGGGGTGGGCCAACGGGATCAACTCGGGCGTCCGTTTGGCGCCGCCGATGCCGGCGATCCGCGCCACGGCCAGCGCGTCGCCCTTGGGCACCGTGCCGTTGCGCAACGCCGCCACCACGGTCGGCGAGCAGCGCACCAGGCCTGTCGCCCGGGCGGTTCGGACCGTCACGTCCTTGGCGGACACGTCGACCATCCGCGCCTCACCCGATGCCGTGAGGTGGGGAAATCCGTCAGCCGAGGCCGTGTCGGTCATCGGCGCATTCTCTCGAGCACCAGGCAGTCGACGACGTCGCCGGCCACCACCTCGGTCACGTGCTCAGGAACCTCGGCGAGGGCGTTCGCGTGGGCCAGTTGGGCCGCCAGGTGCGAGCCCTGCCCGGTCGCGGGCTCGGCCACGTAGGGGGTGGTCGCACTGGCCGACACAGCCGACTCGCGCATCACCAGGACGCGGGCGTACTGCCGTCGCCCGGGCGGCGAATTCCAGCCTCGGAGCACCCGGGCCGGGACGCGACGGCGATGCAGTCGCTGCTCGCCCATCATCGCCCGCAACGCCGGGCGGACGAACAGCTCGAACGAGATCAGCGCGCTCACCGGGTTGCCGGGCAGGCAGAACACCGGCACCCGTTCGTCACCCAGCGCGCCCAGACCCTGCGGCCCGCCCGGTTGTACGTCCACGTTCCGGAAGACGACATCGCCCAGTTCGCCCAGGACGGCCTTGACGATGTCGGCCGCGCCCATGCTCACGCCGCCCGAGGTGATGATCACGTCGGCCCGCCCCACCTGGTCTTCGATGGCGGCCCGCACCGCCCTCGGGTCGTCGTCGACGATGCCCACCCGTTCGGCTCGCGCGCCCAACTCACCTGCGGCCGCAACCAGCCCGACGGCGTTCGAGTCGTAGATCTGCCCCGGCAGCAGCGGCAGTCCCGGCTCGACGATCTCGGCACCGGTCGACATCACGACCACCCGGGGCCGCGGATGCACGGACACTCGGGCGCGCCCGACGGCGGCGAGGAGCGCGAGTTGGCGGGGGTTGAGGCGGGTACCCGGGCGCAACACCGTGTCGCCGGTGGCCACGTCCTCACCCGCGAGACGGACGTGACGACCCACCGGCGCGCTGGCCCGAATCTCCACCCGGGCCAGCCCACCGTCGGTGTCCTCGACCGGGACGACGGCATCGCACCCTTCGGGAACCATCGCCCCGGTCATGATCCTCATCGCGGTGCCCGGGGCCAGATGCACCGGCACCGCCGGCCCGGCGAACACGTCGCCCACCACGGGCAGGAACACCGGAGACAACGCGTCGGCGGCGGCGACATCGGCGGCCAGGACCGCGTACCCGTCCATCGCCGAGTTGTCGAACCGCGGCAGCGGCGCCGACGCCACCACCGACCCGGCGAGGACGCAGCCCAGCGCCTCCAGCAGCGGGACCTCGATCGGAGGCAGCGGCCCGACCAGTGACAGGCAGTCGGCGACGTGTTCGTCGACGCTGGTGCGGGGCCTCCTGGGCACCGCCGCCATGGTCAGCTCACCGGCATTTCTGTGACGAACTGTCGGAGGAAGCTGCGGAAGTCCGGCCCCAGGTCCTCGCGCTCACTCGCCAGGCGGACGACGGTCTTGAGGTAGTCCAGGCGGTCGCCGGTGTCGTAGCGGCGGCCGCGGAAGATGACGCCGTGCACTCCGGATCCGGGTCCCTTGCCCACCGCGAGGGTCTGCAGGGCATCGGTCAGTTGGACCTCGCCGCCACGCCCGAGCGGGGTGTCACGCAGGACGTCGAACACGGACTGATGAAGGATGTAGCGGCCGATGATCGCCAGATTGCTGGGGGCCTTGTCGACGGCGGGCTTCTCGACCAGGCCGGTCACCCGCACCACGTCGTCGGTGTCGGTCGCCTCGACGCTGGCGCACCCGTACAGGTGGATCTGGTCGTGCGGAACCTCGAGCAGCAGGACGACCGAGCCGCCGTGCTCGGCCTGGACCTCCACCATCCGCGGCAGGATGCGATCCCGTGGATCGATGAGGTCGTCGCCGAGCAGCACCGCGAAGGGCTGGTCGCCGACGTGGCGGGCGCCGCAGAGCACTGCGTGACCCAGACCGCGCGCGTCGCCCTGGCGCACGAAGTGGATGTCGGCGAGGTCGGTCGAGCGCTGCACCAGTTCGAGGCGGCGCACGTCCCCTTTGGCCTGGAGGTTGGCCTCGAGTTCGGCGGCCCGGTCGAAGTGGTCGGCGAGGGCCCGCTTGCCCCGGCCCGTGATCATCAGGATGTCGGTCATTCCGGCCGCGACGGCCTCTTCCACCACGTACTCGATCGCCGGGGTGTCGACCACCGGAAGCATCTCTTTGGGGGTGGCCTTGGTGGCGGGCAGGAACCGGGTGCCGAGTCCCGCGGCGGGGATGACGACCTTGGTCAGCGGCGCTGTCATGGCGGTCACCCTAGGTGAGACACCCGGTCCTCGGGCACGAGTGAGATGGTCGGTGCCGCGGTGGCGACGACCCGATTGCGTCCGGCACGCTTGGCCTCGTACAGCGCGTCGTCGGCGACCTTCATCACCTCGGCGCTGGATCGGCCGTGCGTGGGATAGGACGCGACCCCGACGGACACCGTGACGTGCACGTCCGCCTCGCCGGGGGCGGTGAACGGATCCGTCGAGATCGCCGTGAGGATCCGGTGCGCCGGGACGCCCGCGCCCTCGACGTCGGTTTCGGGCAGCAGGATGCAGAACTCCTCACCGCCGTAGCGGGCGACCGTGTCGACCTCTCGGACGCAACTGCCCAGCCGACGCGCCACCTCGGCGAGGACCAGATCTCCGCGACCGTGGCCGTGGGTGTCGTTGACGTCCTTGAAGTGGTCGATGTCGATCATGAGGACGGCGAGGGTGTGTCCGAACCGGACCGCGCGCTCGACCTCCCGATCCAGTGTCGCTCGCAGGTGTCGGACGTTGCCGATCCCGGTCAACGGGTCGGTCAGCGACAGCAGGGCGTTCTGCCGGTGGCGCGCCACACCCAGCAGGGCCGTCGCCGCATGATCGGCCAACGAGGTCAGCGCGTCGACCGACGACATATCGGGCGGTCCGTCGCTGGGCCGGCGGACGACGCCGAGGTGACCCACCGTCGCCCCGAGGGTGCGCAGTGGGACCAGCGCGGCCCATCCCTCATCGGGGGTCGTGCCCGACGACGACAGGACGATTCCGGCACCGGGCACCAGGCGGGCACCCAACTCGGCGAGGCGGTTCATGCCGGCGAGGGCCGCCGCCATGTCGTCGGGGTCGGTGATCGAGTCCGTCGTCGCCTCGCCCACGACGACGGGCCGGGCACCGGCTGCAGATCCCGGCACGAGCAGCGCGACCGTGCTCCCGACAGGGGCCGACCCGGCGGGGGCCGACCCGGCGGATGATCCGGCAGCCGACCCCTCGGCCGACCCGACCGGCGACTCGACAGCAGACCCGACGAAGGTCACGACACTGAGGCGAGCGCCCACCGCCAGCAGGGCCGCGTCCGCCACCGCCCGCAGCATCGAGTCGGCATCGGGACTACCGCCGAGTGCCGAGCCGAACCGCTCGAAGGCACCGACGAAGGCGCCGCGGGTGCGCACCACATCCTGCTCGGATTCGTACAACCCTCGTGCCAGATCCGTGAGGGTGGTGCGAACCACCTCGACCTCGTCCGATGTCCGGGCGACGGTGGCCGGTGCGGACACCGCGTCCCCGACGTCGCCGTCGCTGATCCGCCGCGCCAGGGCCGACAGGTCTGATACGGGACGGACCAGCAGCCGGCTCAACAGCAGGCCCAGCCCGACGACCACGACGACGAACCCGGCCGCCAACAGGATCAGCCACCACGACGAGGCGCCGACCGGTGACCGACTCACCGCCTCGACCGCGAAGCCACCGACAGCCCGAACCCGCACCCGAGGCTGATCGGGATCGACCGGGGCAACGCCCGCAGGGGTCAGCAGCCCGTCGTCGGGACCGAACACCAGCACGTCCGTACCCGCCGACGGTTGCCCGGCCGCGACGACGGCACCGACCGGTACTCCCACGGCGACCCGGGCGACGGTTCGCTGGCCCACGACGACGGCCACGGACTCCACCAACCAGGCACCGGCGCCGTCGTCACCGCGAGAGCAGGAGAGGCCGCCCTCCGCACCCGCCCGGTCGGGCAGCGGGTCGTCGGTGTCACCGCTCGCGGCCAGCACGGTGAGGTCGGGGGCGTACACCGTGGCGGCACCTGCCGGGTCTCGACGCGCCGCAGCGGCAACCGCCTGGCGCGCCGCGGCGGTGAGGCGGACCGACTCCGACCCTGCCGGATCGGTGAGGACACCCGCCTGGAGTTGCGCGGCCAGTGCCGTGGCCCTGTCCCCCGCGCTGGCACACGCGGCCCCGATGGCCTGCGCGGTCGACGTGGCGTCACGGTCGAGGCGGCTGAGTTCGGCCCGGTCGAGGGCGCGCGGCAACAGCCAGGCGGCGACTGCGGTTGCCCCGGCGAGCGGTACGACGGCGGCCACCAGCAACGCGGTGGCGACCTGGGTCCGGAGTTTCAGGTGAGGGCTCCCTCAGTAGGTGTCAGGCGAGCGACATCGGGGCAGGATCCTCGCATGCGAGTGGTCCCATCGGCAGGGCGTGACGAGGCGCGATTGCGGCCCAAGGCGGAGATTCGGGGCACTCTGCGGGCCGCGAGGGCAGCCAGAAGGGTGTCTGCGGGCATCGTGACCGACGCAGCGGACCCGGGCGTGGGTCTCGCGGACGTGGCGCTGCCCCGATTGGCCGGCCTCGGGGTCGTCGCCCTCTTCGCGTCGCGTGCCGGCGAACCCGACACGACGACCCTGCGAGCGGGATTGCGCGACGCCGGAGTCGCCGTACTGCTCCCGTGGCTGCGCGACGACCTCGACCTCGACTGGGTCCATGACCGGGACTCACCGTCGACGCTGCGTCCGCCCGGACCCAGACTGGGGGTCACGGCGATCACCACCGCGCACGCCGTGGTGGTGCCGGCGCTGGCGGTGGACACCGCCGGGCGGCGGCTCGGTCAGGGCGGCGGGTCGTACGACCGGGTGATCACCCGGGTGATCGCCGACGCGATCGACGAAGCGATCGACGGAGGGGGGTCGGTCGACCAGGCGCGACCCCTCCTCGTGGGCTGCGTCTTCGACTCGGAGGTGTTCGACGGGTCGCACCCGCACTGGCCGGAGGAGGCACACGACCGACGGGTGGACGTCATCCTCACCCCGACGCGCTGGCTCGACCTGACCTCGTGAGGCCTTCTTGACGGTCGTCCAGCCTGCCGGTGTCCAGTCTTGACGGTCGTCCTGCCTGCCGGTGTCCAGTCTTGACGCTGTCCAGCCTGCAGGTGTTCAGCCTGCCGGCTCCAGGCGTAGCCGCTGGTCGGTGCTGGCGTCGACGGCATCCCGTGACGCCGGCCACGCGAAGGTGCGTCCGTCCGCCCAGGCGTCCAACTGGTCGCCGTAGTGTCGCTCGCCGGGGTGTCCGGACGTCCCGGTCAGCTGGACCCACGTCGATGCGTCCAGGTCGCCCAGGTCCACGACCATCCGCATACTCGGCACCGACGTCACGTCGTAGCTGCCGGTCGAGGCATCCCACGCCGTGGCGTTGACGTCGTCCGACGACCCCGACACCCCCACCGGGCTGAGGTTGACCAACCGCCGAATCGGCGACGGCACCGAGGCCGACCCCAGCGGTGTCTGCTCGGCTCGCAGGACGTGCAGTCGATCCCAGCGCCACTTGGCCGGGTCCTTGGACTGCAACCGGGTGAGGTCCAGCCGGGCCTGGGTGAGCGCCCGCTTCAGCACGTCGTCACGGCCCTCGACCAGACCCGGCGTCGTCGTGTCGTCCCACCACGGGCTGCCCGGGTCGATCAACAGTTCGGACACCACGAGCAGACTGACGTCGTCGCCGGAGGGCCACAGCGGCTCGGGCAGATCGTCGTGGAACGTCAGGGCCAAGACGTGTCGCCACACCACGTTCGCGTACGCGGCACCCGGCGAGTCACCGGAGTCGTTGCCGTCCCAGTCACGCAACTCGGTCACCGCCTGATCGGTGAAATCGTCCAGACCGTCGACGTCCAACAGGTACGGAACGAGGATGTCGGCCAGCGGTGACCGGTCGTCACCCTGCAGCCGCGACATGTCCTGGACGGTCAACCGCTGCCCGGGCGCGGCCGCGCGCGCCTCGTCCAGCAGGGCGGTGAGTCGCGATTCCAGGCGTTGCGCCCGGTACCCACGGTCGGTATCGGCACCCAGATAGGGCGCGTCGGGGTTTCGGGTGACCGCATTGTTGGCGGTCACCAAGAAGCCGCGCGGCGGATCCTGCACGTTGGGCAGCAGCCGGGGGTCGACGAACCCGGTCCAGTCGTAGGCGGAATCCCACCCCGGCGCGGGCACCAGACCGTCCCCGGCACCCCGTACCGGTAACCGGCCCGGCGCCTGGTACCCGATGTGACCGTCCACGTCCGCGTACACCAGGTTCTGGCTGGGGATGTCGAACACGCTGGCCGCGGCCTGGAACTCGGCCCAATTGCCCGCCTGGTTGATGGCGACGACGGCGTCCATCGTCCGGCCGGGCTCCAGGCCGGTCCAGGCGATCGACAGGGCGTACCCGGGTCCCCGGGCGGGCGCCGTGGCCGGGACCGGCATCGTCTGCCCGACCTCGGCATCGGTGTCGAGTACGTCGCTGAGCAGTGGGCCGTGCGCCGTGGACCGGACGGTGATGGTGATCGAATCCGCCCCCGCGATGTCGATCGTCTCGGTCCGCAGCCGTAGCGGTCGCACCCGGCCGTCGACCACGTAATGCCCTGGGTCGGGCAACTGCTCCAGATAGTGGTCGGTGACGTCGGCGTACAGCGTGGTCAAGCCCCAGGCGATCCGGTCGTTGTGGCCGATCAGGACGCCGGGGATCGCGGCGAATGTGAACCCCGTGACGTCGAACGGGCACGCCTCGCTCAGCTCTCGACAGTGCAGCCCCACCTGCGTCCACACCGACGGGACGGACGGCGCCAAGTGGGGATCGTTGGCCAACAGGGGCCGCCCGGACGCGGTGTACGCCCCGGACACCACCCACGAGTTCGACCCGATGGCATCACCGCTGCCCACCACCTGCGGGGCCGCGTCCAGGGCGGCGAGGCCGGCCAGCGCGGCGGCACTGACCAGTTCGCCGGCCTGTTCGCCGACCATCGAGTCGGGCAGCGCCGGCGGTACGCGGGCCAGGATCGGTTCGGTGCCGGCAACGATGCTGGGATGGTCGTCGGGGTAGGGCGGAAACAACTGGTCCACCTGCTCGCGCGACAGGCCCTCACCGAGGAGTGCGCCGCGCGCCAGTTCGTCGCTACGGTTGCCCGACAGGTCCCAGGCGATGGCCTTGAGCCAGGCCAGCGAATCCACCGCCGTCCACGGTTCGATCCGCTCCAGGGGCAGTTGCCGTCCCAGCACGCTGTACGACACGGACAGGGACCCGGGCGATCGGCCGTCGACGTAGGCGTTGACGCCGTCGGCGTAGGCCCGGAGGATCTCGCGCGATTCGGGGGTGAGGGTCCGCAGCTCCTGTTCGGCGACCTCGCGCCAGCCGAGCGTGCGGACCACGAGGTCCGCCTGGAGCGCTTCCGGGTTCTCCCCCACCAGTTCCGAGAGTCGACCGGACGCGATGTGACGCCGCAGATCCATCTCGAAGAAGCGCTCCTGTGCCGCGACGTACCCCTGACCACGAAACAGGTCCGCAGTGGTGTCCGCGTAGATGTGGGGCACACCACGGTCGTCTCGCCAGACATCCACCGCTGCGTCGAGGACGTCGACGGCGATCCTGCCCTCGCGCTGGGGAATCGGGCGGCGGACGGTCACCACGACCGTGGCGGTGGCCACGACGAGAGCACCCACCACGACGATCGCCACCACCGAGGTGACTGTGGTCCAGATCCGCCGTGGCAAGGACACCGCCGCAGCGTAGACCCCACGCACGCGCCGACACCCGCGCCAAACACCCGGGTTTCCGGCACGATCATCGGATGCAGTGGGGTGTGGCCGGCTTCTCGGCCGAGGCGATCATCCTCGCGGTGGCGGCGGTCCTGCTGGTGGCCGTCGCGGCCATGCGGCTGTCCAGTCGAACGGGCCTGCCGACCATGCTCCTCTATCTCGGCCTGGGCATGCTGCTCGGCGAGGACGCCCTCGGCCTGCAGTTCGACGATGCGCAACTGACACACGACCTCGGCTACGCCGCCCTGATTCTCATCCTGGCCGAGGGCGGGCTGACCACCCGCTGGTCGACGATTCGCCCGATCCTGGCCCCGGCGGCGGTGCTCGCAACCGTCGGGACCGCCGTGTCACTGCTGGTGGTGGCCGCCGCGGCGTGGGTGGTGTTCGACGCCGATCCGGTGACGGCCCTGCTGCTGGGTGCGGTCGTGGCCAGCACCGACGCAGCCGCAGTCTTCTCGGTGCTGCGCCGGGTGCCCCTACCCCCCAGGCTCGTCGGTCTGCTGGAGGCAGAGTCGGGGTTCAACGACGCGCCGGTGGTGCTGGCCGTCGTCGCGTTGAGTGCCCGGGCCGCCGGTACCAGCGACACCGAATGGTGGCTGGTGATCGCCCTCACCGGCGCCGAACTGCTGATCGGCATCGTCGTCGGACTGGTGCTGGCCGCCGCGCTGGTCGCACTGCTGCGCCGAGTCGCGCAGCCGAGTGTGGGCCCGTTCCCATTGGCGATCCTCGCCGTGATCGTGGCGGCGTACTGCGCGGCGACGCTGTTGCAGGGCAGCGGGTTCATGGCCGTGTACGTCGCCGCGCTCACCCTCGGCAACGCCCACCTGCCCCACGGATCTGCGATGCGGGGGTTCGCCACCACCCTCGGTGTCCTGGCCCAGATCGGACTGTTCGTCCTGCTGGGCCTGCTGGCTGACCCGTCGCGCCTGGTGAGCTCGCTGCCCGCCGCCCTCGTCGTGGCCGCGGTGCTGGTGTTCGTCGCCCGGCCCCTGTCGGTCGCCGCCTCGGTCGCGTGGTTCGGATTCACGATCCGCGAGCAGGCGTTCCTGTCGTGGGCCGGGTTGCGTGGCGCCGTACCGGTGGTGCTCGCGACCATTCCGTTGTTGGACGGCCTGGAGGCGGCGCGACGGATATTCGACGTGACCCTGGCGGTCGTCGTCGTCTCGGTGCTGGTGCAGGCGCCCAGCCTGGCCTGGGTCGCCCGGCGGCTGCGGCTGCTCGACCCCGACACGACCGAAGACCTGGACATCGACGTGGCCCCCCTGGGTCGATTGGGAATGAGCCTCATCGCCGTCACGGTGGCTCCCGGCTCGCGCCTCTCGGGGGTGTCGGTGGACGAGTTGAGATTTCCGGAGCCTGCCCAGGTCTCGATGATCATCCGTGGTGGTCAGGCCTTCGTCCCCGGTCCGATCGACCGGTTGCGGATCGGCGACGACGTCCTGGTTGTCACGCCCGGCGGCCTACGCGACGCGGTGGACGCCAGGTTGCGCTCGGTCAGCCGATGGGGCCGATTGGCCGGCTGGCTGGGCAGTCACGACACGGGGCGGGAACGGGACGCGCCGTGACGGTGTTGTCAGGATTGTGACCTGGGTGAGCGATCCCCCGACGCACGTCGAGCGGGACATGGACCTGGATCGAGCCACTGCTGCCGCGCGCGAATTCCTGTCGGCACTGGGGGTCGATCTGTCGCGCGGTGGCCTGGACAAGACACCGGCTCGAATGGCTGCCGCCTACGCCGAACTGCTGACCCCTCGGGCGTTCGAGGCGACCACGTTCGTCAACGACGAGGGCTACGACGAGCTGGTCGTGGTGCGTGACATCGGATTCGTATCCGTGTGCGAGCACCATCTGCTGCCGTTCATCGGTCGGGCCACCGTGGGCTACCTGCCCGCCGATCGGATCGTGGGGCTGAGCAAGCTGGCACGGGTGGTCGAACTGTTCTCACGGCGCCCTCAGGTCCAGGAGCGGATGACCGGACAGATCGCGTCGTGGTTGGAACGTGAGCTCCTCCCCCGAGGCGTCGGGGTCGTCGTTGAGGCCGAGCACTCCTGTATGACGCTGCGGGGTGCCCGAGCCCAGGGGTCGGTGACGACGACGTCGGCGATGCGTGGGCAGCTGCGCGAGGACATGCGGGTGCGGGCGGAGTTCCTGGCGTTCGCCCAGCGGCGTTGAGGCACCCCTGCGACCTGGTGGTTGGCACTCGTATGCTCTGAGTGCCAACCTAGGGCGGGCGCGGTCGCTGACCGGGTCCGCCAGCAGTCGTCGACGCTCCGCAGGGCGTCCAGACCGGGAGGATCCTGTGCCCACCTACACCTACGCCTGCACCCAGTGCGGTCACCGCTTCGACATCCAGCAGTCGTTCTCGGCCGACTCGCTGACCGAGTGCCCGCAGTGCACCGGTCGGCTGCGCAAGGTGTTCTCGGCCGTCGGCGTCGTATTCAAGGGCTCGGGGTTCTATCGCACGGACTCGCGCACCACCACCAGTGGGGCGGGCAAGTCCGCTGTGACCGAGGGTGGGTCCGCTACCGGCGGCTCAGCCGGGTCGGGCGATGGCGGGTCGGGTGACGGCGGCGGGTCGGGCTCGGGCGCGGGCAGCTCCAGTCCGTCGACGGAGTCCGGTGGGTCGTCGTCGGGCGGGGCATCGTCACCCGCGCCGACCACCGCGCCGACGCCGTCCGGCTCCTCGCCGTCCAGTTCGTCGGCGGGTTCGTCGGCATCGGGTTCGTCGGCATCGGGCGCGAGCGCAGCCACCCGCTAAGCGGGTATCCACAGGCTGGCGGGTGCGAGCCCGTCCACAGGACGGCGGCATCAGCAGGCGCCGGATCGCACGGTCCAGCCACGGTGTCTGGGTGATAATCCTCGACTCCACCCCGGTCGCATGGTGGCACTCCCCCCGACAGATGATCCGCCGTTACCGCCGCGGGTTGGCAGCAGCGGCCGCTGCTGCGGCTGTCTTCCTGCTCGCGAGCGCGCTACTGCGGGTGGTGGCCCCAGCCACGGACACCGTCGTCGTCGCGGTTGCGCACGTCCCAGCCGGCGCGGTGGTCCAGGCGGCAGACGTCACGACCTCGCAGTGGCCGACGGGGTTGGTGCCAGACGATGCGATCCGAGACCTCGACCTGGCGGTCGGGGCCATGACGCCGCTGCCGTTGGCTCGTGGCGAGCCGATCACCCGGACCCGGTTGCGGGTGTCGTCGGACAGCCCCGGTGATGTGGCGGGACGGGTGCTGGTGGTCGTGGGGCTGGCGGACCCGTGGTCGACGGCTCTGGTCGGGGCGGGCTCGGTGGTCGACATCCATCCGGTCGCCTCGGCGTGGGCGGGTGATCCGGTCTCCTATCCCGCATCGGCCGGGACGGCGCCGCTGGCCCGCGACGCCATAGTGGTCCGCGTCCTGGGTGAGCCGGGGTTCGGGCCGACGGACGCCGAACTACCGAGTGCCTCGGGCGCCCTGCCGGGCGACTTGCTTCCCGAGGGTGGGTCTCGGCCGAACAGTTCAGGCGCGCTGGTGGTGGCCGTTCAGCCGGGCGAGGTAGCCGCGATCGCTGCGGCGGCAGGTAGCGGAGTGTCGATCTCGGCGGCGGTTCCGGCTGGTTCTCCGGATCAGTAGGCTGCGCGACCGGATGCCCAGTACGTCCAGCTCTCCGCCGATCGACAGGAGCCCGCCGTGTTCAAGGAATTCCGCGACTTCGTCTTGCGAGGCAACATCATCGAGCTCGCCGTCGCCGTTGTCATCGGGACCGCATTCACCGCCGTGATCGGCACCATCGTGGACAATGTCATCAATCCGGTGATTGCCGCAGCCGGTGGGTCGAACATCAACGGCTTGGCTGTTCAGCTGGTCGACGGTAATGACGCCTCCGTCATCGATTTCGGGGCTGTCCTGACGGCCATCATCACATTCCTCATCACGGCCGCCGTCGTGTTCTTCGTGTTCGTCCGACCGGTCAACACCATCGCCGCCCGTTTCACGGCCCCGGCCGAGCCCGTCGTAGCCAGGTCCGAAGATGTCCTCCTGCTCGAAGAGATCCGTGACCTGCTGCGGGCACAGAACCGAGCCTGATCACCAGTGGGGAGGACGTTCCGCCCGGAGTCGATCGTCATCGGACAGAACACTCGTCGAGTCGTTCCACCCGAGGTCGGAGTCGTCGCGGGATCGCTCACCCACCGCAACTGTCTGGCGGACATCCACCAGGTTCAGCGTGCCGACACTGGACTGTCCCGCGGACCGCGACGGCAGCGCCCCTACCGACGGTCGGGTCAACAGATCCTCGATCCCTGCCAGTACCCCCACTCGATCGGCCGCCACCGCCTCGACGGCGACCAAGACGTGATGCCACCCGCCCTCTCGCAGTCGCGCATCCCGAGCCCGGGCTGTGGCCGCAGCCACGAATTCGATGTCGTGATCGACCACCACGGGGGCACCCGTGACACCGGACACCCGCAGGCCCACTCCCTCGGGCCCGGCACCCACGTCCCATCCCCGCTCACGGAGATCGCGAGACACCAGGTCGATGACCCCGGAACCCGTCGACGGTCCGCCGCTGCTGATGCGAGGCGGGGCCGCCGTGGCGATCGGCGCGGCCGCCGCCAGCTCTGCCCCGGTCAGTAGCGCCGACACCGCGCGGGCGCCCTCGCTGTGTAACCGCGCAGGATCCAGGTCGGCCGCCCGCAACCCCGACACGACGTGCAGCTCGTCTCGTGACCGGGTGACCGCTGTCGCGACCAGACCCGCACCGATAGCCGAGTCCAGCGGCCCGAAGCGGTGCAGCACGCGCCCGTGGGGGGTGCGGGGAAATCCCACCGTCAGCAGGACGACGTCGCGTTCGATGCCCCGCGCCTGATCGGCCGAGACCACGACGATCGGCTCGTCCCCGTCGGCGGTGAACGCGGCGGCTTCGACGGGTCGGGCGCGCAGTGCAGCCCGCAACCCCAGGGCGACGGCGCCCGCATGGCTGCGGGTCAGGGCGACTATGGCCAACGACCGCGGCGGAGTCCCCAGACAGACCCGCCGGGCCAGCGCGAGCGCGGCATCGACCACGTGGGCCACCTCGACGGCGCTGGTGTCTGCGTAATCGTCACCCTCGACCGGCAACGCCGCCGCCTGGGGCAGGTGAGTGAATGTCACCACTCCCGGCGGTTGGGCCAGGGGGATTTCCTGGACGACTGGCTGGACAGCCCGATCGGCATGGCCGGACTGACGAGACCCGGCCGCGTGTGTGATGGCGACCCGGCGGTGGCGGTAGGTCAGTGCGACATGACGGACCAGGTCACCGGTGATCCCCTGAATCACCGACCAGGCCGAATCCGGTGTCGCCTGAGCGCCGTCGCCGAGTACGACCACCTGGCTCGAACGTGCGATCGCGGCCACCACGTCCACGAATGGCGATGCGCCGGCGTCGTCGATCACCACGACGTCGTAGCGCTCGTCGTCGTCGACGGCCACCAGATCCGAGGCGACGGCGATTCGCACGCACCACGGCGCACCTGCCTGCCAGGCCTCAGCCGAAGCGTGCAGCCGCTCACGTATGCGGGCGCCCACCCGCTGCGGCGACCTACGTCGGTACTCCTGATCAGCCGCGATGTACCGGGTCACGGATCCCTCCGAATCCGTGGCCGCAGCCGCTGCGGTGTCGTCGGCCACGGCCGTCCAGTAGGCCCGCCACAGCGCGACAGCGGCGCGCTCGTCCGCCGGCGCCGCGTCCGCCTCCCTAGCCGCCAGCTGGGCGTAGAGGTCGGGTACGACGACACCGAGGCCGGCCTGGGTCCACACCCCGTCGAGGCGGGTGATGTGTGGCAGATGTCGCAGCTCGTCTGCGCTTTCGGCCAGCCGCCCGGTCAGGGTGATGACGTCCTCGACGGTCGGTGAGTGACCGTCGGGGTCGCTTCGGTCCCAGGCCAGAGCCCCGTGATGCGCAGCCAGTTCGGCACAGCAGTCGCTGAACTCGGTGAGTACCCGGATCCTCGCCGGCACATCCGCCGGGACATGGGCCCAGCCCGCTCCCTCGGCGATCTGCTGCCACTGCACTCGTTGGTGTGCGGCTGCCACCAGCAGGTCGTGCAGCTGCGGCACTCTGATGTCGACGCCCGGACGGACCAGTCGTTTCGCGCGCGCCACCAGGGTCCGTCGCGCCATCGCGGGCATCGCGTAGTCGGTCCTTCGCCGGAAGTCCTTGGACGCGGTAGCCGCCACCAGGTCGAGCACCGGGATGTCGAAGACCTCGGGTGTCAGCCGGTCCAGGGTCGCCTGCAATCCGGTGAACAGCTGGCGCCGGTGGTCGACCTCGCGAAGCGTCCGGGCCTCCGCGGTTCCGGTCAGCGCAGCCAGCTCGGTGATCGCGGTCCGGACCCGCTGGGCCAACGGACCGGAGATGAGGCGGGCCAATTCCAGCGCGCGAGCAGCATCGGCGTCGTCGTCCATCACGGCGAGGCGCCACGGACTGCGAGCCAACGACTCCTCGGCTGCGCCCAGGGTGATGGCGCGAGTGACTGCGTCGATCACCTCGACCGCGGCAGTGATCGGTATCCGCGATGCCTCATCGGGAGGCCAGGTGACGCTCACGTCGCTGACCTCACCGTCGAGGCCGGCCAGGGCATTGAGGGCCGCCAGCCGCGAGGTGGCCCATGGCTGGCGGATCCGGGTCAGCTGGTCACGGGCGGCCGCGAACTCTGCCGCCGCGTCGCGTCGCCGCTGCTCGGCATCCGACTCGGCGCCGTCCGCGCCCACCGCTGGGACATCGACCGGGTGCTGCGAGTGATCCGTAGGACTGTTCTGCGGCCCCAGCACGACACCGGCCGTCACTCCGTTGGCGCGCAACCGAGCCTGTGCGATATCGCCCTGGGTCCGGGTCGGCGTCAACAGCAGGCACCGACGACCCGTGGTCGCGGCCATCACCGCGACCGCGACCGCGACGGTCGTGGCGCCCGTCGCGGGTGGGGCGTCGACGACGGCGTTGCGCCCGCCCAGAACCACCCGCAGGGCCTCGCGCTGATCACGGTCGACGTCGATGGTCAGGACGTCGTCCAAGGCCGCGTCCAGCACGGCGGTGGCGTGGCCGTCGACGACGGACGGTTGACCCACGGGCGATGCTGGCGCTGTCGGCGACCCCCCCGGCGCTCGTGGCGCTGCCGGG
>JANNOG010000002.1:0-10149 GCA_031398915.1 Micrococcales bacterium | reverse complement strand
GGCGACCTCGCGCACGTAATCCATCCCGTCCAGCACCTTCTGGATCTTGTCGGGGATCGCGTGCAACTGATCGACCACCTCGGCGATCTCGTCTGCGAACTTCGTCCCCTGAAGTTGGGCCAGGTACAGCCCCAACAGGTACGAGGCGGTCATCTGCGACAGGAATGCCTTGGTCGACGCCACGGCTACCTCGGGACCCGCGTGGGTGTAAAGGGCGGCATCGGATTCGCGCGGAATCGTCGAGCCGTAGGTGTTGCAGATCGCCAGCACCCGCGCCCCCTGTTCGCGGGCGTGACGCACCGCCATCAGGGTGTCCATCGTCTCGCCCGACTGTGAAATGGCGACCACCAGTGTGCGAGCCCCCACGATCGGGTCCCGGTAACGGAATTCGTGGGCCAACTCCACCTCGACCGGAATCCGGCACCAATGCTCGATGGCGTATCTGGCCACCATTCCGGCGTAGGCCGCGGTACCGCAGGCGACCACGATGATCTTGTCGATTGCCCGGAGTTCGTCCTCGCTGATCCGGATCTCGTCCAGCATCAGCCGCCCGGACAGATCCACCCGAGCGCGCAGCGTGTCGGCGACCGCACGCGGCTGCTCGTCGATCTCCTTGTCCATGTACGACTCGTAGCCGCCCTTCTCGGCGGCCGCAGCGTCCCAGTCCACGGTGAACGCCCGGCCGCTGACCTCGTCACCGTAGAAATCGGTGATTCGCGCACCGCGTCCGTCGATCTCGACCACCTGGTCCTCGGCCAGCTCGATGGCGTTGCGGGTGTCGTCGATGAAGGCGGCAACGTCGCTGCCCAGGTACATCGCTCCGTCACCGACGCCTACCACCAGTGGCGACGACCGGCGGGCGGCGGCGATGACGCCCGGATGATCGGCGGATACGGCCAGCAGCGTGAAGGCGCCCTCCAACCGCCGACAGACCCGGCGCATCGCCTCGCCCAGGGTGATGGACTCGCCGGCGGTGCGCGCGTCCTCCAGCGTCACGCCCAGCAGGTGCGCGACGACCTCGGTGTCCGTCTGGCTGACCTGACTGATGCCACGGGTGG
Organism: Micrococcales bacterium; assembly: GCA_031398915.1. GTDB lineage: Bacteria > Actinomycetota > Actinomycetes > Actinomycetales > JBBAYJ01 > JANNOG01. The sequence goes on along the minus strand of JANNOG010000002.1, from coordinate 9,091 downwards.
CCAGCTCGGCTCGGAGCACCGTGTAGTTCTCGATGATGCCGTTGTGGATGACGGCGACCCGGCCGTCGGCACTGAGATGCGGGTGCGCGTTGACGTCGGTCGGCGCGCCGTGAGTGGCCCATCGGGTGTGGCCGATCGCCGTCGTCGCGCCCACTTGGTGGCTACCGGCCACACCGTCGGCCCCCTCGACGGCGTCCAGCAGCGCCGACAGTTTGCCCGCCCGCTTGGTCACGTGCAGGCCGTGCCCGTCGATCTGGACGGCGACACCGGCTGAGTCGTAGCCGCGGTACTCCAGTCGCTTGAGACCACGAAGCACGACGTCGACTGCGTCACTCCCGGTCGGTGGCTCAGCGAACACGACACCGACGATTCCGCACATGGCGCCCGAGTCTAGGTGCCTACGGGCGTCCTCAGTGGGCGTCGCAGCATCGAGGCGGGTTCTCGATCTCGAACGGGGCGACCATGCCCCCTCGGCTGGGTTGCACCAGCAGCACGGTGCGCCCGCCCTCCCAGATGGGCCGGACGAAGTTGCGTGAGTCGAACGTCATCGCCGACGGCAGGGCCGACCCTCCGATCAGGCGAACCTCGTCGATAGCCGCCCGCCGGGAGATCTCGGCCACGGCGAACAGACCGCGCAGCGAGTCCCGGCCCGGGTAGTGGACGAGGCGCCCCGCCGACCGAGCCGCCGCCTGGGCAGCGGCAGCCCACGCCCCCGATTGGGCGACCAGCGGCCCACTGACGAAGGCGTCGGGTGCTCCGGCCCAGGTCGCCACCACGGCCGCGGTTCGTGGCAGGGCCGCGACCACTCGCTCGGCCCATCGAAGCCCGTCCGCATCCGCGGACGGGTCCCCGAGTTCGCGGTCGGCAGAACCGGACGACAACCAGGATTCGGGCATCGTCACGGCGATGGCGTCCCGGGCGACGACGCCACGGGCAACATGCGTGCTGATGACCAGGTCGCTGCGCCGTTGCGCCGCCAAGCCCAGCATGTCGGGCAACGCGTGCGCGACGTGCTCTGCCTCCTCGTAGTCACGGGCACCGGTGTCGATACCGATGATCACCGGTGCCCTCCTCCTACCTCGGTGTTGCGCGGGTGACTGACGTGACGCCGGTGGGACGAACGATCAGTGGTGGCCGGGGACCACGAAGATCGGGTTGGTGTAGAACCAGAGGTCGATCCACGGGTCGGCGTCACCCAGGACGTCGAGCTTGGGGCCGGCCGGGTCGATCGCCGCACCCAGGTATCCGGGCTGGCTGAAGTTCGCGTCGGTACCACGGACGCGGACGTAGAAGGGTTCGGTCATGTCGGCGTCGAACGCATAGGTCAGCTCGACGACGCCCGAGGTGTACGTCGAGGTGTCCCAGGACTGGACGACCCTGGTGTTCGGGGCGGTCTGGGTGTCCCGGTCCGCGGGACCGTTGACGTCGATCGTGCCGAGGATGAGGTCCACCCGGTTGAGCTTGGGCACGAAGCCCGCCCAGTTCGGGAAGTTCTGCAGCTCGATCTTGACCGACAGTTCGAGGCGTTCGGGCCGCTCGGTGACCAGAGTGCCGCCCAGCGGTGTGCCGCCTCGGGTCCGGCCCGCGCGGCGGACCCGCATGTCGAGGCCCTTGACCAGGCGGCCGTGGTCGACCCAGATCTTGCCGTCGCGGATACCGGCCATGATGCCTGCGTAGCTGGCCCGCCGGGCACCGACGTGGGTACGGCTGTAGAACCCGGGCCAGTAGTCGCCGGCGGCAGTGTCGGACTGGCCGGCGTACACCGGGTCGTTGTAGAAGCCGTTGGTCGGGAAGTCGCTGCCCGGCCCACGCGTGGACGTGAAGGTGTAGTTGGAGTGCGAGTCCGAGTTGGCGCTGATCGACCACGGCTTGCCCTCGGCCAGCAGCGAGTCCCACAACCCACCGACGGTTGAGGTGTAGAAGTCGAAGCCGCCCCAGGTCCGGTAGCTCTCCAGCGGGTAACCGGGGAAGGCGTTGGCGCTGGGCGTGGCCGCGGCGTAGAACCCACGACCTGAGGCCGCACCCTCACTGAGAGCGGCGGCCTGGTGTCCGGGGGCACCCTCCCAGCCGACGGCGATCCGGGGGTCGGCATCGCGCCAGGCGCGAACCTCGTGGGGGCTGTCCAGGCCCTGACGGGCGGGGTGGTTGGCCAGGAATAGCGCGTCACGGACCCGGCGCTGGTCCACCTGCTGACCGAGCCACTGGATGCCGGCCACAGCCAGCGCCTCGTTGGCGGGGGTGCTGGCGGTCGCACCGCGCACCCTGCCGTCGTAGTTGTTCTCGAATTCCTTGAGGACAGCGACCTCGTTCGGGCCGGGCTGGACGAAGACCGTGCCGTGCTCGGCGCCCGGGATGTTCCACTCCAGGCCCTGGAAGATGTACGTGTCCTCGAGCTCTTCGCGGGCGGCGACGATGTCCGGGTTGACCAGGTCGACCCCGATCCGGGCGTGCTCGACGCTGCCGTGGTCGGTGATCACCAGCCAGTCCAGACCGTAGGCCTTGGCGTGCTGCGCCTGGTCGGCGACGGCGTAGATGGCGTCCGAGCTGTATTGGGTGTGGATGTGGTGGTCGCCCGCCAGCCACGCCTCGATCGTGTTGTCCGTCCGGCGGTTGTGCATCTCGGGGCCGTCGTGGGCCATGGCGGGGGTGACGCCGGTCATGCCGAGGGCTGCGGCGCCGCCCACGACACCAGCGGCGCGGAACACCTGCCGACGGGTCATCTGTGCGGGCGAGAGGTCGCTGTCCGGGACGGACAGGTCCATGGCGGCGGCCGACGTGTCGTCGACGTCCGCGTGGGAGTGAGAGTGGGAGTGATCGTGACCCATGAGAGTGGCCTCCAGAGTGGGTACGGAGCATGAGAGACGCGAGTTCGCTACGGGGAACGGCGTGGACATGTCACTGTGCGTCTGTTGGCCGAGAACTGAGCGACGTGGAAACGAACAGTGAGTGAACGCTTCGTGACTATGTACTCGTCAATTGATAACGCGAACCAACATGCATCTGACGCCTCGGCCCGCGAGGATGAGCACCGATGATCGATCGTGCCCGCCTCGCCGCCGAAGCCGTCCCGGGGCCCACCCCTGACTCGCCGTTCCTGGAGTTCGACCGGGGCGAGTGGAGCGCGCTCCGGGCAGCGACCCCCCTCACCCTGGACGCCGACGATCTGCTTCGGCTGCGCGGCCTCGGCGAGAGGATCGATCTCGACGAGGTGAGCACCGTCTACCTCCCGCTCTCGCGCCTGCTCACGCTCTACGTGGCCGCCAGTGCCCAGCTCCACGAGGCGACCTCGACCTTCCTCGGCGAGCAGCGGGTCGCCCGTACCCCCTACGTGATCGGCGTCGCCGGTTCGGTCGCCGTGGGCAAGTCCACGACGGCACGCGTACTGCGCGAGTTGTTGGCCCGATGGCCGCAGACCCCCCGCGTCGAACTGGTCACGACCGATGGGTTTCTGCTGCCCAACCACGAGTTGGAACGCCGCTCGCTGATGCACCGCAAGGGATTTCCTGAATCGTATGACCGCCGGGCCCTGCTGCGTTTCGTGGCCGCCGTGAAGTCTGGGGCGACCAACGTCCGGGCGCCGGTCTACTCGCACCTGACGTACGACATAGTCCCGGACGCTTATGTGACGATCAGGCGCCCGGATATCCTCATCGTCGAGGGCTTGAACGTGTTGCAACCCGCACGGGTCCGCTCGGATGGACGCCAAGGCGTGGCCGTCAGCGACTACTTCGACTTCTCGATCTACGTCGACGCCCGAACCGACGACATAGCCGAGTGGTACGTCCGTCGATTCCTCCGGCTTCGCGAAACGGCCTTTGCTCGACCCGAGTCCTTCTTCCACCGTTATGCGGAGCTGTCCGACGGCGACGCCGACGCCACTGCCCGGCAGATCTGGAACGAGATCAACGAGTTGAATCTGGTCGACAACATTCGTCCGACCCGCGGGCGTGCCCGATTGGTGCTCACCAAGGACGCCGACCATTCGGTGCGGCGTGTGCTGCTTCGCAAGGTGTAGGTCCCGCGGTTCCGGTTCGATCATCCGGATCGTCGATCGAGGGCGAGTTGCCACACCCCGATCCCTCGCACCACGGAGAATCCGAGGTGGTGACCGCGATGGCCCGGGTCGACGATCGCGTCTGCCTGATGGGCCCACTGGGCGATGTCGGCCCAGAAGTTGAGCACGCTCATCGCAGCCACGTCGCCGGACGTCATGGTGGCAACGGTCCGCAGCGTCGAGGTCGTGTCCGTGGTCATCCGGCCCGTGAGGGTGACGACTGCGGTCCGAAACGACTCGGGCAGTAGGTGGAGGTAGGTGTCCACCCGGTAACCGGGCGCTCGTGACGCAGCCTCCGCCTCGGCCGTGGCCACCGGGCAAGCGAATTCCGGATCGGGCCGGCCGAGGTGACTCCGAGTCCGGCAGGTCGCCGGGTGCAGCCGACCTGTCGGACTCCGATACCCTTTGGTGGCCTCTCCCCCGACGTCGAGGACTCCCGTGAACGACGCCGAGAACCCGTACCTTCCTCCCAGCCCCGGCACCACGGGCGCGCCGCCGCCACCGATCGGTCCGAGCACCCCTCGGCCTCTACCGGCCCCTGACGCCGCGCCCGTCATAGCACCGCCCTCCGAAGCCCAACCCCCTACAGCGGGCACGACCTACGAGCTCGCCGACCCAGCGCCACGACGCAAGGTGCTGTGGGGCGTCGGGGTCGTCGCCCTCGTCGTGGCGCTGGTCACCGGACTCACCGTCACCGGGTGGGCGGTCGACCGGCCGGGCACACTCCCCGAGAACGTCCTGCCGGCCGAGGGCGCCGAGGTCTTCGTCCGCCTGGACTACACCCCCGGTCTGCGCGATCAGTTCACGGCGTTCCGTTTCGCATCGGCCTACGAGGACGCAGCGAACCAGACGACGTCCCGGGCGCCGCTGTCGGTGGGCCCTCTGGGATGGATGTTCAGTCCACTGCTGCGGTCGACGACCCTGACGGTGCGGGACGACATCGAACCCTGGGCCGGCAACAAGGCGGGCGTCCTGTTGCGCGAGGACGGCACCGTGCTGGCGGCGGTCAAGGTCGACGGCGAAGAGAACGACGTCCGAGTGTTCTTCGACCAGTTCGCCGCCGAGACCGGGGTGACGGTGGGCTACGCGTTCTCCCGCGGGTACGTGGTGATCGCAGACAGCACCGTAGTGGCCGAACAGGGGACTCAGGCGGCGTCACGGGGTCAGGACTTGGCGAGCGACCCGACGTTCAGGGCCGATCTGGACCGGCTTGGCGCGTCCCGCCTCGGTGTCATCTGGGCTCAACTGGGTGGCGACGCGCCGCAGCGTGACGACTTCACCTTCTCGCGGACGGTCCGCAACTCCCTCGACGCCGAGTTGAACGAGGCGACGGCGGTTTCCATCGGGGCCGACCCGTCGGCTCCGGCCGACCCGTCCGCCCCAGTCGACCCTGCAGCTCCGGTGGCTCCGGCCGACCCGGCCCTTCCAGTGGACCCTGCAGCGCCGGCTGCTGACGTGGGAGGGCAGACCGACATCACATCCGCCCTCGGCGCGGCAGCCGACGTCGAGATCGGAGGCCGCCTCGTGCTGGGCGTGGCGCTCAAGCCGGACCGGGTCGAGCTTTCGGGATTCGTCACCGAGTTGACCCTCGACGGCCGGCCGGCCGGTGCGGCGCCCGAGGGTGGCAGCATCGCGGCACCGATCGTCACGCAGTCCACCACCTCGGCAGGGCCCGCTGGAATCTTCCAGATGAGAGCGCTTCCGGCTGACACTGTCGCCGCCTTCGGCATCAAGGGCCTCGATTCGGTCATCGCTGCCCTCGACACCGCCCCCACACCGGCACCCGGGGATCCGGCTGCCCCCACCGATCCCTCAGCACCTGCCGATCCCTCCGCACCGGCCGACCCGGCAGCACCCGCCGACCCCTCAGCACCCGCCGACCCCTCAGCACCAGCCGACCCCTCAGCAATCGCAGACCCACTGAAGCAGAGCGGCCTCACCGGAGACGACCTGGCGGTGGGCCTGCTGGGTGGTGGCGGCCTGATCGCCCGGCTGACCCCGGCCGAGCCGGAACTCGTGGCCACGTCTCTGGGGCAGGTGACCGGCGAGTTGCCGCTGTCGGTCGTTTCAGAGGCGTCGCCGTCGGGAACGACCGCGGTGGTGTCGACCGGCGAGATCCTCGACAACACACCGTTGGACAACATCCCGCAGTTCGCAGATGCCATGCCGAATCTCGACAATGCAATGGCCGCGTTCTTCGTGAATGTGGACTGGGCCACGTTCTCTCAAGATATCGATGCGCTGAGTCCGTTCAGCGCATTCGGTCTCACGATTTCTACGGCAGGGACCGACGGGGATTTCGAGATAGCGGGTCGGTTGCTGATCGACCAGATCTACCGGGTGACCCCGCCCTCCAGTGACCCCACCACTGCCGCCACCAGCGACCCCGCCGCGGGACCCTCCCTCCCTGCGGCGCCGAGCCAGGCCGTCAGCGACGCCTCCACCATCGTGGACCCCTCGGTCAGCCAACCGGCGCCGGCCGAACCCCCGGCCGTACCGACCGAGTCGGCGACCATCCCGCCGCAATCCGTGCCCGTGCCGACCGCACCACTGACCGACGGCCCGCTGTCCACGGACCCGAACGCTCCGCAGTAGGCCGTCGACGACGCTCGCTGCGTCGCCCCCAGCCGGTGTGGGCTCAGATCAAGGCGAGGTGGGCCGCGACCACGGCCGCCAATGTGTCGGCCTCGGCCTGGGCGGTGGCCTCGTCCGGGGCCTCGACCATGACCCGCACCACGGGTTCCGTGCCCGAGGCGCGCAACAGCACCCGACCCCGGTCACCCAGTCTGGCCTCGCTCTCCCGGATCGCCTCGGCGACGGACACATTCGACCCCACCCGCGCCCGGTCGACGCCCGACACGTTGACGAGAACCTGAGGGAACCTGGTCATCGCCGACGCGAGGTCGGCGAGGGTCCGACCCGTCGCGGCCATCCTCGCGAGGAGGTGCAGGCCCGTCAGCACGCCGTCACCGGTGGTCGCGTAGTCGCTCATCACCACGTGGCCGGATTGCTCGCCGCCGAGGACGTGACCACCGGCGCGCATCGCCTCCAGCACGTAGCGATCACCCACGGCGGTCTGTTCGACGCCGAGGCCATGGTCCGCCAGGGCGATCCGCAGACCCAGGTTGCTCATCACCGTCGTCACCACGGTCCCCGTGACCAGGGCATGACGATCGGCCATGGCGAGTGACAACACGACGAGGATCTGATCACCGTCGACCAGAGCGCCGGTGTGGTCGACGGCCAGACATCTGTCGGCATCGCCGTCGAAGGCGAGCCCGACGACCGCGCCCGAGTCGAGCACCGCCTGCTGCAACCGCTCCAGGTGCGTCGAGCCGTATCCGTCGTTGATGTTCCAGCCGTCCGGCTCGGCACCGATGACTGTCAGGTCTGCCCCGGCGGCTCGCAGGGCGGCGGGACCCACCACGGACGCCGCTCCGTGCGCGCAGTCCACGACCACGCGCATCCCCGACAGGGGTCGACCGCTGACTGGCACCGGCACCGTTGCGACCAGATGGTCGACGTAGGCACTCACGGCTTCGTCCGCCCGGCGGACCCGGCCCACCCCGGACCCGGTGGGCCGCCGCCAGGGTTCGGCGAGCCTGGACTCGATCTGGTCCTCTATGTCGTCCGGCAATTTCGCGCCCAGCCGATCGAAGAACTTGATTCCGTTGTCCGGCATCGGGTTGTGGGACGCCGAAATCATGACGCCCAGGTCGACGTCCGGTCGAGACGCGACGACGTAGGCCAGCCCAGGGGTCGGCAGCACTCCGGCGTCGTCGACGTCCATTCCCGCACTGGCCAGGCCGGCGATGACGGCCGCAGAGAGGAACTCGCCCGATGCCCGGGGATCTCGGCCGACGACCGCCCTCGGCCGACTGCCCAGCCTGCCGTCGCGTCCGGTCAGATCACCGAGCACGTGTGCAGCGGACACCGACAGGTCGAGAGCCAGTTCGGCGGTGAGATCGGCGTTGGCCAGCCCTCGTACTCCGTCGGTCCCGAACAACCGCGTCACGACGGTGGAATCAGCGCTTGCTGTACTGAGGTGCCTTGCGGGCCTTCTTGAGGCCGGCCTTCTTGCGTTCGATCGCACGAGGATCGCGGGTGAGGAAACCTGACTTCTTCAGCGACGCGCGGTTGGCCTCGATGTCGATGGCGTTGAGGGCGCGGGCCACCCCGAGCCGGAGCGCACCGGCCTGGCCGGACACCCCACCCCCGCCGATCCGGGCGATGACGTCGAACCTCTCCTCGGTACCGGTGACCCGGAAGGGTTCGTTCACCTCCTGCTGGTGCACCTTGTTCGGGAAGTAGTCCGACAGGGCGCGGCCATTGATCGTCCACTTACCGGAGCCGGGAACGAGCCGCACTCGGGCGACCGCCTCCTTGCGGCGACCCGTGCCGTAACCCGGGGCCGTGATGCTGCGTCCCGTGTTGCGAACCTCGACGGCCGTTTCGGTGGTGTACGTGCCGGAGAACTCGGCGGGCTCTGCCTCCGCCGCCTCGTCGTCGAGGGACTCGGGTGCGATGGTCTCGGTGGTCACTGGGCTCCTCGGGTGGTGAGCTGGGGCTCCTGCGAGACCTGGCCCAACGTGTACGGCGTGGGTTGCTGGGCCGCGTGCGGGTGCTCGGACCCGACGTAGACCTTGAGCTTGCCGAGCATCGCGCGACCCAGGGTGTTCTTGGGCAGCATGCCCGCGACGGCCTTCTCGACGGCGCGAGTCGGGCGGGTCGCCAGCAGCTCGGTGTAGCGGACGCCGCGCAGACCACCCGGGTAGCCGGAGTGGCGGTAGGCGATCTTCTGCTCGCGCTTGTTGCCGGTCAATGCCACCTTGTCCGCGTTGATGATGATGACGAAGTCACCGGTGTCCACGTGCGGGGCGAAGATCGGCTTGTGCTTGCCGCGAAGCAACCGGGCGGTCTGACTGGCCAGGCGACCGAGGACGACGTCGGTGGCGTCGATGACATGCCACTGTCGTTCGACACTTCCCGGTTTGGGGTTGAAGGTGCGCACGCGTCGTCCTCAAAGTCTCGGTAGTG
>JANNOG010000139.1:0-2234 GCA_031398915.1 Micrococcales bacterium | reverse complement strand
GGTGCGTTTCTGCCGGGTCATGCTTGTCTCCGTTCCAGGCCAAGATCATGTCAGATCTGCTGTCTGGAATCTTCGGGGCACTCCAGGTTGCAGGGCAGGAGCGTGCCGCCCAGCGGTTGAAGGGACTGAGGGTATGAGGTGGAACCTGCGGCTTGCCGCCGCCAACCGCGGCATCTGGAAGGCCGGCGAGCTGCAGCAGATGCTCGCCAAGCACGGGCTGGTGATCAGCGCAGGGAAGATGTCCGGCTTGTGGTCGGGCAATCCGGCCAGCGTCAAACTCGACGACCTCGACATCATCTGCGCCGTGCTGGGCTGCGGGGTCGAGGAGGTGCTGATCGCCGAGCTCGACAAGGTCAACCTGCCTGCCGCGGACACCGACCTGAAGGCCGCGACCGGCACCACCGGCCTGGTCGTGACGCCCAAACGCCGCGACGGCCGCTCGCTTCCGCCCCTGTGAGCAACGCGGCGGCCGGCTCGGCGCCCCGGCGGGCAGGGCGACGGGCACCGGACAAGGTGGCCTCAAGCTGCCCGGCGTGTCTGGCCTGGGGAGTGGTCTATGGCGGCTACTGCCGTGCCTGCTACGACTTCCGGCGGCGCCATCCCAGCGCGCCCTGTGCCGTGTGTGGTCGGGACGTGCCGTTGAAGAACGGCCACTGCCGGCTCTGCTGGCTGCAGGCCGCGACACAGGCCGTGAACCCGCCCATCGTCACCGAGGCGGACTTGACGACCGTCACCTGCCACCAACTCCGGTTCGCCGGCATGACCACGATGCGAGGCCCGCGCTCGGGCTCGCGTCTGCGCGCCTGCCGTCCGGCCCTGGCCGCGGATCTCGCGCCCGCGGCACCGCGGCCGGCCGACGGCGGCCAATTACAGCTGCACCTGCCCGGAGCCGGGCGCGCGTTCGACCGGGCACTGCACGCCGAACACACCAGCCCTGTCCTCGCCCGCGCACGCCGGATCGCCCACGCGACGGGCGAGGCCCACGGCTGGAACAGCAAGCTGGTCGCTGAACTGGACCGGGCGCTGGTCATCGTGCTGTCCGGACACGCCGACGGCGACCGGTTCCAACACTCGGAGTTGGTCGGCGTGTTGCACCGCTATGGCATCAGCATCAGTCGGGTCGCCGAAGTGCTGGCCCAGGCGGGAATGCTGAACGACGACCGCATCCCCGCGTTCGACATCTGGTTGCAGGGCAAGCTCTCCGATCTCGCACCGGGTATCGCAGCCGATGTCCGCGACTGGGTGCGGGTCCTGCGACACGGCGGTCCCCGCAGCCAGCCCCGCGACCTCAACACCGTCCGACGCTACGTTCGGGCCGCGCACCCCGTGCTGGCCGGATGGTCTGCCCGATACGACCACCTGCGTGAGGTCACGACCGGAGACATCGCCGTGGTCGCCCAAACACTGCGCGGCCACCTACGTCGCCACGCCCTCGGCGCGCTGCGCTCACTGACGCGGCACTGCAAGAAGAATGGCACCATCTTCACCGACCCCGCTGCGCGGGTCCGCATCGATCACCGAGACGATCCGGTCATCATTCCCTTGGCGCCCAATCAGATCGATGACGCCGCCCACGCCGCGACCACGCCCGCCGCCCGGCTCACGCTGGTCTTGGCAGCAGTGCACGCCGCCCGCTCCGAGGCAATCCGCAACCTCCGCATCGACGATATCGACCTCGGCAACCGACGGATCACCATCGCCACCGTGACCCGCCCACTCGACGAACTCACCCACCAACTCCTGCTGGACTGGCTCGAGGACCGACGCCGTTGCTGGCCCAACACGGCCAACCCGCACCTGATCGTCAACAAGCAGACCGCGTCGAGCACTCGGCCCGTCAGCGACAACGCGCTCACCGCCCCATTCCGCCTCGAACGGCGTCAGCGGTCCGCTTGCCGTGCCACGCAACCGATCCCTGTCCACGGGTTCTCCCTTTGGTGGATCCTTCTGTCCACCAGACGAGAGAACCGTCCGATCATGACACTACTTATGGCGACGAATCTGGACGAAGTTGATTGCCCACCACCGGTTACGCGGCCATCGTCGGCATAACCCGCAGGTCGGCATCAGTGGCGAAATGCCGAGCTCGGCATTTCGCCACCTACATCGATACCACCAACCCGAAGGCCCCGATCGCTCAACGGGGCAAGGCCAAACAGAAACGGGCCGATCTCCGGCTGGTCGGACTGGGCCTGGTGGTCACCCGCGACGGCGGGGTTCCCCTGGTGTGGCAT
>JANNOG010000071.1:0-4428 GCA_031398915.1 Micrococcales bacterium | reverse complement strand
CGTCGCCGGTCAGCTCGACGTGAACCCCACCGGGCACCGTGCCCAGCGACGCGTGCACGTCGAAGAACCCGTGCACCTCCTCGATCACGTCGTCGAAGCGCCGTGTCTTGTAGCCCGTCGTGGACTCGATCGTGTTGCCGTGCATCGGGTCGCACACCCATAGTGGTCGCGCCCCGGTGCCCTCCACCTTCTGCACGATGCCCGGCAGGACATCCCGCACCTTTCCGGCACCCATCCGGGTGATGAACGTCAACCGACCGGGGGTGTGCTGCGGGTCCAGTCGCTCGACGATCGCGACGGCGTCGTCGGCCGACGTGCCCGGGCCCAACTTGACCCCGATGGGGTTGCTGATGCGGGCGGCCAGGTCGACGTGCGCGCCCTGTAGCTGACGGGTCCGCTCGCCCACCCACACGAAGTGACCACTGGTGTCGTACAACTCGCCCGTCCGCGAGTCGACGCGAGTCAACGCCCGCTCGTAGTCCAGCAGCAGCGCCTCGTGGCTGGCGAAGAAGTCGACCCGGCGCAGCTCGTCGAAATCGGCCCCGCACGCCATCATGAACCTGATCGCCTTGTCGATCTCGCGGGCCAACACCTCGTAGCGCGAGTACGCAGGGGTGGCGGTGAAGCCCCGGTTCCAGTTGTGCACCTGCTGCAGGCTCGCGAATCCACCGGTCGTGAAGGCCCGGATCAGGTTGAGGGTCGAAGCTGAGGTGTGATACGCCCGCAGCAGGCGCGTCGGGTCGTTGGCTCGGGCCGTCGGCGTGAACTCGTAGGCGTTGACGGCGTCGCCGCGGTAGGCGGGCAACTCGACGCCGTCGCGGGTTTCGGTGTCCTTGCTCCGGGGCTTGGCGAACTGCCCGGCCATCCGTCCCATCTTGATCACCGGTAGCCCGGCCCCGTAGGTGAGGACGACGGCCATCTGAAGGATGGTCTTCACCCGCGAGCGGATGGCGTCCGCGGTGGCACCGGTGAAGGTCTCGGCACAGTCGCCCCCCTGCAGCAGGAAGGCCTCTCCACGAGCTGCCGCAGCCAGCCGCAGCTGGAGGTCGTCGCATTCCCCGGCGAACACCAGGGGCGGGAGCACGGATAGCTCCGCCACGACGTCGTCGATCGAGCGGTGACCGTCGGCGGGGATGGGCCACACCGGTTGTTGGGCAGCGGGCAGGTCGGGCCAGTCCGGCATCACGGCTGGAGTTTAGGCCCGCCCGGACCTGGCTGGCGCTCGCCACCGGCCTCCGGGTCCGGATCCGGTCCGTGCTCTCCCAACAGCCGCCACGACAGCCGCGACGTGTCACGACCGGTGATCTCGGTCACGGTGTCCAGCACCGACGTCACCACCCGCTGGCGCTTCTCGGCGGCGATCCGCTCCTTGACGGTCGCGGCGTACTCGTCGACGTACTCCTGACCGGACAACCGCATGAGCTCGTACATGATCTCGTCGGTGATCGATCGCAGCACGAACCGGTCGTCGTTGAGTCCCTCGTAGCGTGAGAAGTCCAGGGGACGGCCGATGATGATGCCCACTCGACGGATGGACGGCAGCTTGGCGCCGATCGGCTGCACCTTGTCGGTTCCGATCATGGCAACCGGGATGACGGGCACCCGGCTGTCGAGAGCCAGGCGTGCCACGCCGGTCTTACCGCGATAGAGCCGCGCGTCGGGTGATCGCGTGCCCTCGGGGTAGAGGCCCAACAACTGCCCTCGGCGAAGCACCCGCAGGCCGGTCTCCAGCGCAGCGAGAGACGCCTCGCCGCCACTGCGATCCACCGGTACGCCGCCCACTCCGGTGAAGAACACCCGTTGCAGTCGGCCTTTCAGCCCCGGGCCGGTGAAGTACTCCTTCTTGGCAAGGAAGGTCACCCGCCGACGCAGCACGATGGGCAGGAACACCGAATCAGAGAACGACAGATGGTTCGACGCGAGGATGGCGCCGCCAGTGGCGGGCACGTGGTGGCCACCCCGGACCCACGGCCGGAAGATCGGGGTGAGCAACGGCCTCAGCACGAACTTGAGCACCCAGTACAAGTCCACAGCATCGTCCTCCGTCGTCGTCGGGAGCCAGTGTGTCGCACTGGTCGCCGACCCATGCTCCTGTGGTCGCCGCCCGTGGTGCGGCGTTGCACCCCATGTCGGGCGTGACAGGATCAACCCGTGCCGATTCAACCTGGTGCGCAGCCGTTCAGTGCGGACGGAGGCCAGCTCGCCGTGCTGTTCGTCCACGGCTTCTCGGGCAGCCCCCAATCGATGCGCGGGTGGGCCGAACACCACGCCGCCGCGGGCCTCACCGTGCGTGTGCCCCGCCTGCCCGGTCACGGCACGTCCTGGCAGGAGCTCAACCGGACCCGGTGGCAGGACTGGTACGCCACCGTGGACGCCGAGTTCATGGCGCTGCGCGCGGCCGGCCACACGGTCGTGGTCGCCGGGCTTTCGGCGGGCGGCGGCCTGGCGGTTCGCCTGGCCGAACTTCACCCCACCGACGTCGCAGGCTTGGTGCTGGTCAATCCGTCGGTGGCCGACGACGAGGACATCCGCAAGCGATTCCTCGGGGTGATTCGCTGGGTGATTCCCAGCCTGCCGGGGATCACCGACGACATCGCCAAGCCGGGGGTGTCCGAAATGGGGTACACGAGGGCGCCGCTGCACGCCGCGTGGTCACTGACCAGGATGTGGGCCACGGTGCGGGCGGACCTGGGATCGGTCGTGGCGCCCATGCTGGTGCTGCGCAGCACCGCGGACCACGTCGTCCCGGCCAGCAGCACGACGACCCTGCTGCAGGGCATCTCGTCGACGGACGTCACCGTCGTCGAACTCACCCGCAGCTTCCACGTGGCGACGATCGACTACGACGCGGATCTGATCGCCGAGCGCTCACTGACCTTCGCCCATGCGCTCGGTGCGCCATCGACGCCGACACCGGACGACTCGCGATGACGGTCCCGTCACCGTGACCGGCCCGGACTCGACGGACGACGCCGCGAGCGACGGGAGCGGCGACACCTCGGAGGAGGCCGCGACAGCGCCCGAAGCCGAGACGGGGCTGGATGACGCCGGTTACGACGCCGCCTTCGCCGACATCATTTCGCACTGGACCGATGTCGGGCGGGCAGCCGACGCGCCCGAGACCGAGGACACGGATACCGCGACACCACCTCCGGCCCCTCCCGCGGCCACCCTCGACCCTGCCGTCGCCTCGGCCGCCGGCGCCACCGAATCGTCGCGGGTGGAGCGAATCGCGCGTGACATCGACCGCGCCGTGGACGGACCAGACGGTGGGCGTTTCGTCCCGCCCGAACCGCCGCCACTCCCGCGCCTCGACCTGGTGACCATGGGGGCATGGATCGCGGTCGTCGGTGGGCCCGTCACGTTGGTGGTCGGCGCGCTGGGCCCTGACCTGCCACGCTGGGTCCTGGGTGTCGGCGCGGCGGCGCTGATCGGTGGGTTCGCCATCCTGGCGTCACGACTGCAGCGCCGCGACGAGGTGGACCCCGACGACGACGGCGCTGTCGTCTAGCGGCAGGCGCGGCCTCAGCGCAGGTCAGCCAGCGAGTCGTCGAGGTAGCAGTACACCCAGTGGTCGCCGGGTTCAACCGATGCGATGACCGGGTGGTCCTCGGCCTCGGCGTGCGCCCGGGCATGGCGACCGGGCGAGGAATCGCAGCACCCCACGTGACCGCAGGTCAGACATGCCCGCAAATGCACCCAGGTGTCGCCGGCCCGGAGGCACTCCTCGCAACCCTCGGCCGACGGCAAAACGGGCCGTACCGCGTCGACGTGGACGCAGAGATCCTCCACCGAGATCACCGGGGCCAGCACGGCGCTGGTGTCGACCACCGTCACGCCGGTCCCCGCGGGAACCTGGCGTGGCGCGACGATGCGCAGGACGGAGGCGGTCAGCTGCGTGGCCGAAGCTCGACGGTGATCGACGATGTGATCGACACCGATCGCCGCCAATTCTGCGACCTCGGCCTCGTCGTCGAGCACGCGGACCACCACAGCTGCCCGAGGGGCGCGTTCGTGCATCAGGGTGGCGATCCGCATGGTCATCGCAGCGTCGTCCTCGGCAACGACTATGGCCGACGCGGAGGCGACGTCGGCGACCTCCAGAACGTGCTCCTTGGTGGAGTCACCACGGATCACGTCGTAGCCGGTGTCCTCGGCCTCGGCGGCGCCGTCGGGGTTCAGGGTCAGCACGACGAACGGCACCTGCCGCGCCGACAGATCGGCGGCAAGCGCCCGGGTGGCCTCGCCCCATCCGGACAGGACGACGTGGCCGGAGCGTCCGACCGGGGCACCCGTGACGTCGGGCACCGCCGCCCCGGCTGCCGCTCGGCCCTGCGCCCGCCGGGCAGCCATCGCCTCGATCCGTCGTCCGGAGTTCGCCAGTGCGGGTGAGGCCACCATCAGTAGCACCGTCGCCGCCACCAGGGC
>JANNOG010000068.1:0-36315 GCA_031398915.1 Micrococcales bacterium | reverse complement strand
GACGAACTGGTCTCGCGGCACCTGCCGTGGCTGCGTACATCGGGGCCGCGTACTGGTTCACCTCGTCCACGTCGTTCGCCAATCCTGCGGTCACGCTGGGCCGAGTCTTCTCGGACAGCTTCGCCGGCATCGCGCCCGCCTCGGTTCTGCCGTTCATCGCGGCCCAATCGATCGGAGCAGCGTTGGGTGCCGGTGTGGTTCTCGTGCTCTACCCGTCACCCGTCGACCCCGTCAGTAAGGAGACCCCGCCATGACCACGCCTGCCGTTCTCTTCGTCTGTGTCCACAACGCCGGCCGCTCGCAAATGGCCGCCGGATGGCTGTCCGCCCTGGCAGGTGACCGCATAGTCGTCCGCTCGGCCGGCACCTCCCCGGCCTCGTCGATCAATCCCGTGGCGATCGAGGCGATGCGCGAGGTCGGCATCGACATCGCCGCGGCGACGCCCCAGAAGCTCAGCGCCGATACCGTGCAGGTCAGCGATGTCGTGATCACCATGGGGTGCGGGGACGCGTGTCCGATCTTTCCAGGCAAGCGATACCTCGATTGGCCACTCGACGACCCGGCAGGCCAGGGCATCGAGGCGGTTCGTCCGATCCGCGACCAGATCCGGGTCCGCGTCGAACGGCTGGTCGAGGAACTCCTGCCGTCGGGCGATTAGAGAGAGCAGACAGGAGCGCTTCCAGTGGGTGGAAGGCGGGCCCGGCTCGCGCGGCGTCCGGTCCATGATTGGGCTGTCCATTCACCTCAAGGAGGAGCGCAGGTATGCCTGTCGTGGTCCGCAACACGCCTCGAACGGACCTTGCCCTGGTCGACGAACTGGCTCGGTTCGGGGTTGCGACGGTCCACGAGGCGCAGGGCCGCACCGGACTGCTGCGCGCCGATATCCGGCCCGTGTACCGGCCGGCGCGAATCGCCGGTAACGCTCTGACCTGCGAAGTTGCACCCGGTGACAACTGGTCCATTCATATCGCGATCGAACAGGCCCGCCCTGGCGACATCCTCGTGGTCACACCGACGAGCCCGTGCTCGGACGGCTACCTGGGGGACCTCCTCGCCGAGAGCCTGCGAGCCCACGGGGTGCGCGGCGTGGTGATCGATGCCGGTGTCCGCGACGTCACCGAGCTCACCGACATGCAGTTCCCGGTCTGGTCGCGCTGCATCGGCGCACAGGGCACCGTGAAGGAGACTCCGGGCAACGTCCAGACGCCGATCGTGTGCGCGGGCGTGTCCGTCCGCCCCGGCGACGTGATCGTGGCCGACGACGACGGAGTGGTGGTGGTGCCTCGCGCGGACGCGGCCACGGTCGCGGTGGCAGCCCGACGTCGCGAGGCGAACGAGGCCGAGAAGCGGACCCGCCTCGCAGCGGGCGAGCTCGGCTTGGACATGTACGGGATGCGCGAGCGGCTGGCGGCGAAGGGCCTGCGTTACGTGGACCACCGAGCGGACGACGAGGCTGACGACGCTGCACACGAATCGCCGGCGCCGGTGGGGACGAGTTGAGCGGCACCGCGATCGCGTGTGACGTGATGCGCGGCGGCACGTCGAAGGGGTTGGTGTTCCGCCTCGACGACCTGCCGGTCGACGACGCGGTGCGCGACAAGGTGCTGCTGGCGGCGATGGGCTCACCCGATCCTCGCCAGATCGACGGGATGGGCGGCAGCCACCCGCTGACGTCCAAGGTGGCCGTCGTGTCACCCTCCGGTCGGGCGGACGCCGACGTCGACTACCTGTTCTTGCAGGTGTGGCCTGATCGCGCCGAGGTCTCCGACAGCCAGAACTGCGGCAACATGCTGGCCGCGGTGGGCCCGTTCGCCATCGAGCACGGCATGGTCGCCGCAGCGGCCGGAGTCACGCCGGTCCGGATCTGGATGCGTAACACGGGCACGCTGGCCGTCGCACGGGTCGCCACCCCGGGCGGGGTGGTCACCTACGACGGCGAGGCGCGCATCGACGGGGTCCCCGGCCGGCACGCCGCGGTTCCGATCGAGTTCGCCGACACCGCGGGATCGTCATGCGGGGCGCTGTTACCGACCGGCGACGTGGTGGACGTCGTCGCCGGCATCCGGGTGACGTGCATCGACAACGGGATGCCCGTGGTCTGCCTGAATGCCGCGGACGTCGGCCTCAGCGGCACCGAGACACCCGCCCAGATCGAGGCCGACACCGGCGTCCTCGCACGGATCGAGCGCGTACGACTGGCAGCGGGACCACTGATGAACCTCGGTGACGTGTCGTCGACGACAGTGCCCAAGATGAGTCTGCTGTCGGCCCCGATCGCGACCGGGACGGTGTCCACCCGCACCCTCATCCCCCATCGGGTGCACGAGGCGATCGGCGTCCTGGGCGCGGTGTCCGTGGCCACGGCCTGCTTGTTGCCCGGGTCGGTGGCGGCTGACCTGGCGGTACTCCCCCCCGGCGAGGGCCCTCTCGACATCGAGGTCGAGCACCCCAGCGGGTTCTTCACGGTGACGCTGGACGTCGAGGCCGGTCGGGGAGGCACGGCAGGGGCACCGATCGTGCACAGCGCCGCACTGCTGCGCACCGCCCGCCTGCTGATGCGCGGCCACGTCATGGTGGGCGCCGACGTGTGGCCCACGGCAGCCGAGGAGGGCGCGACATGATCATCGACTGTCACGGTCATTACACGACCGCTCCGGCCGGCCACGACAGCTGGCGCGTCAGTCAACTCGACGCGTTCCTCACCGGGGTATCCACGCCGCGCTATCCCGAGATCTCCGACGACGAGATACGCGAGTCCATCGAGGAGAATCAACTCCGGTTGCTGCGTGAGCGCGGCGCGGACATGACCATCTTCTCGCCCCGGGCGTCCGCCATGGCCCATCACGAGGGCGACCCCAGCGTCGGTCTGGAGTGGGCGCGAGCGTGCAACGACCTGATCGCCCGGGTCGTCGACCTCTTTCCGGACACCTTCGTCGGCGTGGCGCAGCTGCCCCAATTCGCCGGTACGCCACTGGGTGCAGCGGTCGCCGAACTCGAACGCTGCGTCGACATGGGATTCGTCGGCGTCAACCTCAATCCGGACCCGAGCGGTGGCAACTGGACCTCGCCACCGTTGACCGACCCGTACTGGTATCCGATCTACGAGGCGATGACCGAACACGACGTACCGGCAATGGTCCACGTCTCCGCCAGTTGCAATCCCAACTTCCACGCCACTGGCGCCCATTACATCAATGCCGACACCACGGCGTTCATGCAGTTGATCCAGGGAGACCTGTTCGGCGACTTCCCCGATCTACGGTTGGTGATCCCCCACGGCGGCGGTGCGGTGCCGTATCACTGGGGCCGTTATCGCGGCCTGGCCGACATGCTGAAACGACCACCGCTGGCCACCCACGTCATGCGCAACGTCTTCTTCGACACCTGTGTCTACCATCAGCCCGGTATCAACCTGCTGTTCGAGGTCATCCCCGTCGAGAACATCATGTTCGGATCCGAAATGGTCGGCGCAGTTCGGGGTGTCGACCCCACGACGGGGCAGTACTTCGACGACACGCTGAGGTATGTCCACGCTCTCGGCCTGTCCGGCGACGATCACACCGCTGTGTGCTCGGGTAATGCGCGCCGGGTCTATCCCCGACTGGATTCCGTACTGCGAAAGCGGGGCCTGTGATGGCGTCACCCACCCCTCGGCCTGCTTTTACGGCCGACCCGGATTGGTTGCCGTTCCACCCGCAGCCCAGCGTGCCGAGGTTCAGTCCGCCCCCGGGTGCGGTCGACGCGCACTGCCATGTGCTCGGCCCCGGCGATGAGTTCCCCTACGCCGCGGAGCGCAAGTACACCCCGACCGATGCCGGCAAGGACCAGCTGTTCGCGCTGCGTGACCACCTCGGGTTCGAGCGCAATGTCATCGTGCAGGCGACGTGCCACGGCGACGACAACGCGGCCATGGTCGACGCCCTCCTTGCCGCGGACGGTCGGGCCCGGGGTGTCGCCACCATAAGGCCGGGCGTCACGCGTTCTGCTCTGGGTGAGTTGCACCGGGCAGGTGTCCGGGGTGTTCGATTCAACTTCGTCAAGCGCCTGGTCGACCCCAAGCCCGACGAGTACTACCGCGGCCTGGTCGACGTCATCGCCGAATTCGGCTGGCACGTGGTGGTGTACTTCGAGGCGGCCGACCTGGTCGAGCGGTGGGACCTGTTCACCTCGTTGCCCACCGTCGTGGTCGTGGATCACATGGGTCGCCCCGACGTCACCAAGTCCGTCGACGGCGACGACTTCGGACTCTTCCTGCGGTTCATGTCCGAGCACGCGAACATCTGGACCAAGGTCAGCTGTCCGGAACGGCTGTCGGTCGCGGGGCCACCGTCGTACGGCGATGTCGTGCCTTTTGCGCGCCGGATCGTCGAGATGTTTCCCGATCGGGTGCTCTGGGGCACGGATTGGCCGCATCCCAACATGACGAGTCATATGCCGGACGACGGTGCTCTGGTCGATGTCATTCCTGAGATCGCGACGACCACCGAGCGCCGACACCGGCTGTTGGTCGACAATCCGACGCGACTGTATTGGGAGGCATGATGGTCGACAACTCCGCATTCGACGACATACCGGGCACGACCGTGTTCACCGCAGATCGCTCGCATCAGGGGTATCAGCTCAACCAGTTCTGCATGAGCTTGATGAAAGCGGCGAATCGCGAGCTCTTCAAGGCCGACGAGACTGCATACCTGGCTGATTGGCCGTTGACGGACGCGCAACGCCGCGCCGTCCTCGATCGCGATTACAACGCCATGTTGAACGAGGGCGGCAACATCTACTTCCTGGCCAAGATATTCGCCACGGACGGGTTGAGCTTCGTCCAGGCAGTCAGCACGATGACCGGAATGAGCGTGGCCGACTATCAGGCGATGATGCTGGCCGGGGGTCGCCATATCGACGGTTGGCGCTCCGTGAGCGAGAGGGGCTGACCATGGCACGGATCACCGCGGGGGTGGCTACCAGTCACGTCCCCGCCATCGGCGCCGCGATCGACCACGGCAAGACGAGCGAGCCGTACTGGGAGCCCCTGTTCACTGGTTACGAGTGGACGCGGCGATGGGCCCGAGACGAAACCCCGGACGTCGTCATCCTCGTGTACAACGACCACGCCTCGGCATTCTCGTTGCAGATGATCCCGACCTTCGCCCTGGGCTGCGCCGACCGTTTCGTGCCGGCTGACGAGGGATACGGTCCACGCCCGGTGCCCGTTGTCGAGGGACACTCGGCACTGGCCGCCCACCTTGCCCAATCCCTCATCCTCGACGAGTTCGACCTCACCTTGATGAACGAATTGGATGTCGACCACGGCCTGACGGTTCCCCTGTCGTTGGTGTACGGCCAGCCGGAGGCGTGGCCGGTCAAGGTCATTCCGTTGGCAGTCAACGTCGTGCAGTACCCGCCGCCGACCGGCAAGCGTTGCCTCGATCTGGGGCGCGCCATCCGTCGGGCAGTCGCGACGTTCGACCAGGACCTCGATGTCCAGGTATGGGGTACCGGCGGGATGAGTCACCAATTGCAGGGGGCTCGGGCCGGACTGATCAATCAAGAGTTCGACGCCGCATTCCTGGATCGCATCGTGTCCGACCCGACGCCCCTGTCCCGGACGCCGCATCTGGAGTATCTGCGCGAGGCCGGATCCGAGGGAATCGAGCTGGTGATGTGGTTCATCATGCGCGGGGCCATGGGTGACGACGTCGAACAGCTGCACCGCTTCTATCACGTGCCGGCCTCCAATACTGCCGTCGGTCACCTCGTGCTCAGGCCGAGCGGCGACTGATCATGCGTATCGCACTCGCGGGAGCCGGCGCCTTCGGCATCAAGCACCTGAACGCCCTGACCACGATCGACGGTGTGACGGTGACCTCGGTCATCAGCCGCAACGCCGACCAGGCGGCAGCGGTCGCCGCCACCTACGGGGCGCCACACTCGGGGACGGACCTGTCCGAGGCCCTGGCTCGCGACGACGTGGACGCCGTCGTCCTGTGCACCCCCACCCAACTGCACGCCGAACAGGCCGTCGCGGCGATGCGGGCGGGCAAGCACGTCGAGGTCGAGATCCCGCTGGCGGATTCGTGGGCGGCGGCACAGGCCGTTCGTGACGTACAGCAGGAAACCGGGCTGGTGTGCATGGTCGGACACACCCGGCGGTTCAACCCGTCCCACCAGTGGGTCCATCAGCGCATCGCCGCCGGTGAGTTGGCTATCCAGCAGATGGACGTCCAGACGTACTTCTTCCGTCGTACCAATACGAATGCCCTGGGCAATCCACGCAGCTGGACCGATCACCTGCTCTGGCACCATGCCGCACACACGGTCGACCTGTTTCAGTATCAGACCGGCGAACGGGTCGTCGTGGCGAACGCGATCCAGGGGCCGATCCATCCGGAGCTCGGCATCGCCATGGACATGTCCATCCAGTTGGCCACGGAGCGCGGGCGGATCTGCACGCTGTCGCTCAGCTTCAACAACGACGGCCCCCTGGGCACCTTCTTTCGCTACATCTGCGACAACGGAACCTACGTCGCGCGCTACGACGACCTCCTCACCGGCCGTGACGAACCGGTGGACACCTCGGGTGTCGCCGACTCGACGGACGGGATCGTGTTGCAGGACCGCGAGTTCGTGGCAGCGATCCGCGAGGGGCGCCAACCGAACTCCAGCGTCGACGACGTGCTGGCGTGCTACAAGGTGCTGGGCGAGCTGGACGCCCAACTCGCGTCACGAGACTGACCTCGACCCTCACAGGAGTGCCCGCCATGGAGTACGCGATCAAGACGCGCCCCGAACACACGACGTGGGCACAGCTGCGGGACACCTGGATAGCGGCCGACGACATGGAGATATTCGGCAGCGCCTGGCATTGGGACCACTTCTATCCGCTTACCGGTGACCTGAACGGACCCAACCTCGAAGCGTGGACATCGCTGGCTGCGTTGGCCCAGGCCACTCGACGCATTCGGATCGGATGCCAGGTCAACGGCATGATCTATCGCCACGCCGCCGTGACGGCGAATATGGCCGCGACATTGGACATCATCGCCGACGGCAGGCTGGAACTCGGCCTCGGCGCCGGATGGAACCAACTGGAATGCGATGCCTACGGAATCGAGCTGCCGCCACTGACGGAACGCTTCGACCGTTTCGACGAGGGTGTCCAGGTGATCATCGGACTGCTGCGCGACGAGGTAACGACCTTTGCCGGCCGATACCTCACGATCACGAATGCGCGGTGCGAACCCAAGAGTGTCCAGCGGCCCCACCCGCCCATCACCATCGGCGGCGGCGGTCCGAAGCGGACCCTGCTGGCAGCGGCCAAGTGGGCACAACAATGGAACGTGTTGACCAAGACCCCGCAGGAATGGACGGCCCTCCACGAGATTCTGCTCGGCCACTGCAGTGACGTCGGCCGCGACCCTGGCGAGATCACCTGCTCGGTCAACATCATCGTCCCGACCGACGGCGAATTCGGCCCCTCCCTCGACCTGGCCGCCGGCTACGCCGAGGCAGGCGTCGACCTCATCGTGTGGAATCTTCCTCATGCAGCCCCGCCCACCATCCTGGACACCGTCGCCGCTCACCTCGCGCAGCTGGACTGACCGCGCACGACGTGGGAAGAACTGTCGGCATCAGTGGTGTTTGATGCGGACATGGCAGGACTGTTTCGAGGCAGGTTCGGCGGCGGCGACTCCGACCCGCGCATTCCCCCCGGTCAGTACGACACGGGTGACCGCTTTCCCGTCCTGACGGCCGAGGTCAGTCCCAAGGTCGACGTCGACGAGTGGACCTTCCGCATCGACGGATTGGTGACCGAGGCGCGCACCTGGACGTGGCCCGATGTCCAGCGCCTCCCGAAATCGACCTACGAGGGCGACATCCACTGCGTCACGACATGGTCCAAGCTCGGCACCTCGTTCGGCGGGGTCAGTCTGGACGTGTTCCTCGCCGAAGCCCCTCCTCTGCCGACCGCCACCCACGTCGTGGCCTGGAGCGTCACCGGGTACACCACCAACCTGCCGTTGTCCGAGGTCACCGGTGGTAAGGCATGGCTGGTGTGGGAGCACGAGGGCAAACCGCTTCCCCCACCACACGGCGGACCGGTGCGGATGCTGGTGCCGCACCTGTACTTCTGGAAGAGCGCGAAATGGATCGGTGGCCTACGCATCCTCGACCACGACGAGCCGGGCTTCTGGGAGGAGCGTGGGTATCACGCGCTCGGCGACCCGTGGCGTGAGCAGCGCTACGACGGTGACTGAGCCGTCGGCGGACCTGCCCCGAGCGGCCGATCCCGCCTCGCTGTCGGCGCTGCCCGCGCTGCCCGCGCTGCCACCGTTGCCGTCCATCGGCCCGGTCGCGCGTCGGGTCCCACCCGGTGGAGCGCGACGTGAGTGGCAGCGGGCCCGGGTGGTCGAGGTCCGACCCGAGAACGCGCGCGCACGCACCTACCGCCTGGCCTTGCCGGACGGCCAGCCCCACGTGCCGGGCCAGCACTACATGGTTCGCGTCGTGGCCGGCGACGGGTCGATGGCGCAGCGCTCGTACAGCGTCGGGTCGGCTCCGCAGTCACCTGCGGAGGTCGCACGAGACGGCGGTGTCCACGTCGAACTGACCATCGAGCGGATCGCGGACGGTGACCTGTCACCGTTCCTGCACGACGAGGTGAGCGAGGGCGACCACCTGGACGTCCGAGGCCCGTTCGGTGGCTGGTTCGTCTGGCGCGGCGACACCCCGGTGCTGTTGCTGGGCGGCGGGTCAGGCGTGGTCCCGCTGATGTCGATGGTCCGACACTGGCGGGCAAAGGGAGGACCGGTGCCCTTGTCCCTCGTCCAGTCGGTGCGATCACCGGCGGACCTGCTCTACGCCGGCGAGTACGGCCAGGAAACCACCCTCATTTACACCCGCGAAGCACCCGCTGGTTGGCCCCGGGCGCCCGGCCGGCTGGACGCGGCCACCCTCACACCCCTTCTGGGGTCGTTCCGCGCCGCGGACACCGAGGTCTTCGTCTGCGGGTCGGCCGGGTTCGCCGAGCACGCCTCGCAACTGGCCGCGTCGCTGGGGATTCCGGCCGGATCGATCCGTGTCGAACGGTTCGGCCCGGGCTGATCGTCTCCGGGCCGACCACCACTCAGGCCGACTACCGCACCGGCCTCCGGCGGTCGGCCAGCATCAGCACCACGGGCTGGTTGATCATGATTCGACCTGGTCCATGCCGTTTGGCGCGATACATCGCACGGTCGGCATCGCGCAGGAGGTCAGCGGCCGGCGTGTCGCCCGACCCCACCGCGCCTCCGATGCTGACCGTGACCACCACCTCGACCTCGCCTGGTGCGGGCGGACGGCTCAGCTCACGTTGCATGCGTCGGCCCAATCCGCGTAGCCAGCTGTCGACCTGCTGTCGAGTTCCGCTCAGGCCGGCACAGACGATGACGAACTCGTCGCCGGACAGCCGGGCCAGCGTGTCACTGCTGCGCAGGCAGGCACCTAGCCTCTTGGCGACTTCACCGAGAACCAGATCGCCGGCAGCGTGACCCAGCGCATCGTTGATGCTCTTGAATTCGTCGATATCGATGAAGAGGACTGCCACGAAGGCGTCCGGCCGACGTGCGTCGCCCAATGCATCCTGGAGGCGCTCGAAGAGCAGTCGCCGATTAGGCAATCCCGTCAGTGGATCGTGATTGACGCGGTGTTCGAGGTCTTCTTGAACTGCACGTGACTGCTCGACGTGGCGGACGAGCGACAGTTGATTCGCCACGATGTCGCCCACCAGCTGTGCCGTCAACAACTCGTCCGGTGCCCAGGCGCGCGCCCGTGGCCGCCGAACCTCCATCGATCCCCACGACCTGCCACCATGGCGCAGCGGGACGACCACCACCGACGTGTGGGCGCCGTCGTCGTGCTGATCGAGCCCCAATTGCGCAGCGACCCCGGCCGAGTGGATCATATGCAGCCCGTCACCATGTGATGTGGTCACGCGGACATCCTGCGCATTGAGGGTCAACGTAACCAATGCGCGCGCTTGATCGATGATGCGTTCAGTCAAGGGATTACGAGGGGCAGCTATCGCAATATCGTGATCGCGCGTCACACGCGGGACATCGATTACCACAGCCAGATCCGTCGGTGGCGCGACCGGTTGACCGGTGGTGGCTTCGCTACCCATGTGAGCCCTCCCGCTCGCGATGCGCAGCGCGGGTGCGCGGCGACATGGCCGGGTCTGGGGCTGTGATCACGGTACGCGCCGAGGAGGCACCTCCGCTAGACCCCTGGGTGATCTGGTCAGCTGTCTCCGGCGTCCTGTGCGGTGGCCTGGGCCGACAGGACCGCGACCCGGCCGGCCTCCAACCGGGCGACGGGGACCCTGAACGGTGAGCACGACACGTAGTCCAGGCCGATGTCGTGGAAGAACTCGATGCTCTTGGGGTCACCCCCGTGCTCGCCACAGATGCCGAGCTTGATGTCGGGGCGGGACAGCCGAGCACGCTCGACGGAGTTGGCGATCAGGTATCCGACGCCGTCGACATCCAGGCTCTCGAACGGGGACACCGTGAATATTCCCTTGTCCAGGTATTGGGCGAAGAATGCCGCCTCCACATCGTCGCGACTGAATCCCCACGTCGTCTGCGTGAGGTCATTGGTCCCGTACGAGAAGAACTCCGCCACGGTTGCGATCCGTTTCGACGTCAGGGCTGCGCGCGGCAGCTCGATCATCGTCCCGATCGGGGCACCGATGACGACCCCCTCGGCGGCCGCCACGTCCGCCAGGATCTGATCCGCCTCGTCACGCACCAGGTGCAGTTCCATCACCGAACCCACCAGGGGCACCATGATCTCGGCCCGTGGGTCGGCGCCGGCCTTGCGACGCTCGGCGACAGCCTCGGCGATCGCCCGGACCTGCATGGCGAACAGCCCCGGCACCACCAGGCCGAGGCGGACGCCGCGAAGACCCAGCATCGGGTTCGACTCGTGTAGTCGCTCGACCGCGGCCAGCAGCTTGACGTCCGCGTCGTCGACCTCGCCCCGCTCTTCCGCAAGCGCAACCTTGACCGCCAACTCGGTGCGATCGGTGAGGAACTCGTGCAGCGGTGGGTCGAGCAACCGGATGGTCACCGGCAGCGAGTCCATGGCGCCCAGCAGGTCGACGAAGTCCGCCCGCTGGAGCGGTACCAGTTCGGCGAGCGCCGCCTCCCGCTCCTCAGTGGTGTCGGCGAGGATGACCCGCTCGATCAGCGGTCGTCGCTCACCCAGGAACATGTGCTCCGTTCGGCACAGCCCGATGCCCTCCGCCCCGAGGTGGCGGGCGGTGGTGGCGTCCTCGGCGGTGTCCGCGTTGGTCCGAACCCGCAACCGCCGAACCTGGTCGGCGTGGGTGAGGACGGCATCGACGGCACGGACCAGAGCTGACGTCTCGGTGTCGACGCCCTCCAGCGCCGCCTGCAAGCTCATTGTCAGGTAGCGCATCACCGGACTGGCCACCACGGGCACCTCGCCCGCGAAGACCTCCCCGGTCGAGCCGTCGATGCTCAACATCTCACCCTCACGCACGACGTATCCGCCGATCCGTACCAGGCGCGCAGCGAGGTCGACCTCGACCTCTTCCGCACCACACACGCAGGTGCGACCCATCCCACGGGCCACGACTGCGGCGTGAGACGTCTTGCCGCCGCGAGAGGTGAGGATGCCGACGGCCGCGATCATTCCCGCGAGATCGTCCGGGTTGGTCTCCTGTCGGACGAGCAGCACCTTCTCGCCGGACTCCGCGCGGGCGACCGCCGATTCGCTGTCGAAGACCACGGCCCCGGTGGCTGCTCCGGGTGAGGCGGCCAGACCGCGGGTCAGCACGCGCCGCTCGGCGTCGGTCTCGAACTGGCCGAACATCAGTTGTGCCAGGTGGTCGCCGGTGACCCTGGTGAGGGCCTCGTCCATCGTGATGAGGTCCTCGTCCACCAGCTGGGTGGCGATCCGGAATGCCGCCGCCGCCGTGCGTTTGCCGACCCGGGTCTGCAGCATCCAGAGTCTGCCCCGCTCGACAGTGAACTCGATATCACAGAGGTCTCGGTAATGCGTTTCCAGTCGTCGCATCACCAGGCGCAGCTCGCGGTACGGCTCGGGATGCAATTCCGCCATCTGGTCCAGCGACAGCGGGGTGCGGATTCCCGCGACGACGTCCTCACCCTGCGCATTGACCAGGTAATCACCGTAGGCGCCGGACCGTCCCGTCGACGGGTCTCGGGTGAAGCACACACCGGTACCGGAGTCCTGACCCAGGTTGCCGAATACCATCGTGCAGATGTTGACGGCCGTTCCCAGGTCGTGAGGGATTCGCTCGCGGCGCCGGTACAGCCGGGCGCGCTCGGTGTTCCACGAGGCGAAGACTGCGCGGACGGCCAGGTCCAGCTGCTCGCGGGGATGCTGTGGGAAATCGCGGCCCGAGCGTTCTCGGACGATCGCCTTGTACTCCTCGACGAGGTGACGCAACCGGTCGGTGCCCAGACCGGCCTCGTCGCCGGCATTGGTCTCGGCCATAGCTTTGTCCTGAGCCGCCGTGAAGAATGCCCGGTCGATTCCCAGGACCGTGGTGCCGAACATCTGAACGAGCCGACGGTAGGAGTCCCAGGCGAAGCGCTCGTTGCCCGATGCCTCGGCCAGTCCTTTGACTGATGCGTCGTTCAACCCGACGTTGAGGACGGTTTCCATCATTCCGGGCATCGAGACTTGGGCGCCGGAACGCACCGAGACCAGCAGCGGGTCGTAGATGTCGCCCAGTTGGCGGCCCAGACGATCTTCGAGTTGACGCAGGGCGGTCGTCAATTGGACCCGCATCTCCTGTGGCTCGGCCCCTCGGCGCAGGTAATACCGACATGCCTCGGTGGTGATCGTGAAGCCCGGCGGCACCGGCAGGCCCAGTCGGGTCATCTCGGCCAGGTTGGCGCCCTTGCCGCCCAGCAGCTCACGCTTGCTGCGGTCCCCGTAGGAGAAGTCGTACACATACGTGGGCATCGATGGCCTCCAGGCGTCGGCGTCACCGGACCGCACCATCGCGGCCGATCGCCCATAATCGCGCGTCGACGGCCAACCCGGGAGGTTTGTGGTCAACCTGACACGGCGCATCACGGCAGTCTCTGCTGTGGGCAGAGTGCAGGCTGTCGCCGCGGCCCAGGGGCGACGCTCATGTCATGACACAGGCCACCCCGGGACTCGACGACTCCGTTTACCAGCGATTGCTCGCGCAGCGCATCATCTTCCTGGGATCAGAGGTCCGCGAAGACAACGCGAACGCGATCTCGGCGCAACTGTTACTGCTGGCTGCGGACGACCCCGACCGCGATATCTTCCTCTATATCAACTCACCTGGTGGGTCAGTGGATGCCGGCATGGCCATCTACGACACCATGCAGTACGTCCAGCCCGACGTAGGAACCCTGGTGATGGGGATGGCACTGTCGATGGGGCAGTTCCTGCTGTGTGCGGGTGCGCCAGGAAAGCGTTTCGCACTGCCCCACGCCCGGGTCATGATGCACCAAGCCTCGGGCGGAATGGGTGGCACCGCGACGGATATCGCCATTCAGGCGCAACAGCTGGTCGCGCTCAAGAATCAGGTGTGCCAATTGATCGCGCAGCACAGCGGTCAGTCACTGGAGCGGGTGATCGCCGATTCCGACCGTGACCGATGGTTCACCGCCGAGCAGGCGAAGGAGTACGGGCTGGTCGATCATGTGGTCCAGTCATCCGCGCGGGTGACGTCCAGCGGATCGA
This sequence comes from Micrococcales bacterium, assembly GCA_031398915.1. Taxonomy (GTDB): domain Bacteria; phylum Actinomycetota; class Actinomycetes; order Actinomycetales; family JBBAYJ01; genus JANNOG01. Next base: position 22,563 of record JANNOG010000068.1, on the reverse strand, counting down.
TGTCGGACAGCGCAGAGTCGACCACACCTGCGGCATAGGGGCGCGCGTGGCCAGGCAACGGGGACCGGGGTGCGCCCGCGGACGACGGCGGGGCAACGCCTTCGCCTCGTCCAGGATCCGCAACACCTCACCCAACAGGTCGTCCAGGCTCACCCCCAGAGCGGCACACACACTGGCCACGACCTCTGACGACGCCTCCTTACGGCCACGTTCGATCTCGGACAGGTAGGGCACCGAGACCGCCGAGGCGCGGGCCAGTGCGTCCAGGGTCAGGCCGCGGTCGTGTCGTAGCCGACGTAGGGCCTCTCCGAGAGCGTGACGAAACAGCACCTCCTCACGATGACGCCTCGACGGCATCGGTCGTCGGCTGTCTGCCGACAGCAGAACTGTCGTGCGGCCGTGCTGGGACATGGACAGCAGCCCGACCCGATGCGGCCTGACGACCGTGGTCCCGCTCTTCGGCATTCGCTGGTACGGCCCGCCGCCGGATCGTCTTGCACCGAGACCGTCGAATCCGCGCCAGACCGTTAGAGGCCGAGAGCTTCTTCGAGGAGGGCTTCAAGGCCGTCCGGTTTGCCTGCCCAGCGCTTACCGCCGACGGCGCCACGGTCCCTGCATGTGTCCCTCGATGATCTCCGAGACGGTTTCGAGGTACCGGGTCGCGACGTCGCAGTCGTGATCCGACATCCCGACCCTCGCGGTCTCCAATTGGTCGAACAGCGGAATGAGGACCTCGGCGACCATGCGGTAAGCGTGCGGAGTTGCGCGTAGCTCGACCCGCCGGCCGTCCTGGGGGTGCGGGGCTCGGTCGAGGTGTCCTCGCAGCTCCAGACGCTGGACCAGGGTGGTGGCGGCCGCCGAGGTGAGCCCGAGCCGGCGGGCAAGCTCGACCGGGCCCATCCGCTCATTCATCACGTGCTCGATCGCCCGCAGCTCTGTCGGGGAGAGACCGAGACGGTCCGCAAGGGCGGGGCGCACGTCACCGGCCACGAACGAGAATCGTCGAAGCGCCTCGTCCAGCCCGTCCCGCTCACGCTCGCGGAGTCGCTCGTGCGTGCTCCAGGTGTCGTCCAGGGGCGTGTCCGGTGTCTCCACGTCACCCCTCCTCTTCCTGCGCACTTGCGCGTCGGCCGAAAATCGCTCATTCTTCTAACGACTTCGTTAGCTCACTGAGCTACTCCAGTCTGACATCCCGGCCACCGACGCAGAGTTCCCCCGCTGAATCACAACCCTCCAGCCTGCTCGCACCGACAGTTGTGCCTGGCCACAGGCCGCCGCATCTACCCGCCGAGGAGCACACACCATGACCACGACGACCCAGACCCCGTCCACCGCGACCGTTGCCACCGGGGTCGACGCGCCGACCCTGGCTGGGCTGAGGCGGTGGAACCTCGGGCTAACCGTGCTCCACGCCGCCCAGGCCGTCGCCATAGTGCTGTTGGCCACCGACTTCGCCATCACCATCACGTCGTCCTTCCCCGCAGGCCCGCCCGGCACTGTGGTCCCGGCTGCAGAGTCCCTGTTCGACGTGCGGATCGGCGTGGCCATCGCCGTGTTCCTGGGTCTGGCAGCACTGGATCACCTGGTCACGTCCACGGTCTTTCGCGCCCGCTACGAGACCGACCTGCGCGCCGGTCGCAACCGGTTCCGCTGGATCGAGTACTCGGTCAGCTCGACGATCATGGTGCTGCTCATCTGCTTCTACGGCGGGATCACCGGTATCTCCGCGGTCATCGCGATCGCCGGAGCCAACGTGGCCATGATCCTCTTCGGCTGGGTACAGGAGGTCGTGAACCCGCCCGGACGTACTACGACGACGATGACGCCGTTCTGGTTCGGCTGCATCGCCGGCGCGGCGCCGTGGATCGCGTTGATCGTCAACTTCGCGGGCGCGGACGATGTGCCGACGTTCGTCTACGGGATCTTCATCTCGCTCTTCATCTTCTTCATCTCGTTCGCCGTCAACCAGTGGCTGCAATACCGCCAGATCGGACCCTGGGCCAACTACGCCCACGGCGAGAAGACCTACCTCGTGCTGAGCCTCGTTGCGAAGTCCGCGCTGGCGTGGCAGATCTTCGCGGGCTCCCTCGCCACCTGAACCCGATCCGGATCGCCGGGCGATGTCACGACAGTGCCACCGGACACCGGACGAGCCCTGCTGACAGGTATCGCGCGCTGAGGCGGTAAGTCGGGGTCGATGCGCCTACTGTTCGACATGTCGGACTCGGTGACAAAGCACTGGGGGAGGAGACATGGCCAGGGGGCCCGTGGAGGAGCGCGTCCTCGTCGTGGGTGGCCGTCTCACGGTGACGATCAGAGGCGTGGTGGGGGGTGCGAGCGCAAGCCTCGGGGTGGTGGTCGCCACCGATGTGACGGTGGCCGTCCTCGTCGCCGCTGGCGTCGTCCTGTGGCACGGGCTCCTGGTTGGTGCCGTCTGGTCAGACCGCAGGCGATACCTGGCCGTCCTCGATGCCATTGCCCTGGCAGGTGTCTGCTTCCTCCAGTTCCACCTGCTGCCACCGGAGTTCTGGTTCCGGGGAGACGGGTGGGTGGTCGCGACAACGTCGACTGCGGTGATTCTCGCCCAGGGCTACCTCAGGCCGGGCGCTGGCGTGGCGTTCGGCCTGTGCGTCGCGTTGTCGTTCTGGGTAGCGGCCGTGACGTCCGGCGCCGGGGATCGCGCGGTCCCGCACGCATTCTGGCTCCTTGCGGAAACAGCCATGGGCGTCGTCATGATGGCCGTGGTCGTGCGAGGTGCCCGCCGCGCCGACGTCGAGACGGTTGCCGTCGCTGCCGCCGAGTACGAGGTCGACGTCGCCCGCGCCCGTCGCGAGGACGCCAGGCACCAGAGCGCGCTGCTGCACGACACGGTCGCCGCAACACTGACTGCGGCATCGGCCCACGCAATGGACGAGCGAGCGCGCACTCTCGTCGCCGAGCAGGCCCTACGGGACATCCGACTCCTCGAACGCGGTGACCTCGACCTCGACAGCCCCCTTGAGGGCCACGGCAACGGCGTCGACCTGACCCTGCCGGACCGGCTCCACGCTGTCGCCGAGGCGTCCGGGCTCACGGTCGACCTGACGACCCCCCGCGAGCTGCCCGTGATACCCGACACGGCGATCGCCGCACTTGCCGCGGCCACCCGAGAAGCACTGGTCAACACGTCGCGGCACTCCGGAGTGGGCGCGGCTTCCGTAGTGGTGGCGGCCTGCCCATCCGGCGGTGTGACCGTGACCGTACGGGACGAAGGGTGCGGCTTTGACATGACGTCCATCGGTGAGCACCGGAAGGGCATCTCCTTGTCCATCGCGGGGCGGATGCGACGCACGGGCGGCGAGGCGCGCGTCATGTCCGCAGTCGAGGAGGGAACCACGGTCATGCTTGCCTGGCCTCGACGCGAGGGAGCGGGATGATCGATTTCGCTGCGCGCCTGAGGTGGACGGTATGGGCTGCTCTGGGCGTTGTCCTCGGTGCTCTCTACGGCCCTTTCGCCGTAGGTGACTCGAACGTCTACGCGTCCCCAGGGCTCACTCTCTTCGCCTTCTTCACTCTGGTGGGGGTCTGGTTGGTGGCCGGAGTCCTGCTGGTCGCCGGGTCGCTGGGCCGCCGGTCGAGCCTCGCGTTGATCTTCGCCTGCGCCGCTTGCCTGGTGGCCGTGACTGTGAATCTGCCGGCACAGCTGCAGACGGACGGTGTGAACTGGGGCTTCGGCTCGTTCGGCTGGTTCCTCGTGCTCCTTGCGCTCGATCGACCACTTCGCGTCGTCGGGCCTTTCCTTGCCCTGCCTGCCGTGCTGTCGTTGGCGGTAGTGGCGGCATCGTCCGTCGCGTCCGTCGAGGCTGTCTCCGCTGTCTTCGTCCGTGCCCTGGTGGTCGCCGGTCCTCAGCTCGTCGTCGCATTCGCCTCCGCGCAATTGCAGCTCAACGCCGAGAAGGCTGCTGACGCCGCCCAGCGCCAGCGACGGGTGCGTTCTGCGAACTCGGTGGCTGCCGCACTCGACTCGGACCGGCAGCGCCGTATGCAGGTGGTTCGGGAGGCGATCGAGCCGGTCCTTCGGGAGCTGTCATCAGTCGGCACCCGACCACTGGACGAGGACCTTCGTCGCGGCTGCCTCGTCGCGGCGGCGCGGGTCCGGCGACTTCTGGCCGAATCCAACGCAGGCGACGACCCTCTGGTGCACGAGCTGAGTGCGAGTCTCGACGCGCTCCAGCGTCGAGGGCTCGTGGTCGAGCTCGCGGTCCGGGGTCCTGCGGACGGCGACATCCCGGTCGAGCAACGTCGGGGACTCACCGACCCGCTGCTCGACGTGGTCGTTCGGGCTGCGTCGCGGGTTCGGGTGACGCTCACCCGAGGGCCTGACGAGGTCCGGCTCGCTGTCGTCGCCGACGTCCACGATGGGGCCGACGATCTCTGTTCCGTCACGACTGGGGATATGCGGGAGGGCGTCGAGGTGTCCGCGGGGCATGTCGGTGGCGTCTCATGGCTGCGGACTCGGTGGGTGAGGTGAACGGAGACCGGTTGGGTGTCGTCGTCGTCGACGACCATCCGGCGGTCGTCGCCGGTATTCGTCTCTGGTGTGCGGAGACGGATCGGCTCGAGGTCGTGGCCGGTGGCCCCACACCGGCTGTGGCATGGACTTCTCCGGGCAGCGAGGCAGCGGTCGTCGTTCTGGACCTACAACTGCGTGGCATGCGTGAACCGGGATGGGGCGAACTGACCCGATTGGTGGCTGCGGGGCGTCGGGTCATCGTGTACTCCATGCGCGACGACGAGCGCACGGTCCTGCGGAGCCTCGACATTGGTTGCGCCACGTACCTCACCAAGGCCGAGGGCGAGGCACATCTTGTCGCCGCTGTCCTCGCCGCGGTGGACGACCAGCCGTACCTTTCGCCCGCCCTGGCCGGTGCGATGACCGTCGACCGCGCTCCCGACCGGCCTCGGTTGACCGAGCGCGAGAGCCAGGTTCTCCTTGCGTGGTTCCAGTGCGAATCCAAAGAAGTAGTCGCCGAGATGTGCGGACTGTCGCCGCGGACCGTATCCGGCTATCTCGACCGGGTCCGCATCCGCTATGCACGGGTCGGTCGACCAGCGCGTACGAAGGCGAGCCTCGTCGCCCGCGCTCTCCAAGACGGGCTCATCGGTCTCGACGACCTCTAGTGCGGATCGAAGAGGTGCCTGGTGCCGCCATCACTCATCGTCAGCCGAACGTTTCGATGATGTAGAAGCAGCTGGAATAGGCGATGCCAGGCCGCAGCTCCCATGTGCCGGCGAATGGCGTGACACCCTCGTCGGACCTTGAACGGACGAGGAACGAGTACGAACCCGCCGGTAGGTCGAAGGACACTGTTGGTTGGTCGCCGCTGCAGGCGAACTCGGCCTCGAACGGGTAGTCAGATCCCCTTCGTGCAGCGGGCGAGCCGACTTGCGCGGGATTCGATGTCGTTGGCCGCCCACGGCGTGACAGTTGTTCGGTGTCCCGCACACAACGCCACGGGCGGAAGGATAGATGTCCGCCCGCCCGGGGTTAGTTTACCCAGACCCTTAAACAACACGAAAGAGTACAGGATTGATCCCTCGATGTGGCAAGTGAACGTTGAGCAAATAGTGTGTGAACAGAAATGAAACCGTCTCAGGGGTTGTCAAAGGGCACGGGCCGGATGCAGCCTGAAGTCCCCAACCGAAGGAGATTCCCAGTGAAGATTCGGACGGCTCGACGTGTTCTTCTCGTATTGCTCACGGCTGCGGCAACAAGCATTGCCGGTACCCAACAAGCCAGCGCCGTCACTACGACAACGGTAGCTCTTGAATCAGCGACCGCAACGTCGGACACGGAGACGGACACGGACACCTCTCAAGCTGATATGGCGGCTATTGCACAGCAGGACCAGGATGCCACTGGGCAGATCTTGTTCAGTACTTTTGACGCCGCCAGCCAGATCATCGTTCCCAGTCTCGATGCCACCGGTCGCATGGTCGCCGCAAACCTCACGACTCTGGTGGCCGGAGCTCCTCCGCAAGATGCCGTGACGGCTGTGACCGAGATCGCCTCCGCGCCACGACCAGATCACGATGTATCTGTGGCGACCCCTAACGGTCCGCTGACTGCAACAACCACCGCTCGGGTATTCACCACTCCATCCTCCACCTCTTACATGGCAGCTCTCACGACTGAGCTCACCGGCGAGGGACTTCCGGATGGTTCGCAGAAGCTCCTCCAGTCGCTGGGCATCTTCTCCACCGAGGCTGATGCTCGCGCTGCAGCCCTGGACCCCGCAACGCAGGCGGGGGTGGACGCCCAACGATTGGCCAACTTTCAGCAGGCTCCGGCACAGCCAGCTCCGGCACAGCCAGCTCCGGGACAGCCAGCTCCGGGACAGCCAGCTCCTCCCAACCCGGCATGTGTGGCGCTGCAGCAGTGCCTTATCGACGCTGAAACCAAATACAACAACGACATCCTGTTCTGGGTTCAGGCGCTCATTGCTGGTTCGGCCATGTGCTTCGCCACAACGATCTGGGTTGGCGCATGTCTGATCGCCGTGAGCATTGGCTACGTTGCGGGGATAGCGGTGGCAGTGGCCGTCTATCACAACAACGTGCGCGCCTGCAGGGCCAAGGCCGCTGTCGCCAACTGCCCTGCCGACTGTCCCCCGCCGCCACCGCTCAATGGCCCGCCCAATGCACCGGTGGTCGCACCCCGACAGGCACAAGTGGCCCTTGCGGCGCAGACGTGTGCCGTGGCAATAGCCTAGGTTCGCCTGAATCGACCGAGCAGCTGCCTCTGGCCCGGCGGGGCCGGAGGCAGCTGCTTTCTATTCTTTGAAAATCGGATCTGATTTACGATCCAGCCAGCACGCCACAGCCTCCAGAAGTCGGCCCCTGCCATCGAGGCCGAGTGGCCGCCCACGCCGGCCAGGCGGTCAGGGGGTCAGGGGGTCTTGTGGTGGCCAAGCCGGGGTGAGTCATTACCAACGTGTCTGGCATCCCTGGAGACCCGCCGAACTCCGTATAGATGGTGCGAGGGTCCCCTTCCACATGCCCGCGACGCGGACACCACTGTCCACGGCATGAGCGTCGCCACCCTCTTCGGCAGGCGCCGTCTCGCCGATGATGATCGGCTTTCCGAGCTCGTGCAGTTCGGCGTAGGTGTCGTCGAAGACCTCGTCGAAGGACTGCCGCTCGAAGTCTGCACCTGGTGCCTGGTGGTCGTCATGCGGCCAAAGTGCGGGTTAACGGCGAATGCCCGAGAGGGTCACGATTGCTTCGTGAGCTACGGATTTTGTCCCCCGACCAGCGAGATCAGGCCCTGAGCCACCCAGGGCGCGAACTCCGCCGCCAATTGACACGGCGCCGAGGCGCTCCTTGGGTGTCGGGCTCCAGCGGCAAGGCAACGCGGTCCGTTTCTTTGGTCGATCGCGAAGTCGGTGTGACGTCAAGGGGCTGGCCGACGGACTGATCGCCACGCCTGCCGAGGGCACCGAAAGCGCCGGACCGGATGCGCCGGCGCCACCGGCCGAACATCCGGCGACACGTGTGCAGCCCGTCGGGCCGCGGCTGGTCGCCGGATGTTCGACACACGGTCGGATGCGTCTGGAGTTCGTTGTGACGTGACTGGAGCTGCGTGCTACGGCGAAACCGCTAGGGAGCGCTGATAGCCAGAGTGAAGTCGGCACTCCAGGTCGACGTCACATAGGCGTCACCGTATCCGCAGTCCGAACCCGAGTAGCTCTCGGTGCCCGACCGCCACTCGCCCGGCAGTGTGATCCGCTGGACCTCGGACCCGTCCGCTGCTCGGAACACGACAACGGCCTGTCGATAGCCGTCGTGCACGCTGGCATTCCATACGTAGACCTCGTTGCACGACAGCGACGGTTCGTACGTTCCGTCATAGTCCCGTCGGCCGAACGAACTGAACGGCGTCTCCAGGGTAGGCGTCGTCCCTTCCGGGACGGACAGGGTGCTGATCTCGTAGGTCACTTCGTCCGACCGGTAGAGGCCAGGACAGTCGAACGGGCCGCAGCTGTCGAACGTGCTGCTCGTCGTGACAGAAACGGTGACCGTGGAGCTCGGTGCGGGTCCGCACTCCTGGGTGAACGTCCCTTGATCGAGATCATAATCGCCCGTGCTTTCGTTCCACTGATAGCGACGGAAGGTGAAGCTATTTCCGGATGAGCTCTCGAACGTATCCATCCAGTACTGGTCGAGAGCATCGTTGTGCGAGAAGTAGAGATTGTTTTGATCGTCACTACACGGCGTCCCGCCGTCGGGCTCTGGGCCGGGGACCAGGTCGGACGTGGGTGGACTGAGATCCGAGATGTCGGGAAAATCGGGGTCCAGGTCCTTATTGTTACTCACTTGACAGGCGAAATTGGAGGCATAAAGTGTCCGGCCGGCAGGATTAATGCCAGCCGAGTAGACGATGCCGCGATTCCCGCAACGCTGGCTGGCTTCTTGAATAGCATTCGCGATGCTGTTCAATCGTACTTTCGCACTCTCGATATCGTTCGAGAGAATGAATCCTGAGCCGCCTACTGCTGCTGCGCCTGCTGGCGAAATGAGCCATCCGATAAGGGTGCCGAGAGTGGCAACCGTTTCCACCCTTTTCTGGTCACGGCTAATGCGGTTGACCTCTTCGCGAATTCGGGTCGCCGTGGCCGTTGCATTACACGTGTCGGCGGATATGGTATAAGCGGCGGGAATCGTGATGACACGACGACCAAAGGGAATGCGTTCCGCATCGCGAGTCTTCACCGAACCATTGGTTCCGGTGCCACAACCATCATCGGCAGCGGCGATATGTGGACTACTGAGTGCGACGAGACTACCGACGGTGAGGACCACGAGAAACGAGGTGAACGGATGGCGGACAGATCGGAACATGAGCACGACCCTTCTTCGCTCTTCATCGAGGCTGATTTTGAGATGCCGGTGGGTGCGTCGATCATCGGCAATCACTGTGAACAGAATCCGCACTCACCAACCCACCAGGCGGGTGCGTGATCAGTTTCAGCACCGGTCCGGCCGGCGTGGATTGCCACGATCATCGATAGGTGTGGAGGTGAACCCTGGCCGTTAGAGCAGTTTCCCCTGTTGGTGCAAGCGCTTGCAACGTTACCGCGCAAGCCGATGGGTGGCAAGGCCCATATTGCGGGCCGGGCCCGATGATCGCGCCAGCTAGCCAGGCATCACTGGTCGACCTTCCTCGGCGGTGGCGAGGTGCGGCCGCCCTAAGCGCGTCTCAAGCGGTCGCCAGTGCGGCGATCTTCGATAACTCGCTTGGGTCCACTCGCGGACCGTGCCAAGGCGGCGATCGCCTTCAGAATTGATCCAGCGCCCGCGAATTCGGCTGTTCCAAGACCGCCAGGCCGCAACTTCCCGCACGGTCATCTTGGGCTCGAGCGCGCGGCCACCGGCCATCACGTGACACCCCTTCAGGACGATCCCATTCTCTTGGATGATGGAGAGCACGTTCTGCGATCGCGGGTCCCGACAGCTGACGATCAGTGCCTCGAACGACGGTGCCCAGGTGGAGATATCGATCGAAGAGCATGGCGGGAATGGCATTCTCGGCGTCGTCACCCTCGGCCTGAAAATCTGGAGAATAGGACCATGGACAGCCAGCACGTCGACCTCGATCCCGTTCGCGACCTGCTCGAGCACCTCGAGGCCAGGGACGAGTTCTCGGGTGTCGTGGTCATCAGCCAAGGCGGGCATGAGCTGCTCGCGAGCGCACACGGGTACGCCAACCGGGCCTGGGGCGCCCCCGTCACCCGGGGGACACGGTTCGACACCGCGTCGATCACCAAGCTCTTCACGGCGATGGCAACCTTGCAGCTGGTGGAAGGGGGCGCCTTCGCGCTCGACACCTCGACGATCGACTATCTCGGGCTGGCGGGCACGACAATCTCCCCGGCCATCACGCCGTACCACCTGTTGACACACACCTCCGGTATCGCCGACGACGCCGACGAAGAGGAAGGTGAACGGTACGAGGACTTGTTCGTCGACCGGCCGAACTATGCGATCAGGCAGACCAGGGACTTCCTGCCCCAGTTCGCCCACAAGCCGCCCACCTTCGCACCGGGGCAAGGCTGCCGGTACTGCAACGTCGGTTTCGTGCTCTTGGGGCTCATGATCGAGCGGGCCACCGGAACGACGTACCGCGAATACGTCACCGACCAGGTCTTCTCACGCGCCGGCATGGCGAGGTCGGGCTTCTTCAGCATGGACGTGGTCGAACCCGACGTCGCCGAGGGCGTGGAGGCGATCCGCGACGCCGCCGGTGTGGTCACCGGCTGGCGGCGCAGTGTCTACTCCTATCCGCCGATCGGCAGCCCCGACGGCGGCGCGCACGTGACCGCCGACGACCTGATCGCCTTCCACCGGGCGATCGTCGACGGCCGGCTGCTCGGGTCCGAGCTGACGGCGGAGCTTCTGTCACCCAAGGAGCGGCACAGCGCAGTTGCCGACGGCGAGTACCTCACCGGGTACGGGTTCGAGTTCATCACCGACGGAGCCGGGCGGGTGCAGCGGTATTGGAAGGAGGGCGTGAACGTCGGTACCAGTGCCATGCTCCGCCACTACCCGGTGGTCGACATGACACTCGCCGTTCTGGCGGTCGGGGAGGAGAGCGCAATGCACGCAGTGGGGGCGGTCGACCGGGCCGTACGCGGCGAGAGCTGACCGGACGTCATCACGGGTATCGATGTTCGAGCGTTGCGCCCCGTGTTGAGGGCGTCGAGCGTCGTGCCCGCGGGCGGATGCCAGGTTGGCGGTCGTAGGTCAAGGCACTACCGGGCCGTGGTTACTGATGTCGCCCATCCGGCTACCGGCCGGTCCATCTGCCCGGGCAGGACGAAAGCCCAGGTCGGCGCATCCGCTGACCTGGGCTTTCCTGTCTCAACCGTACGTGCGCCCGGAGGGACTCGAACCCCCAACCTTCTGATCCGTAGTCAGATGCTCTATCCGTTGAGCTACGGGCGCAGGGCCGCCCTGGTGCAGCGGCAGCGGCCCAGCGTAGCGGACGATCCGCGCCACCCGCCTCCGGGTAACGGCTCAGGCCTCGACGACCACCGGGATGATCAGCGGACTACGCCGGTGCGAGCGCTGCGCCCAGCGCCCCACGGTCCGGGCGATGAGGCCCTCCAGCTGGCGGGGGTCACCGATCGCCTCGCGGGCAGCCTGGGACAGCGCCTCGGTGATCAGCGCCACGACCGGCTCGAAGGTCTTGGCGTCATGAATGAAGCCGCGGGCCAAGAAGTCGGGCGGCTCGGCCAGGGTCCCGGTGTCGGTGTCGACCAGGCAGACGACGGTGATGACGCCCTCCTCGGCCAGGGTGCGGCGGTCCTTCAGCGAATCCTCGGTGATCTCACCGACGCTGGCGCCGTCGACGTACACGAAGCCGGCGGGCACCTTGCCGACGATGCGCGCCAGACCCTCGACCAGATCCACGACCACGCCGTCGTCGGCCAGCACCACCCGGTCGGGCTTGACCCCGGTGGCGATCGCCAGGTCGGCGTTGGCCCGCAAGTGGCGCCATTCACCGTGGACCGGCATGACGTTGGACGGGCGGACGATGTTGTAGCAGTAGACGAGCTCTCCCGCGCTGGCGTGGCCTGACACGTGGACCTTGGCATTGCCCTTGTGGACGACGTTGGCACCCCAGCGGGTCAAATTGTTGATGACCCGGTAGATCGCGTTCTCGTTTCCGGGGATCAGCGAACTGGCCATAAGGACGGTGTCACCGTCACCGACCCGGATCTCGTGGTCGCGATTGGCCATCCGGGACAGCGCCGCCATCGGCTCACCCTGAGACCCGGTGCACACCAGGCACACCCGATTGGGCGGCAACTTCTCCAGCGTCTTCATATCGACGACCAGGCCCGCCGGAATCGTCAGGTAGCCCCGCTCGGACGCGATCTGCATATTGCGCACCATCGAACGCCCGACGAACGCGACCTTGCGGCCGTGTGCCGACGCCGCATCCAAGACCTGCTGGATCCGGTGCACGTGGCTGGCGAAGCTCGACACGATGACTCGCCCCGGAGAGGTGCGGAACACCTTCTCGATCGCCGGCGTCAGTTCGCGCTCGGACAACGTGAAGCCGGGGACCTCGGCGTTGGTGGAATCGACCATGAACAGGTCGACCCCTTCGTCACCCAGGCGGGCGAATCCGGGCAGGTCCGTCAACCGGTCGTCCAGAGGGAACTGGTCCATCTTGAAGTCACCGGTGTGCAGAACCAGGCCGGCCCGGGTCCGAATCGCGACGGCCAGGCTGTCGGGTATCGAGTGGTTGACGGCCAGGAACTCCAACTCGAACGGACCGAACGTCCGCCGGTCCCCCTCGGCCACCTGGTCGGTGACCGGTTTGATCTTGTGGTCCTTGACCTTCGCGTCGATGAACGCCAACGTCAATGCCGAGCCGACCAGCGGAATCGTCTTTCGCTCACGCAACAGGTATGGCACGGCACCGATGTGGTCCTCGTGGCCATGGGTGAGGACGACGGCGACGATGTCACCAAGACGGTGCCGGATGGACGTGAAATCGGGCAGGATCAGGTCGACGCCGGGCTGGTGTTCTTCGGGGAACAGCACGCCACAATCGACGATCAGCAGCTTGCCCTGGTGTTCGAACACCGTCATGTTGCGGCCGATCTCGCCCAGCCCGCCCAGCGGGGTGATCCGCAGACCATTGGCGGGCAGTTTCGGCGGCGGCCCTAGTTCGGGGTGAGGATGGGTCACCTGCCTACCGTACGGGCTGCGGCGACTCGGGCTACGGTCGCACGTGAGGATCGCGATGCTCGGCCCCGTGGCGTGGCGCACCCCACCGCGCCACTACGGCCCGTGGGAACTGATCACCAGTCTGCTGACCGAGGGCCTCGTGTCGCGAGGCCACGACGTCACGTTGTTCGCCACTGGCGATTCACTGACCACGGCCCACCTGGACGGACCGTGCCCGCGTGGCTACGCCGAGGACAGCGGAGTGGACGGACGCGTCGCCGAGGCGTTGCACGTCGCACACGCACTCGCCCGGTCAGCCGAATTCGACATCGTCCACAACCACCTCGACTGGCTTCCCCTGGCCTTCTCGGCCCATTGCCGTGCCCCGATGGTCACCACCATTCACGGCTTCAGCGGGCCGGCCATCCTGCCCGCATATGCGCAAGCAGATTCCGCGTTCGTGTCGATATCCGACGCCGACCGCTCGCCCGACCTCGATTACATCGCCACCATTTATCACGGGATAGAGCTGTCCGAACTGCCGCTGCGCACCGACCCGACATCAGACCTGGTCGTGTTCGGCCGCATCCATCCGGACAAGGGCACCGCCGAAGCCGTCGCCATCGCCCGGGCCACCGGCCGCCACCTGGTGATCTGCGGCATCGTGGCCGACCAGCAGTACTTCGACGAGCAGGTCCGCCCCCATATCGACGGTCATGCCGTGCGCTACCTCGGCTCGGTCGGACCGGCGGAGCGCGCCGAGATCCTCGGGTCGGCCGCGGTCCTGCTGCACCCGATCGCCTTCGCCGAGCCGTTCGGCCTGTCGGTGGTCGAGGCAATGGCCTGTGGCACGCCCGTCGTGGCCTACGACCGGGGCGCCATGCCCGAGGTCGTCGACCAGGGGATCACGGGTTTCCTGGTCGAGGACGTGACGTCCGCCACATTGGCCGTCGAGCGGGCAGCCACCTTGGATCGTCGCCGGGTACACGCCCATGCCGGCGCACGCTTCAGTTCCGACCGGATGATCAGGGAATACGAGGGGGTTTATGAACAGATTGTCAGCAGGGAATTGTGACTGACATCTCCTCGAATTGCGGCTGAGAATAATGCTGCTACCGTCCCTAGAGGGTGGGAGTGCATTTCGACCCCGTGCCGATTCGCTTGAGGAGATTGATATGACACAGCTCGTAGATCGATTCGCACCTCGCTGGGCCATGATCAGTACCTACCCGCCGACGCAGTGCGGTCTCGCCACATTCACCCGGTCACTGGTCAATGCCCTTACCCGCCACGGCACGATTGTCGACGTCATTCGGGTGGTGGACGACGTGCAACCCGCGATGTCAGGGGTGTCACATCAACTGGTGACGGACGTGGAGGCACCGGCCGTCACCGCCGCCGTCCTCAATACCTATGACATGGTGGTCATGCAGCACGAATACGGAATCTATGGCGGGCTGGACGGTGAGGACATCGTCGCGGTCCTCGCCCATGTCACCGTCCCCGTGGTCACCGTGCTGCACACCGTCCTCACCCACCCGACAGAGCACCAACGCCAGGTTCTCCAGGGCGTCCTCGATGCCAGCACAGCCCTCGTGACGATGACCCACACGGCACGCAACCGGCTGCTGGACGGTTACCTCGTCGACCCCGACCTCGTTCTGGTCATCCCGCACGGTGCCGCCGATGCCCTGGTGTCGTCCTTGCGACCGGCCAGGCTCACCGACGCCCGGCGCCGCCCGTACATCCTCACCTGGGGCTTGCTCGGCCAGGGCAAAGGTATCGAGTGGGGCATCGAGGCGCTTGCCATGCTGGACCTCGATCCTCGGCCGACCTACGTCGTCGCCGGGCAGACACATCCCCGGGTGCTCGAATACGAGGGCGAGCGCTACCGCTCGATGCTGGTCCGCCGGGCCGAACAACTCGGCGTGGCCGACGATGTGATCTTCGAGGACAGTTATCTGACCGAGGCGCGGCTGCGAACCTTGATCAAGGGGGCGGCCGTCGTCCTCCTCCCCTACGACTCGGTCGAGCAGGTGACGTCCGGCGTGCTCATCGAGGCCGTGGCGGCGGGGCGACCGGTGGTCTCGACGCGGTTCCCGCACGCGGTCGAACTGCTGGGGGGCGGCACCGGCCTCGTCGTGGATCAACGCGATCCACAGGCCATCGCGGCCGCACTGACCGCCGTGCTGGGTGATTCGTCGATGGCCGCGCACCTGTCCGCTCGCGCGGGTGCAATGGCTCCCTCACTGTCGTGGAGCAGCGTGGCCGCGCGCTACGCGACGCTGGCCGACACCCTCACCGCCGGGTACGACACGCTGGCCGTGGTGGCATGAGCGAAGTCGCACCGGTGTTCTCGCACCTGGTGGCGCTGAGCGACGGCATCGGACTGTTCGAACACGCCGAGTACACCTCGCCGCGACGCGAGCACGGCTATTGCGTCGACGATGTCGCTCGGGGCTTGATCGTCCTCGCCCGCCACGAGGAGGTGGGCGGCCGCTTCGCCACCCCGGATGGCCGGCTCGCCCAGCTCGCGGAGGTCTACCTGCGCTTCGTCGCCGAGAGCCAGGACGCACACGGCCGCATCGTCAACCGCTGTGACGTCGACGGCGTGCGCCACGGCGAGTACGGCGTCGAGGACTGCTGGGGCCGTGCCCTGTGGGGGCTGGGCACGACCGCCGCCCGCAGCCGCGACGAGCAGCGCTCCTCGGTCGCACTGCGGCTGTTCGATCGCAGTGCCCGACTGCGCTCACCATGGCCACGGGCCATGGCCTTCGCCGGCTTGGGTGCCGCGCAGGTACTCCGGGTCGACCCTGGCCACGCCACAGCTGCGGATCTGCTGCGCGATGCGGTGTCGGCAACGGGACGACCTGGCTCGGACTCGGCCTGGCCGTGGCCCGAGGCCCGGCTGACGTATGCCAACGCGGTCGTTCCCGATCTTCTGATGGCAGCCGGCGACGTGCTGCACGACGACAGCCTGATCCGCGACGGGCTCGCATTGCTGGAGTGGTTGTGGGCTGTCGAGACCACCGGCGGGCACCTGTCCGTCACTCCGGTAGCCGGGCGGGGGCCCGGCGACACCGGACCGGGCTTCGACCAGCAACCGATCGAGGTCGCGACGCTGGCCGATGCCTGCGCCAGGGCGTGCGACGTGACCGGGGACCGGCAGTGGCACGACGCGCTGCTGCAGTGCGCGGCATGGTTCGGCGGCGTCAACGACGTCGGGGTGGTGATGCGGGACGAGCAGTCCGGCGGCTGCTTCGACGGCCTGGAGGAGCACGGCCGCAACCAGAATCAGGGCGCCGAGTCGACCCTTGCGATGATCTCGACCATGTTGCACGCACAGCGCCTCGAACCCACCCCCGCGTGACCTCGCTCGTCCGACACGACCTGGTGCGCCGCGCCGACCTGGTGATGCGCCCGGACCCCGGCCGGGTGCTCGCCAAACTGTTCGTGCCCGGCCAGGAACTCACCTCACCCGGAGTGTCTCGGGCTGCCGCGGTCATTCACCGCTGCCTGGCGATGAGCGACGCCGAGACTCGGGAGGCACTGGAGCGGCTCGACTCGTTCACGCCACGGCACCGCGACTATCAGCAGCTGCTGCGACGCCACTTCGAGGCGGTGCGGTCGCGGCCTGACCTCGACGCCGCACTGAGCGTCGGGCTGACCACCGACCAGCAGCGACTGATCGGGGCGTACTTCACCCAGGAGTACGCGCTGGAGGCCGCCGCCCTCTTCAATCCGTCCGTCGTGGCTCACCCGATACCCGACCCCGACCCGGCGCGCCTGAGGTTCGTGATGAGCGCACGCGCGGTCGGCGAGGGTCACATCTCCAGCATCGTGTTCCTGTCGGGAACGTTCACCGAGAGCCCCGAACCGACGGTGCTGCTCGACCCCCGGTCGCCGTGGGCCAGTCACGGCAGCCACCGCGCCGGCTCCGGTGACGACCGTACGTACAGCATCGAGTTCGACCCGGCGACGGACCTCTCCGAGCGGACGTTGGGCCCGGTCGCGACGACCGAGAGCAACGGCGTCGAGGATGCGCGTTTCGTTCGGTTCACCGACGGGGGCAGCTCGACGTATCTCGGCACGTATACCGCGTTCGACGGTGCACGGATCGCCTCGGCGCGATTCCGGACGGATGACTTCCTCACCTTCCACGCGAGCCCGTTCACCGGCCACACGGCGACCAACAAGGGAATGGCGTTGTTCCCGCGCCGAATCGGCGGTCGCTATCTGGCGGTGTCACGCTGGGACCGAGAGAACAACGCGATCGCGTCGTCGGCCGACGGCGTGGACTGGGACGAGGCGGTGACGGTGCAACGCCCTCGGCGACCGTGGGAGGTCGTCCAGCTCGGAAACTGCGGCTCGCCGATCGAGACCGCCGCGGGGTGGTTGGTGCTGACTCATGGCGTCGGTGCGATGCGCGAGTATGCGATCGGCGCGGTGCTGTTGGACCTCGACGACCCGACCCGTGTGATCGCTCACCTGGACGAACCGCTGCTGCGCCCCGATGCCGAGGAGCGCAACGGATACGTTCCCAACGTCGTGTACTCGTGCGGCGCGATCGCCCACGGACGGACGTTGCTGCTGCCCTACGGATGCAGCGATTCCAGTATCCGGATGGCCTTCGTCGACCTGCCCGGGCTGATCGACCGGCTGGCTGGACTCAGGTGAGCATCAATTCGGGAACGCTGCGCGGGTCGGTGACGACAGCCTGGGCGACGTCGGCCAACTTGCGGCTGTTGTTGCGCGCGTAGCCCCGGAGCAGCTCGAATGCGGCATCCACCGTGACGTTGTGCACCCTGGCGAGGGCTCCCTTGGCCTGTTCGATGGTGACCCGGCTGTTCAACGCGCCCTGCAGCTGTTCGGTCAACTTCTCGCCCCGGCGGATCGTGCGTTCCTGCAGCAGCCCGATGGTCGTGACGTCGGCGAGTGCCTGGGCGATCGCGACCGAGGCCGGGCTCAACATCTGGGAGTCGACACCGAAAAGGTTCAGGGCGCCGATCCCCTCGCTACGTAATCGCAGTGGAATGGCGTGCACCCACCGATGGCCGGTCTCGACGGCGCGGGGTGCGAAGCGGGGCCACTGCACATAGGCGGTCCTCAGGTCGGCGTTGACCACCGGCCTCCCGCTGCGGAAGGCCTCCAGGCAGGGCCCCTCACGGTGCTGCAGCTGGAAGAGTTCGAGCATCTTCGTGGCCTCGTCAGAGGCCGCCATGAAGCGCAGCTGTCCACCCTGATCGGCCAACAGCAGACCGACTGCGGAGACACCGACCAACTCGGCGGTACGCACGGTGACCGTTTGCAAGAATTCGACGACATCGAAATCGTCGACCAGTGTGTCGGCGAACTCGACGAAGACCTCGGACAATCGTACGGGCGATACTTCCCTCATTGCTCTCTCCAGGACGGAGCCTCGGTGACGCAAGCCTGATTACGCATGATCTACCTCGAGTCGCAGTCGACCGGTGATGACGTCTCTGGCCACGGCCCCCAGATCGCGCTCGGTCGCGAAGGCGTGCGCGCGCAGCCGGGCCATGGCCTCGTCGAGACCGACACCGAGGTCGATCATGGTCATGCCTTGAGCCTGGTACAGCTCGACCCGGTAGTCGAGAGCGTGGCCCAGGTCGCCGGGTGACCGATCGTCACCAGCCGCCTCGTGGCCGTTGAGCAGGGTGTGCAGCGCGTAGTCGGCGAATGTCAGCGCCTGCGAGGTCGATTCCGGCGACAGGGCCCCGGTCTGGCGCCGATACACGTCCAGCACACCGACGCAGGCATCGCCGACCTGCAGCGGAAAAGCGAACACGGCCAACACCCCGCGCTCGCAGGCGGCGGGTGCGTAGCCCGGCCAGCGTGACCTCACCGGCGTCACCAGGTCGGGTTCGTAGACCGGCCGACGCAGCGCGAATGCGTCGACGCACGGCCCCTCGCCCATCGAGAACTGCAGCTCTTCCAGCTCTCGACTGGTCGCGTCCGACGCCGCTGCCACACCCATGACCCCACCTGCCGGGCTCATCATGCAGACGCCGGCGCCGGCGGCGGGCAGGGCTCGGACGGCGTCCTGGCACAACCGCTCCAGGGCTTCACCGACTGTGGTGGGCATGGTCGACACATCCTCTCCGCGGAATTGCCCGCACATTAGTGCTCACGAGAGGCGCCGCCGAAGGACGTCTACCCAGCATTCACCAAGGGATGCCAGGGACTGGGGCAGCGGTCGAACGCTACAGGGCGGTCGGCGACGCCGCCACGCGCGTCGACCTGAGCGGGCCCGACCTGTGATGTGACGCCGCCGGGCGAGCGAGATCACATCGTGACGGTTCTCACGGATGTCCGTGCGCTTGCACCCATGGTGACCCGGCGCGCAGCAGCTTACGGTTCACCTCACCCTGGGCACCCGGACCACATCGATCAGCCCGAGATCGATGTGGTGGGTGCATTGTCGGAGGATCGCCAATGACGACCGACCTCGACCGCCTGTTCACCACTCACGTCCGGTTACGCGAGTGGGTGACCGAGATCGCCGCACTGACCGAGCCGGACGCCGTCCATCTGTGCGACGGCTCCGACGACGAGTGGACCCGCCTCACCGACGGATTGGTGGAGGCTGGAACCCTGGTTCGCCTCAGCGGTAAACCGCGCTCTTTCCTGGCGTCATCCGACCCGACCGATACCGCTCGCGTCGAGGACCGCACATTCATCTGCTCGGTCGATTCGGCCGATGCCGGGCCGACGAACAACTGGCTCCCGCCGGAGGAGATGAAGGAGATCCTCCTCGACCTCTACCAGGGATGCATGCGCGGGCGAACGATGTACGTCATCCCGTTCGTCATGGGTCACGTCGAGGCGGAACATCCGATGTTCGGCGTCGAGATCACCGACAGCGCGTACGTGGCGTGCTCGATGAAGATCATGGCCCGGATGGGAACCGAGGTCCTGCGGGCGATGGAGGACTCCGACGCCGACTTCGTCCCGTGCCTGCACTCGGTGGGCTCGCCGCTGGAGCCGGGCGAGCGTGACACCCCCTGGCCCTCGAACGAGACCAAGTACATCGTCCAGTTCCCCGAGGAACGGATGATCTGGTCGTACGGATCGGGTTACGGCGGAAACGCCCTGCTCGGCAAGAAGTGTTACGCACTGCGTATCGCGTCGGCGATCGGGCGTGACGAGGGCTGGATGGCCGAACACATGCTCATCCTCAAGCTCACCTCACCGCACGGCTCGGTGCACTACATCGCGGGAGCGTTCCCCAGCGCCTGCGGCAAGACGAACCTCGCAATGCTGGAACCGAGCATTCCGGGGTGGAAGGTCGAAACCCTGGGCGACGACATCGCGTGGCTGCGCTTCGGTGCCGACGGCCGGTTGTACGCCGTCAATCCCGAGGCGGGATTGTTCGGGGTCGCGCCGGGTACCGGGTGGGACACCAACCCCAATGCCATGCGTGCCATCGCGCAGGGCAATTCGCTGTTCACCAATGTGGCGCTGACCGACGACCAGGACGTCTGGTGGGAGGGCATGACGCCGCGCAAACCCGATCACCTCACCGACTGGTTGGGTCGGGAGTGGACGCCGTCGTCACAGGACCTGTCCAGTCATGCGAACAGTCGATTCTGCACTCCGATCCGCCAGTGCCCGGTCCTCGCATCGGAGTACGACGATCCGCAGGGGGTTCCGATCTCGGCCATCCTGTTCGGCGGCCGGCGCCGGACGACGGTGCCCCTGGTCACCGAGGCGCGGGACTGGGTGCACGGCGTGTTCATGGGGGCGACGCTGTCCAGTGAGACGACGGCTGCCGCGGCCGGCCGGGTGGGCGTCGTGCGCCGTGACCCGATGGCCATGCTCCCCTTCATCGGGTATAACGCGGGCGACTACTTCTCGCACTGGATCGATATGGGCAAGACCGCGGACGCCTCGAAGCTTCCGCAGATCTTCTACGTCAACTGGTTCCGCCGGGATCGGGACGGGCGGTTCCTGTGGCCCGGGTTCGGCGAGAACTCCCGGGTGCTGAAGTGGATCGTCGACCGGTTGGAGGGCAATGCGGCCGCCCGTGAGACGGCCATCGGCCGCGTGCCGACGGTCGAGTCGCTCGACACCTCGGGACTCAACGTCACGGTGGACGAGGTGAAGGCCTGTCTGCGGGTCGATGTCGACGAGTGGGCAGCCGAGCTGCCCGGGATCAAGGCCTGGTTCGACAAGTTCGGCGACCGGCTGCCGGCGACACTATGGGCCGAATACGACGGGTTGCGGGGCCGACTAGTCGGATAACCAGATTGTGTCCGCCCGTGTCGCTACGGTGACGGAGTGAAGCGATCTCACGGCGGACATGCCCCATGGATTGTGGTGCTGGCCGCGTGCCTCGGCGCAGGCCTCGCCGGGTGTGGCCTGGCGCAGTCGTCGGGGTTGCCGACCAGCACGCTCGCTGCGCTGCAGGTGACGTCGACGCCCGAGCCACCGGCGTCCGACAGCTCACCCGAACCGTCGGACGCATCACCCGTGGGCCCGCCGGTTACCAGCGAGGCGCCGCTCATCCCGGCCCCGGCACAATCGGCGCCGCCACCGGCGGAGCAGCCTCCTCCCCCGGCAGGAGCGGCGCGGGCGGGCAATCCGGTCGGCGCCGCCGTGGTCAGCGGCGAGGGCGAGGCCGCGGACACCTCCGACCCGACGACCGTGATCGGCGACGGGTCGCCGGCGGGATGCACGTCCGCAGCGGTCGTGGCCGCCGTGGCGCGCGGCGGGGTCATCACCTTCTCGTGCGGGCCGTCACCGATCACGATCATCATGGACACCACGGCCAAGGTGGTGAACACCGCAGCCCGAGTGGTGACCATCGACGGCGGTGGCCTCGTGACCTTGAGTGGCAGCAGGGACCAGCGCATCCTCTACATGAACACCTGCGACGAGGCGCAGGGGTGGACGACATCGCGGTGCAACGACCAGGACCATCCACACTTGACCGTCCAGAACATCTCGCTGGTCGACGGCAACTCGACGGGCATCACGACAGACGGTGGCGGCGGCGGGGCGATCTTCGCCCGCGGCGGTCGGCTCAAGGTCGTCAACACCACGTTCATCGGCAACCGATGCGACCCCACCGGACCCGATCTGGGCGGCGGGGCGATCCGCGCCCTCGACCAGTCACAGGACCTTCCGGTCTATGTCGTGTCCAGCACGTTCCGGTCCGGGACCTGCTCGAACGGCGGCGGCATCAGCAGCATCGGGGTGTCGTGGGTCATCCTCAACAGCGTGTTCACCGGCAATCGGGCCGTCGGATCGGGCGCCAATCCGGCAAAGCCGGGTACGCCCGGCGGTGGCAGCGGTGGGGCGATCTACGCCGACGGGAACCGGTTCACCATCACCCTGTCCGGGACGCTGATCGAGGACAACCAGGCAGTCGAGGGCGGGGGCGCCGTCTTCTTCGTCAGCAACGACCTGACGGGGACGTTGTCCATCCAGGCCTCGACACTGCGGTCCAACCCCAGCGAGGGGTTCGAGACCGACGGGTATCCCGGCATCTTCTTCCTGGGCGCCGACATCGTCACGTCCTGACCCGGTCGCTCTCCGACTCGTCGCTGTCGTCGCCGAGCCGGTCGATCAGAACGGCCGGCCGATCGGGGTGGTCGTAGCGAACCACCAGGTCGGCGCGAGCGGCGGGATCACAGCTGGCCAGGTACAGCTGCCACGCGCCGGGCCTGGGGTCACCATCGTCGGCGAACCGCCGTCGCAGGCCCGCAGCCGACACCACCAGGTGAGCGGTCAGGTCGAACCCACCGGCCAGCTCCCACCGCAGCAGGTACGGTCCGGCGACGATGATCACCTGACCGGGCGCCGCGGCTGTGGTGGGCG
>JANNOG010000058.1:0-58977 GCA_031398915.1 Micrococcales bacterium | reverse complement strand
CGAGGGCGCGGAGAAGGTGTGGCACAAACTCAGGCACCAGCCCGACACCCACGCCGCCAAGAAGCCGGAGCTCCCGGACGAGAAGACCGTCGTGTCGGGGGCCATCCGGACCGACTTCATCCTGTCCGCCGAGATCATGGTGATCTCCCTCAACGAGGTGATCAGCGAGCCGTTCGTCTCGCGAGCGGTGACCCTGGTGGTCGTCGCGATAGGTATCACCGCACTGGTCTACGGTGTCGTCGCGCTGATCGTGAAGATGGACGATGTCGGGCTGAGCCTGGCGGAACGATCCAATCGAGGCGTGGCGCTGTTCGGTCGCGGGTTGGTCAAGGCAATGCCGCGGCTGCTGACGGCGCTCACCATCGTCGGCACCGCCGCGATGCTGTGGGTCGGTGGTTACATCCTGCTGTCGGGTGCCTCGGAGTTGGGGCTGTCCGTCCCCTACGACGCGGTCCACGACGCCGAGGACGCCGCAGCGGCAGCCACCGGCGCCATCGGACCGGCGGTGTCGTGGTTCGTCGGCACCCTCGCCAGCGCGGTCCTCGGGCTGGTCGTCGGCATCGCGATCGTCCTCGTCAAGGGGCTCGTCCCGCGCCGCCGTAACGACCACCCCGAGGGCGCCACCACCACACCGAGGACCGATGAGACGCTCAGCGATGCGGACCACGTGACCCCGTAGTTGCTCACAACGTCATGCCTGAACGGCGGGGAGTCCGGCCACCCCCCGCTCACGCCGACCTGAGTCGTCGATCGAGGTCGCTCCGCGCGGGCCGCGTCGTGGGACGCGTGAGGGTCACGCCGCACGCGCTCAGCCGGGCGGCATCGCTGCCACGATCAGCTCCCACAATTGGGCGTCGAAGGAGGACACCGCCTCGTCACCACGCCGCCCGGTACGACGGCCCTGTCGGACGACGACGACGTTGTCAGCGCTCGACACGTAGATCCGCTGGTCGCCGGCCCCCATGGCGGACACCATGTCCGCCGGCGCACTGGGAACGAGTGGTCCCGAGACCAGTCGCGGGTCGGACCCGGGGAGCCGAAACGCGGACTGCCCGTTCAGCCACCACAACCAGCCGTAAGAGGGGTTGAGTGACTGTGACGACTCCAGTGCCGAGGCCAGATACGACTGGGACACGATCTGACGCCCGCCCCACCGACCGCGGGCCTGGATCAGCAGCCCGAACCGGGCCATGTCGCGGGCAGTGATGACCAGTCCCTGCGGAGCGCCCCGCCCCAGCGAACGACGTCGTTGCCACTCAGCGGTCATTCCGATGGGGCCGAACAGGACATCGGTCGAGAACTGCTGGATGTCCGACCCGGTCGCCGCGTCGAGGACCTCGGCCAGCACCGCATACGCCGGCGTGTTGTAGAGCCAGGTGGTGTCGGGCGCTGCCACCAACCGGAGGGTCTCGTCGAGGCCGCTGGACATGGACATCAGGTGCCGGATCTCGATCGCGCCCTCACTCGGTCCGGCCTCGCTCCACCCCGAGCCCAGATACTCGGTCACCGGGCTCTCGACGCTCAGATATCCGCTGTCGGCGGCGATCCCGACCAGGGTCGACGTCACGCTCTTCTGGACCGATGCGACGTCCAACGTGTCGCCGGCATCCGTTCCCGACCAGTACTGCTCGGCGAGGATCCGCCCACCGACCACGATCATCATCGCGGTGCTGGCGTTGTCCCCGGCGAACTCCACCGCGGCGTCGAGGGCCGACCCATCCCAACCCACCTCGTCCGCGGTCACCGCCTGCCAGTCGCCCGTCGCCGGCGGGACGTACAGGGCGCTCGAGGAGGGTCCGGGTTGGGTGCCGGACGGGGCTGCGGGCGAGGTGCCGAGCGCCTCGCCCGTCGGCGTGGCGCCTGGTGGCTGTGGGCTCGATGGCTGTGGGCTCGACGGTGACGTCGGCTCGTCAGTCTCCACCGGTGAGTCGGGCGCGCATCGACCCACTCCTATCGCGCCGAGCGCCCCGACGGCGCCCAGGACGGTGCGGCGCTGCAGTACCCGATCACTCAGCAGTGTCATGTCCACACCCTGCGCGCCGAAGGTGGCCGTGGTGTCAGGCGAGTATTCGGGCTGCGTAAACCTGGCGACCTGGCCCACCTACCCTCGCTGTCATGCCCGATGGCTCCACACCTGTCACCGCGCATGGCGTCGCCCGGATGCGCTCGTTCGGGACGACGATCTTCGCCGAGATGTCCGCCCTTGCCGTGGCGACCGAGTCGATCAACCTGGGTCAGGGCTTCCCCGACTTCGACGGGCCGCCCGAGATGCTCGACGCCGCCGTCCGGGCGATCCGCGACGGACACAACCAGTACCCGCCCGGTATCGGGATCCCCGCGCTGCGGCAGGCGATCGCCGCCCATCAGCGCCGCTTCTGGAACCTCGACTACGACCCGGACACCGAGGTCCTCGTGACCGCGGGCGCGACCGAGGCGGTCGCCGCGGCCATTCTGGCGCTGTGCGAGGCCGGGGACGAGGTCGTCTGCCTGGACCCGATGTACGACTCGTACGCCGCGGCCGCCGCCCTGGCAGGAGCGGTTATGCGCCCGGTCCCGATGCGCCCGACTCGGCCCGCCGACGGTGGTCCGGCGCGCTTCGCTCCCGATCTCGACGCCCTGCGCGCCGCCTTCACCCCGCGTACTCGGGTCGTCCTCGTCAATTCACCGCACAACCCCACGGGCACCGTCCTCACCGGTGACGAGATCGACGTGATCGCCCAGCTGTGTGTCCAGCACGACGTCGTCGCCGTCACCGACGAGGTCTACGAGCACCTCGTGGTGTCCGGCACCCATATCCCGTTGTCCACTCGACCGGGGATGCGCGACAGGACCCTGCAGATCTCGTCCGGTGGCAAGACGTTCTCGTGTACCGGGTGGAAGATCGGTTGGGCGTGTGGTCCGGCCGCTCTGGTCGCCGCCGTGATGCGCGTCAAGCAGTTCCTCACCTACGTCAACGGCGCCCCCTTTCAGCCCGCAATCGCGGTAGCTCTGGCGCTACCGGACAGCTACTACTCCGACCTGGCAGACGCCATGCGGGGCAAGCGCGACCGGCTGCGGGCGGGGCTGGCAGCGGCAGGATTCGACGTGATGGGGTCGGAGGGGACGTACTTCGTGGCGGCCGACATCCGCCCGTTGGGAGGCGTGGACGGCGTGACGTTCTGCCGCGAGCTGCCCGCCCGATGTGGCGTCGTCGCCGTGCCCATGCAGGTGTTCCACCGAGAACCCGCCGACGGCGCCCACCTGGTCCGCTTCACGTTCGGCAAACGGGACCAGGTCATCGACCAGGCCGTCGAGCGGCTGGCGACACTCAGCCGGGCATGACCGGCGCGTGCCGAGGGCGATCGAGGACGGGCATCACCTGGCGGGCCCGCGATACCTGAGCGGGGTCGATCTCGACGGTGAGGACGCCAGGTGCCTCGCCCAGGCGGCCCGCCACCGCACCGAACGGACCCACCGCCAGGCTGTGCCCGACGCCGCCCGGCGCCTGCTCGATCGGCTCCACCCCGGCGGCCGTCGGATCGGCCTGGTCGCAGGCCAACACCCAGGTGGTGGCGTCCAACGCCCGGGCCCGGACGAGGACCTCCCACTGCTCGACCTTGCCGACACCGCTCGCCCACGACGAGGGCACCACGACCACCTGCGACCCGGCCATCGCCAGCGCCTGGAAGTGGTCCGGGAACCGGACGTCGAAGCAGGTGGCCAGGCCGACCCGGATGTCGTCGACGTCGACGTACACCATCCGCTCACCCGGGTGGACGGTGGCGGACTCGCGGTGACCCAGTGCGTCGAACAGGTGGATCTTGTCGTAGCGGGTGTCGAGGCCGGCGCCTGTGACCAGCAGGGTGTTGAAGACCCGCCCGTCCGGTGCGGGGGTGAACATGCCGACGACCACGACCACGCCGGCCTGCTCGGCGCCAGCCCTGACCGCCGCCGCCCACGGGCCGTCCAACGGTTCGACGATCGACCGCAGATCGGTGCCGAAGCGGGCCTGAGCGGCCTCGGGAAAGACCACCAGACGCGATCCGGCCTCGGCTGCGGCGGCGATTCCGTCGGCCACCAGGTCGAGGTTGTGGGCGGGATCGGACGTCGACGCGATCTGACACAGCGAGACCCTCACGCCGTCATCCTCTCAAGTGCAGGGCATGCTGACGCCCATGGCCGATGACGACCTCGGGTCCGCTAGCGACCTTGCAGTTGCCCTTGCCGCCACCGGATACCTGGCCGACGACGGCCTGGCCACCGTGACGTGGTTGGCACTGGCGATGCGTCGCCCCCTGTTCATCGAGGGCGAGCCCGGTACCGGCAAGACGGCGCTGGCCGAGGCCCTGGCCCTGTCCCGGGGCGCCGAACTGGTGCGGTTGCAGTGCTACGAGGGCATCGATGCCGCCCAGGCGCTCTACGACTGGGACTTCCCCCGGCAGGTGCTGCACCTGCGGGCTGTCGAGGCGACCCGCGCGGCCGGCGAGGACCTGGACGTCGACGCGGTCGAGGACTCGCTGTACAGCGAACGGTTCCTGCTGGCCCGGCCCATCCTGCGGGCGCTGCGCAGCGACAACGCGGTCCTGCTGATCGACGAGGTGGATCGCGCCGACGACGAGTTCGAGGCGTTCCTGCTGGAGGTCCTGTCGACCGGGTCGGTCACGATCCCCGAGTTGGGCACGGTCACCGCCGCTCGCCCGCCGCTGGTGGTGCTGACCTCGAACCGCACCCGGGAGGTTCACGACGCCCTCAAGCGCCGCTGCCTTTACCACTGGGTCGAGCATCCCGGATTGGCGCGTGAGGTCGAGATCATCCGGCGCCGGCTCCCCGACGTCGGCGACCGACTCGCCGAACAGGTGGCGACGGCTGTCCAGCGAATGCGCGATCCGGCCAGGGGCATCCTGTCCGGGCCACTGCTCAAGCCGCCCGGCGTCGCCGAGAGTCTGGACTGGACGCGCGCACTGATGGAACTGGGGCGCAGCGACCTGGACCTCGAGACCGCGGCTGCGACGCTGGGCGCGGTGTGCAAGTACCGCGAGGACATCGACCGGGTCCGCGACTCCCTCGACCGGCTCCTCGCGGGCTGAGTCCGTGACCGACACCGCAGCCGTGAGGGTGTTGGCCGGGTTCGCCCTCGCCGTGCGTTGCGCCGGGGTCCCGGTCACCACGGACCGATCGCGTTCGTTCGTCGAGGCCGCGTCCCTGGTGGGGATGGCCGACACGGGCGGGGTGTACTGGGCGGGGCGGGCCACGCTGTGCGCCGAACCCGACCACATCACCCCCTACGACCGGGTCTTCGAGTCGTGGTTCTCGCGTGAACTACCCCGGCGGGTCCCGTCACGGCGCCCAGCCGCACAGCGCGCCACCTCCGGCCTCGACGACACCGACACCTCCGGTGGTGCCACCCCGGCGGAGTCGCTGGTGGACGTCGTCCGAGCGGCGGCCAGTGACGCCGACATCCTGCGGACCCGCGACATCGCCGACCTCACGCCCAGCGAACGGGCAGCGCTGGCCGAACTGTTCACCCGGTTGCGACCCCGCCCTCCGCTGCGGCGCGCGCCCCGGCGCCGACCCGCCCGCCGCGGCGACATCGACGCCCGCCGCACGATGCGCGAGGAACTGCGACTGGGGGGCGAACCTGGTCGGCTCCGCCATCGCAGCCGCAGCCGCCGCCCTCGACGTGTCGTAGTCCTGCTTGACGTGTCCGGCTCGATGTCGTCGTATGCCGACGCGCTTCTCCGGTTGGCCCACGTGTGGGTCCGTGCCACCCCGCAGACCGTCGAGGTGTTCACCGTCGGCACCCGACTGACCCGGGTGACCCGCGCACTTCGCGCGCTCGACCCCGATGCCGCGCTTCGCGAGGCGGGGGAGCAGGTCCCCGACTGGTCGGGTGGCACCCGCCTCGGCGAGGTGCTCGGCGCATTCCTCGATCGGTGGGGCCAGCGCGGCACGGCGCGCGGCGCGGTGGTCGTGCTCTGCTCGGACGGCTGGGAGCGCGGCGACCCGGGCCTGTTGGCTGCTCAGATGGCACGTCTGCACCGCCTGGCTCACCGGGTGGTCTGGGTCAATCCGCACCGGGGGAAGCCGGGTTACGCTCCGGTGCAGGCGGGCATCGTGGCTTCGCTGCCCTTCGTCGACGCATTCGTCGCGGGACATTCGCTCGCGACCTTCGCCGACCTCATGGAGGTGGTCGCTGATGCATGACGTCCTCGGTTCACTCGTCGAGTGGTGGCGTGAGGATCGCCCGGTGGCGATGGCCACGGTGGTCGGCACCTGGCGCTCGGCACCTCGCCAACCCGGTGCGGCCATGCTGGTCGGTCCCGACGGTGAGGCGGTCGGCAGCGTGTCCGGTGGCTGCGTCGAAGGTGCGGTGTACGAACTCGCCGGCGAGGTGACCGCCTCCGGGACGCCGGTGCTGGAGCGCTACGGCGTCTCCGACGACGACGCCTTCGCGGTGGGTCTGACCTGTGGCGGCATCCTCGACGTCTTCGTCGAGCGGGTGGACCGGGTCACCTTCGCGCACCTGGGTGACGTCCACGACGACATCCAGGCCGGCCACCCGGTCGCGGTGGCCACCGTCGTCGCCCACCCGGACCCGGCGTGGCTCGGGCGGCGCCTCGTGGTCCGGACCGAGGAGGTGCTGGGCACCCTCGGATCGGCGCGGGCCGACGCCGCGGTCGCCGACGACGTCCGTGGCCTGCTGGCGAACGGTCGGTCCGAGACGTTGACGTACGGCCCGGACGGCGAGCGGCGTGGCGAGGGCTTGCGGGTGTTCGTCGCCTCGTATGCGCCGCGGCCGCGGATGCTGGTGTTCGGCGCGATCGACTTCGCAGCTGCGGTAGCACAGCTGGGTTCGTTCCTCGGTTACTACGTGACGGTGTGCGACGCGCGGCCGGTGTTCGCGACCACGAGCCGGTTTCCGGATGCCGACGAGGTCGTCGTCGACTGGCCGCACCGATATCTGGGCGCCGAGGTCGAAGCGGGTCGGATCGACTCGCGGACGGTGCTGGCCGTCCTCACCCACGATCCCAAGTTCGACGTACCCCTGTTGGAGGTGGCGTTGCGACTACCCGATGTCGCCTACATCGGTGCGATGGGATCGCGGCGGACCCACGACGACCGAATGGCGCGACTGCGCGAGATCGGTATGACCGAGTCTGAGCTGGCCAGACTGTTCTCACCGATCGGTCTCGACCTGGGCGCCCGCACTCCGGAAGAGACCGCCGTGAGCATCGCGGCCGAGATCATCGCGCTGCGCTGGGGCGGTGCCGGTGTCCGGCTCGGCGCGGCCGACGGGCCGATCCATCACGGGTGACCCGCTAGGCGCAACATGAGACGCGGATTAGGCGACCCGGTAACAAAGCGTCGACTGTTGCACGTATCGTGGTCCACGTCACAGCGGAGTGACGCGGTCTCTCCGCTCTCGATCTCGATGCGCCCCATGGAGGCCGGATGAGCACGCGAAGCGTCACCGTCACCGTAGACGGAGTCCGATACACCGACGACGTCGAACCACGCACCCTGCTCGCGCACTACCTGCGGGAGCGCCTCGGCAAGGTCGGCACCGTCGTCGGCTGTGACACCAGCAGTTGCGGCGCCTGCACCGTGCACCTCGACGGGCGCAGCGTGAAGTCGTGCTCGGTACTGGCCGTCCAGGCCGACGGCAGCGACATCACGACGATCGAGGGTCTGACCACCAACGGCGAGTTGCACCCGATGCAGCGCGCCTTCCACGACAACCACGCCCTGCAGTGCGGGTTCTGCACCCCGGGCATGATCATGGCCGCGATCGACCTGCTGTCGAACAATCCCGACCCCACCGAACACGACATTCGCGAGGGCATCGAGGGCAACCTCTGCCGCTGTACCGGGTACCACAACATCGTCAAGGCCGTTCAAGCCGCCGCCGGACAGCAGTCCGAGTCGGCGCCGCAGGCCGTCGCTGCCACTGGAGGTGTCGCATGACCATCATCGAAGACAGCCCGACCACCGAGCGCGAGTTCGGCCGCGCTCGCAAGCGCAAAGAGGACGCCCGCCTCATCACGGGGCGCACCAAGTGGACCGACAACATCCAGCTGCCGGGGATGCTCCACCTGGCGATGGTCCGCAGCCCCTACGCATCGGCCACGATCAGCGCGATCGACACCTCCGAGGCCAAGGCCGCCAGTGGCGTCGTCGGTGTCTGGACCGGTCCTGAACTGGCCGGATCCGAGACCGGTCTGCCGTGCGCCTGGCCGATCACCCCTGACATGAAGGCACCGACACACCCCTCGATCGCACAGGGCCGGGTCGCCTTCGCGGGCGAGATCGTCGCCGTCGTGGCGGCCCGCTCGGCGATCGACGCCATCGACGCGGCCGAGAAGGTCATCGTCGACTACGACGACACCACGCCCGTGCTCGACATGGAGCAGGCACTTGCCGAGGGTTCACCCCTGGTCCACCCCGAGTTGGGCACCAACAAGAACGCCACGTGGATCTTCGACTCCGGCGAGGCCGGTACCGGTGACAGCGCCGACGCGGCCATCGCCGCCGCTCGGACCGACCCGGACAGCATCGTCGTGCAGCGCCGATACCGTCAGCAGCGACTCATCCCGGCGTTCATGGAGCCGCGCTCGACCGTCGTGGACCCGACCGGCGAGCAGATCACCGTGTGGTCGGCCACCCAGGTGCCGCACTTCGTCCGGATCTTCATGGCGCTCGTCACCGGGACGCCGGAGTCCAAGATCCGGGTCATCGCCCCCGACGTCGGCGGCGGTTTCGGCGGCAAACTGCAGTTCACCCCGGAAGAGGTCATCACGTTCCTGCTGGCCCGGGCGATCGGCAAGCCGGTCAAGTACACCGAGTCGCGCAGCGAGAGCATGGTGTCCAGCCACCACGGCCGCGACCAGATCCAGCAGCTGACGTTGAGCGCCAAGCGCGACGGCACGGTGACCGGGCTCAAGGTCGAACTGCTCGCCGACATGGGCGCCTACCTCGGTCTGGTGTCCCCGGGCGTGCCGATCCTCGGCGCCTTCATGTTCAACTCGATCTACAAGTTCCCGGCATACCGCTTCGAGTGCACCAACGTCTTCACGAACAAGACGTGGACCGATGCCTACCGTGGTGCGGGTCGTCCCGAGGCCACGTTCGCCATCGAGCGGCTGATGGACGCGCTCGCCTCCGAGCTCGGCCGCGAACCCATGGAGCTGCGCCAGCAGAACTGGATCACCCATGAGGAGTTCCCGTTCACCACCGTCTGCGGCCTCACCTACGACTCGGGCAACTACGAGGCGGCCACCGCGAAGGCGATGGAGCTGTTCGACTACGACGGGCTCCGCCGTGAGCAGGCCGAGCGCCGCGAGCGCCGCGACCCGATCCAGCTGGGTATCGGCATCTCGACGTTCACCGAGATGTGCGGGCTCGCCCCCTCACGCGTACTCGGCTCGCTGAACTACGTCGGCGGCGGATGGGAGAACGCGGCGATTCGGATGCTGCCCACCGGCAAGGTCGAGGTCGTCACCGGCACCAGCCCGCACGGCCAGGGTCACGAGACGGCCTGGAGCCAGATCGTCGCCGACCGACTCGGCGTGGCCTTCGAAGACGTCGAGGTGCTGCACGGTGACACCCAGGTGTCCCCGCGCGGCCTGGACAGCTACGGATCGCGGTCACTGGTCGTCGGCGGTGTGGCCGTGTCGTTGGCTGCGGACAAGGTCATCGAGAAGGCCCGCGTCGTCGCCGCCCACCTGCTGGAGGCCAGCCCCGACGACCTCGAGTTCGCGGCGGGCAACTTCACCGTCCGCGGTACCGACCAGAGCACCTCGCTGGCCACCATCGCGTTCGCCTCGTTCGACGCGCACAACCTGCCCGACGGGATCGAGCCCGGCATCGACGCCGAGGCGACGTTCGACCCGCCGAACTTCTCGTACCCGCACGGCACCCACCTGTGCGCGACCGAGGTGGACACCGAGACCGGTGTCGTCACCATCCGCACGTACGTCTGTGTGGACGACATCGGTACCGTCCTCAATCCGCTGATCGTCGAGGGCCAGGTCCACGGTGGCCTCGCCCAGGGCATCGCCCAGGCGCTCTACGAGGACGGCGTGTACGACGACTCGGGAACGTTGACCGCCGCCTCGCTGGCGACGTACCACATCCCCAGCGCCTCGGACCTGCCGTCGTTCACCACCGACCGGACGGTCACCCCCGCCACGTCCAACCACCTGGGCGTCAAGGGTGTCGGCGAGGCAGGCACCATCGCCTCGACCCCTGCCGTGGTCAACTCGGTCGTCGACGCCCTCGCACCGTGGGGCGTGGACGACATCGAGATGCCCATGACGCCGATGCGGGTCTGGAAGATGATCCAGTCGGCCATCCCGTCATCGACCACCGGCGGCAACGCATGATCCCCTCCACCTTCGACTACGAGGCGCCCACCACGGTCGAGGACGCCCTCACCCTGCTCGCGTCGGCGGGTGACCGTGAGGTCAAGGTGATGGCCGGTGGCCAGAGTCTGCTGCCGGTTCTCCGGTTGCGACTGGCCGCTCCCGAGCTGGTCATTGACCTGGGCAAGATCGACGAGTTGCGTGGGGTCAGCGATGACGGTGACGCCGTCGTCATCGGCGCGATGACCACTCACGACGACGTCGTCCGCGAGCCGCTGATCCGCCAGCACGCCCTGCTGCTGTCGGCGACGGCACAGACGGTGGCCGACCCGCAGATCCGTCATCGCGGCACCCTGGGTGGGGCACTGGCGCACGCCGACCCCGCCGGCGACATGGGCGCTCCTGCCCTGGCGCTGGATGCGCAGATGGTCATCGCCTCGTTGGGTGGGGCTCGGCGGACTGTTCCCGCCGTCGAGTTCTTCGCCGACCTGTTCAGCACGGCCGTCGGGGACGGTGAACTGCTGGTCGCGGTACGGGTCCCGAAGCACACCGGTTGGGGCGCCCACTACGAGAAGATGAACCGGGTCGCTCAGGCGTGGTCCATGGTCGCGGTGGCCGCCGCGGTCCGGGTCGACGGTGGCACCATCGCCGAGGCCAAGGTGGCGCTGACCAACATGGGTGTCGTGCCATTGCGCGCCCACGCGGTCGAGCAGGCGCTCGTCGGACGTCCGGCGACCGCCGAGTCGGTACGCGTGGCCGCCGCCTCGGCTGCCGAGGGGACCAGCCCGATGTCCGACGGTAACGCCGACGAGGAGTTCCGCCGCCACCTGGCCACGGTCCTCACCGGTCGTGCGGTTCTGGCGGCTGCCGGAATCTGATCCGTCAGTCCTGTCGGCGGCGGCTCGCCAACCAGTCGTGCGGGCCGCCGCCACAGGCCGGAAACGGACCCGGTCTCACGCCCGTCAGCACGTGGCCGTCATCACGTGGCGAACCAAGTGCGTCGGCGGCGTTCGGTCAAGCCGGCCGTGACCATCTCCGGATAACCGCCCTGCAGGATCAGTTCGATCAGATCTGCACGCGGCAACGGCTCGGTATCCGGCGGCCGGGCGCTCACGTCGTGGCGCCTGTCGAGGAACGTTCTCCCGGTGCCCCAACATGACGACACGGAACGTGCGCAGATGCTCGGCCACCTCGGGGGCCAGATGTCGACGCACCGTCTGCACGACACGGCCCTACTGTGCAGAACGCTGGGTGTCTACTGCGCAGAACGCGGGCTACCAGATCCTGACCCGGTCGGTGGGGTCCAACCACAGGCCGTCGCCAGGCTGCGTCGCGTATGCGGTGTGGAACGCGTCGACGTTGCGGACCACGTTGGCTCGGAACTCGGGTGGCGAGTGGGGGTCTATCGACAGCCGGCGCCGGGCCTCGGTCTCGCGCGTCACGGTGCACCACGTCTTGGCCCATCCGACGAAGAACCGCTGCTGGCCCGTCATCCCGTCGACGACCGGCGCGGGTGAGCCGTTCAGCGACAACTCGTAGGCGTGCAGCGCCACCTCGACCCCGCCGAGGTCGCCGATGTTCTCGCCCAGCGTGAACGACCCGTTGACCCGCGCATCCGGGGCCTCGCTCGGCGCGAACCCATCGTACTGGCTGACCAACGCCGTGGTGCGGGCCTCGAAGCGGGCTCGGTCGGCCTCGGTCCACCAGTCGCGCAGGGTGCCGTCACCGTCGTATCGAGACCCCTGATCGTCGAAACCGTGGCCGATCTCGTGGCCGATGACCGCACCGATCCCGCCGTAGTTGTACGCGTCGTCGCGGTCCAGGGCGAAGAAGGGCGGCTGCAGGATCGCGGCGGGAAAGACGATCTCGTTCATCGTCGGGTTGTAGTAGGCGTTGACGGTCTGGGGCGTCATCAGCCATTCGGCGCGATCGACCGGGCCACCCAGGCGGGCCAGCCACCGGTCGGTCTCGAAAGCGCCGGCCCGGCGGACATTGCCGAACAGGTCTTCGGCGTCGATCGTCAGGGCGCCGAAGTCACGCCACTGCGCCGGCATTCCGACCTTGGGAGTGAATGCCGCCAACTTGGCCAACGCGCGTTCGCGGGTGTCCGCGTCCATCCACTCCAGGCCGGTGATCCGCTCGCGATAGGCGTCGATCAGGTGGGTGACGAGAGCCTGCATCCGCTCGTGGGCCTCGTTCGGGTAGTGGCGCTCGACGTAGAGTCGACCCACCGCCTCGCCCAAGGCCCCCTCGACCAGGCCGACTCCTCGCTTCCAGCGTTCGCGCTGCTGGGGTGCGCCGGTCAGGGTCCGACCGTAGAAGTCGAACGATGCCGCCGAGATCTCGGCCGTCAGGTACGCCGCCGCCGACGATGTGGCGTGCCAGGTCAACCAGGCGCGCCAGTCGTCGAGCGGCACCTCGGCCAGCGCCGCGGCGAAGGCGGCAAGGGTGTCCGGTTGCGACACGACGACGTCGCCCCGGCCGTGGGCGGGCACACCCAGGCCGTCCAGTAGGGCGTCCCACCCTGGCAGCAGGTCGTTCACCTGCTCGGCAGTCATCAGGTTGTACGTCTTGACCGTGTCACGACACGCCACCGTGTCCCAGTGCGAGGCGGCGAGGCGGGTCTCCAGCGCCATGATCCGCTGGGCGACGTCGTCGGTCTCGTCGGTCTTTCCGATGGTGCCGGTGGTGCCGGTGGTGCCGGTGGTCCCGGCGGACGGCTGGACGAAGCGGAGCATCCGGGCGATGTGCGCCACGTAGGCGTCGCGAATGTCCGCGCGCTCGGCTTCGCGGTAGTAGCTCTCGTCGGGCAGTCCCAGCCCACCCTGCGAGGCATGCAGCACGTAGCGGCTGGAATCCCCACGGTCGACCCAGACGACGACGTCGACCAGGCCGGACACGCCCTCGCGCTGCAACGAGCCCATCACCCTCATCAGGTCGTCGGCACTCGCGATGGCGTCGATCGTCGCCATGGTGGCCCGAAGCGGCTCGACACCGAGGGCGTCCACCTGCTCGACGGCCATGAAGGACGCGTACAGGTCACCGACCTGACGAGCTGTCGAGCCCGGCGCGGACGATTGCGTCGACGCCTCCTCGATGATCGTCCGGACGTCCAGTTCGGCGCGGTCGCGCAGCTCGCTGAACGTGCCGTGGATGGCTCGATCGTCGGGCACCGTGGTGACACTCAGCCAATGACCGTTGACGTGGCGGTAGAGGTCATCTTGCGGGCGCACCGACGGGTCGACGGCAACGTCGGTGGAGGACATGGGGGAGGAGGCAGTGGTGGTCATCCCCACCATCATGACTGGTCCCGGATGCAACGGGGAGGCCCACGTCGCATCCGGGTACGGTCAGCGTCCGGTGTGGGGCATCAGGGCGCCGTCGGGAATGACCCCGAGCCGCCCGGCCTGGAAGTCCTCCACTGCCTGGATGAGCTCGTCGCGGGTGTTCATCACGAACGGGCCGTAGTGGGCGACGGGTTCGCGGATCGGTAGCCCGCCCATCAGCAGCACGTCCAATCCGGGGGCCTTCGAGTCCTGGGCGTCGTCGGCGCGGACCCGGACGACGTCTCCGGCCCCGAGGACGGCGAGTTGTGCCGCCTTGATCGGGTCCGCTCCGCTGCCTACCCGGCCGCGCCCGGACAGGGCGTAGACCAGGGCATTGAAATCAGCCCGCCAGGGCAGGTCCAGTTGAGCACCGGGTGCCAGCGTCGCGTGGATCAGGGTGATCGGGGTGAACGTCGACCCTGGACCCTGGTTGGCGTCGACCGCACCGGCGATGAGCCTGATCAGGGCGCCACCGTCAGCCGAGGCCAACAGGGTGACGTCGCTGCTCTCGAGCGCCTGGTAGGCCGGGGCCTGCATCTTGTGCGCGGCCGGCAGGTTCACCCACAGCTGAAAGCCGTGGAACAGTCCGCCCGAGACGACGAGGGCCTCGGGTGGGGTCTCGATGTGCAGGATCCCACCGCCGGCGGTCATCCACTGCGTCGCGCCGTCGGTGATGAGGCCGCCGCCACCGTGGCTGTCCTGATGCTGCATGGCGCCGTCGAGCATGTACGTGACCGTCTCGAAGCCTCGGTGCGGGTGCCACGGGGTGCCCTTGGGCTCACCCGGGGAGTACTCGACCTCACCCATCTGATCGAGGTGGATGAACGGGTCCAGGTCGCGCATGTCGACACCGGCGAACGCCCGATAGACCGGAAAGCCCTCGCCCTCGAACCCGCGGGGCGCGGTGGTGATGGTGCGGGTGGCCCGGACCGTGGCCTGGGGATCTGGTGCGACCCGCGGCAGGACCAGGGTGTCGGCCGTGACTGCTGGCATGACGTCCTCCTCGTTGATCGTCGGTAGTTAGGTATTCAACTACCGTCTGATGACCGTCACAACGCCGGGGGGCGCTGCCTGCTTCCCGAGCATGCGGCAATGGTCCGAGCACTCACACGCTCGGGGTGGCTGTAGCCGGTCGGGCGACGTTTGACAGGGTGGGTTCATGACTGATCGCGGCGGATCGAGAGCCGTCTCCGGCGTCGGGACTCTCGCTCTCTCGCTGGTGATCGGCCTGGTCGTGGCCTTGTCGATGGTCCCGACGGAGGCGGCGGTCGCCCAAGGAGGGCTGAGCGACGCGGGGCGGGTCGTCGCCGGAGGGAACGGGCCGGGACCGGGACCGGCGCAGCTGTTTCGGCCCGAAGCCCTGGTCGTCGACGCGAGTGGTCGCGCGCTGATCGCCGACACCTTCAACAACCGGGTGGTGCAGTGGGACCGCGGCGCACCGACCGGAGTCACCGTCATCGCCGGCGGGGCGGGTGGGCTGGGTCCGTATCCGGGGGGTGTTGCCAGGGACGGACTGGGTCGGGTCTTCGTGTCGGACACGTTCAACCATCGAGTCGTTCGTCTCGTGCCGGGTAGTCCCTCGATCACGGTCGTGGCGGGGGGGCTCGGCACAGGCGACAGCAACGCCGGATCAGGCCTCGACAGGTTGAACACCCCGAGCAAGGTCTCGGTCGACGCGTCAGGTCGACTGTTCGTGGTCGACACGGCCAATGATCGCGTCGTGCGCTGGGACCCTGGTGCGTCGGCGGGTGTCGTTGTCGCTGGTGGCCGAGGGCGAGGTGCAGGTCCCGATCAGCTGTCGTTGCCGGTCGGGATGGCCTTGGACACGACGGGCTCGGTCTACGTCGCCGATACGTACAACCACCGGATCGTTCGTTGGGATCCGGCGGCCAGTAGTGGGGTCGTCGTCGCGGGGGGCAACGGGGCTGGCGTCGGGGTGAGCCAGCTGAACCAACCGGTCGGCGTCGATGTGGACGACGCAGGTGGCGTCGTCGTCGCCGATACCCAGAACCATCGCGCGGTGCGCTGGGCCGATGGGGCCGCCGTGGGCGTCGTCGTCGCCGGTGGCAGTCGAGGCGGTGGCCTGACGCAACTGGACACGCCGGCTGACGTCGACGTGTCGGCCGACGGTGCGATCAGCGTTGCGGACCGCGGCAATCACCGGGTGATCCGGTTCGCGGCCCTGGTGGAGGTACTGGCCACACCTGAGACGGCTCGTTTACTGGCATCACTGGCAACGGTGGTGGACATCACGGTGGTGAAGGTGACCGGAGACTCGGGTACTGCGGGGGGCCCGGGTACCGCGGGTGGCGGCGCCACGTTCGTGGTGACCGGCTGTCCCGGGGTGGCAAGCCCGTTGCCGGGTGCCCGGCAGGACTATCTGGACATGATGGCTGGAGATTCGTATCTGGATACCCGAGGGTTATCGGCAGCACCGGTGTCACCTGCCTGTCGCCCGGCGGTCCTCAGTGCCCTGCGCGACCCCTGATCCCTGACCAGCCACGCATCATTCACGCAGGCGTCAGCGACTCGGCTGCCACCAGGCGGGTGACCACGGTCATCTGACCGTCGTCCTCGGCGACGAACACCACGAGGCCCCACCATCGCCCACCGTCGTGCTGCCATTCGATCAGGACGCCGGGGGAGCGCTCGGTCGCTGAGGTGCCTGCGGCGGGGCGACTGACCCAGCAGTGCAGTGGCGGTTCGGAACGGGTCCTCGGCGTCATGGCGGCGACCGGGGGAACAGGTCGTCCATTCGACAGCCGTTCACCGATGGGTATGCCCGGAGAGGGCTTCATGCCGCCGTACGCCACCCCCCGAGAGTGACACGTAATCGAACGTGTGTCCTAATCCAGCGGTGGGTCGTGGCGATCCGTGTCGCTCCCCTCACATCAGGGTGCCGACGAGCAGGCCGACTCCGTAGGTCACCACCATGCTCACCACGCCCAGGCCCACATTGCGGATGACAGCCCGGGGGACCGCCGCCCCGCCCAGGCGAGCACTGGCATAACCGGTCAGCCCCAGCGCACCCACCACGGCGATTGCGCAGCTGACGATCCGCCATTCGGGGGCGGGGAGCGTGATGGCCAGCAGCGGCAACAGGGCACCCAGCACGAACGCCATGAACGAGGCGACTGCCGCCTGACCAGGGTTGGTCAACGCGTCCGGATCGATCCCCAACTCGGCGTCGGCATGGGCTGCAAGCGCGTCGCGGTCCGACAACTCGCGGGCCACCTGCATCGCGAGGTCCTCCGACAGCCCCTTGTTCTGGTAGATCGCCGCCAGCTCGATGAGTTCGGCCTCGGGCATGGTCTCGAGTTCCCACTGCTCCAGTCGCAGCGTCGCCCGTTCTGTGTCCCGCTGAGTGCTGACCGACACGTACTCCCCGCCCGCCATCGAGAAGGCGCCCGCGACCAATCCGGCGATACCCGCGACCGCGATCGCCGTCCGGTCCGACGTCGCGCCGGCGACTCCGATCACCAGGCCTGCCACCGACACGATGCCGTCATTGGCGCCCAGCACCCCGGCACGCAGGACGTTGAGTCGTCCGGCCAGTCCCTGCTGTGTCTCACCCGGATGAACGTCCACGTCACGAGGGTAGTCAGGCGCCACCAGCATGGTCACGGCAGGAGGGTGGGGCCCGGATCGCCGGGCCTGCCACCGGCGATCCGGGGGTCTGTGCACACCGCCTGCGACGAGCAGGTCACGCTCCCCGCAGGCGGTGCCCCCGACCTCCCAGCACACGTCCAGGATGACTCCGACTATTCGGACATCGCCAGGTCCTGAGGCGGACACCTGGCGGGCCAGGTCGGTCCCCTCACCGCCGGGCCGGACCCGGAGTGGACCTGCGGCGGACCATGGGCGGACACCTATTGATGTGCACGGCTGTGACCAGGCACAGTGGTAGGGGTCAACCAATGGCTCGGCCGGTGGAGGCGTCATGGCAGGAAGTCCAGGACGGCGGGTGGCGCAACCACGCACCGTTCTGGAGGACCTCGTCCGCCGTTCCGATCGCACCTACGACGAGCTCGCTGCCGATTTTGCGGCCGTCGCGAGATCTCGTGGCGAGCGGGCAGCGATCACGTCGCGGCACCTCAGGCGTCTGGCCTCCGGCGAGCGGGTCGGCACCACGCCCGTCACTCGGCGCGTACTGCAGGCGATGTTCGAGCGCCCGCTGGACGTACTCCTGCGTCCTGTCGAGGGCGGATCCCGGCTCGCTCACCCGCAGGTCGACAGCCTGATCGCCCCGACGTCGCAGCTTCCGGGGTCCGGGGTTTCGACGCATGACTACCAGGAGACCCTCGTGACAGCAGCACAACGAGCACGCCGTTTCGCCCACCTTGCCGGTCAGAGCAGTCTCGGGTCCGAGGTCGTCGACCACCTCATCGAGGATGTCCACGACATCGCCCAGGCGTATCCCCAACGTCCGCTGAGCGAGCTGCTCGGGGACCTGATGGAGATCCAGGAGACGGTGTTCACGGCGCTCGAGGGTCGGCAACCGCCGCATCGGGCCACTGACCTGTTCGTCGTTGCCGCGTTGACCGGCGGGCTGCTGGCGAAGGCGTCACACGATCTGGCCAATCCCCAGGCCTCGCTCGCCCAGGCCCGGACCGCCTATCTGTGTGCCGAGACCGCTCGCCACACCGGATTGCAGGCGTGGATCCGAGGCCTGCAGTCCCTGGTCGCCTACTGGGCGGGTCGCCCGCGGGATTCCGTACGTTTCGCCCAGTCGGGGTCGGCGATCGCCGCCGCCTCGGGCGGCACCACAGCCGTGTGGTTGGCCAGTGGCGAGGCCCGGGCCTGGGCAACCCTGGGCGACGCTGCGAACACGGCGGCCGCCATCCGACGCGCCGAAGACCTGCGCGAGCGCGTCCAGGCGAACGACCTCGACGCCATCGGTGGAATCTGCACGTTCGGTGCTGCCCGACAGACGTACTACGCCGCCGACGCACTCGCCTGGCTGCCCACCCAATCGGCCATGACGTCGACGTATGCCGAGGCGGCGGTTGCCGCCTACGCCGACCCTGACGATCCCGAATGGGCGTTCGGCGACCAGGCGGGTAGCCATGCGGACCTGGCGATCGCCCGCATTCTCGGTGGCGAGATCGATGGGGCGGCGACCGCGCTCGATCCGGTCCTCGACCTACCGCCGGCGCAGCGGATCAACGGCATCGTGGCCAGTGTCCAGCGTGTCCAGGACGCCTTGCGGACGGCGCCGCCGTCGGCGGCGGCGCAGGCCCTGAGTGAGCGGATGGCACCGTTCCTGCGGTCGACCCTGAGGCCGAGCCCCGCGTGATCGCTACGCGTCCGCCCGAGGTATCGGCTCCCGGGGTGTACCTGACCACACCTCGGCTGGTGGTACGCGAGTTCACGCTCGACGACGTCGACGACGTCCTCGCGGTCGTCGGGGACGAGCGAGTCACGCGATGGTTGTCCTTTGACAGCCGCGACCGCACAGCCGCGGTGGCGATGGTGACGGACATCGTGGCCCGCGCGGGGCAGGCCGATCGTGCCGAGTACTACCTGGCCGTCGAAGTCGCAGAGGCGGCAGGCGGCCGCCAGGTCATCGGCTTCGTCCGGCTCGCCCGCAACGGGCATGCCGCCAAGCTGGGTTACGCCATCCGCCACGAGATGTGGGGCCGCGGCCTGGCCGTCGAGGCCGTCCGTGCCCTCGTCTCGTACGGGTTCGACGACCTCGATCTGCACCGGATCACCGCCGCGATCGGGCCTGCCAACTCGGCCTCGGTCAAAGTGGTGAGCACCCTGGGATTCGACTACGAGGGCCTGCTGCGCTGCCACGTCCGAACCAGCGACGGCTGGCGCGCCAGCCTGTTGTTCTCGGTGCTGCGCGACGAATGGAAGCCGTGACCCACCTCGCCGAGAGTCACCTCGATGTGAATCACCGCAGCTGAATCAACGGCCCTGGATCAGGTCGGAGTACCAGTGAGCACTGTCCTTCGGGGTTCGCTCGCCCGTGTCGTAGTCGATCCGGACGATGCCGAACCGCTTCGAGTACCCGTATGCCCACTCGAAGTTGTCCATCAGCGACCACAGGTAGTACCCCCGCACGTCGGCGCCGGCGTCCCGGGCATCAGCAACCGCGCCGATGTGCCCGACCAGGTAGGCGACCCGGTCAGCGTCACGCAACGGGCCGGCCTCACGCGTGTCGTCGGGGTAGGCCGCACCGTTCTCGGTGACCATCACGGGAATCTCGGGGTGTTCGGCGTGGACCCGGAGCAGCAGATCGCTCAATCCCGTGGGGTCGACCGGCCACCCCATATCGGTGACCGGTAGATCCTGGGTGACGAATTCGACGTCATCGCAACCCGGCCACGGTGTGCTGGTCGAGTCGCCGTGACCATCGGACGTCGCCCTGACGGTGGTCCCGTCCCAGTGGCGCACCACGGTAGGGGTGTAGTAGTTGACGCCCAGCATGTCGACTCCTCCGGCATGTGCCGTCGCCGTGTCGCCGTCGCGGACGAACGACCAGTCAGTCACCAGGCGGGTCGAGTTCAGCAGGTCGTCGTCGTAGGCGCCGTCGAGCATCGGGCCCAGGAACACCCGATTGCCCACCCCGTCCACCCGGTGGGCGGCCTCGACGTCGGCCGGGTCGTCCGAGGCGGCGCGGACCTGATGCAGGTTGAGGGTGACCCCCACCTGTGGTCGGGCGATCGCCGCGCGCAATGCCTGAGTGGCCAACCCGTGGGCCACGTTGAGGTGGTGGGCAGCGGCCAGCGCCGCACCCGGGTCACGCCGACCCGGAGCGTGCACGCCTGAGGCGTAGCCGAGGTAGGCCGTGCACCACGGTTCGTTGAGGGTGATCCACGTGGCGACCCGATCACCCAGTGCCGCACCGACTATCGCGGCGTACTCGGCGAAGCGCTCAGCCGTCGCACGCACCGGCCAGCCCCCTGCGTCCTCCAGCGGCTGCGGCAGATCCCAGTGATACAGCGTCGCCGCGGGGGCGATTCCGTGGCCGAGCAGGGCGTCCACCAAGCGTGAGTAGAAGTCGAGACCTGCCGGGTTCACGGCGCCCGAACCGGTGGGCTGGATCCGGGGCCAGGCGATCGAGAAGCGGTAGGACCGCAGTCCGAGGTCTGCCATCAGGGCGACGTCGGATTCCATCCGGTGGTAGTGGTCGGTGGCGACGTCGCCGGTGTCGCCACCCAGCACCGCACCGGGGACCCGGCAGAAGGTGTCCCAGATCGAGGGTCCTCGGCCGTCCTCGAACGCAGCGCCTTCGATCTGGTAGGACGCGGTGGCCGCACCCCAGACGAACTCGTCGGGAAATCGTGCGGCGAGGTCACGGGTCGTGGTCGACATGAAACCGAACCCTGCCAGGTTCTCCGCTAGCGGTCGACAATTGCGGCCGGTGCCGGTGCGGGGATGGGACCCGGCTGGGTCGACGTCCGACGCGAGAGGAGCGCGAGCACGACCCCGGCGACGACGAGCGCGAATCCGGCGACCTGCACTCCACTCAGGGATTCGCCGAACCACCACCAGGCGATCAAGGCAGCGCCCACCACCTCGCCGGTCGCTATCACGGTCACGACGGTCGTGGGCAGGTGCCGTAGTGCGGCGGTCTCGGCAGCGAACGGCGCGAGGGTACCGACCACGACGATCGCCAACAGGAGGACGCCCACGGCCACGTCGCCCGCACCCAGGGCCGAGGGAAGTGCCGTCGTCTCGCCGACCCGCCCACTGACCCGAACCAACGCGGGCGCCGCGAGGACGAGCGCCAGCACTGCCGACACGGCGAATCCCCAGAAGGTCGTACTCAACGCGTCCCGGGTTCGCACGATCCGCTCGCCCAACAAGAAGTAGGAGGCAAATGCCAACGCCGCGATCAGGGCGGCGACCACGCCGATCGGGTCGAGTGGATCATCCTGACTGACCCGCGTCGCCAGGGCCAGGCCCACCAGGGTGAGCGCCAGCGCGGGCCACACCAACACCGAGACGCGCTGTCGCAACACGAACCGAGCGAACAAGGCGACCAGTAGGGGCGCCATGTACTCGATCAGCAGCGCCAACCCGATCGGCAGCCGGTCGATGGCGACGAAGTAGGCGACCTGCACCAGGCCCACTCCACCCACGCCGTAGGCGATCAGCAGGGGCCATTCGCGGCGGGAGACCGCCAATGACCTCACTCTGCCACTCAGCACGAGGAACAGGCCGAGGATGAGCGCCGTGCCCACTGCCCGGAACGCGGTCAGCGCCACCGGGGACACGTCCGCATCCAGCACGACTGCACTGATCCCTGCGTTGACCGAGAACAGGGCGACGCCGCTCAACACCAGGGTGTAACCGGTGGCGGCATTGCCGTTGGCAGGTCGAATCAATAGGTGCCCGCAGCTGCCTGGACGCAGTACTCGTTCGTGCTGCCGTACGAGGTGCCGGTCACGGCACTGGGTAGACCGGTGGCCGATGACTCGAGGGCGGAGCGTGCCGCCGCCTCGGTGCGTGGCCGGAGCACGCCGGTGCAGCCCGGATACCCGGTGCGAGTGGTCACCACGTCCGCCCCGGTCGAGGGGATGTAGTCGATGGCGCCGCCCAGCTCGGCTTCGAGAGCTGTCATCACTCCGTCCACCAGCGGGTCACCCATGATCACGATCGGCGTCGGAGCCGGCCCGACACCGACCAGTGGACTGAACAGCAGCCGGTTGGGTGACCCGGTACCGGGCGAGGT
Organism: Micrococcales bacterium; assembly: GCA_031398915.1. Taxonomy (GTDB): domain Bacteria; phylum Actinomycetota; class Actinomycetes; order Actinomycetales; family JBBAYJ01; genus JANNOG01. The sequence continues at coordinate 36,625 of JANNOG010000058.1, read as the reverse complement.
GACCACTCCGGTGCTCGTGGCCGACACCAGGGCCGCGTTGACGGCTGCCGGTGAGGCCGCCGGGGTGTCCTCCAGCATCAGCGCTGCCGCACCGGCGACGAACGGGGCACTGAACGACGTCCCGCTGATCAGCACGAGCTGCGAGTTCGACGGTGCCCCCGCCGGAGTTCTCGGCCACGCTGTCGCGATGTCGGTGCCCGGCGCGAACAGGTCCACACAACTGCCGTAGTTCGAGTACGGGGCCCGGAGGTCGGTGACGTCGGTGGCGCCGACTGTGAGTGCGAGCGGCTCGCGGCCGGGTGAGTAGCCGCACGCGTTGCCGTTGTCGTTGCCCGCCGCCGCAGCCACCACCACACCACGGCCGATGGTGCGTCGCACCGCGGAATCGATCGTGGTGGACGCCGACCCCCCCAGGCTGAGCGTGGCGACGGCAGGCAGGACTCGGTTGGCGGTGACCCAGTCCAATCCGGCGACGACGCTCGACGTGGTGCCGTCACCCACGCAGTCCAGTACCCGAACCGGCACTACCTGGGCCGCCTTGGCGACGCCGAATGTCGTTCCGGCCGCCACACCCGCGACTGCGGTCCCGTGGCCCTCGCAGTCGCCCGTGCCGTACCCGTCATTGACGAATCCGGCACCACCACTGACCCGTCCGATCAACTCGTCGTGGCTGGGACTGACTCCCGAGTCGACGACGTAGACGCGGACTCCGGCACCGGTGCCCTCATAGGAGTACGACCCGTTCAGCGGCAGGCCACGCTGGTCGATCCGGTCCAGCCCCCACGATGTCGTGGGTTGGACGATCGTGGACGCACTCACGACGGCGTCCGGCTCGACGTAGGCCACGCCCGGTAGTCGACGAACCGCGTCGAGGGCGTCGGCGTCCAGTTCGGCCACGAACCCCTCGATGGCGGCGGTGAACACAGCGCCCACGTCAGCGCCCGCGGCGGCGGCCCGGCCCGCGGTGTCGACCACCGCCGAATCAGGTGTGCTGGGTTCGAGGACGACCAGGTACGCGCCCGGCACGGGCGTCCCGTCCGCCGCCGGGGGAGCCAGCGGGGCAGGGGTTTGGCTGGCTGTCGCGGTGGCCGACCAGGACACTCCGGTGGCCACGCCTACGCTCACGACCAGCGCGAGGGCCGAATGGCCCAGCCGCGGGGAGGTCGGGGACGACATGATCCTCACGTGTCGGGAGTATGGCAGTTCGGCCGAGGAGTCCGCCGCGGTGGCCGCGGCCGGGTGATCGGGGTGTCATCGGCTCGGGCTGCGGGTTACCGTTGTCGAGCGTCGGACCGTGGAAGCCCCGGGCTCCATACCTAGCCGCTACGAGCGGCCCCGCGCCGTGAGGCGCTCCCGGTCCGGCGCGCCAACTCCTCTCAGGCGAGTTCACCCGAGCGCCACCGCCTGGCGGCGGCCTCCAGATGCCCCGCGGTGGTGACCAGGGCCGCCGCGGAACGAGTCAGGCTTCGACCCGGCTCCAGACCGTGTCCGAGGCCGTGTGCCGCGCCACCGTCCGGCCCCGCCTGGATCGACCGGCCGGCGAGTGAGGCGTCCTCGTCGTCGGCTCGGAACGAGCGGCCCACGGCGACGACCCGGGCGAAGGCCGCCGCACGCTCCAACGTGGCATCGAAGTCCACCCCACCCACGCCCCGCAGGACGGCGTCGACCATCGTGAGCACCTCGGTGGGCCCAGGCGGGTCGCCGACCCCCGCGACCACCTCGGACACCGGTACGTGCGCCCGTCCGGCATCGAAGTCGCGTGCGGACTGCACCGGGTCCCGGCGCACCCCCGCCCGTAGCGCCACCAGGCGCCACAGCGCCCCGGGCAGCGACACCGGCGCGGCGACCGCCCACAGCCGAGCTGCGGCGTCCAGTCCGTCGTCGGTGTCGATCGCCGCACTCATCCGTGCCGACGCGTACGGGTCGCTGCCGTCGGCCAGGCGAGAGATGACCGCCGCCGCCGTGGCATGAGCGGCCTCCAGCCGAGCGGCGGGATCCTCGTGCGTCGAGCTGGTCCCGGCGGAGTTGAGGGCCGTCGCCGACAGCTGCGCCGGCCGTCGTGGCGTCGGATCACCGCCCGGGCCAGTCATGGCCGTCCCGTCCGATCAGCGTGGGCGCCTCGTTCGACGTGGTCGACCAACTCCCGCGCAGCCAGCGCGACCACGTCGGCGGACTGGGCACGGCGGGTGCGCCCGTCCGGCGCGAGAGCATCGCCGAGGTATCCGGTGTGGCCGATATGGGTGGCGTAATCGTGGCGGTATCGGACCACCCGTCGACTACGGGCGGCCCGGGACCACGGCCCCACCCCGAGGGCGACCCACCGTGACGGCAGAAATCCGACCGGCGCCAGCTCGGCGGGATCACCCCACGAGACCACGGCATGGACTCGCCGGACGGCGGACAGGTCAGCGGCGCCGTCGGCGAAGCCACCGAGGCACACCACGTCGGTGGGGGCGATCAGCGCCCGCGCCACATCCGAGGCGCAGTGCAACGCCACCTGCGCTCCGGCGGACAACCCGACCAGGAGGACCGGAACCCCACTGCCTGCGCGATACCCGGCGGCCTGGACGTGGGTGATGATCGTCGCGGTGTGATCAGCCATCACCCGGTCGCGGTAGCGGCGGTCGAGGACGACCACGCCCTCCCACACGCCACGGCCGATCAGCCAACTGCGACTGCGCCTCGACAGCCGCCGCCACAGCGGACCTGTGGCGGGGCGCCGCCACGCCGGGTGTTGCGTCACGTCGTTGGGCATCATCGACATGACGATCGTCCAGCCGGCCAACCGTTCGCGCAGGGCCAGCGCGAATGCCTGGCCTGTCGGGGTCGTCCGCCGGACCACCCGGCCGACACCGTCCAGGTACACCACGAAGCCGACCGGGTCAGTCTCGACGGGCGGATCGAGGTTGAGCCGGGTCTGTGGCGCGGGTGGGGCAGGGGTCGATGCTGCGCCGTCGCGCAACACCCGATCGAGCAGGCGATAGGTGAGCACCCGTGATACCGCGAGGATCACGATCGTGGCCAGACGCGCCGACAGGCGGGGCGAGGCACCGGCGAATCGGATCTCGTCACTGGCGGCCAGGATCGGCCCGAACACCGGCAGCCACCCCAACGCCGAGCGCCACGAGACCGTGGCCCCCCCCGCAGTACCGCGTGCCGTCCGTGCCGTCCGGCGAGCGCCCACCAATCCGAGGGCGCTCAACGCCATCGCTGCGGCCATGCTGAGGCCCACGCCGACCACGGCCTCGGTGGCACCTGGGGCGCGGTAGGGCAGCCCGAGCCGACGGCCGAGTGACTGCCAGGGCAGACACGCGAGGGCGCGGGCTGCGGCATGGACGAACATGACGTCAGTATCACCGCCCATTCACTGGCGCGGCGGCGTGGTGGGACCGCATACTGCTGGGGCACCACAACTACACACCGCCTGGCACGAGGTCGTAGGGGAAGACGCACCTCGAGCTCAGGAGGAACGATGGCCGTCTCAACCCGCGGTGTGCTCTATGTGCACTCCGCACCTCGTGCTGTCTGCCCACACGTCGAGTGGGCGGCAGGTCGCATCCTCGGCCAGCCGGTCGACCTCGATTGGTCTCCGCAGCCGGTGGCCCCTGGACTGTGGCGCGCCGAGTGGGCGTGGCACGGCGAGCAGGGGACGGGCGCCCGACTGGCCAGTGCCCTGCGTGGCTGGGCCCACTTGCGGTACGAGGTGACCGAGGACCCCAGCAGGGGGGTCGACGGTGGTCGGTGGAGCCACATCCCGGACCTCGGGCTGCACCACGCCGTCACGGACGTGCACGGCAATGCCGTGGTGGGCGAGGACCGGATCCGGCTGGCGTTCGACGCCGAGGACCTCGCGGACATGCGTCGACTACTCGCCCTCGCCGTCGGTGAGGCGTGGGACGAAGAACTCGAACCCTTCCGTCGGGCCGACGACGGGGCCCCCGTGCGGTGGCTCCACCGGGTGGGATGACCACAGGACCACACGCCCTCCGGCAGCTCACCCTCGAACGCCCTACAACGGGATGTTTCCGTGATTGCCACGTGCCACAGGAGCGGCAGCGATCGCCTGTGCGATGACCGAGCGGGTGTGTGTCGGTGCCACGACCCGGTCGATGACGCCGATCTCGATCGCCCGGTCCAGTCCACCCGCCAGTTTCTCGTGCTCGACGGCCAGTTCGGCCTCGACCTGGGGCCGGTCCGATTCGGGGACCTCGGCGAGGCGGCGCCGGTGCAGGATCCGGATCGCTGCCAACGCTCCCATCACCGCGACCTCGGCCGTCGGCCAGGCCACCACCGCCGTCGCACCGAGCGATTTGGCGTTCATCGCGATGTAGGCCCCGCCGTAGGCCTTGCGCATGACCAGCGTGATTCGCGCCACCGAGCACTCGGCGAAGGCGTGCAGCAGCTTCGCGCCCCGGCGGACCACGCCGTCCCATTCCTGGCCGACACCCGGCAGGTATCCGGGTACGTCGACGAGGACGACGAGCGGGATGCCGAACGCGTCGCACATCCGCACGAAACGCGCGGCCTTCTCGGCCGACGACGAGTCCAGGCACCCGCCGAGTCTCATCGGATTGTTCGCGACGACACCGACGCTGCCACCTCCCAGGCGACCCAGTGCGGTTACGACGTTGGGTGCCCAGCGGGGGTGCAGTTCGAGGGTCGCCGTGTCGAGCAGGTCGTCCACGATGGGGTGGACGTCGTAGGCGCGCTTGGCCGAGACGGGTAGGTGAGCACCCAGGTCCCGATCGGTGACGGCAGCGGGGTCGACCCGACCAGGCGAGCCCAGTAGTGCGACCAGGTCTCGTCCTCGCAGGTAGGCGTCCTCCGTCGTCTCGGTGACGATGTGCACCACCCCCGAGCGTCGGCCATGCGGCTCCGGACCGCCGAGGCGCAGGGCGTCCACCGACTCGCCGGTGACCGACCGCACGACGTCCGGTCCCGTGACGAAGACCCGGCCATCAGGTCCCAGGATGATGACGTCGGTCAGTGCCGGTCCGTAGGCAGCCCCACCGGCCGCCGCGCCGATCACGATGCTGATCTGAGGGATACGCCCCGACGCTCGCGTCATGATCGAGAACACCGCCCCGACGGCGTCGAGGCTGACCACGCCCTCGGCCAACCGGGCGCCTCCGGAGTGCCACAACCCGACGACGGGGACGCCGTCACCGATCGCCCGCTCGTAAGCGGCGACGATGTGGCGGCAGCCGTCCACGCCCATCGCCCCACCCTGGTAGCGCGGGTCGCAGGCGAAGACGACCGCGGGAGCCCCGTTGACACGGACCATCGCTGCCAGGACACCCGAGGTGTCGACCGGGTGCAGTGGCAGGACCGAGCCCGGGTCTGCGAAGGCGGTCAGCCTGAGGATCGGATCCCGGGGGTCGATCTGGGCGACGGCCGCAACGGCGTTCTCCGTCGTGTTCTGCGTGGTGGTCACCGACACCTCCGTCGTCCCCGGAAGCGCCGAGACGCCCGAGCCCATCACACGCTGCCGAACAGCAGGGCGACGTTGTGACCACCGAAGCCGAAGGAGTTGTTGAGGGCCACGATGCGCTCGCCCGCGGCCCCGAGGGGCCTCGGCGTGGCGGTGACGACATCGAGGGTGACCGATGCGTCCAGCTCGTCGAGGTTGATCGTGGGCGGTGCCACCCGATCCCGGACGGCCAGGATCGTGAAGATTGATTCCAGAGCGCCTGCGGCGCCGAGCAGGTGACCCGTCATGGACTTGGTGCCGGACACGGCGACCGACTCGGTCGCCGCTCCGAGCGTCGCATGGATCGCCGCCACCTCGGCGACGTCGCCGACGGGTGTGGACGTGGCGTGGGCATTGATGTGGTGGACGTCCGAGGGCGACATCCCGGCCGACGTCAGCGCAGCTGTCATGGCCCGTGCAGCCCCCGAACCGTCCGGGTCGGGAGCCGCGATGTGGTGCGCGTCCGAGGTGATCCCGACGCCCAACAGCTCCGCGTACACCGTGGCGCCGCGGGCCGCTGCGTGGGCCGCCGACTCGAGGACGACCGCGGCGCTTCCCTCACCCAGGACGAAGCCGTCGCGAGCCGCGTCGTAGGGGCGAGACGCCAGTTCGGGTGAGTCGTTGCGGGTGCTCAGTGCCTGCATGGCAGCGAACGCCGAGATGGCGAGTGGGTGCACCGCGGCCTCGGTGCCGCCGGCCACGACGACGTCGGCCCGTCCGGACCGGATCATGTCTGCCGCCACCGCGATCGCCTCGGCTCCGGTCGAGCAGGCGCTGACGGGGGTGTGGGTGCCTGCCCGTGCCCCCAACTCGATGCTGACCGCCGCGGCCGGCCCGTTGGGCATGAGCATCGGCACCGTCAGCGGGAACACCCGTCGTGGGCCCTTGGCCAGCAACGTGTCCCACGCGTCCAGGGTTGTCCAGAGACCACCGATTCCACTGCCGAACACCACGCCGAGCCGCTCCGGGGCGACATCCGCCTGGACGGCGGCATGAGCCCAGGCCTCCCGGGCGGCGATGAGGGCGAACTGACCGGATGGGTCCAGGCGGCGTTGTTCGACCTTGGACAGCACCTCGTGGGCCGGGACCTTGAGTTGGCAGCCGAACGTCACGGGCAGGTTGCGCTGCTCGATCCACTCCGCTGCCCACGGAGCGTCCCAGGTCCGTGCAGAACTGAATCCGGCAAGTGTGGCCGCCCAGGTCGAGGCGACGTCTCCACCCATCGGGGTGGTGGCGCCGAGACCTGTGACGACGATCCGGTCGGCGTCGCCGGGTGTGTCGGTGACTCGCGTCACGTCAGCCCTGGGCGCTGTTGATGTACGTCACCGCGTCGGAGACGGTGGCGAGGTTCTTGACGTCCTCGTCCGGGATGGTCACACCGAAGCGCTCTTCGGCGTTCACGACGATCGTCATCATCGACAGCGAGTCGATGTCCAGATCGTCGGTGAACGACTTGGTCGGCTCGACGGCGTCGATCGGCAGACCGGTCTCCTCGTTGATGATTTCGGCGAGTCCGGTGAGGATCTCCTGCTCGGTGGCCATGGCGATATCTCCTGTGCGGTGAGGGGTGGGTCGACGGATGGTGCTGGACTGTGGGTGGAGGGTCGAGGTCAGGGCAGCACGACCACTTGCGAGGCATAGACCAGCCCGGCACCGAACCCGATCAGCAGGGCCAGCCCGCCAGAGGTCACGGCGCCGTCGTCGATCATGCGGCGCATGGCCAGCGGGATGCTGGCGGCGGACGTGTTGCCGGAGTGTTCGATGTCACGCGCCACCGCGACGCTGTCGGGCAGCCGTAGTTGCTTGGCCATGGCGTCGACGATGCGCACGTTGGCCTGGTGGGGGATGAACGCCGCGAGGTCTTCGGCGCGCACTCCGGCCGCGTCCAGCGCCTTCGCCGCGACCGGCGCCATCTGCCAGACCGCCCACCGGAACACCGACTGACCGGCCATCTGCAGCGACGGCCAGGTGCCGTGGATCTCGGTCCCGTCGTCGGTGCGCAGCCCCGTCCAGGGTGTGGTCTGGCTGATCGTGTTCCATTGGGCGCCGTCGCTGCCCCACACGGTGGGCCCGATCCCCGGCGTGTCGCTGGGGCCCACGATCACTGCGCCCGCACCGTCGGCGAACAGGAACGCGGTGCCGCGATCGTGCTTGTCGGTGATGTCCGACAGCTTCTCGACACCGATGACCAGGACGTGTCGGGCGCTGCCGCCGCGAACCATGTCGTTGGCCAGGGCGATGCCATGACAGAACCCGGCGCATGCGGCCGAGATGTCGAAGGCCACCGCCGGCGTGGCCCCGAGGCGGTGGGCGATCTCGGCTGCGGCAGAGGGGGTCTGGTAGGTGAAGGTGACCGTGGCGACGACGACTGCGTCGATGTCCGACCCGGTCAGACCGGCGTGTTCCAGGGCCTGGGCGGCTGCCGCAACCGCCATGTCGGGCACGGTTTCGTCCGCCGCCGCCCACCGCCGGGTCACGACACCGGTGCGCTCACGAATCCATTCGTCCGAGGAGTCGATCCAGGTGCAGACCTCCTCGTTGGTGATGATCCGTGCCGGGCGGTAGGCCCCCACCCCGAGGATCCGGGCATGGGCGGCACCCGATTGCGCAGTGATCTGGACGGCGGTCATTGCTGTCTGCCTCGCTCGTGTGCAGTGGGGTGCAACCGCAACAACGGCTGACCGGGCGACACCGGGTCGCCGTCATGGACCAGCCATTCGACCACGGTTCCGCCGTGCACAGCCATCACAGGGTGCGAATCACGCAAGCCGGACACGGTCGCGATGATGCTGCCGGGGTCCAGGTGATGGCCCTCCGGCATTGCACCGGGGAGGGTGACCAGCCCCTTCGTCGGGCTCACCACCAGGCGCCAGGTGGGATTGAGGGCCAATGGACTCGCCTGGCCGTGTTCTTTGACCAGGGCCAGGGCGGCTGGTAGGTCAGCGGGGGTCTTGAGGGCGACGATGTCGACTCCGGGAAGTGCGCGTTTGGCGAGATTCGCCAAGGTGCCCGCCGGTGGGATCTCGACGATGCCCGTCACGCCGAGGTCACGGAAGGTTTCCTGACACAGGTCCCAGCGCACCGGCTGCGCCACCTGGGCGACCAGACGGCGAAGCGCCTCGCGACCGTCGTGGATCACCGTGCCGTCGGTGTTCGACACCAACCGTGACCGCGGATCATGTGTCGAGATGGATCGTGAGTGCCGTTCCAGGACCTCGACGGCAGAGCTCATGAACGGGGTGTGGAACGCCCCGGCAACCTGCAGCGCGACGACCCGCGCCTTGGCCGGAGGGGCACTGGCCAGAGCCGCAAGGGCCTCGACCGTGCCCGCGGCCACGACCTGCCCGGGCCCGTTGTAGTTCGCGACCGTGAGGCCGTGAGCCGTGATGGTGGCCGTCACCTCGTCGGCGTCACCGCCCACCACGGCACTCATTCCCGTCTGGACTTGTGCACTGGCCTGCGCCATCTCACGTCCCCGCTCGCGAACGAAGACCATCGCCTGTTCGGCTGACAGCACCCCGATGGCGGCGGCGACGGTGACTTCGCCCACCGAGTGTCCGGCGCTGGCGGCGACGGTCCGGAACGCGTCGGCGGGTTGTGGGAACAGCGCCAGCAACGACACCAGACCCGCCGCCACGATCAGGGGCTGGGCGATCGCGGTGTCCCGGATTGTGTCGGCGTCGGACGTGGTGCCGTGCGCGATCAGGTCCATCCCGGCGACGGCAGACAGCCAGCTCATCCGGTCGGCGAACTCCGGCAGTTCCAGCCACGGGGCGAGGAAGCCCGGGGACTGCGACCCCTGGCCGGGGCAGACGACGATGAGCATCGCCCCACTGTGACTGCTGAGGCGGCGCGGTGACGCCTCGATACGCCACGATCTTGTCGCTGCTTCCTTGGAGGTTTCCTCCAAGGTGGAGTATCAGGCTGAACGCACGACTCGGGTGGTCGGCCCAGTGGAGGATCGGGCGACCCCGGAGGCGTTCGACTGATCCGTCAGGCGTCCGACGGCCAATCCGACCTGCAGCGTCCACCTCTCCCGCGGGTCCGTGGCGTGCAGACCGGTGAGGTCGGCCACCCGGGCGAGTCGGTAGCGAACGGTGTTCGGATGGACGAACAGCTCGCGGGCAGTTGCCTCCAGCGCACCGCCGTTGGCGACATAGGCGCTCACGGTGACTGCCAGGTCCGGACCGGCGTCGAGTAGTGGCTCGTGGACCATGTCGATCAGGGCGCGCCGGGCGGTGTCGTCTCCCGCCAGGACCCGCTCAGGCAGTAGCCACGACGCGAGTACCGGTCGGGGAGCATGTGGCCACGCTATGGCTGCGACCATCCCGGACAGGGCGGCGCGCACCGACCTACCGGCCATCGGCAGACCCGGCCCGCTCGGCCCGACGACGACCGGACCCGGTCCGACCAGCGGCAGCAGTCCGGTCGCGAGCGGGAGCGGATCGCTGGGTCCGCCCACCACGCAGATCAGCGTCGCCCCGTGTCGGGCCGCGATGATCTCGGCGTCGTGCTGACGAGCGACCCGGCGCAGTGCCCCCGGTGAGGGATCGTCACGGGCGGCATCGGCGACGATCACTGTGGTGACCATCCCGGCGTCCCACGACAACGCTGATGCCTGGGAGGCGAGGTCGTCCGGATCGTCCCCGCGGACGATGGCGTCGACCACCAGGGTCTCCAGTCGGGCATCCCAGGCGCCACGGGACTCCGCTGCCCGGGCGTACACGTCGGCGGCAGCGAAGGCGACCTCGCGCGCGTACCGGAGCAGGAGCTCGCGGGCCTCGCGGGTCTCGTCGGCGGTCATCAGTGCTTCGAGGCGGACCTCACAGGTCTCGATGGCCATCCGAACCAGTGCGACGGTCTGCTGCAACGAGATGGCTCGGGTGAGTCGCCGCGGCGCGGTACCGAACAGGTCCGCCGGGCGTAGCGGCGGGAAGTCGCCCGTCTCACGCGACGCGTACTCCCGGCACCAGTGGACGAAGCCGCGGACGCCTGATTGCGCGATGAGGCCGATGGCCGAACGCTGATCCGCCGTCAGGGCCGAGAACCACGAAAGATCGGCCTCCATCCGGACCAGCACGTCCGAGGCCAACGATCCGGTCGCCCATTCCAGCGACCGCAGCGTGCCTTCTGACAGCCCCACCGGTGAAGGTTACGGTGTCAAGGTGGATCCTTCCGATGCCCGGATCGATACGGACGGCGGTCTGTCGCCGTCGACCGTCCACGACACCGCTCCCGAGACCCGATTGCTGGATCTGTTGCACGTCGACCCGAACGACGTCGCGACCTTCACCGCCCTCGTCGAGTTGATCCGGCGCCGCGCCGCGGAGGGTCACGGTGGCATCGCGCCGGCGTCGCCCGGGGATTCGGCGGTCTGGGCGCTTGCCGAGGAGATCGCCCACGATCAGCGGGCGTGGTACCCGTTGATCGAACTGGCCCGGCTGTCGGTGGACGAGGACCGTGACTCCGCACTGCGGCGCCTGGGTGTCGCGGCCGAGCGCGACCCCAGTGGTCAGGCGCTGCTCGAAGGGCTGCTGCTGCTGCGCCGCGCCGGCATGCCCGAAGCGGCGCTGGGACTGGGGGTCGGACACTGGCGCCCTCGCCAGCACCCGGTCGAGGTCGGCCGTCAACTCGTCGAGGCCGCGATCGACGCCGGCCGGTTCGGTGAGGCGCGGCGTCATCTTCGAGCACTGGCAGCCCACCCCGACACCGCCGGAGTCGACCGGGTGAACGAGTCCGCGTCGCCGCTCCTCGACGCCACCGATCCGGCCGGCTGAGTCCTACTCGCCTCGACTGAACACTGTCAGCGATCCGTCAGGCGTCGCCACCGGAGTTTCCACTGGTCCCGGCATTGACGTCGTCGATCTGGTAACGCTCGGCCGCCTGGGCCGGAACATCCCGGGCGACGACACCACGGCGTGCCAACAGCTGCAAGGTGCGTAGCGCCATGCTGGGCCCATCCACCTTGAAGAATCTGCGGGCCGCCGGGCGGGTATCCGAGAAGCCGAATCCGTCGGTGCCCAGGCTGGCCCAGTCTCCCGGTGCGTACTGGGCGATCTGGTCGGGAACTGCTCTCATGTAGTCGCTGACGGCCACGATCGTGGCGCCGTCGGAAGGCAGTCGCTCGGCCAGGCGGCGGGTGACGTACGCGACGGCAGGCTCGCTGCTCGGATCGTCCAGCCAGGCCCGCTCCGTCGCCATGGCCTCGCGGCGGAGCTCGGTCCACGAGGTCACCGACCACACGTCGGCAGCGATGTCGAAGTCGTCGCGCAGCAGCTGCTGGGCTTCGAGCGCCCACGGCACCGCCACTCCGGACGCGAGCAGCGCGACCGACGTCTCCCGGTGCGCCGGACTGAGCAGGTACATGCCCTGCAGGACACCGTCGACGTCCAGGCCCTCCGGCTCGACGGGCTGCACGATGGGCTCGTTGTACAGCGTCAGGTAGTAGACGAGGTCTTCGGGCGTCTCGCCGTACATCCGCTGCAGCCCGTTGCGGACGATGTGTCCGATCTCGTAGGCGTACGCCGGGTCGTAGGTGAGGACGGCGGGGTTGGTCGAGGCCAGCAACGGCGAGTGACCGTCGTTGTGTTGCAAGCCCTCACCGGTCAGCGTGGTGCGTCCAGCCGTGGCCCCCAGCAGGAAGCCACGCGCCATCTGGTCGCTGGCCGCCCAGATGGCGTCGCCGGTGCGCTGGAACCCGAACATCGAATAGAAGATGTAGACCGGGATCAGCGGCTCGCCGTGGGTGGCGTACGACGTGCCGACGGCTGTGAATGCAGCGACCGAGCCCGCCTCGTTGATGCCGACGTGGATGATCTGGCCGTCGACGGCCTCCTTGTAGCTGAGCATCAATTCGCGGTCGACGGACGTGTACTGCTGACCCTTGGGGTTGTAGATCTTGGCGGTGGGGAAGAACGAGTCCATCCCGAAGGTGCGCGCCTCGTCGGGGATGATCGGGACCACCCGGCGGCCGAACTCACGATCGCGCATCAGGTCGCGCAGCAGCCTGACGAAGGCCATCGTCGTGGCGACCTGCTGCTTTCCTGAGCCGCGGCCGGCTACCGCATACGCGTCGGGGCCGGGCAGAGCCAAGGGTGCGTGAGTCACTCGTCGGCTGGGGATCGACCCGCCCAGTACCTCGCGGCGGTGCAACTGGTACCGCAACGTCGGGTCGTCGACACCTGGGTGGAAGTACGGCGGAGCGTAGGGGTCGCGTTCGAGGTCGGCGTCACTGATCGGAATCCGCAACGAGTCGCGGAACAGCTTGAGGTCCTCCAGCGTCAACTTCTTCATCTGGTGCGTGGCATTGCGCCCGGCGAAGTGCGTGCCCAGCCCATAACCCTTGATCGTCTTGGCCAGGATCACCGTCGGGCGGCCGTTGCCCCCCATGGCTGCCGAATACGCCGCGTACACCTTGCGATAGTCGTGACCACCGCGCTTGAGGTTCCAGATGTCCGCATCCGAGATGTCGTTGACCAGCTGTTTGGTTCGCGGATCGCGGCCGAAGAAGTGCTCGCGGATATAGGCACCGTCCTCGGCGCGATAGGTCTGGTAGTCGCCGTCCAGGGTGGTGTTCATCAGATCGACGAGGGCGTGGTCGGTGTCGGCGGACAGCAGCGGATCCCACTCGCGACCCCAGATGACCTTGACGACGTTCCACCCGGCGCCCCGGAAGAACGCCTCCAGCTCCTGGATGATCTTCCCGTTGCCCCGGACCGGGCCGTCGAGGCGCTGCAGGTTGCAGTTGACCACGAACGTGAGGTTGTCCAGACCCTCGGCAGCCGCCACCTGGAGGGCGCCACGTGATTCGGGCTCGTCCATCTCACCGTCGCCCAGGAAGGCCCAGACGTGCTGCTGCGACGTGTCGCGCATGCCACGGTTGTGCAGGTAGCGATCGAGGCTGGCCTGGTAGATCGCGTTGATCGGGCCGAGGCCCATCGAGACCGTGGGGAACTCCCAGAAGTCGGGCATCAGGCGGGGATGCGGATAGCTGGGGAGCCCGCTGGGTGAGGACTTCTCCTGACGGAATCCGTCGAGTTGTGCCTCACTCAGGCGGCCCTCGAGGAATGCGCGAGCGTAGATGCCGGGGGAGGCATGGCCCTGGACGAAGATATGGTCGCCACCGCCCGGGTGCTGTCGACCGCGGAAGAAGTGGTTGAAACCGACCTCGTAGAGCGTGGCGCCGGATGCGAACGTCGAGATGTGTCCGCCCACGCCGATGCCCGGTGCCTGGGCACGGTGCACCATGACCGCCGCGTTCCACCGGATCCACCGGCGGTAACCGCGCTCCAACTCCTCGTCGCCGGGGAAGTCCGGCTCGGCCGAAGTGGGGATGGTGTTGACGTAGTCCGTGGTGAGGTCCGGATGGTCGGGCACGGCGGGAGGCGTGGCCGGTTGAGTGGCGTCAGGGGTGACCCGGGGTCGGGCCGACGGCGCGCCCGGCATCGTCACGCCGCGGGCATCGGCTCGCTTCAGTACCCGTTCCAGCAGGTAACCGGCACGGTCCGGGCCGACGGTGTCGACCGTGGCATCCAGTGACGCCAGCCACTCGGCGGTCTCTTCGGGGTCGGCGTCGGCTCCGACGGTCGTCGCGGCGGTGCGCGCCGGGTCTGGCTGGGCGTCCTCGATCGAGGCCACGGGTCCTCCACTGCAGTGTGCGCGGGTGGGTCGCGGGTGGATGGTGCAGCAGGCTGTTCCGCCTACCCACGACACTACCCAGAGTGTCGATGTTGCGCGGCCAGGGTGGTGTGGGATGCACTAGGGGTGCCGATGACATGCATGATGAGCAGTCATCGGTCACAGCGCCAAGCTGTGCGACTTGGAAGGAGTTCGAGGCCCCATGGGTGCCACCGCTGACGCGGCTGCGGCCGCGGCGTCCGGTCCACTCGGCGTGACGGTGTCGCAGGTGGTGCAGGAGTTCGGTTGGGACGACGACGTCGACGAGGATCTGCGCTCGGGCGTCGTGTCCGCCACGGGACGTGAGATCGAGGACGAGGATTCCGACGAGGTCGCCGACGTCGTCCTCTACTGGTTCCGAGACGGTGACGGTGACCTGGTGGACGCCCTCGTCGACGCGAGGACCAATCTGGGTGACGGGGGAGTGGTGTGGGTGCTCACGCCCAAGGCCAATCGACCCCTGCACGTCGAGCCCAGCGATATCGAGGACGCGGCGCCGACCGCCGGGCTGCACGCCACCAGCAGCGTCAGTGCCTGTCGTGACTGGTCGGGCACCCGCCTGGCGACCCCGAAGGGTCGCCGATAGGTCGCCACGACGCGCCGCCCGCTTACCCTTGATCGAGGGGCCTGTAGCTCAGCTGGTCAGAGCACCGCGTTTACACCGCGGGTGTCGCCGGTTCGAACCCGGCCGGGCCCACCCTCGCGTTAGCCTCGCAACCATGAGTGACCGCACGAGTGCAACTCCGACACTGGGTGCGGTCGTCACCGTGCTGGACCGGGTCTACCCCCGGCAGCTGGCCGAGGACTGGGATGCCGTCGGGCTGGTCTCGGGCGACCTGAGCGCCCCGGTGTCGCGGGTCCTGCTGGCGGTCGACGTCACCGACGTGACGGTTGACGAGGCTCTCGACGTCCACGCTGACCTGCTACTGGTCCACCATCCACTGTTCTTGCGACCGGTTCACGGGGTCGGTACCGACACTGTCAAGGGGCGCCAGCTGCATCGCCTGAGCAGCGCCGGGTGTGCCCTGTTCACCACCCACACCAACGCCGACGCCGCCGCGCCCGGGGTCAGCGATGCCCTGGCTCGGGTGCTCGGACTCACGAACCTCAGTCCGCTGGCGCCACACCCGGGTCCTCCGGTGACCGAGCAGGGCCGGGGCGCCGGGCTGGGTCGGGTGGGCGAGCTTCGGGCGACGACGACGCTGCGAGCCTTTGCCGAACAGGTCGGGCGGGCACTGCCCCGTACATTGACCGGCGTGCGCATCGCTGGCCCAATGGACGCCCCGGTCCGACGCGTGGCGGTCTGCGGCGGTGCCGGGGACGGCCTGATTCCGGCGGCCCGTTCGGCCGCGGCCGACGTGTTCGTCACCGCTGACCTGCGTCACCATGTCGCCGGCGAATCTATGGCGGAGGGCCCGCCCTGGCTGATCGACGTCGCCCACTGGGCCAGTGAGTGGCCATGGCTGTTGGGTGCCCGGGAGCGGTTGCTGGCTGCCCTCGACGAGCAGGACCAGAGCGTGGACGCCCGGGTGTCCTCGATCAGTACCGACCCGTGGACCGGGTGGCTGTGACCACTGCTGCAGCGGCCGATCAGCAGAAGCTCCTGAAGATTCAGGCCTGTGACAGTCGTCTGGCGCAACTCGAACACCTGCGGGTAACGCTGCCCGAAGCCGCCGAGGTCGGTGCCCTGAGCACCCGGATCCAGGGGTTGCGACGCGACATCGTGCTGCTCGAGACGAGAATCACCGATCTCGATCGTGAGGTCGCCCGCGCCGAGAACGACGTCGCCACCGTCCGGGCGCGGGCCGAGCGGGACCGGACCCGGCTGGATTCGGGCGCGGGTGGTGCGAAGGACCTGGTGGGCCTCACCCACGAATTGGAGTCACTCGCCAAACGGCAGAGCGCCCTCGAAGACATCGAGTTGGACGTGTTGGAGCGTCGCGAAGCCGACCAGGGTGTGCTCACCCGGGCGCGTACCCAGTTGGACGCGGCCGAGGTGGCCCTGGTCGAGGCCACGACCCGGCGCGATTTGGTGATGAGTGGGTTGGCGGGGGAGTACCGCGAGGTGAGGACACGCCGCAACGCCTTCGCAGCCTCGGTCGACCCGGCGCGTCTTGCCCTCTACGACAAGATCCGGGCGAGCCGTGTCGGGGTGGGTGCCGCTGCCCTGGCCGGTGGCAGGTGCCAGGGATGCCACCTCGATCTGCCGCCGTCGGACCTGGCGGCAGCCCGGACCGCTGCTCCCGATCAGGTGGTGCGCTGCGAGGAGTGTGGCCGGATCCTCGTGCGCAGCGTCGACAACCCCTAGAGTTGGCGAGGACGAGTCGGCCGGGCGGCCGCGTCGGGTCTTCGGGCCCGCCGAGGAAAGTCCGGACTCCACAGGGCACGGTGGTGGGTAACACCCACCCGGGGTGACCCGCGGGACAGTGCCACAGAGAACAGACCGCCAGGTGCAGAAATGCGACTGGGAAGGGTGAAACGGTGGTGTAAGAGACCACCAGCGCGTCGGGCGACCGGCGCGGCTCGGTAAACCCCACCGGGAGCAAGGTCAGACAGGATGCGTTCGAGGGCGGCCCGCCCGAGCATCCGGGTAGGCCGCTGGAGGGCGTCGGCAACGGCGCTCGTAGATGGATGGTCGCCGCCGTCGGGAAACCGACGGGCACAGGATCCGGCTTACAGGCCGGCTCGTCCCCCAGACCTACGCCGGCGTCGAGGTTGTCGTGATGATGATTGCGTAGTCGGACACTGTCGACTACATTTTGGTAGTCATCCGAAGACGACGACAGATTGGTAGTCGCCATGGGTCCTCGTGCCCGGGTCAACGGTCCCGCCGAGTTGGGCGTCGCGTTACGCGAGTTCCGCGTCATGCGCGGTCTCACCCAGCGCCAACTCGCCGCAGAACTCGGTCTCAGCCAGCGCTACGTCTGGGAGTTGGAGCAGGGCAAACCCGGAAAGGTCACGGATCGACTGTTCGCCATGCTGCGGTTGCTGGACGTCCGGATGACACTGGAACAGGTCGATCGGTGAGCCGACGGCCTCCCCGACTGGGCGTCTGGCTGTACGGCACACGCATCGCCACGTTGACGGACGGCCGAGACGGCGGCCTGTCCATGGCGTTCGACCCCGAGGCGGGTCGGCGATGGCCGATCAACGCGACCGTCCTGTCCGTGACCTTGCCCATCGCGGCATCTCGACAGCCACACCCGGCTCGGGTTGCCGTGGTGCAGCAGTGCCTGGAGGCGCTGCACGCGGCGATTCAGTCGATCCCGCCAGGTGAGGGCGTGCCGGAGCAGGCCCGCCAGGTCATGGTCGACCGGGTGAGCGAGCTGCTGGCCGGTCGTGTGGCGGGCCCACCCGAGTCGGACGCCACTGTCCAGAACCCTGGTGGGTAGCCGGTGATCGGGTCGGGGAGTTACCGGATCACGGCAGCTGGGTGAGGATCTCGGGGCCGGTCTCGGTGACCAGGATGGTGTGCTCGAACTGAGCGGTGATGCTGCGGTCCTTCGTGACGGCGGTCCACCCGTCTCGCCACATCTCGTGTTCGTAGCGGCCTCGGGTGAGCATGGGTTCGACGGTGAACACCATGCCGGGTTCGATCAGTGTGGTGTGGTCGGGCGAGTCGTAGTGGGGAATGACCAGGCCGGTGTGAAAGGCCGGTCCGACACCGTGGCCGCAGAAGTCGCGGACATCGCCGTAGCCGAATCGCAAGGCGTACTTCTCGATCGCCCGCCCGATCACATTGACCCGACGTCCGGGGGCGATGACCTTGATGCCCCGCATCATCGCCTCGTGGGTGCGCTCGACGAGCAGCCGGACGTCCTCGCTGACCTCTCCGACCATGAATGTCGCGTTCGTGTCGCCGTGTGCGGCGATTCCGTCGGTATCCAGGTACGCGGTGATGTCGACGTTGACGATGTCGCCCTCACGCAGCACCGTCGAGTCGGGGATGCCGTGGCAGATCACCTCGTTGACGCTGGTGCACAGCGACTTGGGGAACGGGGCCACGCCCGCCGTCGGGCCGGGGTACCCCAGTGTCGACGGATACGCGCCGTGCTCGACCAGGAAGTCGTGTCCCACGGTGTCGAGATCGTCGGTCGTGACGCCCGGGCGCACCGCTTCGCCGACGGCATGCAGTGCCCGCGCCGCCAGTGTCGACGCTCGGCGCACCGACTGGATCATGGCTGCGTCCAAGACGTTGCCGCCGGTGTACGCCACCTTGCGCTTGGCGTTGACATAGTCGGGACGTCGGATGTGACCGGGAACGGTGCGCATCGGGCTCAGTGCACCCGCTACGACGGGCTCCCGGTGGACGGTGGTCTGCACTCGGCGAGCATAGGTCGCGCCGCCGACGTCACTCGTTCCACTCCCGGTCGCGCTCGTCCTCGTCCGCCGTGTGTCGCGCGGCGGTCTCCAATGCCTGTTGCGCGGCCTCTCGGGTCGGGTACGGCCCCATCAGGTCGCCCCACGGCCCCTGTCGACCATCTTCGACGTGACCGGTGCGGACATTGAAGTAGAACTCCGGCGTGCTCATCGGTGGAGCGCCGGAAGGACGTCACGACCGAAGACCTCGATGAACTCCGCCTGATTCCGGCCGACGTTGTGCAGGTAGATCTTGTCGATACCGGCGTCGTAGAACCGCTGGATGTAGGCCCGGTGGACATCTGGATCCGCCGAGATGATCATGCGTCCCTCGAAGTCCTCCGGGCGGACCAACTTGGCCATGGCCGCGAAATCCAGGGGGCTGCGGATATCCGCCTTCGGGAACTTCATGCCCCCGTTCGGCCACTGGTGCAACGCATTCGCCAGGGCCTCCTCGTCGGTGCCGGCCCACGACAGGTGCAGCTGGAGAACCTTGGGCATGGCGTCCGGGTCCTTGCCGGCCTCGCGTGCTCCCTCGGCGAACTTGGTGAGGATCATGTCGATCTTCTCGAGCGGGGCACCCACGGTGATCAGGCCGTCGCAGTACTGCCCGGTCCGCTTGGAACTGACCGGTCCGGCCGTCGCGACATAGATGGGTGGTGCCACGGCGGGCATGGTCCACAACCGGGTCGACTCCATATGGAAGAACTCACCCGACCACTTGGTGTCCTTCCCCTTGATGCTCGCCTCGAACAAGGCCTTGATCAGCTGCACCGCCTCGAACAGCATGGAGACCCGCTGCGGGCCCTCGGGCCAGTAGCCACCCACGATGTGCTCGTTGAGGGCCTCTCCCGAACCCAGGCCCAGCCAGTGGCGCCCCGGGTACATGGCTTCGAGGCTGGCCGACGCCTGGGCCACGATGGCGGGGTGGAACCGGAAGCTCGGGCAGGTGACACCCGGCCCGATGTCACCGGTCGCACGTTCGCCGAGGGCTGCCAGGACGTTCCAGACGAATGCGGCCTGGCCCTGCTCGGGCACCCAGGGCGCGAAGTGGTCGGCCACCATGGCGCCGACGAAGCCGTGCTGTTCGGCGAGCGCGGTCAGCTGGACCGCCTCGGTGGGATGGAATTGTTCGAGCATGGTCGCGTAGCCGACGAGTGAGTCGCTGAGGGCAGGAAATGACATGACAGGACGCTAGCGAGGGTCCAGCGCGGCTGCTGACTCAGCCCTGTCGAACCTCCAGCACGATCCGGGTCGGGTCGGCGAGTCGATACACCCGAAACGGCGCCTGCGCCGACACGCCCACGAACGAGTCCTGATAACCCTCGAACCAGGCGCCGACCAGGACCTCGGTCACCAGTTCGGTGTCGCCTGCCGAGACGACCGCCGGACCCTCGTACGGGATGCCTGGCACCTCGCTGTCGACCGGGAGGGCCACCCCCTCGATGGTGACCGCCAACGTCGCTTCGCCCGGCAGCGTCACCGGGTCACCGCTGCCCTCGCGACTGGGGGTGTCGGTGTACCCCGCCCGCCAACCCGGTTGACCGTCACCGCTGAACTCCCACACCACCCGATCGAAGCCGTCCTGGCGGCCCACCCGGATCGCGGTGAACAGCACCTGGCCGGTCGAGGCCTCGACGTCGTCCTCGGTATCAGCCGGGAAGGCGACACTGGCGTCGGCCCCCGTGGTGTCACTGCTCGTGGCATCCGCCGAGCCGGCGCCGGACTGCTCGACGGCCGTCGCCGAGCTGCTGCCCGCCTGCGAGGTGTCGGGATCGGGCTCGGCTTCGTCGCCGGTACAGGCAGTGCCGGTGAGAGCGACCACCGAAAGCAGCGCTGTCACGACTGTCAACCGACCAAGGCTCCTGGTCACGTTGCGAGGCTAGACCCGCTCACCCGGGTAGCACAGATCATTCGGCTCAGGAATCGAAACTGTGCGCCGCGTCCGGGAACGTCCCGTCCGAGACCTCCGCAGCGAAGGTCCGGGTGGCGTCGGTCAGCACTGCGCGCAGGTCGGCGTACTGCTTGACGAATGTGAACGGCCGACCGCCCGCCAATCCCGCCATGTCCTGCCAGACCAGGACCTGCGCATCGCAGCCTGGGCCCGCGCCGATACCGATCGTCGGGATGGGTAGATCAGAGGTGATGGCGGCGGCGACAGGGGCAGGCACCATCTCCAGCACGACGGCGAAGGCGCCCGCGTCGGCGACCGCCTTGGCGTCAGCGGCCAGTGCTACGGCGGCGGCGTCTCCTCGTCCGGCGACACGGTATCCGCCCAGCAGGTGTTCGCTCTGCGGAGTGAAGCCGATATGGCCCATGACGGGGATACCGGCGTCGATCAGCCGGCGGATCGTTGCCGCGACCCGGGCACCGCCCTCGATCTTGACGGCGTGGGCCCCGGCATCGCGCAACATGCGGGTCGCCGATTCGATCGCCAGCTCGGGTGATGCCTCGTACGAGCCGAATGGCAGGTCGGCTACCACCAGAGGACGGGTGACCGCGCGGGCGACGGCCGCCACCAGCGGAACCATCTCGGTCATCGTGATTCGCAGCGAACTGGTGTAGCCGAATACCGTGTTCGCGGCGGAGTCACCCACCAGAAGGACCGGAATCCCGGCCTCGGCGAATACCTCGGCGGTCGTCGCGTCGTAGGCGGTCAACATGGCCCAGCGACGACCCTCGGACTTCCACCGGGCGAGGTGGGGCAATCGCACGACCGTGGGGGAGGGTCCGTACGGGAGAGGAGTCGAGGCGACTTCGGTCACGGCGCGACGATATCCGCAGTGGGTTCCACCCACCGGTTGGTGATGGGAAGTCGCCGGTCCCGACCGAATGCCTTTTTCGTGATCTTCGTGCCTGGTGGGTATTGCCGTCTCTTCCATTCGGCGCGATCAACCAGCCGGACCACCTCGTCGACCACGACGGCGTCGAATCCGGCAGCGAGGAGGTCGGCGCGACCGCGGTCACCCGTGACGTAGCCGTCCACCACGGCGTCCAGCACGTCGTAGTCCGGCAGCGAGTCCGAGTCGACCTGACCGGCGCGCAGCTCGGCGGATGGGGCCTTGTCGATGGTGGACTGTGGGATGGGCGGCGTCTCTGCGCGGCGTTCGGCCGCGGCGTTGCGCCACCGTGCCAGCTCCCAGACCAGCGTCTTGGCGACATCCTTGATGGGAGCGAAGCCACCCACCGCGTCGCCGTAGATCGTCGAGTACCCGGTGGCCAGCTCGGATTTGTTGCCGGGGGCGAGAACCAGGTGGCCCTCGGAGTTGCTGATCCCCATCAGGATGACGCCACGCACCCGGGCCTGCACGTTCTCTTCCGCCAGGCCGGACAGGTCGAGGGCTGAGACGAAGACGTCGACCATCGGCTGGATCGCCACCAGCCGGTAGTCACAGCCGGTCCGCTTGGCGAGGTCCTCGGCGTCCGTGACGGAGTGCTCGGAGGAGTAGCGACTGGGCATGGACACGGCGAGGACGTGGTCGGCTCCCAACGCATCGCAGGCCAGAGCCGCAGTCACCGCCGAGTCGATGCCGCCGGACAGGCCCAGAACGGCCGTGGTGAAACCGTTCTTGTGGGCGTAGTCGCGCAAGCCGAGGACGAGGGCGTGCCACACCTCCGCGACCGGGTCGAGGACCTCGGCGATGGCCGCGCTGACCGGCGTGGCGCGCCCGGCGGTGGTGGCCGTGGGGACGTCCACGACCAGCAGGTCTTCGACGAATTGGGGTGCGCGGGCGAGCAGGCTGCCGTCGGCGGCCACGACCAGCGATCCGCCGTCGAACACCAACTCGTCCTGGCCGCCGACCAGGTTGACGTAGGCCACCGTGGTGCCCAGCCGGGCGGCTCGGCTGGCGCACAGCTCGTACCGGACGTCGTCCTTGTCCCGCTCGTAGGGACTGGCGTTGATCACCAGCAGCAGATCTGGGCGGGTGGACCGCTCGGCGAGTTCGGCCACCACGGCCTCGACCCACAGGTCCTCGCAGATGACCAGCTCGACGTGCCCGTGAGGCAGCTCGATCCGCAGACCGTTCGCGCCCGGGGTGAATATCCGGAACTCGTCGAAGACGCCGTAGTTGGGCAGGTGGCGCTTGGCGTATCGGGCGGCGACCCGGCCGCCGGTGATCACTGCGGCGCAGTTCTGCACCGCTCCGGCGGGTCGACCGACCAGACTGGTGCCCGGCGCGACCGACACGTCGCGGTCCAGGTACCCGACGACGACGGTGACGTCCCCCAGGCCGTCGTCCGCCAGATCCCGGGCCAGATCGTCGACGGCGGCCCGCGAAGCCTCGATGAACGACGTCCGGAGGGCGAGGTCCTCGACCGGGTACCCGGTGAGGGTCATCTCCGGGAAGGCGACGAGATCGCGGCCGGCGGCCGCGGCCCGCTGGACCCACGCCCTCACGAGTGCAGCGTTACCGGCGATGTCACCCAGGGTCGTGTCGACCTGAGCCAAGGCAAGGCGAACGGCTGTCATGCCTGGCAGGGTATGACGTGGTGGTCACGATCGGACGGCGGCGGTGACACGGTCGGTGTACGTCGTGCTCAGTGCGGCGACCTCGATCGACGGGTTCATCGACGACGCGACGCCCGACCGGTTGCTGCTGTCCAGCGACGAGGACCTCGACCGCGTGGACGCCCTGCGGGCCGAGTGCGACGCGATCCTGGTCGGCGCGACGACGATCCGGCGCGACGACCCGCGGTTGCTGGTCCGTTCAGCCGCCCGACGTGCCGTGCGAGTCGCAGCAGGGCGGGCGGAGTCGCCGACGAGGGTGACCGTGACGGCTAGGGGAGGGTTGCCCGTCGATGCCAGGTTCTTCACGGCAGGGTCCACGGACAGGCTGGTCTACTGCGCCTCCACCGTCTGTGCCGGCGAGCAGGTCCGACTCGACGGGCTGGCGACGGTCGTGGATGCCGGGGACCCGCCGGACCTCGGCAGGATCGTCGACGATCTGGCCGGTCGCGGCGTGCGGCGGTTGCTGGTCGAGGGTGGAACGTCCGTGCTCACCCAGTTCCTGGTCGACGACCTCGTGGACGAGTTGCAGCTCGCTGTCGCCCCGTTCTTCGTCGGCGACGATCGGGCACCTCGATTGACGGGCGACGGCGACTACCCGTGGCAGGCGTCCGGACGGCGGGCACGCGTGCTCGGCGTGTCGGCATTGGGCGACGTCGTGGTGACGCGCTATGGCCTGTCGGAGCGGGCGCCGTGGTGAGGCGGGTCGACTCGCGTCGCGGCCTTCGGCATCACCGCCTGCCAACAGATACCGTGCGGTCATGGACCGGCAGCAGGAGTTCGTTCTGCGCACCGTTGAGGAACGCGACGTCCGATTCGTCCGACTGTGGTTCACCGACGTCCTCGGCTCGTTGAAATCCGTCGCGATCGCACCGGCGGAATTGGAGGGTGCATTCACCGAGGGGATCGGCTTCGACGGGTCCGCGATCCAAGGGCTCGCCCGGGTCGTCGAATCGGACATGTTGGTGCGACCCGACCCGTCGACGTTCGCCGTACTGCCCTGGCGGGGAGATCCCGATGGCCGGGCGGGTACCGCGCGGATGTTCTGTGACCTGTTGACACCCGACGGCGAACCGGCCCCGGCTGATCCGCGGCACGTGCTTCGCCGGGCCCTGTCCAAGGCCGCCGAGGCGGGGTTCAGCTTCTACACCCACCCCGAGATCGAGTTCTACCTGTTCGAGCCCGATGACGACGCGGCGGGACGTCCGGTCCCGGTCGACACCGGGGGGTACTTCGATCACGTCGCCGCCGGTGCCGGACACGACTTCCGCCGCGCGGCGATCACCATGCTGGAATCACTGGGCATCTCGGTGGAGTTCTCGCACCACGAGGGCGGACCCGGACAGAACGAGATCGACCTGCGATACGCGGACGCGCTGTCGACCGCCGACAACATCATGACCTTCCGGACAGTCGTCAAGGAGGTCGCGCTGAGCCAGGGAGTTCGCGCCTCCTTCATGCCGAAACCGCTGTCCGGATTACCCGGTTCCGGCATGCACACCCACCTGTCGTTGTTCAGCGGTGACACCAACGCGTTCCACGCCGACGGGTCCGAGTTCCAGCTGTCGGCGATCGGCCGTTCGTTCATCGCCGGCCTGCTGCGCCGTGCTCCCGAGATGACAGCGATCACCAACCAGTGGGTCAACTCCTACAAGCGGTTGTGGGGCGGCAACGAGGCCCCGTCATATGTCTGCTGGGGGCACAACAACCGCTCGGCGCTGGTCCGCGTCCCCATGTACAAGCCGGGGAAGGGGCAGTCGACCCGAGTCGAGTACCGGGCCCTGGACTCGGCCTGCAATCCGTACCTGGCGTTCGCGGTCATGTTGAACGCCGGTCTCGAGGGGATCAGCGACGGTCTGGAGCTGCCGAGTGGGGCCGAGGACGACGTGTGGTCGTTGACCGACACCGAGCGTCGGGCGCTGGGCATCGACCCACTGCCCGCCAGCCTGGCCGAAGCCGTGTCCATCATGGAGAAGAGCGACCTGATCGCCGACACCCTGGGTGAGGGTGTCTTCGAGTTCTTCCGCGCCAACAAGCGGACCGAATGGGAGGACTACCGTCGCGAGGTCACCCCGTTCGAGCTGCGCCGTTACCTACCGGCCCTCTAGCTCGCCGCAGGAGTGGCCACCCTCGCCTCGCAGGCGGCCCGAGCCGGGTTCACAGACGCTGCTCGCGCGGTCGCCGACCTCGATGACCTGACGTCCGCCATGGCCCGGGCCGATGGTGCGGCGCCGGTCCCGACCGGTCTGGTGGACGTGCTGGCGCAGGCCGCCGACCCCGACGCTGCGCTGGCCTGTCTGGTCCGTCTCGTCGCTGCCGGGGGCGAGGTCCCGGGCATCGTCGAGCGCGGTGGTGAGCCGCTGCTGCGCCTGGTGCGCGTTCTCGGGGCCAGCCGCGCTCTCGGTGATCACCTGGCCCGCCACCCCGACCAACTGGCTGCCATGGTCACGGGCGGTCTGAGAGCCACTGCCGAGGAGGTACTGGCCACCCTGCGAGCGGCGGTGACGGAGCGGGGCGGGCAGAGTGCAGACGATGCCCTCAAGGTGGCGTATCGCGGCCGGCTACTCGGGATCGCCGCCGACGACCTCGCGGCCGCCGACCCGGCCGCGATCCTGCCGGACGTCGGTGTGGCACTGGCCGATGCCGCCGACGCCGCCCTCCAGGTCGCCCTCGACATCGCCCAGCGTGACGTGCCCGGTGCCGCAGGGGTGGCGATGTCGGTGATCGTCCTCGGCAAGACAGGAGGGCGCGAGCTCAACTACATCAGTGACGTCGACGTGCTGTACGTCGTCGAGCCGGCGGCCGGGAGCCCACTGGGCGAGGCCGAGGTGGTGGCCGTCGGGACCCGGCTGGCTGCCCGGTTGCAGCAGGTCTGCGGTGGGGTCACGACCGAGGGCAGCCTGTGGCAGGTGGATGCCGGGCTCCGCCCGGAAGGCCGGAACGGGCCGCTGGTCCGCACGGCCGCCAGCCACGGTGCCTACTACCAGAGGTGGGCGAAGCCGTGGGAGCTGCAGGCGATGCTCAAGGCCCGGGTGGGTGCCGGGGACCGCGACGTCGCGCGACGCTGGCAGGACGAGATCGAACCGCTGGTGTGGTCCGTGGCCGAACGCGAGGGGTTCGTCGAGGCTGCTCGGGCGATGCGGCGTCGGGTGGTCGAACACATCCCACTTCGTGACGCCGATCGCCAGATCAAGCTCGGTCGTGGCGGCCTGCGCGACGTCGAGTTCGCGGTGCAGTTGCTGCAACTCGTCCACGGGCGCATCGACGACCGGTTGCGGTCGACGTCGACGTTGGGCGGCCTGGAGGCGTTGACCACCTTCGGTTACGTGGGTCGCGAGGACGGCGCGGACCTCGACCGGGCCTACCGCTTCCTGCGCGTGCTGGAACACCGCCTGCAATTGCAGCGACTGACGCGCACCCACGTGTTGCCCACCGACGACGCGGCATGGCGCCGTCTGGCGCGGGCGGTCCTGGGTCCGCGGGCGACTCCCGACGATCTCCGGGCTCGCTGGCGCGAACATCAACTGACCGTGACCCGCCTACACGAGAAACTGTTCTACCGACCACTGTTGACCGCAGTCGCGCGCCTGTCGGTCGCCGACGTCCGGCTCACCCCCGAAGCAGCTCGCGCCCGGCTGCGGGCGCTGGGTTACAGCGATCCCGACGGCGCCCTGCGGCACCTCGGGGCGCTCACCGCCGGGGTGAGTCGTCGCGCCATCATCCAGCGCACCCTGTTGCCGGTGCTGCTGGGATATTTCGCCGACGGGGCGGACCCCGATGCCGGGCTGTTGGGTTTTCGACGAATCAGTGAGGCGCTGGGCAACACGCACTGGTATCTGCGGATGCTGCGCGACTCGGCCGGAGCCGGTGAACGGTTCGCCGCGGTCCTCGCCTCCGGGCGGCTCGTGCCGGACCTGCTGACTGCCGCCCCAGACACCGCGCTGCTGCTGGGCGACGGGGATCGGTTGCGCCCGCCGGCCATCGACAGCCTTCGGGTGGAGGCCCTGGCGGTCGCCGAACGCACCGGCGATGCCACCGAGGCGATTCGGGCGGCCCGTGTGCTGCATCGACGAGAGGTGATCCGGACGGGGATCGCCGACGTCACCGAAGGGTTGCCGGTGATGGCGGTCGGAGCGGCCCTGTCGGGGTCTGCGACGGTGGCGCTGGAGGTCGCCCTGCGGGCGGCGGCACGGTCGTGGTTGACCGCCCGCGGTGAGGGGACGGTCGGCCTGGCCCATGCCCTGGAGGCGTTGCCGACCCGGATCCTGGTGGTCGGCTTCGGCAGCGTCGCCGGTGAGGAATCCAGCTACGGCAGCGACATCGACGTCGTCGCCGTGCACGAGCCGCGCCCGGACACCGATCTCGAGGTCGCCGCCGGATGTGCCCGCGACGTCGTCGCACTGGCACGACAGGCACTCCGTCACCCCACGGCCGAACCTCCTATCGAGGTCGACGCGGCACTGCGCCCGGAGGGACGAGGCGGCGAGCTGGTCCGGTCGTTCGATGCCCTGGTCGTCTATTACCAGCGGCGGTCGCAGCCGTGGGAACACCAGGCACTGTTGCGCGCGCGACCCCTCATCGGGCCTGCTGACCTGGCCGACAGATTCGTCGCACTCGCCGATCCGATGCGCTATCCCGTCGGCGGGATCAGCGACGCCGTCGTCGCCGAGATCAGACGAATCAAGGCGCGTGTCGAAGCCGAGCGGCTGCCTCGTGGCGGGGACCCGCACCGTCACGTGAAGCTGGGCCGTGGAGGCCTGTCCGACATCGAGTGGACCGTTCAACTGCTGCAGTTGCAGCACGCCCACGAGGTCCCCACGTTGCGGACACCGTCGACCCGGCGGGCGCTCATGGCGGCTCGTGACGCTGGCCTGCTGGGTGGTGACGACGCCGCTCGACTGGAATCGGCGTGGCGATTCGCTGCCCGGATGAGGGATGCGATGACGTTGTGGCGGGGTCGGCCGATGGATGCCGTGCCTGTCGATCGGCGTGACCTGGATGGGATCGCCCGGCTGTTCGGGTTCACTCCCGGATCGGCTTCTGCCCTGGAGGACGAGTGGCTGCGGATGGCCCGGCGCGCTCGCACCGTCGTGGAGCGGGTCTTCTTCGGCTGGCAATGATCACCACTAACGGTGATCCCGGGACCTGGTGATCCCGGGACCTGGCGAACCCGGGAATCCGTGAAGCCCGGGATCTCGCGGCGCTGAAATCCGGTTGCATCCCGGCCTGCTTTCCGAGCACGGCTCGGTGTGTCGTCGTGCCCTAAGAGGCCAACCCCTTGACCGAATCGTCCGATATAGGTACCGTTTACGTTGAATGTTAGGACCATATACTAACCCGCGAAGGAGCGTTCCCGCATGAGACGAACGATGATGAAAGTCGTGCTCGGTGCTGCCGCAGTAGGGCTGTTGGCCGCGGCCCTGCCCGTTATGGGCGCCTCGGGAGCCGGGGGTGTCACGGCAACCTTCGTGGCCACCTCGGACTGGGGTAGCGGGCACGAGGTGCGCGTGAGCGTCGCCAATAGCGGCCCGGCAACGGTCAGCAGCTGGACCATTGACATGGAGCTGCCGGCCGGTACGGTGATCAACTCGTCATGGGACGCCGACGTCACCAAGACCGGGAATACCTACCGCATCACGGGCAAGAGCTGGATGGGTCCGTTGACCCCAGGGGCATCGCAGTCGTGGGGCTATATCGCGACGGGCCCGTTCCGCGCGCCGTCAAGCTGTGCGGTCAACGGCGGACAGTGCGGTGGCGGCGCCCCCAACCCGACCCCGACGCCTTCGGCGACACCAAGCCCGACGCCGTCGGCGACGCCCACACCGACCCCCACGCCGACCCCGACCCCCACACCCACCCCGACGTCCACTCCGGGACCTTCGGGGCAGGACAAGGTGGTCGGCTACTTCACCGAGTGGGGGGTCTACGGCCGCAACTACAACGTCAAGGACATCCAGACCAGCGGCTCGGCCGACCGTCTGACGCACATCGTCTACGCCTTCGGTAACACCACCGGTGGGCGCTGCACGATCGGTGACTCCTACGCCGCCTACGACAAGGCGTACACGGCAGCCAACAGTGTCGACGGTGTCGCCGACACGTGGGACCAGCCGCTGCGCGGCAACTTCAACCAGCTCCGCAAGCTCAAGGCGATGCATCCCGATCTCAAGGTGGTCTGGTCGTTCGGTGGCTGGACATGGTCAGGTGGGTTCACCGCCGCGGCGGCCGACCCGGCCGGATTCGCCCGGTCCTGCAAGGCACTGGTCGAGGATCCCCGGTGGGCGGATGTGTTCGACGGCATCGACATCGACTGGGAATACCCCAATGCCTGCGGTTTGCAGTGCGACAGCAGCGGCAGGGACAGCTTCACCCGGGTAGTCGGTGCTCTGCGTAGCGAATTCGGCAACTCGGCACTCATCTCGGCCGCTATCACCGCTGACGGCAGCCAGGGTGGAAAGATCGACGTCGTCGATTACGGCACGGCCGCCCGGCAACTGGACTGGCTGATGCCGATGACCTACGACTACTTCGGCGCATTCAACCCCAGCGGGCCGACTGCCCCCCATTCGCCGCTGACGTCGTACCCCGGTATCCCGCAGGCGGGTTTCCATTCCGACGCCGCCATCGCCAAACTGCGCGCGCAGGGTGTCCCCGCCGAGAAGATGTTGCTGGGGCTGGGGTTCTACGGCCGCGGCTGGACCGGGGTCACGCAAACGGCGCCCGGTGGTAGTGCGAGCGGCGCTGCTCCCGGCACGTACGAGGCAGGTATCGAGGACTACGAAGTCCTCAAGACCCGGTGCCCGGCCACCGGCACGGTCGGTGGGACGGCATACGCACGATGCGGTGACCAGTGGTGGAGCTACGACACCCCGGCCACCATTGCCACCAAACTCGCCTGGGCTGATGCCCAGGGCCTGGGTGGCGCGTTCTTCTGGGAGCTGTCCGGTGACACGCCCGACGGCGAACTCATCCGCGCCGTCGACGGCGGCGTGCGGTGATTCCCACGGCCGTGTCACCCGGGCGATTGCGACTCCTCGCAGGCGCAGCGGCCACGGTCACCGCCCTCGCAATCGTGGTGGCGATCCCGACATCCGCGGGCGCCGTTCCGACCCCGCAGCCCGGGTACACCCTGGTCTGGGGCGACGACTTCAACGGGCCCGCAGGAGGACGGATCAACGAGGCCAACTGGCAGTACAGCCTCGGCACCGGTTACCCGGGCGGCGCCACCAACTGGGGCACCGGAGAAATCGAACGGATGACCGACAGCACCGACAACGTCAGCCTCGACGGCGCCGGGCGACTGGCCATCACTCCTCGACGTGACGGGGCGGGCAACTGGACGTCGGCTCGGATCGAGAGTCGTCGAACGGACTTCGCCCCGCCCCCGGGCGGGAAGGCCCGGATCGAGGCGTCCATCAAGCAGCCGGACGTCAGCGGCGCCGAGGCGGCGGGGTACTGGCCGGCTTTCTGGATGCTGGGCGGGCCCGCCCGTCCGGTGGGTGCCACCAACTGGCCGGGTGTCGGCGAGATCGACATCCTCGAGAACATCAACGGCCGGGACTCGCATTTCGCGGCTCTGCACTGCGGCACCGGCATTCCGGGCACCTGCAACGAGACGACGGGTCTGGGCAGCGGCGAGCGTTCGTGTCAGGGATGCAAGACCAGCTTCCACACCTACGGCGTGGAGTGGGACCGGGGCAGCAGCCCAGAGGCCCTGCGCTGGTATCGCGACGGGCAGGTCTACTTCACGTTGACCCGTGACCAGGTGGACCGGGCCTCATGGGACGCCGCACTGGACGATGGCTTCTTCATCATCCTCAACGTCGCGATCGGCGGCGGCTTCCCGGCCGCCTTCGGTGGTGGACCCACCCCGGCCACCCGGCCGGGGGTGCCGATGCTGGTGGACTACGTCGCCGTCTACACCACCGGCGGTTCGCCGACTCCGAGCCCGACTCCGAGCCCGACTCCGCCGCCGCCGACCGGCGGTGGTTCGGGGGCCTACTCGA
Organism: Micrococcales bacterium; assembly: GCA_031398915.1. Lineage (GTDB taxonomy): Bacteria > Actinomycetota > Actinomycetes > Actinomycetales > JBBAYJ01 > JANNOG01. Next base: position 5,607 of record JANNOG010000058.1, on the reverse strand, counting down.
CCATCCAGGCGGAGTCCTACAACGAGTCAGCCGGAATCGCTACCGAGAGCACGACGGACGTCGGCGGTGGCCGCAACATCGGCTACGTCGGCAACGGAGACTGGGTTGCCTACCGTGATGTCGATTTCGGCAGCACCGGGGCAACCCGCTTCCTCGCCAGGGTCGCGTCCGGGGCGCCGGCAGGAGTCAGTGGTCTGGTCGAGGTCCGGCTGGACAATCGATCCGCCTCACCGGTGGGCACCTTCGCCGTCGGCAATACCGGAGGCTGGCAGACGTGGCGCACCGTGCCGGCAGATGTCAGTCGCATCACCGGCCGTCACACCGTGTACCTGACCTTCAGTAGTGGCCAACCGCAGGACTACGTCAACGTCAACTGGTTCACGTTCGAGAGCTAGTCCCGCAGTGCTCGCCGGTCCCGTGGCGCCCAGGAAACCTGGCGTCACGGGACCGTCGGCATGTTCGGTCTCGATCCGGTCACAACGGACAGCAGACCTTGCCAGGTGTTTGTATGTCTTGTTTACTAACAAACATGTCGGCCGCCAACCTGCAGCGCCACGGGAGTGAGAGCTACGCCCCCACCCGTGTGCTGAGGCCCAGCAAGAAGGTCCTACCCGAGCATGCCCGCGGCCACAACCGTGCCCTGGTGTTGCAGACCCTCTACCGCTCGGGGCAGCAGAGCCGCGCCGACATCGCCCGGACCACGGGGCTCACCCGAGTGACGATCTCCCACCTCGTCGCCGAACTGATCGCCGATGGCTACGTCGTCGAGATCGGTCAGCGCGAGGAGTCCAGGCCAGGAAAGCCGGCCACGCTGCTGGACATCGATCGACGGGCTCACCAGATCGTCGGGATCGATCTCAGCGCCCACACGAGCTTCAGTGGCGCGGTGCTCGATCTGGACGGCACCATCCTCAGCCGGATCGAGATCCCACTGGGCCCCAATCGCGGATCTGATGCGACGGCGCTGGTCGTCGCCCTGGTCGAGCGATTGATCGCCCGTGCGAGCGCGCCCCTGCTGGGTATCGGCGTCGGTTCACCCGGAATCGTCGACCTCGCGGGTGTCGTCCTCAGTGCACCCAACCTCGGCTGGTCGTCCGAGCCGCTCAAGGCCACGTTGTCCCAGCGCTTCGGCGTCCCCGTCGTCGTCGCGAACGACGCCAACGCGGCGGCCCTCGCGGAGCACAGTTTCGGTGGGGCCGACAGCGACATGATGCTGGTCAAGGTGGGGCACGGCGTCGGAGCCGGACTGCTGCTGGGTGGCACCCCGCTGTTCGGCAGCAGGTTCGCCGCAGGTGAGATCGGTCACGTGGTCGTCGGCACCGACGGTGGTGACCAGTGCGCCTGCGGCAAGGTCGGCTGCCTGGAGACCTGGCTGGCCGCACCCCGGCTACAGGCTCGCCTGGCCGCCACCACCACCGGGGCCGAGGCCGCCGAGGTCCTGCGTGAGGCGGGGATGCGTCTGGGTATCGCGCTGGCACCGATCGTCGGGGCGCTGAACCTGTCCGAGATCGTCTTGAGCGGGCCTGCGGACCTGCTGGACGGCGCGCTCACCGCCGCGGTGGGCGACACCTTGCGCAACCGAACCATGGCCGAGTTCCACGGTGACCTGACGCTGCGAATGACCGCACTCGGCGAGGACATCGTGACCAGAGGAGCCGCCGTCATGGTGCTGTCGGAGCGCCTCGGCGTGTCCTGAAACCCACCCACAACGTGCCGGCACACCGCCGGCGCCATCGCCCTAGGAAGGACGAGGAATGAGAACACTCAGCCACACAGCTCGCATCGTTGCAGTCGGTGCGATCGCCCTGCTCTCGCTCAGCGCATGCGGGGACAGCACCACGGTCGACGAGGGCGCCGGCGGTGAGACCGCCTCCGGCGGCTCCGTCGAAGCCGAGGGCGCCGAGGGCGCCGAGATCCGGGTCTGGCTCAATGGCGCCGACACCCCTGACGAGGCGCGCGACTACCTCAAGACCACCTTCGAAGAGGCCAACCCCGGCGCCACCCTCACCATCGAGGAGCAGCAGTGGGGAGGGATCGTCGACAAGCTCACCACCAGCCTGTCCGGTTCGGACAGTCCCGACGTCGTCGAGGTGGGCAACACCCAGGCCGCCGCCTTCACCTCCGCCGGCGCATTCCTGGACCTGAGCGGTGATTTCGACGCCCTCGGCGGCGAGGACCTCCTCCCGGGCTTCGTCGAAGCCGGAAGCTATGACGGGCAGTTCTTCGCCGCCCCGTACTACTCGGGCGCACGAGTGGTCTTCTACAAGAAGGACCTCTACGAGGCCGCCGGGCTGACGGTGCCGACCACTCTGGAGGAGTACGTCGCCAACGGGAAGGCGCTGACTGCCGCCAACCCCGGGGTGTCCGGGATCTACTTTCCCGGCCAGGACTGGTACAACGCGCTCCCGTACATCTGGGCGGCTGGTGGTGACATCGCCACCTTCGAGGACGGCGAGTGGGTGTCGGGATTCTCGTCACCCGAGTCCATCGCCGGGCTGGAGATGGTCCAGGACGTCATGACCACGGCGTCCGTCGCGCCGAAGGACGGCAACGAGGCCGAGGCACAGGTTCCGTTCTGTGCGGGGGCCATCGCGCAGTTGTCGGCGCCCAGTTGGTTCGGTGGGTCGATTCTCGCCCCGGCTGACGCCGAGGCCCCCGGCTGCCCGGACCAGGAGGAGAACCTCGGTGTCTTCGCCCTGCCCGGTATCGATGGCGAACCGGCGGAGGTCTTCGCCGGTGGCTCCAACATCGCGATCTCTGCTCGCTCCGAGGAGCCGGAACTGGCCAAGTCGGCGGTCGAGATCATGCTGAGCCCTGAGTATCAGACGATCCTCGGCGAGGCGGGCCTGGTCCCGGCACTGCTGTCCCTCGGGGACACCATCGGTTCGGACGACACCGCCAAGGCCATCACGGCCGCGGCCAGCAACGCCCGGTTGACGCCGGCGTCGCCGAACTGGGCAACAGTCGAGGCGGAGGGTGTGCTGCAGGACTTCTTCTCGCAGATCGCACTCGGCGGCGACGTGACATCGCTGGCCACGGAGGTGGACGGCAAGATCAACGACATTCTCAACGCCTGACGGGGTAGGGCTGGTGGCCATTGCAGTGAGCCACCAGCCCGCTCTCGCCCCGCGCCCTAGGAAGGTTCAAGGCACTCACCAGCGTACAAGGAGGCCCTCGAATGAGTCCTCGATCCGCTAGTACCGCCGAGGCGCCGCCGCGGCTCGACGCCGAGCCCGAACCCATGGAGGGCACGACCCCGCCGCGGCAGTCCGCACCCCCTCGTCGACCCCCCCGGACCAGGACACTGGTCCCGGCCGTCCTGCTGGTGCCGGCCTCGGTGATCTTGGTCATGGTCATCGGTTGGCCCCTGATCCAGCTCCTCGTCATGTCGTTCCAGGAGTTCGGTCGGGCGCAGGTGTTCGGCCGACCCGCGCCCTTCATCGGCTTCGGCAACTACGTCGAGGTGCTCGGCGACGGCCAGTTCTGGACCGTGTTGGGGCGCAGCCTCGTCTTCTGCGCGGTGAACGTGGCCCTGACGATGGTGTTGGGCACCCTGGTCGCGCTCCTCCTGCAACGCCTGCCGCGGTTCTTCCGATTGCTGGTCAGCATCGGCCTGCTACTCGCCTGGGCGATGCCCGCGCTGACGGCCACCATCATCTTCGGCTGGATGTTCGACACGCAGTACGGCGTCATCAACTACGCCATCACTGCGTTGACCGGTGCCGACTTCATCGGCCACTCGTGGCTCAGTAACCCACTGAGCTTCTTCGCGGTGGCCACGGTCATCGTGACGTGGCAGTCGATTCCCTTCGTGGCGTTCACGGTGTACGCGGGTCTGACTCAGGTCCCCGGCGAGGTGCTCGAGGCGGCACAGCTCGACGGCGCAGGTGTCGTCGGCCGGTTCCGTTTGATCATCTTCCCGTATCTGAAGTCGATATTCCTCGTCGTCACGATCCTGCAGGTGATCTGGGATCTGCGGGTATTCACCCAGATCTACGCCCTGCAAGGGATCGGGGGTATCCGCGAGGACACGTCCACTATCGGCGTCTATATCGTGTCGAAATCAGTGGGTTCCGGAGAATACGGGACGGGCGGTGCAATCGCTGTCATTCTCGTCATACTGATGATGGCAGTGTCGTGGCGGTACATCAGGGCAAGTCTCCGTCAGGAGGGGTCATGAGTCACCGGGTACGCCGTCGAGTGGTCACCGTCCTGCTGTGCGTTCTCGCGGTCGCCATCTTCGTCGTCTCCGTGTTTCCCGTCTACTGGATGATCAACTCCTCCCTGCTGCCCAACAACTTGACCCGGGGACCGGTGCCGCAGTTCTTTCCGACCGATGCCACCCTGCGCAACTACGCCACGGTGTTGTCGACCGATGAGCGCTCGCCCTTCCTTCCTGCGCTGGCCAATTCGACCATCGTGACCGTGCTGACCGTGGCCGTCTGCTTGTTCTTCGCGTTCCTTGCCGCCCTCGCGGTGACCCGCTTTCGATTCCGCGGTCGCAAGGGTTTCATCATCACGATCCTGGTGATCCAGATGATTCCCGGTGAAGCCATGATCATTTCGACGTACCGCGTCCTCGACAGCTGGTCGCTGCTCAATACGATCATCGGATTGACGCTGGTGTACGTCGCCACCGTCCTGCCCTTCACGATTTGGACACTGCGCGGATTCGTCGACGGCGTTCCCATCGAGTTGGAGGAGGCGGCCATGATCGATGGCTGCACGCGCGTCGGCGCGTTCCGGCGGGTGACGTTCCCGTTGCTGGCGCCCGGGTTGGTGGCGACCGGCGTCTTCGGGTTCATCCAGGCCTGGAACGAGTTCCTGCTCGCCCTCGTGGTCATGTCACGGCCGGAATCCATGACCTTGCCGGTGTGGCTGCGCACGTTCCAACAGGCGACACAGACAACCAATTGGGCGGCCATCATGGCAGGCTCGACGCTGATGGCCATTCCCGTCGTCGTGTTCTTCCTCGTCGTTCAGGGGCGCATGACGTCGGGCCTGGTCGGCGGCGCGGTGAAAGGATGAGTATGCGGTCCGCAGGGGTGCTGTTACCCGGGTTCTCCGGTCACGAACTGCCCGAATGGCTCGTCAGACGACTCCGCCACGGCCTTGCCGGGGTGTGCCTGTTCGGTGACAACATCGCCTCTCAGGCCCAGCTCACCGAGCTCACCACACAGATCCGCGCAGCCAACCCTCGCGCGGTGATCGCCGTCGACGAAGAGGGCGGCGACGTGACCCGGCTGTACTACGACCGCGGCTCGCCGTACCCGGGCAACGCCGTCCTGGGTCGACTGGACGATCTCGGCCTGACCGTGGCCGTAGCCCGTCAGGTGGGCGCTGATTTGCGATCTGTCGGTGTCACCCTGGACCTCGCCCCCGACGCCGACATCAACTCCAACCCGCTCAACCCGGTGATCGGCGTACGAAGCTTCGGCGCGGACCCCGACGTGGTCGCCCGGCACACGGCAGCGTGGATCGAGGGCCTCCAGGACAGCGGCGTGGCTGCCAGCGCCAAGCACTTCCCCGGCCACGGAGACACCGCACAGGATTCGCACCTGGCATTACCTGTCATCGACCGGTCCCTCACCGAGCTGAGGGGCCGGG
>JANNOG010000039.1:0-4627 GCA_031398915.1 Micrococcales bacterium | reverse complement strand
CTACGGGCGGGTCGCGGGCTGCCTGCTCACCGGCAACGAGGACGGCCTCAAGCACTGCGCGATGAGCATCCTCTACAGCTTGCAGCACCTCGGGTTCACCGTCCCGCCCCAGGCCGATGCGGGTTGGATCGGCGAGGTCGGTCCCGGGCCCTCCTACCTCGACGAGGGCTCCGGTGGCCCGGACAACGACTTCACCAACCGCAACATCGCGTTCATGACCTACAACCTGCTGCATCTCGCGTCGATGATCCGTCGCGCCGGTGGGTTCCCGGCCCACGGCAACCAGCGCACGGCCTGGGACGCCGGCACCCACCCCGACCACGCCAACCCGGAGTACCGATGACCAACCCCGAGACGATCGATCCTGCGACGAGCTGGCCGAGCTTGCGGGTGTCGGACTGGACCCCCACCCGCGAGACGCTGCACATGTGGACCCAGATCGTGGGCAAGATCCGCATGGCCCACGCCCCGCTGCTCAACCACTGGTGGCAGGTGACCCTCTACGTCAGCCCGCGGGGGTTGACGACGTCGACCATCCCGTACCGCACGGGTGCTTTCGAGATCGAGTTCGACTTCATCGGCCACCGGCTCGAGATCCGCAGCAGCGACGGCGGCGTGCGGAGCCTGCCGCTGCGGCCGATGCCGGTCGCCGAGTTCTACGCCCGGGTCCTGGATCTGCTCGACCAGCTCGGGATCGAGGCAACGATCCAGCCGCAACCCAACGAGGTCGAGCCGGCGATCCCCTTCGCCGAGGACCACGTCCACGCCTCCTACGACGGCGAGGCGGCCGCCCTGTTCTGGCGGCAGCTGCTGGCGGCGAACCGGGTGATCGGCGAGTTCCGGTCGCATTTCGTCGGCAAGGTCAGTCCGGTGCACTTCTTCTGGGGTGGGATGGATCTGGCGTGCACCCGTTTCTCCGGGCGGCCGGCCCCGCCGCACCCCGGCGGGGTGCCCAACTGCGGGGACTGGGTCATGGTCGAGGGCTACTCGCGGGAGCTGTCCAGCTGCGGGTTCTGGCCCGGCGGTGGTGAGGAGGGCGCCTTCTACTCCTACGCCTACCCCGAACCCGACGGGTTCGCCGATCAGCCGGTCGCCCCGGAGGGCGCGTACTTCAGCACCGGGCTCCAGCAGTTCCTGCTGCCCTACGAGGTCGCCCGGGCCGCGCCCGACCCCGACCGGGCGGTCGCCGAGTTCCTCCGCACCACCTACGAGGCCGCCGCGGACCGAGGACACTGGGACCGCTCCGCACTGGAGGACGACCCCTACCGGTGGCACCGGACCAGCCCGGAGAGCACGACATGATCGTTGTGGCCGATAACCGCACCGCGAACCGGTTCGAAGCTCGCGACGGCGACACGCTCGCGGGGTTCGCCGCCTACCTCCGCACGCCGGAACTCGTCGCCTTCGTCCACACCGAGGTCGACCCGGTCTTCGAAGGGCGCGGTGTGGGTTCCCAGTTGGCTCGGGCAGGTGTCGAATCGGTGGAGGCGGAGGGGCTCCGGGTACTAGCGGTGTGCCCTTTCATCGCGGGTTGGCTGGTCCGCCACCCGCAGTACGTCCATCTCGAGTATCGGGCGGTCAGCACGGTCACGGACTGAGCAGTTCACGCGGAGCCAGGGAAATCGTTCCTGTGCGACAGGGTCTCATCTGCCCAGCCAGAACACCGGAGGAGTGAACCAGTGGGATCGATCGAGAAAATCGTCAACGCGCATCTGAATGTCTGGAACGGGCCGGCCGGCGCGGACCGGGACGAGTCCATCGCCAAGGTGTATTCGTCAGAGGTGTTCGTCGGTGAGCCGGCAGCCGCCCACCATGGGCACGTCGGGATGTCCGCGGCGGTCGCCGCCCTCCAGGCGCAGCTCCCGGGCAGTGTGATCAGCCGTTCAGGGCCCATCCAGACGGCGCAGGACCTGGTCACCTACAGCTGGACCCTGGGCGTCGAGGGCCAAGAACCGATCACATCCGGCCGTGACGTGCTCGTCGTGCGGGAAGGGCAGATCACGAGCCTGTACGTACTGATCGATACAGCGTGAGGACCTCCCCGTCGTCAGCCACGTCAGTATTGGCGCTCAGGGCTAACCGCCTCTGCGGCGCCACGGAGTGAGTTGCAGTTTCGTCTCACTGATTCCACCACCACCGAGGAGAGAAGTCCACTTATGGCGGCTCAGCTTGTCGGCAGGACATTCGCGGCGGACCTCGGTCAGTTGCAGGCGCGGTTGACCTACGAATCCGAAACGCAGATGACGTTCACGGTGGTCAGCGGTGCCGGGATGACGACCGACGGCCACACCGAGACGGTCGACGTCGAGATCGTGGAGATCCGTCCGCAGGTGTACCTCGTCTCGTGGCGTGAGGCCAGCGGCGCGAGCGTTGTCCACGTCGAGGATCTGGCCACCTCGACACTGCACTCGACCGTAACCGTCGACGGCCAGCTCTACCGGCTGGCCGGAACCTTCAAGGAGGTTGATTTGTCGAACAAGGACACCCTGCTGACGGCCATGCGTGAGCTCTTCCACGACAAGGATGTGACGGCTCTGGACCGGTACTGGGCCGAGCCGTACATCCAGCACAGCCCCAACCTGCCCAACGGATTGGACGGGCTGCGCGCCGCCGTGCCAGCGCTGGAAGGCTTCCGCTGGACCCCCGAGCGCGTGTTCGAGGACGGCGACTACGTCATCGCGCACAGCCGGGTCAGCGGGTGGATTCCCGATGGTGACGCGGCGATCGTCGACATCTTCCGCTTCGAGAACGGCCGCATCGTCGAGCACTGGGACGTCGTTCAGCCGTACGTCGATGTGAATGAGACCACCAGCGGCAACCCGATGGTCTGAGGTAGCCGGCGCAGAACGTCGACCTTCGCCGTGGTGTGCAGCGTGTCGAATGGTGGCCGGCGATGCGGCAGCGCGGGCGGCTGTAGCGGTTCCCGGATCAGCAGTCCCGCAACTGGGGACTCTGGTTGAGCACCTGGCCGCGGGGTGAGACGTACTCGCGACAGATCGGCGAATCGACCGTCGCCGGGGCGAACGCCGCCACCCGGTGACAGTTCTGGAAGGCCAGCACCACGCCCAGATGACGCTCCAGTGCTCCGCGGATGGCGTTGCTGGCCAGCGCGCGCAGCAGCTGCCGGCGTTCCTGCTCAGTGGTGTGCCGATCGTGCCGGTCACCGAGACCCTCGCGGAGGAGGCGCCCGACTACGTCCCGTGGATGACCGAGCAGATCGACGCGCTGGCCGCCGCGCTCGACGGCGCAGCCTGATCGGCGCATCCGTGGCCACCGTGGTGCAGCAGGCCCGACGCGCGGACACCGGAGCCGCCGGTGTCGTTCTGCTCGGCCTGCAACCGCTGCACGCCGGCACGGTGCTCGTCGAGGGGCGGGCCCCGCGGGCGAACCCCGTCGCCCACTTCTGATCTCTGGTCCGCGCGATCACGTCTGCCCATCGCCAGCGGCTGGCATGACGAGATCGCCCGGTGCGGGCCCTCCAGCTCGGCAGCTGCCTGCGCCCAGGACGCGCCCCCGCATTGCTCGGATGATTTCCGGACGTTCCGCGGGGGGGCGGGGTCGTGCAATGCCAGCCACCAGCGCAGCTCGACGAGCACGCAGCGCAGGACCACCCCGGCCACGGAGATCGAACCGGCTACGAGCACGGGGTCGGCTCCGACGGTGGTCACGACCAGATCCCGCCGGTGAGGTCGGACCCGAGCATGGAGGGATGCTGCGCGTCCCGTGACACCGCAACGGCATGGCGCACGGCCCGGCGCGACCGCGCCACCTCTCCGGGTTGGGGGCCCTTCGACGCTCACCACGTGCGTGATCCGGAGATTGGCGTCCGGTGTCCACCAACCCGGGGGCCGCGGTCGAGGGGCGCGGGCGGATCGGGGACCAGGAAGGTGATCTCATCGTCGGCCGGATGAGTCGCTCGGCGATCGGGACGCTGGTGGAGCGGTCCAGCCGCTACCTGCGCCTGATCCACCTCCCCCAACGGACACCCTCACCCGCACTGCAGACCACCCGCACTGCGCACCGACTCACACATGCCGGGTCATGTCCCAGACCCGGAGGGATGTGTCCGCCGCCGCGGACAGCAGGACCGGGGTGCCACCCACCTCGCCGATCTCCATGGCGGTGACCTCGCCGCCGTGCCCGAGAAGGGGTGGGCCCAGCGCAGCACCGGTGGTCGCGTCGCGCAGCAGGATCCCGTCGGACCCGTCGTTCGCAGCGACGACCGCGCGGCCCCTCACCGTGGCGCCGGCCAGTACCCGGCCCCCCGGCGCCGCCAGCTCGCGCAGCACCCGGCCGGTGGCGAGGTCCACCATGCGGACGGTGCCGAAGCCGGAGAGTCCCACGAGCGCCCCGTCCAGCACGGCGACGGCGGTCACCGCTTCATCGACGGCGGCGACCTCGGTGCCCGTCACCGGGTCCACGACCGAGGTCCTGGCCGCGGCGGTGCGCACGAGGAGGGGCCTGCCGTCGACCGACACGCCCGACAGCGACCGGGGGATGCCTCCGGGCTCGGGCGGGAGCCGCCCGCCCCGCGGCGTGCGGTCGTCGACGTTCCACAGCTGCACCGAGTCGTCGGCGAACTGGACGGCGAGGACGGGGCCGCCGCTCACCTCCATCTCGACGAGCT
>JANNOG010000121.1:0-3931 GCA_031398915.1 Micrococcales bacterium | reverse complement strand
CCGGTCGCCTACGGCTGTCACTCGCGGGTCGTCCGCTTCCCAGTAGATCATCGCGGCGAGATCGCGGAGCAGCTCGACTGTCGCCGGGTCGTCGAGTTGTTGCTGTTTCAGTTTCATGAGGAGCGATATGTGCTCCGGGAGTTGGGCGGCTACCAGGATCCAGGCGTCCCGTTCGCCCTCGATCATCAGCTCCGGCAAACCGAGCTCGCGCAGCCGGTCGAGGTAGGCCACTGCCTCGGGTGGCAGGGCGAGGCTGTCCCCGGTTGCCAGTTGGGTGATCTGCTCGCGGTGCTGCTGCTGCTGCCTGATCTCCGCGCGCAGGCGTCGGTCGATGTCGGCGATGGCAGCGGTGAACTCCTCCTCGCCGGCGGCCAGCAGCTTGCGGACGCGGGCGAGTGGCACGCCGGCGTCGGCGAGCGTACGGATCTTGATGAGCTCGACGACGGCGTGGGCGTCGTAGCGCCGGTAGCCGGAGTGGTCGCGTTCCGGCTCCGGCAGGAGGCCCTTGGCGTGGTAGTGCCGCACCGCGCGCACGGTGACGCCGGCGTATGACGCCAACTGGCTGATCGTGAGCCTGTTCGGCATGGTGCCAGTCTCTACTTGACCGGCACGCGGAGGAACAGTCGGCGCGACCAGAGGTAGCCGAGCAGCGAGATCAGCGCGCACCAGCCGATCGCGAGCCACAGGTCGGAGCCCGGCTCAGCACCCGAGACGAGGGCGCGGAGGGTGTCGATCATCGGGGTGAACGGCTGGTGCTCGGCGAAGTGGCGCAGCCCGGTCGGCATCGCGTCGGTCGGCACGAAGGCGCTGCTGATGAACGGCAGGATCATCAGGAACATCGGGGTGTTGCTGGCGGTCTCGACGCTGTCGGCCGCCAGGCCCAGACCGACGGTCAGCCAGGTGAGCGAGAACGCGATGAGGATCAGCAGCCCGATCGCGCCGAGCCAGCCGAGCAGGCCGGCGTCGGAGCGGAACCCGAGTCCGAACGCGAACGTCGCCACGATCACCACGGCGAATCCGGTCTTGATGACAGCGCCCAGCACGTGCCCGGTGAGCACCGACACCCGGGCGATGTTCATGGTGCGGAACCGGGCGATGATCCCGGTGGTCATGTCGGTCGCGGTAGCGATCGCGGTGCCGAGCGCGACGCTGGCGACAGTCATGAAGAGGATGCCCGGCGTGATGAAGACGAGGTAGTCGCTGCGGTCTCCGCCGCCCGCTGCGTCGTTCACGCCCGGCAGGCCGGCGCCCAGGGTCCCGCCGAACACGTACACGAACAGCAGCAGGAACAGGATCGGCTGGGCGACCAGCAGGATCGACAGCGAGGGATAGCGGCGGATGTGCAGCAGGTTGCGCCGCAGCATCGTCGCCGAGTCACGGATGGCGTAGGTGGTGCTCATGCGGGGATCTCCTGGGATTCGGGCGCCTCGACCGGGTGGCCGGTGAGCGCGAGGAACACGTCGTCAAGGTCGGCGGACTCGACCGTCAGCCCGGCGACGCCGTCGTCGTCGAGGCCCTCAAGCAGGCGGCGCAGCCCCGCGATGCTGCCGTCGTTGGGTACCTGCAGGGTGAGTGCCTCGGCGTCAATGGTGGCCTCCGGGTGTGCCGCGGCGGCCGCGGCCAGCCCCGCGGCATCGGTGAACTGCACCGACACGTGCCCGCCGGGCACTCGCCGCTTCAGCTGCGCAGCCGTGCCCTCGGCGACCAGGCGACCACGGTCGAGGACCCCGATCCGGTCGGCCAGCTGGTCGGCCTCCTCGAGGTACTGCGTCGTCAGCAGCACCGTCGCGCCGTCGGCGACCAACTCGCGCACGATCGCCCACAGGCCGCGACGGCTGCGCGGGTCGAGACTGGCCGTCGGCTCGTCCAGGAAGATCAGCCGGGGCCGGGTGATGAGGGTCATCGCCAGATCCAGCCGCCGCTTCATTCCGCCTGAGTAGGTCTGCGCCCGCCGGTCGCCCGACTCGACGAGGTCGAAGCGCTCCAGCATCCCGGTCACGGTGGTGGTCGCAGTCGCCCGGTCCAGGTGCGCCAGGTCCGCCATCAGCCGCAGGTTTTCGCGGCCGGTGAGCAACTCGTCGATCGCCGAGAACTGCCCGGTGACACCGATCGCGGCGCGCACTCCGGCGGGCTCACGGCGGACGTCGAAACCGGCGACCCGGATCTCGCCGTCACCGGGGGTCAGCAAGGTGGAAAGGAGATTGACGATGGTCGTCTTGCCGGCGCCGTTGGGGCCGAGAAGTGCGTAGACGGTGCCCTCCGGGACGGTCAGATCGACACCGTCCAGCACGGTGTGGTCACCGTAGGACTTGGTGAGTCCATCGACCTCGATGGCGGGGTGGGTAGTGGTCATACCGCCATCCTGGAACCCTGACGCAGGGTCAAGGTCAAGCCAACCACGAAGTGCACCTGGCCCTTCTTGAGGACTTCGTTGCCGTCGACGACTTCGTGCGGGAACTGCATACGACGCTGGCGGCTCAACTAGCGGGTGAACCAGATGTCGTTGCCCACCCGGACCGTTTCGGGCCCGAAGATTGACCAGCGTCTTACCGCGGACGTCATCCGGGCGTCGATCGCCGTTACCCGTCGAGCCGCCGGGCGCTGTAAGGCTGCCCGTGATACGCCACGCAGTCGATCCGCCCCTGACGGAGGCCGCTCCATGACGCATGATCATTCCCATCCGCACGGCCATCACGACCAGGCGGACCTCGGCGGGGACGACTTCGCCTCAGCGCTCGATGTCACGGTGCCGGATGCGCAACTGTCCCTGGGCGAGCTCGGCCGGCGGAACTTCCTGCGCCGGGCTGGGGTGATCGGCGCCGGAGCGGCCGCCGCCAGCGTCCTGCCTGGCCTGGTCGAACCGGCTGCCGCCGCGGAAATCACTGCCGGTCGCCGCGAGTCGAGGGGCGGTTACCACTGGCTGGCCGGTGACCACCACACGCACACCCAGTATTCCTCGGACGGTCAGTACCGGGTCGTCGATCACGTCCAGCACGCGGCCGCTTTCGGCCTGGGCTGGATGGTGGTGACCGACCACGGCAGCATGGCCCACGCCAAGATCGGTGTCGAAAAGGTCAACCCCGATATCCGGGCGGCCCGCAGCGCGTTCGAGGACGAGGTACTGGTCTTCCAGGGTCTGGAGTGGAACATCCCGGCGGCCGAGCACGGCACGGTGTTCGTCCACCCCGGACGCAACGAAGTGGCCGTGCTGAAGGAGTTCGAGAACCTCTTCGACGGTAGCGTCAACGGAACGAGTGCGAGCACTCCGGCGAACGAGCTCAAAGCGCTTGCAGGGCTGGACTTCCTGGCCACCTCGATCAAGGCGAACCGGGTAGACGACGCGCTCTTCCTGGCCAACCACCCGGCCCGGCGTGGCGTGGATTCCCCGCACGAGGTCCGCAACTGGCGGGACCAGCAGCCGCGGATCGCGATCGGGATGGAGGGCGCCCCGGGCCACCAGGCTGCTGGGATCCCGAAGCCGTACGGTGCCGGCGCCGGCCGGGGTTTCTACGACAACTCCCCGAGCGCCAACAGCTTTCCCGGCTACCCCCCGGAGAGCTACGTGACCTGGGGCGGCTTCGACTGGATGACGGCCACGGTCGGGGGTTTCTGGGACAGCCTGCTGGCCGAGGGCAAGCCGTGGTGGATCACCGCCAACTCGGACTCGCATTCGGTCTGGCTCGACCAGGTGGCCCGCGGCCCGGGCAGCGACTTCGCCGCCGAGGGCCGCTACCGCGACCCGGTGCACGCCACCACCGGCCCCGCCGTCACCGCCGGTGACTTCTGGCCCGGGTATTACAGCCGGACCCATGTCGGGGCCTCGAAGTACTCCTACGCCGCGGTGATGGAAGGGCTGCGCGCGGGCCGGGTCTGGGTCGATCACGGTCGGCTCCTGGACCAGCTCGACATCCGGGTCCGGGTCGCCGGATCC
>JANNOG010000112.1:0-1516 GCA_031398915.1 Micrococcales bacterium | reverse complement strand
GGCCCAGTGACCAAAGCCGCCAAACAGTGAAGCTGACACCCCATCATCGGACCCCCACTCGCGCAGGAACCCTAAGGGCACGATATGCAAGAGACCTGATCCATCGAATGAACCACAACCGCCCACATATCCCTTCGGATAAGATGGATTCAAAGAGCTGCCCCGGCCGACGCCCAATCCGCTTGCGTCATGAAGCGACGCCGCGTTCGGGTATCTGTCGTGGCATTCCGCGTCGTGACCGCTCGGCCTGTCGCCGTCCGGTCCGTGTCGCGTTCCGTCGTCGCCGTGTGCGCCGCCGGTGAGGGGCTATCTACGGACCGGGGCCAGTGACCGCAAGGGGCGATGCGCCGTAGTCTGAAGAATTTGCGACAGTCCAGGGATATACCGGCGGATCAACCAGTTACGGCCGCGTAGGATCGGCAGCGACCCACCCGGTCGCGCAGCGGTGATCGCCGGTGAGCAACGCGGACGTCGTCGCGCCGTCGTTTGTCCGTCATCCAAGTCGCCTCGAATCTACCGAATGCGCTCCCGACCACCGGGGTCCCGGTCGTCGATCGAGCCCCGGTGCGCACGCCGGCCCAATAGTGGTGATCCACTGCCCGCCCCGCCACGTATCCCTGCCGTTGCCACATCCGGCACGTCACATCGACCGGGAGATCCCTCATGGCCCAGAGCATCATCGAGACCGCGACCGCGGCCGGCAGCTTCAGCACCCTCGTCGCCGCCGTGAAGGCGGCCGGCCTCGCCGACACGCTGTCGGGACCGGGTCCGTTCACCGTCTTCGCGCCCACCGACGACGCCTTCGCCGCCCTGCCCGCCGGCACCGTGGAGGGCCTGCTGGCCGATCCCGCCGCATTGGCAAAGATCCTCACCTACCACGTCGTCGCCGGCAAGGTCCTGTCGACCGACCTCACGGAGGGCATGATGGCGACCACCGTCAACGGCGCCCAGGCGACCATCACCCTCGAGGACGGGCCGATGATCGACGACGCCTCGATCGTCACCGCCGACATCGAGGCCTCGAACGGCGTGATCCACGTCATCGACGCCGTCATCATGCCACCCTCGGCCTAACGACACCGTCCCCCCGGCGGAGCGATCCGCCGGGGGGAGACCCGGCGTCAGTGGACCACCGCGTCCAGGGGCCGCTCGCGCCGCGAGCCCGAGACGCGGCCGCCGACGACCAGCCCCTCGGGGCCCACCGTCACCGGCACCCTCTCCTCGTCCTGCACCTCGGCGGCGAGGATCATCCCGGCCAGCGGATCCTGCAGGGCGCGCTGGATGACCCGCTTCAGCGGCCTGGCGCCGAAGACCGGATCGTAGCCCTCCTCGGCCAGCCACCGCCGCGCGCCCTCGTCGAGGTCCAGGGCGATCTTGCGCGAGGCCAGCCGCGCCTCCAGCCGATTCAGCTGGATGTCGACGATCCCGGCCATGTCTCCGCGCCCGAGCCGCTCGAAGATGATCGTCTCGTCCAGGCGGTTGAGGAACTCGGGCCGGAAGTGCCCGCGCACCGCCG
>JANNOG010000104.1:0-2162 GCA_031398915.1 Micrococcales bacterium | reverse complement strand
CGCCTTCCGGTCGAGCACGCACTCCTCGGGCATCGCGGGCCGCACCACGTCCTCGGCCGCGTCCACGATGGCGAAGAAGTCCACGCCGGTGGGGATCCCGAGCTTGTCGCACACCCCGACGAACGCCTCCAGCGGCGTGTTTCCCGCCCCAGCACCGAATCGGCGGACGCTGCCGTCGATCTGCGCCGCGCCCGCGCGGGCCGCGATCACCGAGTTCGCGACGCCCAGGCCGAGGTTCTCGTGGCCGTGGAAACCGACCTGGGCGTCGTCGCCCAACTCGGCGACCAGCGCCGACACCCGGTCGGCGACCTGTTCGAGCACCAGCGCGCCCGCGGAGTCGACCACGTAGACGCACTGGCACCCCGCGTCGGCCATGATCCGAGCCTGCGCCGCCAGGGCTTCCGGCGGCTGGGAGTGCGCCATCATCAGGAAACCGACGGTCTCCAGGCCCCGCTCGCGGGCGAGTCCGAAGTGCTGCACCGAGATGTCGGCCTCGGTGCAGTGCGTGGCGATCCGGCAGATCGAGGCGCCGTTGTCCTGCGCCACCAGGATGTCGTCCTTCACCCCGACACCCGGCAGCATGAGCACGGCGATCTTCGCCCGCTTCGCGGTCCGCACCGCCGTGGCGATCAGGTCCTGCTCGGGTGTGCGGCTGAAGCCGTAGGTGAACGAGGAGCCGCCGAGCCCGTCACCGTGCGCGACCTCGATCACCGGGACGCCCGCCTCGTCCAGGGCCGCCACCACCGAGCGGACCTCCTCCACGGTGAACCGGTGCCGCTTGTGGTGCGAACCGTCCCGCAACGACGTGTCGGTCAACCGCAGCATCACTGTCCTCCCGAAACGGTCGCGAACGCCTGGACGAGCTCCTCGCCGACCCTGGTCGCGGCGGCGGTCATGATGTCGAGGTTTCCCGCGTACGGCGGGAGGAAGTCGCCCGCGCCTTCCACCTCCACGAAGACGGACACCCTGGAGATCTCGCCGACCCCCGCCTCCACCCGGTCGAACTGCGGCTCGTTCAACAGCCGGTAGCCGGGCACGTAGCTCGCGATGTCCGCCACCATCCGGGTGATCGACTCGGCGATCGAGTCCTCGTCGGCGTCCACCGGGATGGCGCAGAAGATCGTGTCCCGCATGATCATCGGCGGGTCGGCGGGGTTCAGCACGATGATCGCCTTGCCCTTGGTCGCCCCGCCGATCTCCTCGATCCCCCGGCCGGTCGTGCGGGTGAACTCGTCGATGTTCGCCCTGGTGCCCGGCCCGGCGGACACCGAGGCCACGCTGGCGACGACCTCCGCGTAGACGACGGGCACGACCCTGGACACCGCGTGCACGATGGGGATCGTGGCCTGGCCGCCGCAGGTGATCAGGTTGATGTTCGGCGCGTCCAGGTGCGCACGGAGGTTGACCGGCGGCACGACGTACGGCCCGATCGCGGCGGGCGTCAGGTCGATCGCCCGGATGCCCGCCTCGGCGTAGCGCGGCGCGTTCGCCCGGTGCACGGCGGCCGACGTCGCCTCGAACACGAGGTCGGGCCGCTCGTCCTGGCGCAGCAGCCAGTCGACGCCCTCGGTGGTGGTCTCCAGGCCGAGTCCGCGAGCCCGGCGCAGGCCCTCGCTGCCGGGGTCGATGCCCACCATCCACCGCGGCTCGATCCACGGTGAGCGTGCCAGCTTGTGCAGCAGGTCGGTGCCGATGTTCCCCGACCCGACGATCGCCGCGGTCGCCTTCGCCGAACTCATCCGGTTCACCTCACTCGAACGACAGTCACTCAAAAGACAGGAAGACGGAGCCGAGCCCGTCGAACTCGGCGTGGAAGGAGTCACCGGGACGGGCGTCCACCGCCCGCGTGCAGGAGCCGGGCAGCACGACGTCGCCCGCTTTGAGCCGCACGCCGAAGCTCGCGACCTTGGCCGCCAGCCAGGCGACCGCGATCACCGGGTTGCCCAGCACGGCGTCGCTGCGCCCCCCGACGAGCACCTCGCCGCCCTTGCGCAGCCGGACGTCGATGGCGCGGAGGTCCACTTCGGACGGTGCGACCCGGCCCTCGCCGAGCACGAAGCCCGCGGAGGAGGCGTTGTCGGCGATGGTGTCGGCCAGCCCGATCCGCCAGTCGACGATCCGGCTGTCGATCAGCTCGATGGACGGTGCGACCGCCTCGGTCG
>JANNOG010000044.1:0-9345 GCA_031398915.1 Micrococcales bacterium | reverse complement strand
GCAGGCGATCCACGAAATGCTGCTACAGAGCCATGGCGGCGTGATCCGCGTGTTCCCGGCGATGCCGGTGGCGTGGGCGGACGCGTCGTTCGACCGGCTCCGTGCGCAGGGCGGGTTCCTGGTGTCGGCGACGCGTACGGGCGGGTCGACGACCTTCGTCCGAATCACGAGCCTGGCCGGCGAGCCGATGCGTCTGCGGATCACGGGTTCGACGCTGGCGCCCGTCCCCGCGCGCCGTGGAGCCGCGACCCGTCTCCCGACCGGCGACTGGGCCTTGGCCCTCCGCGCACAGGAGTCGATTACCCTGACGACCCGGTAAACTGCGGTTCACTCCCTCGCCCCGGCCCCGAGCCCCGGGACCCGGTCCAGACCTGGTCCAGACCCGATCCAGACCCGGTCCCTGTGGTACCCTCGGTGGCTTGCGGGCGCGGTAGACCCGCGCTCACCCCCGCGGGGGCCGCTTCTATCCTCCCCGAAGAAGCTGCCATCCACAGGTTTCCGGGGACTCGCCCGTCCACAGGTGCGAGCATTCGGGTTCGATTGTGTAGGTGTTTGGCGGCCGAATGTCGTCATGTCCCCAGAGACGCTCCGACGCAGGTCGCTCGATGTTCGGCCGTTCCCGGACAGGTCGGGGAACCACCGCACCGGGCGGCGCGAGACCGGACGGAGCGGCATCAGTCTCGTCACCGATTCGGCCGAACTGAGGGCTGCTGTCTCGCTCATCTCCGGTCGAGATTCTCCAGTGCGTTGTGTTCCGGTTTCCCAGCTACCGAGAGCATGGGCGGACGCGGAATTGGTTGCCCTAGGCCTCGATTCCTTGACGCTGGCGCGAACAATGGTTACAGCGCGCAACCGGCCGGACCGGGTGGCCGTCATCGCGGACGGCTTCCAGAACACAGGTGACTCGGCCTGGCTGCCGGGCGTTCCACTCTTCACGTTGCCCGAGGCGCGAGACGACGTCGGGCGATGGCTTGCAGCCGACGAGGCGTTGGCCCCGGTAGTCGCAATCGTCGGTGGCCGCGGTGGCGCCGGCGCCACGACTGCGGCTGTTGCCGTAGCTCGCGCCGCTGCACGGCGCGCCGGTTCGTCGGTGCTGTTGGACGTGGACCCGCTGGGCGGCGGCGTCGACCTCGCGCTCGGTGCCGAGTCGGTGGCCGGTCCTCGGTGGCCGGACCTCGCGGAGTTGACTGCGGCGATCACTCCCCGATGGCTCTTGAGCGCCATGCCGACCGTGGACGGGGTCAGCTTCGTCTCGCATGCCCGGCGTGGTGGCGCCGCACGGCCGGGCAGTGGCTCAGCGGTCGACGACGCCGTCGTGGCGACGGTCGTCGATACCTGCGCCGCTGCCGTTCCGGTCGTCGTGTTGGACCTGGCGCGCCCCGGGTCCACGGCCGCGCTGGTGGCGTTGTCCCGCTGCACGACATTGGTCGTGGTGGTGCCGGCCGAGGTGCGAGCGTGTGCTGCCGCCGCCGCGGTCCTGGCGGAGTACGGCGCCGGTACGGCCGACGTTCGGGTGCTCGTCCGTGGGCCATCGCCAGGAGGTCTGGCGGGCGAGGACGTCGCCCACGCCGTGGGGGTGAGTGCCTTCGACGAGGTGCGATCCGAGCTGGGTATCAGCGCGGCACTCGAGCGGGGGTTGCCCGTGGCCGTGTCGACCCGTTCTCCGCTGCGTCGTTGGGCGACGACCTTCGTCGACTCGTTGCCGGAGCTCCGCGGATGATTCGCCCCGCCCACGACGGCGCGCTCGGGCCATTGAGTCGGTTGGTCGTCGACGGGGTGACGGATGTGCTGGTGAACGGTCCCGGTCAGGTGTGGGTGGATGGTCGTGACGGGTTGCGTCGGGTCACCGTGGCAGGTCTCGACAGCGAGGCTCGGGTGCGGGCGTTCGCACAGCAGTTGGCGGCGGCTGGTGGTCGGCGGCTGGACGAGGCGTCTCCGTATGTCGACGCCCGACTGCCCGGCGGGGTTCGACTCCACGCGGTGCTGCCCGCACTGTCGCCCTCGGGCACTCACCTCAGCCTGCGAATCCCTGCGCGTCGACCGATGACTCTGGATGACCTCGCCGCCCGTGGATCAGTGGCGCCCGCGGTGGCTGAGGCGATGTGCGAGGTGATCGGGTCGGGCCACGGGTTCGTCGTGAGCGGATCGACCGGCAGCGGCAAGACCACGGTGTTGGCGGCCATGCTTTCGTTGGTCGACCCGGCTCAGCGACTGGTGGTGGTCGAGGATTCCGCTGAGTTGGCGATCGCTCATACCCATGTCGTCTCGTTGGTGGCCCGCCAGCCCAACGTCGAGGGAGCAGGCGCCGTGGGCCTCGACGTCCTCGTCCGGCAGGCACTGCGGATGCGCCCGGATCGCCTCATCGTGGGGGAGTGCCGCGGCAGCGAGGTGCGCGAGTTGCTGTCCGCGCTCGCCACCGGACACAGCAGTGCCTCGACGGTTCACGCGGCAGGCGCGGCCGAGGTGGCGTCACGCCTGTGCGGGTTGGCTGAGGCGGCCGGAATGGATGCGACGTCGGCGTCGCGTCAGGTGATGTCCGGGATCGAATGGTTGATCCACGTATCGCGCTCACCAGCAGGTCGTTATGTCGCGGGCGTGTGGCGCCTGCACGACGATGGTCGGGTCGAGCCGTTGGCGCTCGGAAAGTCTCCGGGGTGATCGAGGTCGGGTGGGCCGCTCTGCTGATCAGCGTTGCGGTGTGGGCATGGGTCGGGCCGCGATCGCTGGTCCCTGCTCTCGACCATCGGGCACTGGCCCCCGCGGCCGATCTGGCGGCGCTTCGGCTGCGCAGCGCCGAGGTAGGCGAGCTGTGCGATCGGTTGGCGACCGCACTGGACGCAGGGTTGGCGTGGCCGGCTGCCTGGTCGCACGCCACCGGATGCGCTGATGCCTGCGTCTACCCCGCCGATCCCGCTGCGCGAGAAGCACTGGTCATGCTGCGGGCGGCGTTGCGCCTGACCGAGGCCACGGGGGTTCCCGCAGCCGCGGTGCTGCGGGCTGTCGCGATCGCCGTCCGAGATCGGGCGGACGCCGAGGCGGCCCGGCGCGCTGCCGTCAGCGGCCCGGTCGCCGCGGCTCGGATCGTGGCCGGCCTGCCGATCGCAGGACCGGTGGTGGGTGCCGCGTTGGGGATCGATCCGGTCGGCGCCTTGACCGGCACGGTCTGGGGGCAGGCCTGCGCGATCGGCGGAGCGCTCTTTCTCGTGGCCGGGGCAGCGTGGTCCCGACGGTTGGTGGTCCGGGCTCGCTCGTGGGCGCACTCGTGATGGCGGAGGTTGCCCTGTGCGCCCTCGCTGTTGCACTTGCCGTGTGGCTGGCGATGTCCGGGCGAGCCGACGGCAAGCGGCGACTGGCCGTATCACCCAATGACACGGACGGTTCCCGTCACCAGATCGACGATGCTGCCCTTGCCGCTGACCTGGTGGCCGCCGCACTGAGCGGTGGCCTCGGCATCGCGTCCGCCCTGACTGCGGTGGCCGCAGCCGGGTCTCACGACGGCCGGTCGCCGCGTGAGTGGTCGGCGATGGATCAGGTCGCCGGCCTGGCGTCAGGAGTCGCGCCAGGCGCGAGGCCGTTACCGGCCGCGTACCTGTCGATCGCCGACGCTGTCACCTTTGCCGCCTCCACCGGTGCCCCGATCGTGCCTCTGCTTACTCAAGCTGCCGCCACGGCCAGGCGACGACGTCGAGACGGTGCCACCAAGGCGGCCGGGCAGCTGGCAGCCTCGTTGGTGCTGCCGCTCGGTCTGTGCGCCCTTCCGGGGTTCCTGCTGCTCGGGGTGGCCCCTGTCGTACTGCGCCTGGTGCTGTCCCTGTCCTGACGGCCGGTTCGTATCCACACCGTTGCTGCGCTGCACCCGTCCACAGCCGGGCGGTGGTGGCCTCGTCCCGGCGAGGCGCTGCGGCCACGGTGGGAACACGCCGAACACCGGCGTTGCCACCAGGGCAAACAACACACGAAGGAGATTCAGATGAGCCGCACACGGCGCGCCAGTCAGCGCGTTCCGCACGTCCAGGAGATCAACGACGTCGATCACTGGGAGGACGACTACCCGATCGGCAACTCATCCGGAACGGGTGCAGACGGGGGCAGTGACCTTGGGGGTGGTGGCCTTGCGGGTGGTGGCCTTGCCAGCGATGCCCCGGCCCATGATCACGCCCACCGCCGCTCCGCGGTGACCGCGGATGCCGGAATGGCGACGGCCGAGTACGCGGTTGCCACGTTGGCCGCCGTCGGATTCGCCGGTCTGTTGCTGACCGTCCTGCGCAGCCCCGAGGTGCAGGAGCTGCTGCTCGACCTGGTTCGCCGGGCTTTGGCAGTGGCCTGACAATCATGAGGACGCGGATCGCCGCCCGCGGTCAGCAGGGCAGTGCCACAGCGGAAGTCGCTGTGGTGCTGCCCTGTGTGGCCCTACTCGTCGCCGTTGTCGCTGCGACGGCCACTGTCGGGCGGGCGCAACTGGCCTGCCATGACGCGGCATGGACCACTGCCCGTCTCGCCGCCCGTGGTGAGGCTCCCGTGGTCGCGACCGAGGCCGGGCGCCGGGTGGGACCGATCGGCGCCGTCGTGAGCCTGTCCACGGGTGACGACACGGTCACCGCGTCGGTGGACGCTGCTGTTTCGCTGTGGCCGCAGGGTGGCGACCGCTGGCGGGTGGGGGTCTCCTGCTCGTCCACGGCCTGGCGCGAACTCACGGCCACCGCATGACGGCCTGGTCGAGCCGAAGCAGCCGATGGCTGACTGGTCGCCGAGACGGTGGATCAGCCGCAGCGGCTGTGGTGGTGCTCTGTGGCGTGTGTGTGGTGATGCTGCTGTCGGTCGCCCTCGTGACGGCCGCGGCAGTCGGCCGTGCGCGCGCCGCCGCGGCTGCCGATGCTGCTGCCTTGGCGGGCGCTGTGGTGAACAGTCAGGGCGACGGCGCACCGTGTGCCGCGGCATCCCGGCTGGCGGCACGACATGGCGCGGCACTGACCCGGTGTGACGTGTCCGCAGAGTCGGTCCTGGTCGAGGTCAGCCTGCCCCTCGCCGGTCGAGGGGTAGAACTGCCATGGCCCGCCCGTGCCACCGCCCGAGCTGGATCGCTGCCGTGATCCAGCGCGCGGGCCTGCCGAAGCCTCAGAGGCGACTCTTGTCCGTGGCTGCGGGATCAGGCGAGCTCGTGGTGCGAACCGGCGCCCCACTCGACGGTGCGGGGGTCGACGAATCCGCTGTCGCCGAACTGGGGGCCGGGGTGGCGGACGAGTCGGCCGGCGGGCTGTCCACAACGGGTTCACGGCCGAATGTCGCGTCCGTGGCGGGCTCGCGACGGACGAAGGGCGCCTCGACCACCGGGTCGGGAACGCGCGCGGCCGTTCGGGCATCGGCGTCTCGCTGGGCCTGGGCAGCCTGGTTGGCGTTGACCTCCGCCTCGACTCGGCGGAGGCGGTCGATCTCGGACCGGGTACGCGAGTACCGTCGCGCACCCCCCCGGATGAGCCGCAGTCCTACTTCCGCCAGCAGCAGGACACCTGCGCCGGCAAGGAACAGGACGACCGGCGACGTTTCGAGCGCCAGCCCGAACTGTTCGATACGTATGGTCTCGGCATCGGCACTGCCGAGGGCGACGTATCCGAGAGCTGCCAGCGCGGCCGCAAAGAGGACCACCCCTAGAACGATCATGTCGGCTCCTTGTCCACCGCGGGCCCGTCTGGGACCGCGCGGCTGTCGGTGGGGCTATGTCTCGGGTGGGGCTGTGTCTTGGGTGAGGGCTGTGTCTTGGGTGAGGGCTATGCGTCGATTGGTCACGCTATCGACACCTGGGCCATCACCCCAGCAGGCGTGCTGCACCGGCCTTGTCCAGTGCAGTGTTTCGGCGCTCGCACGCCACCGCCACCACACAGGATGGGCACCCGGTCAGGCATTCGCATTCCCGCAGGCGTCGGCGTGCAGCTGCCAGCCAGTCGTCGGCGACTGCGAATGCGCGTTCGGCGAAGCCTGCGCCGCCCGGCCACGCGTCGAAGACGGTCACCGCCGCCGCACCCGACCACGATCCGACGTGCGCGCCCAGGTCCCACCGTTCGCATGGGACCACCAGCGGCAACATGGCCAGCAACACGTGCTCGGCGGCGTGGAGGGCCGGCGCATCCGCGTCGAGGTCTCCCGGAGACCACCACACGGCACGTGTGACGAAGGTGCGAGGCGGCAGGTCCAGGGCGGTCTCACTGATCACTGCGCCCGTTGTGGCGTCCAGTGCCAGAAACGACGGAACGGTGCGGGTGACCTCGACGGTCCCGAAGCCGAGTCGATCCGGCAGGCAACGATCAGCCGCCGCCGTGAGGCCCAGGTCGCGCCTCGCGTCGCGGCCGATGTCGCGAGCCGAATCGACACCGAGGCGGGTGATGACCGTGGTCTGGCGGGCGACGGTGACCCAACCCGGGTCACCTTCGGTCAACACGGCCACCCTCGACTCGGGGTCCCATTCGGTGACCACGTAGGTGTCCGAGCGATGCAGGTACACGGCTCCCGGGTGGACCGCGCTCTGGGTGCGAGCCTCGTCCACGGTGCCCAACACCCTGCCGGTACCCTCCTCGACCAACGTCGTCGGAGTGCCGGCCGATCGGATGTCGGCCACCCCCGGCCGCACGGCACGGGCCCAGAACCATCCGCCCGGGCGCGGTCGCAGGTCACCACGGTCAGCGAGGGCCTGCACCACGCCCGGCGCAGCCGGCCCGAACGTTGCCAGATCGTCATCGGTCAGTGGCGACTCTGCCGCGGCAAGGGCCAGGTGGGGGGCCAACACGTAGGGGTTGTCCGCATCGGTGACCCCCGCCTCGATGGGCTGCGACAGCACAAGGTCGGGATCGGACAACAGGTGCGCATCGATCGGGTCGTCCCCCGCCACCAGGACAGCCACCCCGCATCGACTACCCCGCCCCGCGCGCCCGGCACGCTGCGTCAAGGCCGTCATGCTTCCCGGCCAGCCGTCCAGGACCACGACATCCATTCCAGCGACGTCGACCCCGACCTCCAGGGCAGATGTCGTGACCACTCCGCGCACCGATTGATCGCGCAGCCCCGACTCGACCGCGCGACGCTCCTCGGCCATGTGGCCACCTCGGTACGAGACGATCGAGTCGGTGAGCGCGCTCGGCGCCCGGCGACGTGCCCGACGCGCGGACGTCTCGGTCCGTCGACGTGAGGAGGTGAACAGGGCCACCTGCAGGCCGGTGTTGACGAGGTCTGCCAGCAGATCCGCGCTCTCGTGTGCCGCCGATCCCGCCCTACCGGACGGGGCGGCGTGGACCACCGTTGCCGAGCCCGGATGAGGTGAGGAGTCGTCGGAGACCACCGCGAACTCCACCCCACACAACTCGGTGGCGAAGCGGCCAGGATGGGCGGCCGTCGCCGAACATGCGACGAACGACGGGTCGGCGCCGCGCAACACGGCCAGGCGGCGGAGCCGGCGAAATACGGCCGCGACATGGGCGCCGAACACACCGCGGTACAGGTGACACTCGTCGACGACCACCACCCGCAGTCGCCGCAGGAATCTGGCCCACTGCTCGTGACCAGGCAGTATCGAGTGATGGAGCAGGTCGGGCGTCGTCAGTACGACCTGGGCGGTCTCCCTGGCCCAACGGCGCTGATCGCGGTGGCTGTCGCCGTCCAACGCGGCAACCGTGACGCCCGGAACGCCCAGCCGATGCAGTCGTGCCGCCTGGTCAGCGGCCAACGCGGTGGTCGGGCTCAGGTAGAGCGAGGTCGAGCCGTCCGTCACGGCTCCGGACAACACGGGCAGTTGATAGGCCAGCGTCTTGCCGCTGGACGGCCCGGTGGCCAGGACGACGTGCTGCCCGCCCCACACCATGTCGGCCGCCTGTGCCTGATGCGCCCAGACCTGTTCGATGCCGTCGTCCTTCAAAGCCGCCACCACCGCTGGTGGAACCCACGGCGGCAGTGCGACGCCGGCGCCAGTCCGCGCGGGAACGACGCGTACGTATGGCGTCGACGAGGGTGAGTGGTCACTCAGAACGGCGAGAACGGGGTCGAGAACCGCCGCCAACTCGCCGTTCGCCACCGACTCAGCGTGCCAGGCGCGGTGATTCGCAGCACGTTAACCCCCTGGAGAGGCAGAACCCGCGAATCGCGTCCTAGACTCGCCACCGCTCATCCGGTCGAGGTCTGCGTCGTCAACGGTGACGTACAAGGTCGGCGGCGAGTTCCTGCATCGGGCAGGGACCGATGCGAGCACGATCTGCCAAGGAGTGTTGATGCCGCTGTTGTCCGCTGCTTCCGCCGAAGCCGTCATCTCGTTGTCCGACACCAGCCAGTACATCGTCGCCGGGGTCGGCGTCGTTGGGCTCCTGTCGCTCGTCGTGGCGGCGGTCTTTCGCAATCAGGTGCTTGCCGCCGACGAAGGACCGGAATCGATGCGGCGTATCGCCAAAGCCATTCAGGAGGGAGCCTCGGCGTATCTGAGTCGACAGTTCAGGACGCTGGCCGTATTCGCGGTCGTCGTTGCGGCGCTCTTGCTGTTGTTACCGGGTGACTCGGGTATCCGTGCGGGGCGCAGCGTCGCGTTCATCGCGGGGGCGGTGTTCTCGGCGGCGATCGGATATCTCGGCATGTGGTTGGCCGTTCGGGCGAACGTCCGGGTGGCTGCGGCTGCCCGCAACGGGGCTGCCGGCCGCGAGGAGGGCATGCGACTGGCGTTCCGAACCGGGGGTGTGGTCGGGATGAGCGTCGTCGGGCTGGGTCTGGTCGGTGCCGCCGGTGTCGTCCTGCTGTACGGCGACGAGGCACCTGGTGTCTTGGAGGGGTTCGGTTTCGGTGCGGCGCTGCTCGCCATGTTCATGCGGGTCGGCGGCGGGATCTTCACCAAGGCGGCCGACGTGGGCGCCGACCTGGTGGGCAAGGTCGAAGCGGGCATCCCCGAGGACGACCCGCGCAACCCGGCCGTGATCGCCGACAACGTGGGCGACAACGTGGGCGACTGCGCTGGCATGGCCGCCGACCTGTTCGAGACCTACGCCGTCACGCTGATCGCCACCATGGTGCTGGGCGCGCTCATGATCGCCGCCGCGCCGATGCAGGCGGTGCTGTATCCGCTGGTTCTGGCCGGCGTGTCAATCATCGCGTCCATCATCGGCACCTTTTTCGTCAAGCTGGGCGCCAGTCAGAAGATCATGCCGGCCCTTTACAAGGGCTTGATTGCCTCCGGTGTTCTGGCCAGCATCGCCTTCTACTTCGTCACCACGCTGGTGATGCCCGCCGATGCACTGGGTGCCGGCACGCACATGCGCCTGTTCGGGGCCTGCATCGTGGGCCTGGTGCTGACCGCGGCCATGGTCTGGATCACCGAGTTCT
>JANNOG010000030.1:0-1686 GCA_031398915.1 Micrococcales bacterium | reverse complement strand
CGAGCAGGTCGGTGCCCTCGATCGTGACCGGCTCGCCGTACATGTCCTGGCCGGTGGCCACCACGCTCCAGGCACGCAGACACGGGTAGGCCAAGCCGGGGAAGGACAGGCAGCCCTCCTCGTCCTCCTGCTCCTCCTCGGAGAGCTTCAGGACCGGGTTGACCAGATGACCCAGGGTGTCGTCGACGTGGTAGGCGAAGACCCGCAGGCCGACTCCGATCTGGGGGGCCGCGAGGCCGACACCGGGCGCGTCGAGCATCGTCTCCTGCAGGTCCTTGACCAGCGTGCGGAGCTCCTTGTCGAAGTCGACGACCGGTGCGGCGGGGGTGCGCAGCAGGGGGTCGCCGAAGAGCCGGATGGGCTGGACGGGCACGGCTTGGCTCCTCAACAGGGCGGTGGCGGGCTGGTGAACAGTCTACGGAGACCGCCCCCGCCTCTTCCCAAACCCGGCCAGATGCGCTCCGATGGCCGAGCAGCCCATCCTGGAGGACCACATGACCCGCACCCGTGCCCTGACTGCCGTCGCGTCGATCGCGGCCCTGGCGCGTCGATGCAGCTGGATGCGGACGGCCGCGGGTTCAGCTTCAAGCGCGACGAGCCGCTCGACATGCGCATGGACCGCAGCCAGGGTGAGACCGCCGCCGACCTGATCGATCGGGTCGACGAAACCGAACTGGCCGACGTGATCTATCGCTTCGGTGAAGAACGGCGGTCGCGGCAGGTCGCCCGCGCGATCGTGATGGCGCGGCAGCAGTCGCCGATTACCACGACCGGGCGGCTGGCGGAGATCGTGCGGCGGGGAGTCGCCGCATGCGGCTGGCAGCGGATCGATCCCGCGACGCGCACCTTCCAGGCGCTGCGCATCTGGGTCAACCGCGAGCTGGATGGACTCGATTCGTTTCTCGGCCGGGCAGCCTCGCGGCTGCAGGTCGACGGACGGCTGGCGCTGATCTCGTTTCACTCGCTCGAAGACCGGGTAGTGAAACACACGTTGCGCGACCTGGCGCGCGGCGACGAGGCGGCCGTCAAGGTGCTGACCAAGCACCCGGTGGTGGCCGACGAGGCTGAGGCGGCCGTCAACCCGCGGGCTCGAAGCGCCAAGCTTCGGGCCGCTGTGCGAGTCAGGTAGGGGAGAGGCGATGAACAAGGCAGGAACCTTCGAATACGAAATTCGCAAGGACTTTCGCAACAACCAGATCGTGCGCGAGGTGGACGAACGCCGCCTCCGCGACCTGTGGATGTCGCTCGGCGCCGGCGTAGTGCTGGTGGTGGTGCTGCTGTTCTCGGCGTGGCAGCACTTCGAGTTGTTGCGGCACGGCTACAAGCTCGAGCAGATGCAGCGCGACCGCGGCGCCGAGAATGACATCAATCGCCACCTTCGCCTGGAACTGGAAACGCTGCGCTCCGCGCAACGGATCGAGAAGCTCGCCACCGAGCGGCTGGGCATGGTCAGCCCCGGGACCGCCGAGGCCGTGGTCCTCGAACGGGTGATGCCGACGTCGGCCCCCGCCAAGTCCGTCGTCGCCAGCCGGTAGGACGATCGTGGCCCCTCCGCCTGACCTCAATTGGCGTCCAGTGCTCAGCCGCCGGCTTACGGTGGCGGCGGGTCACCCTCGACCCTGCGGGCAACGCCTTCTCCGGTCGCTGGCGGCGCGACAACCAGGACGCCTGGTCCGGCGTCTGGGC
>JANNOG010000022.1:0-15153 GCA_031398915.1 Micrococcales bacterium | reverse complement strand
GGCCCCACCCCCTTCTTTCTGGCGGGCGCTCTGTGTGTGTTGGGGCCCGCGGGGGGGGGGGGGGGGCCCCCCCCCCCCCCGCGACGCACTGGTCGTTACGTGGTGGTTCGGTGGAGCAGTCGGTGCTGGTGTTCAGTGGGTAGGGAAATCAGCAGACGGGGACGAAACCCGCGCGGATGATCGTGGCGTCGTTGGCGCAGATCGAGCCGGTCGGCCCGAAGATCGCCGTGATGGAGGCCTGGCTGGCGTTGGCGGTGGGCACCAGGTTGTACACGGTGCGGAACTCGGCACCGTTGGCGCCACCGGCGGACAGCAGAGTCGGGGAGTTGACGTACTGCTGGATGGGGGTGATGCCGTTGACGTAACCCAGGCGGGCGAAGCCACGGTTGTCGGGCAGCGACGGGTCGCCGGCGCCCTGGGCGATCCACTGACCGACCGAGTGGGGCACGATCTGGTTGCCACCGGTGAGGATGGCGCCGTTGTGCTCACGGTACTCGGTCGCAGTGGTGGTACCCGGGCCGTCGTCGATACACGAGGGCGGCGGGGTGGTGGTGGTGTCGGTGGCGACGTCGCGACCGGCGTAAGCCGGGTTCATCAGGGCCAGCCAGTCGACCCGCGTACCGGAACCGTTCTGCGGGATGAAGGCGCCGATGGAGGGGTCGTCACAGTTGTAGATCGAGCGCAGGTCCGCGAGCGTGTAGTTCGCGATGATGGCTCCGTTGATGCGGAAGGCGTAGGCAAGGCCGTCCTGGCCGAGCGGGAACGCGGTGAACGCAACGGCGGTACCGGTGACGGCCGGGTCGTTGTGACCGTTGTTGGCGGTGTTGCGGGTGGTGGTGAGCGCCGACGAGCGGGCGAACTGGTAGCAGCGGGACGCGTTGCTGGCGAAGTCGTTGGCGACGGCGGTGGCGCCGTTGCCCGAGCCCAGGACACGGGTCTCGAACTCGCAGTCGTCGTTGGCCAGCGTGTTGATGGGCTGGTCGATCCCGTCGACACCGTTGCCGGGGCCGTTGGTGTCGTACGCGCCACCGGTGACGGACCAGTTGGCGAGGGTGGTGATCGGGCCGCTCAGGGCCTGCATCAACGGGTCTGTGGTGTCAGAACCGACACCGTTGACCGGGCGGGGGCTGGTGGCGGGGTCGGCCATGGCCGGGCTGGCCGCGACCATGGCACCGACGAGGGCGAGGCCCGCGGCGGAGACCATAAGGGTCTTCTTCACGATGCTTCCTTTCGGAGAGGGAGAGATGGAACGACCGGCGTCGTGGGACACCGGAACCTGTGGGGTGGATGCGCGAGGGTACGAAGCCACGCTCGCTACATCTGCCTGCCGCACGGACCTGAGTGTCGGCCGTGTGGGTGGACGGTGGCCCTACGGACGGCGAACAACAGGTGAACACTCGCGCTTCATCGCCTGCTGGTCGCCACCCGACGGGTGTCTGTCAAACACCGGCGCCGTGTCCGCTGGCCTTATGGTTAACGTGGTCAGCAGACGGGGACGAAGCCCGAGCGGATGATCGTGGTGTCGTTGGCGAAGATCGAGCCGGTCGGCCCGAAGATCGCCGTGTTGGAGGCTTGGCTGGCGTTGGCGGTGGGCACCAGGTTGTACACGGTGCGGAACTCGGCACCGTTGCTGCCACCGGCGGACAGCAGGGTCGGGGAGTTGATGTACTGCTGGATGGGGGTGATGCCGTTCACGTAACCCAGGCGGGCGAAGCCACGCTCGTCAGGCGACACCCCGTCACCCTGGTCGATCCACTGAGCGACCGAGTGGGGGACGATCTGATTGCCGTTGGTCAAAATCGTAGCCGAGTTTGGACGGAATTCCGTCGCCTGAAGCGTTCCTGGGCCGTCGTCGATACACGAGGGCAACGGATTGGTGGTGGTGTCAGTCGCGACGTCGCGATCGACGTAAGCCCAATTCATGATGGCCAGCCAATCATTACGCGTGGGCGAGTTATTTCTGGGGATGAAGGCGCCGATGGAGGGGTCGTCACAGTTGTGGATCGAACGCAGGTCCGCGAGCGTGTGGTTCGCGATGATGGCTCCGTTGATGCGATAGGCGTAGGAAAGTCCGTCCTGGCTTAGGGGAATGCGGTGAAGGGAACGGCCGGACCGGTGACAGCCAGGTCGTTGTGACCGTTACGGCGGATGTCAATGGTGGTGATCAGCTCCGACGACCGCGTGAACTGGTAGCAGCGGGAAGCGGTGCTGATGAAATCGAGGGCGAGGGCGAGGGCGCCGTGTCCCGAGCCCAGGACGCGGGTCTCGAACTCGCAGTCGTCGTTGGCCAGCGTGTTGATGGGCTGGTCGATGCCGTCGACGCCGGGCCCGGGGCCGTTGGTGTCGTACGCGCCACCGGTCACGGACCAGTTGCCGAGGGTGGTGATCGGGCCGCTCAGGGCCTGCATCAGCGGGTCGGTCTCATCGGAGCCGACACCGTTGACCGGGCGCGGGCTCGTGGCGGGGTCGGCCATGGCCGGGCTGGCCGCCACCATGGCACCGACGAGGGCGAGGCCCGCGGCCGAGACCATAAGGGCCTCTTCACGATGCTTCCGTTCGGAGAGGGCGACACGTTGAAGACAGACGTGCAGAATCAGGCTCCGGCGCGTCGTCCCACTGCTGTCAGTGCAGCGCCGCCACCCGCCGCTGCAAGACCGAGCCCGAGAACGACGGGAATGATCCATACGAGGGGGTTGGCGGGACTTCCGGTAGCGGCCCTTCGCGTACCCGCAGACACGTCAATCCCAGGCGTGGGATCAGGCGTAGCTTCGTCCGCCTCGTCCGCCGGAGCGCCAGCAGCCGGTGCCAGCGCACCTGACGGTGCCGGACTTCTGCCTGTCGGCGATGCCGCCACCGCAGGGGCAGTGGCGCGCGGCGCCGTCGTGGCTGCCGGTTGGGTTGCCGCCGCCGAGGCGGGTGAGGCGGCCACCGAAGCGGCAGCGATTCTGTCCGCCGCCGACCGAGCACTCAGCAAGTCCGCCTCCGGCAGAGGAACGTAGCCCGGTGGAAGTTGTCCGAATGCGAGCCCCGGCACTTGTCCGTCAGTGGTGGCGAATCTAAGAAATTCGGCGATGTCACCGTTGAGAGCTGGAGAATTGAGGGCAGTGTCCGTGCTTGCGTGAATCGGTATCGTCAGCGGGTACCCGTCGTTACCGACTGCCTCCGGTCTTGCGGTCAAAATCCCGGCACCAGATACCGACATCTGAGACCGTGCCGACAGCAATGACCGGCTCGTGGGACCAACGAAGTTCCCATCCGAGTTTTGAAGTTCGGCAGCGCGAAGCCCGTACTGGCGAGCATAGGCCCCGGTGGTCACGCCCACTTGGACAACATTGCCGGGCTCCTTCGCCGCCTCCGTCACCGTTGGCCAGTACTGGACATCGGTTTTCCTGAGGTCGTGGTTAGGGTCGCGTACACGCCTGGCGGACCGTCCGTCCGCGATGCTTTGCGCGACACGTGCATCGCTTTCCAGAAGAGGACTACTGTCAAGGGGCGAAGTTAGAGGAAATCCCGCGTATTCGGCTGCCAGGTATTCTGTGCCAAGGCTGAAGGTGGGGTCCAGTCGTGGGAAGCGACTGATCTCTGGTGAGATCTGGCCTGCGTAGTACGGATTTACCCGCATGTTGTTGAATGGCAAGTAGGGGGCCAATAGGGAACGTTCACCGTCAGATAGCTCAGAAGTGTCCACTCCCTCAACGTCTTGGCCGCGCATGAAAGCAGCGGCCCTCGCGTCGCCCATCACCCAGTCCCAGAGAAGACCATAGGCGTCTGTCTCCACTGCACTGACTAGAGGTGACCCCGGTCGATTCAACAGCCCGGTTCCACCCTGTGGGCCAGCAGACGGTGCCAGTTCGGGATTCAAGAGCAGGAACTCGGGGTCATAGAAAAGACCAGGAGCGTTCCCGCTCCACAGGAAGTCCTCCGCCCGAGGGGCTGTGCGCGCGAGGTCTCGATAGAGAACTGTAACTGATACATCCCGTGAAAAGGTGGTACCCGGCAATGGGGTATTCGGATACCGCTTCCCGTACGAGATATCCGGATTACGAATAAGGCTGCCGTTCTCATCTCGTTCAGCCAAGAGATTAGGCGCCGCAGTGTCCACGTAGGATTGAGTGAGGAGTTTAGCCATGAGTAGTGGAGTCAACCGCAGGCGGGTTATCGGGACCCCATTCGAGGGGGATGGCCTGCCAGCGACGAAGCCATCCTGCCGGTCGATACGGTAGGCGACTACGAGAGATGTCAGGGCCAAGGGAGTGGTTACTCGTGTGGGCGTTTCTGTCGGCGGCCGCACCGTTGCTGACAATGATCCACCCCGGGCTGCGCGACCACGCGCTTGGCTGTCCACTAGAGGGGTCACGCGAACCGGATTACTATTGCACGTCCCCGCCTGATAGCTCCCGATCGCAGATTCAGCAACCGGAACGGTGTCGATTTGAGCCAGGTCACCAGACACGCGACATCCGAGGTCAAGCGGGAGGAATTGTAGCGGGATGGTCACGCGTCGGTCCCAATTGCTCTGAGACAGAGGACTCGTTCGAAGGCCATTTGCGCCTACGACGGCGTCAACCTCTGCTTGGCCTCTGGGGACAACCACCATCCAGCACGCCGCCGTTGGGGTGCCGCATCCGAGGTGGGACGCGGTGTTTGACGACCGTGTGACAAAGCTGTAAGAACCAGTTCCCCCTGCTCGCGTCCGTGCGAATGCCAACTCGTTCCGGTCGAGTGAATTGAAATACGCGAAATGCTCGTACAGCTTGGTCCGGAATAGTGCAAGGGGCGCGAAAGACTGGCCGAATGATCCAGTCGGCGCGCGGTCAACGGAGTCGCCCACGGGGTCGAAGGGGATGGTGACGTTAGCGGAGTCGAGTCCATTGTTGCCCCTCCGCCACACAGCGGTGCCCGTCGAAAGATCTGCATTGAAGGCTGCCTGCCAGGTCCACGTACGATTGTCTGATGCTGCAGGCCGGTCGCAGACCATCGTGACTCTGTACTCACCCGCGAGCCAGTCATCCAGATTATTGGCCTCTCGAGTCTCAGCGAGAGAAATGAGGTCAGTGCTACCGTCAGTGAAAAGTCGAGAAGTCGGGCTGAACGCCGGGATGGAGGCGCTTGGGCTAGCCGGAGAATTGAGCCGCGCTCCGACTTCGTCGACAAGGATCACTGGCCACGTCTGGTCCGAAGCCAGGTGGGTAATCTCCAAACGATAGGTGGCGCTCTCCTCCGGACACTGAAGGTATAAGTTGTTGAGGCTGACCGGCTCGTCATCACGCCACGTTGGAGCCGTCCCGCCCGCTACAGATATTTGCAAACGCTCATCACCTCGGACAGGCACCAGTTCGCCGGCGGACGCAAAGATTCCGCGCTCCCGAGGGTCGAGCACCTTAATGTTGGACGGAGATCGTGGTTGGGTGTAGGAAGGGTCGAGAGAAATGTTGCGTGATCTGATTGCTGTCTGGGTTGCCTGACCAGGACTTTCCGTACCACCGAAAGCACATTGCTCTCGGGTCGGCGGCGTATCGACACTTGCGCTCCAGCACTGCATAACTTGCATGAAGTTGCTTGGTGATTCGAACGATTGCGTTCCTCCCGTCCACGACAGATCAATAACCTGGTCCCGGAGGTCGGTGGTTTGTGACACCGTGAACTTCAGGTCGGAGAAGTCTTGCAGGTCTGACCGTGCGGCGGTCATGTCCGCGAGACCGGCTCGCGCCTCGACCGCATCCAGAGATGCCTCGTCGGTCGATGCCACCAGCGATCGGTCGACCGCTGCCCCTTCCGGGTTCTCGTTCGCCCGAATGGCCCATTGATCCTCGTCGTTCCACCCGAATGTTCGTGGTGTCGGGACGAAATCGCCGGCGTCGTTGATGGTCGCCGACGCACCGGTGCCTGAGGCGACGCCTACAGCTGACGCCACGGCAAGTACCGCAACCCACTGGAGAAGTCTGCGTGACGTGCGCTGACGCCTCACGCGTTGATCCTTCCGCTCATGCGTCGAGTCACCAGTGGTGGTCCCAGCGTGGCGGCTAGCAGGGACAGGGCCGCGAGCGCCGCGAGGGTGTGTTCGACCTTCCAGCCGGCGTCACGGGGCGTGGAGACCGCTTGACCCAGCACTGTGGAGCTACCGCCGCCACCCCCTGTGCCGATCACCTCACCCGTCTCGGGGTCGATGGCGCCCGATCCGGAGAGAATCTCGCCGGTCTCCGGGTCGATGATCGTGCCGTCTGCAGCCGGTCCCGACACGTCGTTCGTCGCGGCACCGGCTCCCGTACCCGCCGCCGCACCCCCGGCCGCGTTGCTGCTGCCTCCTCCGCCCCCCTCAGCCGGGCCACCACCGCCACCACCGCCAGCACCTGCCGTGATGGCTGGTGCTCCCGGGGCGCACTGTTCAGCACTGGGGCCGGTCCCGCGGGACGCGGCGGTCGGCTTGTTGGGCTGGTCGCTGTAGCGCCCGGACGTGCCACCTGTTCCCGCCGGGCTCTGGACCCCGGCATCGGCCTTGTCGCACGGTGACGGTTGTTCGGCGGTAGTGGCCAGCCGGTTCGAACCATCCGAGCTGAACGTGGGGTTGTTGCAGTTGGCGATCTGGAGCGAGTCCTCGTCACCTGTCGGAGGGATCAACTTGACCTGGTCGAAGGCCGCCTGCACCAGGTTGATCGGCAGCGGCGAATAGCCGAGTTCGTCGGCTGATTGTTGCCCCTCACACAGCGCATACGACAGGAAGTCTGCAAGGGCACGGCCGCGGCCGGCGCTGATCACCCCAGTGGGCGCCGGGTCGGTCGGGATGACCATGTACGAGTACGACGACAAGGGATACGAGCGGGGATCCGGGTTGGTGTAGACGCGGTCGAGGATCTGCGTCAGATACGTATTGGGATTGCTCCTGTCGGTGTTGACCTCGGCCAGAGTCAGGGCCACCGCTACGGCGGACGCCGTCGGCTCGACGTAGTAGCCGGCCGAGTTCAGCAGCTTGACCAGTGGGAAGTTCTGCGAGATCGCGTACGACGACTCGACGTACGTGATGGCGCCCTCGGCGGCGTCTGTGGCGACGAATCCGGACACACCCACGGATCCGTTCTGCGCCACAACACCCGCCACCTGGGGATACGACGAGGTGAAGCCGCACGACCCGCCTGACGAGATCCCCGCCTTGGCACAGTAGGCGTCCCAGATGCCCGCGTACTGCTTCGACATCCAGGTCGTGAACTGGGCTGTCGTACCCGAGCCGTCCGATCGGACGACGGGGGTGATCTCACGGTTGGGTAGTTCGAGGTTGGGATTGTCGGCCTGGATGGCGGGATCGTTCCACTTGGTGATGTCACGGGTGAACATCCGCGCCACGTTCTCGCCTGACAACCGCAGGTTGGTGACCTGCTGGCCACCGATTTTCAAGTTGTACATGAACGACGTACCACCCGCCACGATCGGTAGGTAGGCGAAGGGGCGGGTGGGTAGAACATCCGACTGCCCGGTGGCAGCGTCCGGCAGACCGTAGGGGATCTCGGACACGCCGAAGGCGGTCAGCCCGTTGCGAAAGTCCGTTCGACCCGCCGTACTGCCCGACGGCGAGTAGTTGATGGTGATTCCAGCGCCCTTCACGTCTCGAATCCAGGCATCGAGAATGTTGGCCGACCAGGATGACCCCGATCCGGTCACGTTCTCGTACGAGGCATTGGCCGCGGTGGCCGGAGCCGACGACAGCGTCACACCCAAACCGACCACAGCCAGTGCAGCCAAACTCCGGACCACCCGGAATCGCCGACGCGGACGTGCGATTGCGGACGTGGCAACGAGCTGGATCACTGAGAGAACCTTTCGAGGTCGCGGAGAGACTGCTGCGCACGTCGTCGGGTCTGAGCCTTGCTGAGGTCACCGGCTGGGCGGCCGCCAAGGACTCGGGCGATGGTGAACAACACGAGAACCAGCGCCAACAACACAGCGGCAGAGCCGAAACCTCGTGCCACCTGCTCGGCGTCCGGTGAGCGGGTGAGGATGAACGTCGTCAGCGGCAAGCTGGTCATCGGGTCACTGAACGGGTTGAAGTTGAAACCCGGGGTGTATCCGGCAGTCAACAGGACTGGTGATGTCTCGCCGATACCGCGCGCCGTGCCCAAGATGATGGCGGTCAGCAGACCCGAACGAGCCGTCGGCAGTGTCACGTGCCACACCACCCGCCACCGTGGTGCGCCCAGGGCCGATGCTGCCTCTTTCAGCGTCCCGGATACCAGTCGAAGTACCACGTCGGCGGTGCGAATCACGATGGGAAGCATCATGACCGTGATCGCGAGTGCCGCCGCGAAACCGGAACGCTGACCGAACCCGAACGCGCCCTGGAGGATGAGGATCCCGGCATAGATGAACAGGCCGGCAATGATCGAGGGAAGCGCGGTCATCGCCTCGACGATGGTGCGCACGAAACGCGTCAGGGGACCGCGCGTCTCGGACAGGAAGACGGCAGTGGTCAGTCCGAGCGGGATCGTGATGATCAGCGAGATGGTCATCATGATGAGTGTTCCCACTGCAGCATGCAGCACGCCGCCGACGGACACCGGGTCCTGCGGCCCTGCCAACGACAGATCTTGCAGATAGAAGTTCGTGTTCCTCAGGGCCTCGAGGCCACGCCATACGGTGAAGGCGACGACCGAGACCAGGGCACCCAACATGATGATGCCGATGCTGTGCATGATCACCGAAGCGAGACGGTCCTTCACCATCGTCGAGGATCCGTCGACGCTGACGACGAGGACGTAGAAACCGATGAACAGCGAGAAGGTCACGACGATGAATCCGAGGATCCCCGACCACGGCAGCAGCACGTAGTACAGCAGGTAGCCGAATCCGATGGCACACGACAGCGAGGTGATGACGGGGAGGACGTCACGCTCGCGTACGGCCCGCAGCTGGCGACGTATCTCGGGGACCTCTTCGATGACCTGTGCGGGCAACGGGGCGCGAGTCGCTGCGGGCGTGCCCGTCGGCGGCGTCAGCGTGGCGGTCATCCGCTCTCCGCCCCTGAACGGCTGCGCGCGATGACTGCGGCCGCCCCGAAATTGATGATCAGGGTCATGGTGAAAAGCGCCAGACCGGCAGCCATCAACGCTGACAGCGCCAGCTCGCTCTGGGCCTCGGTGTATCGCAGGGCGATCAAGGACGACACCGACGACGTACCGGTCTGCAGGATTCGGTATTGCACCTCGAACGTCAACGCGATGATCATGACAATGGCGATCGTCTCGCCCAGCGCGCGACCCAGGCCGAGCATGGTTCCGCCGATGATGCCGCCCACCCCGAAGGGCAGAACGACGGCGCGGATCATGCCCCACCGAGTGGCCCCGAGCGCGAACGCGCCCTCGCGCTCGCCCAGCGGCGCCTGCGAGAAGTTCTCCCGCATGATGGAGCAGGCGATGGGGGCAACCATCAGGGCAACGACGACCCCGGCGATGAACGTCGAGGAGGCGTAGATCGACCCACTGGTCAACGGGTCGCGGGGATCGACCGACTCACCACCCTGGTTGACGGACAGGAACGGAAGCCAGCCGAAGTACGTGGCGATCCACCGCGGCAGACCGTCGCCCTCGCTGCCGCGGACGAACACGTCAGGCTGCAACAGGTAGAACCCCCACAGGCCGTACACGACGCTGGGAACAGCCGCCATCAGGTCGACGAGGTTGACCAGGGGGCCACGCAGGCTGGGGGGCGCGTACTCGGAGATGTACAGCGCGGTACCGAACGCCAGGGGGAATGCGATGACGATGGCCGTGAGGCCGATCAAGATCGTCCCGGTGATGACCGACACGATGCCGAAGTCGCCCGTCTCGGGGCTCCACTGGGCGGTGGTGAAGAAACTCCACCCGGCGAACCGCAACGCCTGAGCCGCCCGGAACGACAGGAACGATGCGACCAGCATCATGATCAACAGAACGGTCAGGCCGGCCGACACGATGAGGACCCGGAAGACGAGGTCCGACGTCCCGGCGCGCACCTGCAGCCGCCGTGGCGAGTCGGCCGGGGCCGGAGGCTCGTCGTAGGGAAGGACGTCGAGGGTCTCGGTGCTCACCACGCTCACCCTCTTCCACACGACGACGTAGCGGCCCGCCCGAGCGTCCCGCCTAACGCTTGCATGGTGCCGTCACGGAGATGACGCCAAAGCAACGCCAAGGTGAACGGCGGGCAAAGAAACGACGGTCGCTGTTCGCCTGTGAGCGGCGACACATTGCCTGGCCACAGGCGTGGCGGCGGTCCGGCTGGCGCAGTTGTTTGTCTGCCGTTAACCTGTTGTTTGCTCTGGAGGGAGCGGAGAGAGGCGAGGGCCTCAGTCGGTTTCGGTCGACTGGGGCCTTCGTGCCGTCCAGGGGTCGACTCTCCCCCAGCCGTGCCAGGATCGGGCGACCGCCGCACCCCCTGCTGAGGAGAGTCACGTGACCACCACCCCCGTCACCGTCGCCGTCACCGGAGCCGCCGGCCAGATCGGGTACAGCCTGCTGTTCCGCATCGCGAGTGGCGCGCTGCTCGGACCTGACACTCCGGTGAAGCTGCGCCTGCTGGAGATCGCACCAGCGCTACCGGCCGCCGAGGGCGTCGCGATGGAGTTGGACGACTGCGCCTTCCGGCCGTTGCGCGGCATCGACATCACCGACGATCCCGATCACGCGTTCGACGGCGCCAACATCGTGTTGCTGGTGGGTTCTCGACCGCGGACCAAGGGCATGGAGCGAGGAGAACTGCTGGCGGCGAACGGTGCGATATTCACCACCCAGGGGAAGGCGCTCAACGATCATGCCGCTGACGACGTCAAGGTCCTGGTGGTCGGCAACCCCGCCAACACCAACTGTCTGATCGCGCACTCCAACGCGCCGGACATCCCCGCCGCACGATTCACCGCCATGACGCGCCTCGATCACAACCGGGCGTTGGCTCAGGTGGCCCGCAAGGTCGGCGTCACAGTCGGGGACATCACGCAGATGACCATCTGGGGTAACCACTCGGCGACTCAGTACCCCGACCTGTTCCATGCCGAGATCGATGGTCGTGCTGCCGCAGAGGTCGTCGGTGACCGGGCGTGGCTGGAGGAAGACTTCATCCCCACCGTGCAGAAGCGCGGAGCCGCGATCATCGAGGCCCGCGGTGCGTCGTCCGCCGCCAGCGCGGCCAGTGCCGCTGTCGACCACGTGCGCGACTGGGTGCACGGAACCGCACCGGGCGACTGGACCTCGATGGCTGTGGTGTCCGACGGCTCGTACGGCGTGCCTCGCGGAATCGTCTCCTCGTTTCCGGTGACGTGCGCCTCGGGCGTGTGGCAGATCGTCGAGGGACTGACCGTGGACGAGTTCTCGCAGGGCCGGATCGACGCGAGCGTCGCCGAACTGGTGGACGAGAGGGATGCCGTCGCCGCCCTGGGACTACTGGGCTGACACCTCACGCCCCCGGCAGGGGCACGCTGAACGCCAGTACCGCCAGTACCGTGGCGACGACGATGAGGAGCGCCACGTCGAGGGCGCGGGAGCGCACCGCGAGAACGCCGACGTGTTCGGTCGGCAGGACGGCCCTCATCGCTGCAGCGAGCGAGCAGGTGATGGTCAGGCCGGTGCACGCCGCTCGATAGCCGAACTGATCGGGAATGAGGATGGCGGCGGACCCGATCAGCCCCGCCAGCACCAACACGAACGGGATCTGTCGGTGTAGGCCCGATGGCCGACTGGTCGACGCCATGGTCAATGGGTGAAGTGCCGGACGCCGGTCAGGTACATCGTGACCGAGGCTGCCTGAGCCGCGGCGACGACCTCCTCGTCACGTACCGAACCGCCGGGCTGAACCACCGCTCGAACGCCGGCGTCGATCAATACCTGTAGGCCGTCGGCGAACGGGAAGAAGGCGTCCGACGCGGCGACCGCGCCCGCCGCGCGCTCGGTGCCGGCGCGCTCGACGGCCAATCGACACGAGTCCACCCGGTTGACCTGACCCATCCCGATTCCGACGGAGGCGCCGTCGTGGGCGAGCAGGATGGCGTTGCTCTTGACGGCACGGACTGCGCGCCAGGCGAATCGCAGATCGTCCAGGGTGGCCGCGTCGGCCACCTCACCAGAGACCAACCGCCACGTTGCGGCGTCGTCGCCCGGGTCGTCCACCCGGTCGCTGTCTTGGACCAGCATCGCTCCGGCCAGCCAGCGGATCTCGACGTCGGGAGCCCGGACGGCCTCGGGCAGCACGAGGACTCGCAGGTTCTTGCGCGCGGTGAGGATGGCGAGTGCGTCGGCGTCGAATCCCGGCGCGGCGATCACCTCGGTGAAACCGGCGGTGATCTGTTCGGCCATTCGTGACGTGACGCTCCGATTGGCGGCGACCACCCCGCCGAAGGCCGAGATCGGGTCACACGCATGCGCGCGGGCATGAGCTACTGCAATGGGGTCCGCGACACCAGGATCGGCGATGGCGATACCACACGGATTGGTGTGCTTGATTATCGCGACAGCAGGATGCGCGTGATCGAAAGCGGCCCGAACTGCCGCGTCCAGATCGACGTAGTTGTTGTAGGACATGGGCTTGCCGTGCACGTGCCGGGCATCTGCCAGACCCATAGGCCCGGCCGTCACACTGCGATACAAGGCTGCTCGCTGGTGAGGATTCTCGCCGTATCGCAACCCCGCCACGTGTTGCCAGGCTCCGCCGAGCCAGGTCGGAAAGGCCTGGTCAGGCGCCTGATTGAACCAACCGGCGACAGCGACGTCATAGGCCGCGGTGTGAGCGAACGCCGCCGCGGCCAGGCTCCGACGCTGGTCCAGCGTGAATCCACCGTTGCTGATCGCCTCGTAGACGTCGGAGTACCGTCCCTGGTCGACGATGACCGCCACACTCGCGTGATTCTTGGCCGCACCGCGGATCAGGGCGGGGCCACCGATATCGATCTGCTCGATTATCTGCTCATCCGTCGCCTTGGCGGCCACAGTGTCAGCGAACGGATACAGGTTGGCGATCAACAGGTCGAATCCCGGGATTCCCAACTCCGCCAGCTGGTCCATGTGATCGGGGCGACGGGTGTCAGCGAGCAGCCCTCCATGCACGGCAGGGTGAAGTGTCTTGACTCGCCCGTCGAAACTCTCCGGAAATCCCGTCAGCTGTTCCACCGGTGTCACCGGTAGTCCTGAGGCCGCGATCAGTGCGGCTGTCGAACCGGTGGAAACGATCTCGACTCCGCTGTCATGCAGGGCGTGGGCGAGTTCGACGATGCCACTCTTGTCCGAGACGCTGACGAGGGCACGGCGTAGTGGTCGACGTCCGTCGGACGCCCCCGCGGGGTGGACAGGGCTCACGTTGGGTGACCCTATCCAGTGGCCAGGCCTGGTGTGGTCATCCGGTGCAGGCGGGCCCGGCGTCCCCCGTCGGGATCGACAGCGACGCCACCGCGGGCGATCGCGTCCAGTACCTCGATGACGAGGCGCCTCTCGACCGTCTTGATTCGCTCGTGGAGGCTGGCCGCATCATCGTTCCAGGCGACCGGTACCGCCGCCTGGGCGAGCACCGGCCCGGTGTCGACTCCGGAGTCGACCAGATGGATGGTGCACCCGCTCACCTGGACCCCATAGGCCAGGGCGTCAGCCACGGCGTGCGCACCAGGAAACGACGGCAGTAGTGCGGGGTGGGTGTTGACGATGCGATTCGGAAAGGCACCGAGAACGCCGGGCCCGAGGATTCGCATGAAGCCGAGGCTGGCGATCCAGTCCGGCTGCAGCGACCTCAGGGTGTCGGCCAGTGCCCGATCCCAGGCGACACGATCCGGATATGCGCCCGGCGCGACCACTCCGGTCGGGATGCCTCGGGCACCGGCGACGTCGATGGCGCGGGCGTCATGGCGATCGGTGACCAGGCCGACGACCGTGAGGGGCAGTCCATCGTGGTCGCTGGCATCCGCGACGGCCTCGAACAACGAGCCCTGCCCGGAAGCCAACACGGCGAATCGGGTCACGGCCGGTGACGCTACCGGTGCCGCCCATCGGAGATGGACGGCACCGGGTCACGCGGTCAGGGCCTCAAGTGCCCCATGGGAGTGGTTCGCTGCTACTTGCCGTCGTCACACGCGCGCTCGAACTCGCGTGCCTGCTGCTCGTAGAACCGTGACAGCTGGCGAAGGTCACGTGCCACGTCGCGCAGCAGGCGACGGCTGGCCCGGTCCTCGGTCCGGTCCGCCAGGTCGAACAACCGGTTCGAGAGACGCTCGGCCTCTTCGGCGCGCTGTTCGTAGCGGTCCGCAAGGTCGCAGACCGACGGAGGCACCCGGAAGGTCGCCGATGTGGTGACATTGCCGGTAGTCGTCTTGAAGACGACGTC
The DNA here is from genome assembly GCA_031398915.1 of Micrococcales bacterium. Taxonomy (GTDB): domain Bacteria; phylum Actinomycetota; class Actinomycetes; order Actinomycetales; family JBBAYJ01; genus JANNOG01. The sequence goes on along the minus strand of JANNOG010000022.1, from coordinate 834 downwards.
GATCGTGTGACGGCCGCGGTCGAGACGCCTACTGACGTTGAACCCATTGGCAGCTGAAGCCGTGCCACCGTTGAAGTCGTAAGGCTCGAAGCGCTCGGTGCGGACCTTGCGACCGTCGAGGAAGAAGTCGACGCTCCTGATCGTCGCGTCGGCGGGGGCCTCGGCGAAGATGTAGACGACGCCACTGAGGCGAGCGCCGTCCAGCGGGACCGCGTTGCTGCGGTTGGGCTTGTCCGAGACCAGCAGTTCGCCAACGTCGACCGGCACGGGGGCCGTGGTGGTGGACGAGGTCGAGCTGGTCGTCGGAGTGGTCGACGTCGGTGTAGTCGACGTCGGTGTCGTGCTCGTCGGTGTCGTGCTCGTCGGCGTCGTCGACGTCGTGCTCGTCGGAGTCGTGCTCGTCGGAGTAGTCGACGTCGACGTCGGTGTCGTGCTCGTCGGCGTCGTGCTCGTCGGCGTCGTGCTCGTCGGCGTCGTGCTCGTCGGCGTCGTGCTCGTCGGAGTCGTGCTCGTCGGAGTCGTGCTCGTCGGAGTCGTGCTCGTCGGAGTCGTGCTCGTCGGAGTCGTGCTCGTCGGAGTCGTGCTCGTCGGCGTCGTCGACGTCGGCGTCGTGCTCGTCGGCGTCGTGCACGTCGGAGTCGTGCACGTCGGCGTCGTCGACGTCGGAGTCGTGCTCGTCGGCGTCGTGCTCGTCGGCGTCGTCGACGTCGTGCTCGTCGGAGTCGTGCTCGTCGTTGATGTACTGGTCGTGGGCTGGGCCAGGTTCAGGAAGGTGATGTCACCGGTGTTGGGTCCGGTCGCGCCGGTGATGACGATCTGTCCGATGTACTGGTT
>JANNOG010000011.1:0-45383 GCA_031398915.1 Micrococcales bacterium | reverse complement strand
CGCCCCCCCCCCCCCCGGGGGCCGGGGCGCGCCCCCGGGGGCGGCCCCCCCCCCGGCCGGGGGGGGGGCCCACGTCCGCCGCGTGGGTGCCGGTCGCCGGGTCGTACACCGGCGCGGTGCGTCCGGACGTTCCCGGGGTGTCGGCACCACCGACGAAGTGGCTGATCCGTGTCGTCATGGACGGCAGCGTATCCGCGCGTCGCCGCAGGTGGCTCCGGTCAATTCGTGACGAAGCCACCGGATTGGCGGCCCCACATGTCGGCGTACACCCCGCCCTCGACGATCAGGGCGTCATGAGGTCCGTCTTCGACGACCCGGCCGTGGTCCAGGACGATCAATCGGGACATCGATTGCAGGGTGGACAACCGGTGCGCGATGGCGATGGTCGTCCGGCCCTGCATCGCCTGTTCCAGCGCGACCTGGATTCGAGCCTCGCTGAGGCTGTCGAGTGCGCTGGTCGCCTCGTCCAGCACCAGGATCGGAGCGTCCGAGACGATGGCACGGGCGATGGCCACACGCTGACGCTGACCACCGGACAGCTTCACACCACGTTCGCCCACCAGAGTGGCCAACCCGTCCGGTAGATCCTCGACGAACTCCATCACCTGAGCCCGTTGCGCCGCTGCGGTGACCTCGTCATCGGTTGCCCCGGGTCGCCCGTATCGGATGTTCTCGGCGATGGACCGGTGAAACAGCAGGGGCTCCTGCGGCACGAAGGCGATACGCGAGCGGAGTGCCTGCTGCGTGATGTCGCGGATGTCCTGGCCGTCGATCAGGACGGCGCCCGAGTCGACGTCGAAGAACCGCAGCAGCAGCCGGGTGATCGACGTCTTCCCCGAACCGGAGGCGCCGACCAGGCCGACCCGCTGGCCTGCCGGGATGTCCAGCGACATGCCGCTGAACAGTTGAGCGTGCGCCCCCGGGTAGGTGAACGTCAGATCGCGGAAGCGGATGTTTCCCGCGGCGATTCTCGGGTGTTCGGGCCGGTCGGGGTCGTTGATCGTCGAGGTGACCTCGAACAGTTCGACCATGGGCGTGGCGTCACCGATGACCCGGTTGTACGACCGCGTGACCTGTGTGACGTTCCATAACTGGCCGAACAACGACATGCTGAATGTCAGCATGACGATGAGTGTCCCCACGCTGAGCCCTGACGCCTGACCGACCAGGATGGCGAGCAGGGTGACGGTCACGAGACCCGTCAAAGCGATTCCGAATCCGATGTCGCGGCGAATGTGGCCGCTCATCAGTCGCAGCGTGGCGGTGCGATGCTCACCCACCTGGTCTCCGAAACCGCGGCGCTCGGTGACCTCACGGGCAAAGCTCTTGACGACGAGAATGTTGGACAGGACGTCTGCCAGACGCCCACTGATCGCGGTATGCGCCTCCGCCTCGTCGTTGACCAGTCGTGAGAGCGGGCGGTATGTGACGATGCTGATGGCGATGAACAGCGTACTGACGACGGCGACGCCCGCGGCATAGAGCGGAGCCACGGGTGCGAGTACCGCAATGGTCACCACGATCGCGGTCAACAGTGGCAGCACACTGAAGACCACCGTGTCGACGAACGTGATGTACGAATTGGTGAACTTGTTGACCGTGCTCACCAGGGACCCGACGAATCGATCCGAGAAGAACACCTGCGGCTGCCCACTGAGATGATCGAAACAGTCGGCGTACAGCCGTTCCACCATCATGGCTTCCAGCCGCCACAGTAACCAGATCAGGAGGCGCCAGACGACGAGTTCGCCGAGCACGGTGCACGCCACCAGCAGGATTATGTCCTGGCCGAATACGTTCCAGACGTCTGCCAGGGGAATTCGTCCCTGGCTGAGTCGATCGATGACGCCGGCGATGATGTAGGAGATGGCAAAGTTGTTGAGGAAGGCCCCGATCGGGGTCAGGACGAGCAGCGGGATCCAGTAGTGCGGGAAATGTCGGAAGTGGCGCCAGTAGTGACGCAGTATTCGAAACACGGTCAGCGCCTTTCTTGTGGGGTCCGCCATGCCGTGACGCAACCAGCCCAGTAGTGCCCGGGCTGGTGTCGAGGAGGGGTGGTATTCACCAGGGTAGGGGGCCGGAGCGCAGCCCTCAACGGGATTTCGCGCTGCCCTGTCCGCGCGTGCGACTACCGTTGCGTCCCACGGTCGACGCAGGGTCGGGCGGGGATGCGAGGAGACGGCCATGGGGCTGATGGACATGCTTCGTAACGAGCTCGTCGACATCATCGAGTGGCTGGACGACTCCCGGGACACCATCGTGTGGCGCTTCCCCCGCCATGACAACGAGATCAAGATGGGTGCGAAGCTGGTGGTCCGCGAGTCGCAGACCGCCGTGTTCGTCAACGAGGGACAGATTGCCGACACGTTCACGCCGGGCACCTACACCCTCGAGACGCAGAACCTGCCGATCCTCGCCACCCTGAAGGGCTGGAAGTACGGGTTCGATTCCCCGTGGAAGGCCGAGGTGTACTTCGTCGGCACCCGACTCTTCACCGACATGAAATGGGGTACCCAGAACCCCGTCATGATGCGCGACTCCGAGTTCGGCGTGGTGCGGCTGCGGGCATTCGGTGCCTACGCGGCCCGGGTGGTCGATGCCCCGACGCTGCTGAGAGAGCTGGTCGGGACCGACCCGGCGTTTCGGACGGACGAGGTGGCCGAGTTCCTCAGGCAGATGATCGTGGGGCGCTTGGGGACTGCGTTGGCGTCGGCCGGTGTCCCCGCGATCGACCTGGCAGCCCAGCAGGGCGTGATCGGGACGACCCTCGCCGCCATTCTGACCACCGAACTGGCCTCCGTCGGCATCGCCGTCCCCACGTTCATCATCGAGAACATCTCGTTGCCACCCGAGGTGGAGCAGGCGTTGGACAAGCGGACCCAGATGGGTGTGCTCGGAGACATGGACCGCTACACCCAGTTCCAGACGGCCAACGCGATCGAGGATGCTGCCCAGAATCCGGGTGGTGGGGGCGCCGAGGGCATCGGCCTGGGTATGGGCCTGGCGGTCGGCCAGCGGATGACCGACGCCCTCAACCCGCGCGATGCACCGCCACCGGCTGCCGCCGCCGTGACGACAGCCTCGCCCACTGCTGGTCCTCCGCCGTTGCCGGGCCAGGATGCTGCTCAGTGGTACCTGGGTGTCGACGGGCGACAAGAGGGCCCGATGGACGTCGCGGGGCTGCGCGCCGCGGCAACCGCAGGAACCCTCGGCCAGGCCACCCTGGTGTGGCGCAACGGGATGGAATCGTGGACAGCCGCCTCTCAGGTTCCCGAGGTGGTCGCCGTTCTCGCCAGCCTCCCGCCCGCGCTACCGCCACAGTCCTGAACGCGCGCCAGGCGAGACCCGTGTCCACCACGTTTCCGTGTCCCCAATGCGGCGCACAAGTCGAGTACACCCCCGGCACAACGATGTTGACCTGCCCGTATTGCGGTACCGCCCAACCACTACCCGATACCGGGCGCAGCGTGCAGGAGCACTCGTATGCCCAGTGGGTCGCCACCGCGAGCGACGCTGCCCCGGTCAGCGCCCCCGGCCTGAGGTCCGCCAACGGTGCGAATGCCCGGCTCGGGGCACACGTCTTCGAATGCCAGAACTGCAAGGCCTCGACCGAAAGCGACGACATCTCGCGGCGGTGCCCATTCTGCGGGTCCCCGTTGGTCCGGGACGTGTCCGGAGACGCCCAGGTCCAACCCGAGGGGATCGTCGCGTTCGTCGTTGATCACGCCCAGGCGCAGGCGGCCGTTGCCCAGTGGATCCACTCCCGAAGGTTCGCGCCGAGCGCGCTTCGCAAGATCGCCTCCACGGAGGGTCTGGCCGGTACCTATCTGCCGTTCTGGACCTATGACGCCCCCACCCGGACCACCTACGACGGCCAGCGGGGCGAGCATTACTGGGTCACCGAGACCTACACCGTGATGGTCGATGGTCGCCCACAGGCTCGGACCAGACAGGTGCAGCACATCCGTTGGCACGCGGCCAGCGGCACGGTCAGCCGGAACTTCGACGACGTGTTGGTGCCTGCGACCACTCACGTCGAGCGCAAGCGCCTTGACACCCTCGAGCCCTGGGACACCGTCGGGGCGCTGCCGTATCAGCGCGGATACCTCGCCGGGCATCAGACGCTGCGATACGACACGCCGCCTGACGCCGGATTGACCGAGGCGCGCCGCCAGATGGAGGCCGTCATCGGCGGCGACGTCCGAACGGACATCGGTGGCGACGAGCAGCGAGTCCATCGAATGGACGTCCGGTACGGTGAAATCCGTTGGTTCGATCCCAACCGGGCGCGCGATCAATTGACGGCACGTACCAGGCCGTGGCCTCAAAGGTCTATGGCCCGATCTGGACAGTCTCATCCGATCACGTCTCCGACCGGGCCAAGAGCTGACCGAGGTGCACTACCTTCACCGCCCTGATCGAGGGTCCCAGCGCGGCGCACGGCGGGGCCCGGCAGCAGCCATACCCGGACGCCCTCTCGGCCCACTGCCCAACCGTCGTCGCCCACGTAGGCCGCTTTCAGGCCACAAGCATCCAATGCCGCACGTGAAGTAACACCTGGACGGGCTACGAAGAGAAGGAGTCCGATGTCAGCCTGGGTGTCCGGCTCGTCGAAGACGCCGCCACGGCGGCGTACGACGTTGCGTTGGTGATGAGCACGGGCAGCGACGTGCTGCCGCCTAGTCCGGGTCGCCCGGCGGTTGGCTCCCCAGACCCGGATCCTGCAGGGCTTCCCGCCGCGCCGGAGTACCGTCGCTCCTCAGCGGGACGGGGCCGTCTCGGCCTGCTTCCGCATCGGCCACAAAGGTCCCCAAAAGGTGCCAGCCGCCTGATCCGGTCATCACCCCTGACGGAAGTCTTCGATGGTCGGCCTATGGGCAAGCGTGACACGAGTCGTGACACGAACCGGGGTTCATCACGGAGCGTGACGCAACGTGGGGACACCTCGCCGGAAGGTAAAGAAGCTGATAGAAGCCCTACCGGGGGCCAGGCTTCTCCCTACGGATCAGCGTCGTTCGGCGCGCAGGCCGGTGAGGAGCACGTCGAGGTCACGGCGGACGCGTTCACGGTCGGGGCCGTCTCCGCTGTCGGTCAGGCGCGCGGCCGTCTCCGCGCCGAGGAGGTAGCGGCGTAGGTCGTCGGGGCTGATGTCGGCGCGGACAGCGCCGACGTGGCGGGCGCGCTCCAGCAGCTCGGCGAACACCTCTATCAACTCCCCTAGCGCAGCGGTGGTGTGGTCGCAGGTGACCTGGTTCAAGCGAAGCACCGCCCCGAGGGCCACGTCAGCCAGGAGCCTGTCCACGGCGGCCGCCAGCACCTGCGCGAGGCCGCGACCAGGGTCCGGCTCGTCTGCTGCGGCCCGGGCGTGGCCCAGAAGTGCACCGAAACTGTCAGCGGCGAGGTGTTCGAGGAGAACCTCGCGGGTGGGGAAGTGGCGGTAGACCGTGCCCACCCCGACCCCGGCGGCTCGGGCGACCACGTTCATGGCGAGCCCTGGGTCCCCGGCGCCGAGCATCTCGCGGGCGGCGAGCAACACCTTCGCCCGGTTACGGGCCGCATCTGCGCGCAGCTCAGATGCCTGGTGCGGCGGGTCGACCGCGAGTACGCCGGCACCGGCGTCAGCGGCCGCGGGCGTGTGCATGTGTCCAACGTAGGTCCTGACGGATGACACATCCATTCGGATGGTCGATCCGTTTATGCTAGCTTCCGCCTAGCGGATGACGCATCCGCTTTGGTGAGATGGGAGCGGTCAACATGGACGCACGCGCGGGACGCATCACCGAAACGCCGTCCGAGGGGCCGGCACCCGACACGTCGCCTGGCATGGTGGTGCGTGCGGTTGCGGACGCCCCCGGCCCACCGGAAGCGTTGACTCTGCGCCGGGGCCCGGTTGCAGTACCCCGCGCCGGTGAGGTGCTCATCGTGGTGGAGGCCGCCGGCGTCGCGTCGGGAGATGTCCAGGCACGCCAGGGAACCCTGCCGGCTCGCTTCCCGTACACCCCCGGTTACGACGTCGTCGGCAGGGTGAGCGCCGTCGGGCGGGGCGTCACCGGCATCCGCATCGGGCAGCGAGTGGCGGCCTACACCGGCATCGGCGGCAACGCCTCCGCGACCATAGCGAAGGCCGTTCTGTGCGTGCCCGTACCTGACGACATACCCGCCGAGCGACTGTGCGCGCTGGCGCTGAACTACACCACCGCCTGGCAGATGCTGCATCGGGTCGCCAGTGTGCCGGCCGGAGGCAGCATCCTGGTGCTGGGGGCCGCAGGGGGCGTCGGCTCGGCCTTGGCCGAGCTGGCCCAGGCAGAGGGACTGACCGTCTACGGCACCGCCTCCCCCGCCCGCCGCCCACTGCTAACCGACCGCGGCCTGCAAGCCCTGTCCGACGCCGGCGCGGTCCCCGCACCGGTGGACGCGACCTTCGACGGCATCGGCGGCGCCTCGCTCGCCGCCAGCCGGCGCGCCACCAAACGCTCGGGCACCGTCGTCTCATACGGCGTCAGCGGCGCCGCCTCCAGCGGCGCCTCGAAAGCGCAAGCGATCGGCGGCCTGATGGTCGCCATGGCCCGCTCCCGTCTCACCCGAGGCGCACGGGTGACCTTCTACGCGATCTCCCGGACCACCGCCAAGGACCCGGGTGCCTTCCGCACCGACCTGACCCACCTGGTGGACCTGTTGCGCGACGGGGTCCTGGACCCACTGGTCACCAGTGATGCCCCTGGACCAGGTCGTCGAAGCCCACCACCGACTGCAGGCCCGCCAGGTCGAGGGCAAGCTGGTGCTCCTGCCCTGACCGCCGCAGGCGACGCCTCGATCACCTCGCGAGCGCAACAGTCCGTAACACGGGTCATGACGCGAGCTAGTCGGCCGACGTCGGGCTCGCCCCGGGACTGCCGCGACCGCGAGAGATCACCGGCGCGCCGCGTCTGGGGCACCTGTGGACCCGTATGAACGGTGTGTCCGGAACCTGCCTATGGTGACGTCCACCAGCTGCCAGCCTGAGGTGGCCACACGTCGGAGGTCTTGCATGTCTCGTATCGGCCGTCGTTCCTTCATCAGAACAGCCGGGGTCGTCGGAGCTACGGCGGCACTGGCCTCGTGCAGCACGGATTCCGAGAGCGGGTCCGCGGCACCGGCCAGCACCGGCGCGCTGTCGGGCACGGCGACGCTGACCACCTGGGGAACCGAGCAGGAGCAAGCGGCCTTCCAGAAGATCGCCGCCGACTTCCAGGCCCAGCGCGGCGCAGAGGTGCGGATCGAGGTGCTGCCGTACGACCAGATCCGCACGGTGGTCGACCGCAGGCTGCAGGCGGGCGAGCCTCCGGACCTCTTCCGGGTGTCGTACACCGACGTCGGCAGCTATGCCAGCAGCGGCGCTCTGGCCGACCTCACCGACTTCATGCCGAGCGACTTCGGTGACCAGTTCCTGCCCGCGCTGTGGGGCGCGGTTCTGAACGAGAACCGGCCGTTCGGCGTTCCGCACCACACCGACACATCGGCTCTCGCCTACAACAAGGCCCACTTCGAGGCGGCGGGCATCACGTCCGTGCCGACCTCGCTGGAGGAGGCGTGGACCTGGGAGGAGTTCGTCGAGGTACTCGAACAGCTGCGTGACGCCGACCTCGACGCGGCGCCGTTCGCCTTCAACTACCAGCTGTTCGGCGCCTACCGCTGGTTCAACACCCTCTACCAGGCGGGCGGGACCGTACTGGACGAGAACCTCGAAGCCGTCACCCTCGACACCGACCAGGCCCGCCGCGCCTTGGAGTGGACCCGCGGCCTGTACACCGACGGCCTGCACGAGCCGAGCGTCCTGGTCCAGCGGCCCACCTACCCCGACGAGATCTTCCCCACCCAGAAGATCTCCATGATCCAGACCGGTGACTTCCTCATCCCGTACCTCGAGGAGACGATCGGCTCGACATTCGAGTGGGGCGTGACGTACCTGATGCGCGACGAGGGTGAGGCGGCCGACCTCGGCGGCAACGCCGTCGTCGTCACGGAGGAGGCACCCAACAAGGCGGTCGCCGCCGAGTTCGCCAAGTTCCTCGTATCCGCCGAGAACATGAAGTACTACTGCGAGCAGGCCACCGTGCTGCCGGTCCGCAACGACCTCGTCGAGACCGAACTCGAGTTCGCGGTCCGCCCGGAGCTGCTGCCGATCTTCCAGCAGCAGGCGGCGACCATCCCCGAGAAGCTGGTCCAGGAATCGACGTCACGTGCCTTCGCGGGCATCAACCAGGCTCTGATCGACAACATGGACTCGTACCTGGCCGACCCCGACTCGGACACCGACGGGGTCATCGAGGCGCTCACCGGTGCCATCGAGCGGGCCCTTCAGGGCTAGGCGCGCCGCAATGACCGCGGTCGAGGACACCCGGCGATCACGGGCACCCGGCGTCCGGGCACCGGCATCGATTCCGCGACGCCCTCTACTCAACGCCGGTCGCCGCGCCGAGGCGCTGGCCGGCGCGATCCTGACCCTGCCCGCGGTGGTGATCTTCACCATCTTCATGTTCATCCCGCTGGTGCTGACCCTCTGGTACAGCCTCCAGCGCTACAGCGGCTTCGGATCACCGGAGTTCCTGGGCCTCACGAACTATGCCGACATCTTCGCCGACCCGACGTTCTACCGTGCGCTGACGAACACCCTCGCGTTCACAGTGGTCTCCGTCCCGCTCGGGATGGCGTTGGGCCTCGGTGCCGCCGTCCTGCTCAACCGGGTAATGCCGGGGCGGACCCTGTTCCGGGCGCTCTTCTACGTGCCGGTCGTCGTGTCGGGCGTCGCGGCGGGCGTGATCTGGCTGCGACTCTTCGACCCGATCCGGGGCATCCTCAACCAACTCGCGCCCGCGTTCGCCCTGCCGACGATCGACTGGCAAGCCAGTGCACCGGCGGCCCTGGTCTCGGTGATCATCGTGACCGTCTGGCAGGGCATGGGATTCGGCATGGTGGTCTACCTGGCCGGGCTGCAGGGCATCCCCCGCGAGCTGTACGAGGCCGCGGCCTGCGACGGCGCGACCGGCTTCACCTCCTTCCGCCGGATCACGTTTCCACTGCTCGCGCCCACCACCTTCTTCTTGCTCATCTACTCGATCATCGTGAGCTTCCAGGTGTTCGACGTCGTCTACATCCTCACCCGCGGCGGGCCGGGCGATGCGACGACCTTTCTCGTCCAGTACGCCTACGACCAGGGCTTCAACCAGCGGCGTCAAGGCTATGCAGCAGCGATCGGCGTGATCATCTACGTCATCGTCCTCGTGCTGACCATCGTCCAGTGGCGATTACAGCGACGGAGGGAGGACCTGTGAGCCAGGAACGCCTGGGGCAGCCGGAGGCGGTCTGGAAAGTGGCGATCCGGGTCGCCATCGCCATCCTCGTCGTGCTGCTGCTGACCTTCCCGATCTACTGGATGCTGCGGATCTCGCTGGGCACCCCCTTCGAACTCGCCCAGCCGATCATCCCGCTGATCCCGACCGAGTGGGAGTGGCAGAACTACGTCCAGCCGTGGCGGGATTGGCCGTTCGCGCGCTGGCTGGGCAACTCCGTGGTCATCGCCGTGGTCTCGGTGGTGTTGACGTTGGTCGTCAACCTCAGCGCGGGGTACGCATTCGCCAAACTGCGGTTTCCGGGGCGCAACATCCTGTTCCTGCTCATCATCAGCACCCTCATGGTCCCGGTGCAGGTGATCATGATCCCGCAGTTCCAGATCGTCGTCGACCTCAACCTGCTGGACACCAACGCCGGAGTGATCCTGCCGCGCCTCGCGGAGGCGTTCGGCCTGTTCATGGCCCGGCAATTCTTCATGGCCATCCCCGACGAGCTGTTGGAGGCGGCCAAAGTCGACGGAGCCGGCCATCTGCGGGCTTTCTGGTCGATCGCGCTGCCGCTATCAGCCCCGCTGATAGCCGTCCTCATCATCTTCACGTTCATGTGGCGCTGGAACGAGTTCATCTGGCCGCTCATCGTGCTGACCGACAACCAGTCGTACACGCTGCCGGTGGGACTGCAATTCCTGCTCGCCCAATACTCGACCGACTACGGCCCGCTGCTGGCCATGTCCTTCCTCTCGATCCTGCCCATGCTCATCGTCTTCGCGTTCTTCCAGCGCTACTTCGTGGAGGGTCTGGCCAGGACGGGGATCAAGTGACGGGCCCGGAGATCGAAGGGTCGTTGGCGGGCGCCCCCGCTGACGACGTCGTGGCCGTCGCGGCGACCTGTAAGGCGCGCATCCTCGAACGCGAGGGCATCGCCATGTTCCTCGCACTGCACGACGCCAGACCGGGCCGGGCGTTGCGGATCACCGACGAGACGGTCCTGGCCGAGGGTCGTCGCCTGGCCGACCTCTTCGACCACTATCGCTCGGGACTGGCCGTAGCCGCCCTCGATGCCGCGCTGCGCGACGCTGCCGTCGAGGGCGACGCGACCGACGCCACACCGGCCGACCTGGACCCCACCGGCGCGGCCGAACTGATCGACATCCTGGTCGTCCTCAGCGACCAGCACCTGCGAGCCCGTCCCGAGTCCTCATCGAACGGAGACTCGTGAGCATCACCACCCCCGACACCCAGCGCACCGCGTTCTCGTCCGGGGCATTCCTGCGGGTCGTCAACTGGCACAACACGCCGGAGGCCGAACGCGCCACGCTGCGCTCGGAACTGGCCTGGTACGCGTCGCGGTATGACCCGGTCCGTCCCGAAGACCTCGATCGACTGTTCGACACCGGGCGGTGGCACGGCACGAAACCCGGGTTCATCCCGTCCTTCTACGACGGGTACCTCAACAACTTCACCGTAGCTGCGCCGGTCTGTGACGAGCTGGGGCTGACCGCGTGGTTCTTCCCGCCCACCGGCTTCCTGTCGGTTCCGGCCGACGAGCAGCGCGCCTACGCGGACGCCCACGACATCGATCTTGTAGACGAGGAGCGGCACCAGACGACGCTCGCCATGACCTGGGAGCACGTGGAGGTCATCTCACGCCGACACGTCATCGCCGGCCACACAGCTCATCACACGCAGGCCCGACACGTCGTCACCGGTCAGGACGCCGACCGTGAGGTCCTCACCCCGGTCCGCCAGATCGAGGAGGTCACCGGACGCCGCCCACCCGCCTTCGCCTGGCTGTACGGCACGCCCTTCGACCGCGACTCCGCCGCAGGGCGCGCGCTGCTGGACGCCGGCATCCGGTACGCAGTGAGCAACACCGCCTACCAGCGGATCGCGGACTGACGCAGTTCGCGGTCCTGGGCGGTATCGGCAAGGTAGGCGCCATCGTTCTCCGCGAGGGCATCGCCCGAGGAGATGGCAGCGGTGGCACCAGCCGGACGGTGGTCGGCGCCCGCATGACGTGAGCAGCTACGCGTCGCGAGACCGCGCCCACCGACTGCGATCGAGGACCTCCAAGGCCTGCTCTCGACCCGAGGCGATGAGGGCGGCGGAGTTGCGGAAGTCCAGGAAGTCACCCGGCCTGCGCTCCCGGATCACCGTGTCGACCAGCGGAACGACCGTGCCCGAGGCGACGAGGTTGCGACCGGGAGGGTCCCAGAACACCCGAGGGACACCACCCGCGGCCAAGGTGAGGACCGTCCGGGCACCACGCTGCAGCGCTGCCCGGACCGGCATCGGGCTGGAGTACCCACCGTCGACATAGCGGTGACGCCCGACGCGTACGGGTGGGAACAGCAGCGGGATGGCCGTGCTGGCCATGAGGGCCTGCGCCAACGGGCCCTCGTGGAGAACGACCGGTGCCAGTGTCTTGGGGTCGGTCACCACGATGCCCAGCAGGACCCGGGTGTCGGCGAAAGTCGCGCCCTCGACGACCGACTCGACCAACGCCCGCAAGCCCGACGGGTCGAAGACCGTGGCACGGCGCGAGCCAGGCGGCCTGACCGGCACGAAGATGTCCTCGCGTTTGATCGTCAGCCACAACTCGGCGAGGCGCTGGGCGCCACGGTCCGGGTCCAATGCGACCAACGCGGCGTTCAGCGCCCCAACCGACGACCCCACCAGCAGGTCGGGCGCGATCCCGGCCTCGCGGATCGCCAGCAGCCCGCCGACCTGTCGGGCCCCCAACGACCCACCACCACCGAGGACTACGGCGACGGGTCCCGGCAGTGTCGGTCGAGCGGCACCCTCCGAGCGGATCGTCACCGGAACCATCCGACTCGAAAGCTGGCCGCTGAGCGTCGAGCGGGAAGGTGCCATCGCTGCAGAACGGGTCGAGGCTCGGCAGCGGAGGGCCACCTCGCCCAGCAATGGTGCCACGTCGACGGGTGACCAAGCCGGATCGACTTCTCCTGCAGCGACTCCTGGTTCATCTCCTCGACCGACAGCGAGACCTTGCTCAGCGTGCAATTCATCCCCCGAGTAACCGCCACCTGCACTCCATCCGTCGTGTGCACCACTCCTTCGTCGAGACTGTTCCGACCATCATTGCGGCCGGGCGTCAGGGTCGTTTCCAGAAGCGTCCGGCTCAATCTGTCGCGCAGCCTCGTGGTCATGCCAAGCCCGCTCAGCGGCGGCAACGCTGGGCAGGATTCTGGGGGCGAGAGTTGGCACGGCTCGGGCAAGGGGCGTAGGTGCCAGGCGCCGCCGCCAGCCGCCGCGAAAGCGGAGGGCGCTGGTGAAGGCGCCGGCGATCATTCACTCGACGGGGGTGATGTCCTCCTTCTCGGTGCGCGTCACGGGCAATGGATTCGGCGCGGGTGGTGGTGTTGTCGAGCCAGCGACTGACCAAGGCGCCGACCACGGAGGCGCTGAGCACGAGGGACCCGAGAACGAGCCATGGAATGTCGACACTCATCGCGCCATCCAACACTTCCTGGCGCCGTCCGCGCCCACCTAGCGGATGTGGGCTCACTGAGCCGCTGCGAAACGAGCGACCTGAGCAAGCGCATCTCGGCCGCCGCGTACACCACTGGATCACCAGAGGCACCCGCTCGACGGTTCCGCCCACGAGATCGCCTCGACGCCGGCGCCCCATCGGTGACGCAAGCGTGTCCACAGGGCACGCATTTAGGGCGATTCGGTCCGGGTGTCCGGCCCTAGGCTGACCGGGTGAGCTCGGTAGGGGGGGTGCGCGGTTGGCTGCTGGGTGTGGTCGCCCTGATGGTCACTGTGGGGTGTTCGGGAGATGGTGACGGTGCAGGCGAACCCACGATTCGTGAGTCGGTGACGCCTTCGTCGGCTGTGACGACGCCGAGTCCGACTGTGGTGGTGCCATCCTCGACCGAGCCGTCCGTGGTCGTACCGACCTTGGCGCCGGTTCCTCCCGAGGCGATGGTGCAGACCCCCGAGGGTGCGGTTGCGTTCTTGCAATGGTGGGTGCAGATGTACAACTACGTCGAGTTGACCGGCGAGACCGAGTTGATCACTACACATTCGGAACCCGGATGCACATTCTGCAGCAATTTCATCGAGGACATCCAACCCATCTATGACACGGGTGGACGGATCGAGGTGGATGCACCGACGGTATTCGAGAATATCCGACCCAATCCGATAACTGCCGAGGGATATCTAGTCCTGCAATTCGATGCCTCAGCAGGAGCAACAAGATCCTATCAGTCAGATGGCACACTTGTGGACGAGGCGGGATCGACAGCGACGCCGCTACCGTTTATCGCTGGCGTGCAATGGGTCGTCGATCATTGGGTCATCACGGACCTTGATCAAGATGAGGTCGGAGAATGATGTCAAAGACACGCTTTTCCGCGATTGGGACTGCCATCCTTGGGATTAGCGTGTTCATGGCACCCGTCGCTGAGGCAGCCATTCCGTCGAACTTGGAAGGACGTTCGGATGGCGCCAGCATAGGATTGTGGGGTCGCGGTGATGGTGCAGACCGCGCTGCGCCTGCCATCTCGGGGGGTGTCAGCGGTGGTGACGTGCCAGTGGGCCCTCGAACCGTAACGCGATACATCGGCGGCTGTGCCCGGGGCGAGGTGGGAGTGGTGCCATGTAACGCCGCACCCTGCCCGGACGGTTTGGTGCTCTCGACGCCGGCGTCGGTGACCCTGCAACCCGGCGAAGCTCCACCGGACGTGCTGTCCGAGTGGACGTTCGGATCAACCGGGTGCTACCCACCCGCCGCGGGCGACGTCGAGCAGGCAGTCATCTCCGGCGCGGACGTGCTGGCCGAGTTCCGCGGATTGGTGGTGCCGTCCGTCGCGTTCATCCAACCGGGCACCGGCCGAGCGCTCGTGAACATGCGCCTCATCGTGTACACCCAGGCACCCGAGTTGACGTGGTCACCTGTCATCCTCGACACCCCCGTCCTCATCCGGGCTCGCGCCACCACCTTTGCGTGGGACTTCGGCGACGGCAGCGCTCCCCTCGTGACCTCCGACCCGGGCCAGCCATTCCCCGACGACACCGTGAGCTACGTCTACCCACAACCCGGCGGCGCCGGCGTGACGCTGACCACGACGTTCACCGGCCAATACTCCATCGATGCCGGGTCCACCTGGACCCCAATCCCCGGAACGGCCACCGCCACCACCCCCACGATCCCGATCCAGGTCGTCGAGGCCCGCGCCCAACTCATTGCCCCCAGCTGAACCCCGACAAACTCCTGGCAGACCTCAGCCTGCCTGACGCACAGCGCGCCTGCGCCACCAGAGCGGGATCAGTAATTCACTCTGAGCCAAAGGTAAGTCAGATCAGGCGTCGAGACGACGTCCTGGCAAGGGAGTAGACGTAGGGGCCAGGCTCGTCGTACCGTTGCCCCAACCACCGCGATTGCGACATGACAACTTCGAGCTGCGTGAACGTCTCTCGTGCCTCGTGGCTTGATAGGGCAACGAGGCGGGCGCCGGAAGTTCTCACGGCCTCGGTCTTGGCCGGACGTCGCGCAATGGCCGCATCACGAGCAATCACCACCCACTCATGCGTCGCCGCGATGGGGATCCACCCGACATCTTTGGTGGCAGGCGCAGCAATAGCACAAGCTGCGCGACGGCGGCCCTTGATGACCGTGCCGGGGTCACCTGGGAAGGTGACGTCGAGACGAATAGCAGCCAGAACTTTAGCGAGACCGAGCATGTCGGCGTCGATGTAAAAGCGGACCAGTGCCTGCCTCGTCGTCACGCTGCAATGGCTGACCGGGACGACCATTCGTAGGACAGCGCCCATTCGACGTCTCGGCGAGTAAGGCTGAACTCCTCGGCGATCTCATTCGGAGTAGCGCCGATGCTTTCGTGTTCCCAGATGACGTCAGTACTGATTCCCAGGATATGTGGTCTGCCGGACTTGAACTCGGGGTCGACGAGCACAGGTGAATCAGGGTCGTCGTGAGGTCGCCACCCACTGGCAATGTCGTTACCCCACACGATGCGGCGCAACAGCGAGTCCGTTGCCGGGCTGTAGAGCAGCTGCCGTCCTGCAGTCGTCAGCAACCAGAACTCCGGATCGAGGTCCACCGCCTCCTGTGCCCGCACGATCAGCCGACGACCACCGTCGATGAAAGGTCGGTGGTGGGCCAGGGGGTACGGAACGCCGAACTCCTCTCGGAGCCGCTCGATGAACGACCGGAGCGGGCGCATCGGAACCTTGTTGCTGCGGTAACTGCGCAGCCATCCTGATTCGACGAACTCTGCCCAGGTCAGCAGCGTCGAGCCCGAAGCCTCTGCTCGAATGATCGGCTGGTACCGGGTGCCACGACTCTCGCCGCCTTCCAACCAGTACCGCAAGGTCGCTTGGGGCATACGGAGCAATAGGGCCGCATCAGGCAAAGTGAAGACCTGCCGGTCAAGCACCGTGATGTCAGCCATGCCCTCGATGGTGCCATGACAGCGACATTGGGCCAGGCATTTGGCACGGCCACCGGACCTTGCCCGAATGCCGCGGCCTGCATCAAGCACCCGGATCGGAACAAGGACCGGCGCACCGCGGCTTGTAAGCACCATGACGACGATCGGACTCATCGGCAGCGGCAACATCGGCAGCACCCTCGCGCGGTTGGCGGTCGCCGCGGGCCACGACGTGATCCTCAGCAACAGCCGGGGCCCCGAGACCCTGACCGACCTCGTCACCGAGTTGGGCGAGCGCGCCAGGGCAGGCACCCCTGCCGAAGCTGCGGCAGCTGGCGACGTCGTAGTCGTCACCGTTCCGCTCAAGGCCTACCGCGAGGTCCCGGTCGAGCCGCTGGCGGGCAAGCTCGTGATCGACACCAATAACTACTACCCCGAACGTGACGGCGCCATCGCCGCACTCGACGACGAGACGACCACGACGTCACAGCTGCTGCAGGAGCACCTGCCGACGTCACACGTGGTCAAGGCCTTCAACAACATCTACTTCAAGAACCTCGCGGAACTCGCGCGGCCCAGCGGTAGCCCACAGCGCAGCACTCTGCCGATCGCAGGTGACGACCCTGCATCGAAGGCGGTCGCGAGCCAACTGCTGGACGAACTCGGCTACGACGCGCACGACGTTGGTGACCTGGCGTCGAGCTGGCGATTCCAGCGCGACACCCCCGGATACGTGGCCCCCTACGCCGACATGACCAACGACCTGGCCTCACAGCAGGGGACCACCGAACAGCTGGTCGCGCTCCTGGCGGCCGCGAAGCGATACAGGGACATGGCCTAGAGCAAGACCGGTCCGCATCGTCTCGCAGCCGCCGTTCCCCCGTGTCGCACCGCCCGAGCGTGGCCGACTGGCGAGACGTCTGCTCAGGGAGTGGGCACGGTGCCCGGCAGCGGCCCCGGCGGCAACGCGCCGGGGTCCTTCAATTCCTGACACACGTTGACGTCGTCACGGCCGGGTACCTGCCTTGTGGTCGACGGTCACGCTTCTCGCCTCCCGCTCGTGGCAGCACGAAAACGGGAGGCCCACAGCGGATTCCGGCGCTCACCCAGGCGGCTGCCGAGTAACCCGTGCTGCCCGGACGGCCTCGATCACCTCGGCGAACACTTCCATGCTGCCCTCTCGCCAGACGTCGTCGACCGCGACGATGACGTGATCCACCCCCGCCGCGAGCAGCGCACGAACGCGCAGGACATGGTCGGACACGGTGCCCGGGTTGGTCGTCGCCGTCCACCGGGAATGACCACGGGCCGGCCGGCGCCGCTGCACCCGCTCGGCAAGATCGGCATCGTCACGACCGACCAGGACGGTCGAGAGATGAGTCACCTCGATCGACGACGGATCGCGCCCGACATCGGCGCAGTGCCCGCGGAGAACGTCGAGCTTGCGACTGACTTGCGCCGCGTCACCGAACAGGTTGCAGGCGTCCGCGTACTGGGCGACCAATCGCAGGGTCCGCCGCTCGCCACCGCCACCGACCAGCACCGGAACCCGCCCCGTCAGCGGACGCGGATAGCTCAGTGCCTCCGGAATCGTGACGTGGCGACCGTCGAACGACGGCGCGCCAGGGCCCCACAGCAGCGCGAGAGCCTGTAGCGCCTCCTCCAGCAGGTCGAGCCGCTCGGTATCAGGGGGAAAATGCCAGCCGTAAGCGAGGTGCTCGGGCTCGAAACCCCCCGCCCCCAGACCGCACCACGCCCGACCCCCGCTGAGCACGTCCAGGGTCGCGACGGACTTGGCCAGCAGTCCCACGTTGCGGAACGTCACGGCGTGGACCAGGCACCCGAGTGTCACCCGCGAGGTGGCGCGGGCAAGAAATCCCAGGGTGGTGACCGACTCGGGCATGTCCTCCCACGCCCGGCCCAGCTGAGGGATCTGACGCATGTGGTCCATCACCCACAGCGAATCGAATCCGGCGTCCTCGGCCCGGCGTGCGACGTCGCTCAGGTGGTCGCCGAGCGGGCGGCCGCCGGGTGCAGGAAAGGACGACAGCTGGAGGCCGAACTTGGGTGACGCCGGCAGCCTCCCCGAGTCGCCCACCCGCCCCGCTGCAACGCTGCCGACTACCCGCCCCGCTGGACCGCTGCCGGCCGCAGACTCGCCGATGGGGCGCAACGCGCGCTCGGCCGCCCTCACCGACGGCGCCACCAACCTGACCGGTTCCGCCTGGATGACCTCCGCGAACCCCTCATCCGGCAACGCAGCGATCGCGACCGCGAAATCCTCCAGCTGACGAGTGATCACCGCAGCAGGGACCCGCCGCTCCCGTGCCGCGTTACGACGCCGCGCCTCGGCGGGTGCAGTGGCGACGACGACGGCGACACATTCGACATCGTGGCGAGCAGCGATCTCGCGCAGCGTGCGACGAGTCCTCGCGTCCAGGCCGGTCGAGTCGACCACCGTCGTCAGCCGCCGCCGCGTGCGAGCCTCGACGATCAGGTACAGCAGGGCGAAGGCGTCGGCGCTGGCGGCCTGATCGGCCTCACCCTCACCCACCACCGCCCGCAACCGATCGGACGACACGACGAGGTCGGGCGCGAAGTGCTCTGACGCCCACGTGCTCTTGCCGGACCCGGACACCCCCACCAGCACGACCAGCGTGGGATCGGCGAGTACGATCATCCGGCCACCCTATGACGCGCACCGAAGCGCGACGCCGACCGAAGTGCTCGTCCCCAGTCATGAACCGATCGGCCCTCCGCTACGTATTAGAGGTATAACGCCAATCGAGCGGCGGCTCTCGGGTCGCCACTCCACCGACCGAAGGAGTTCGACGATGTCTGTTCGACGTCTCATCACCACCGTTGCTGCGACTGGCCTGCTGGCCGGCGCCGCTCTGATGGCCGGCACCACCTCGGCCATGGCCTCGACCGCGGCGGTCAACCTCACAGCCAGCGGCAGCGGTGCCAACGAGGTACCAGCCGGCAGCGGTGAGGAGGGCGCGAGCGTCACGGGTAGCTTCCAGCTCACCCCGGCGGGCGCGCTGACCTACACCGTGTCCGTCTCGGGCAACGGCGAGGACGTCAGTGCCGGGCACATCCACCGCGGCGCCACCGGCGTGAACGGTGACGTCGTCGTCCCGCTGGACACCGCCGCCATCAACGCCGGCACCTCGGCGACCATGCAGATCGAGGCCGCGCTTGCCGCCGAGATCATCGCCAACCCGGGCGGCTTTTACCTCAACATCCACTCGGCGAGCTTCGCCCCGCCCTCGGGCGTCGCGCGCGCCCAGCTAGCCGGCGGGTCGGCCAACGCCCCCGCCGTCATCAACACCGGAACGGGCGGCCAGGCCGCTGCGGGTTCCGACAGCCTCGGTACAGCCGGGATCATCGGTAGCGCGGCCGCCCTGGTCGCGGTCGGCGCCCTGCTGCTCGCCCGTCGTCGCGCCGACTCGGTCTCCTGAGCCGAACCGACACCGCTGACCAGCCCCGCACGTCTCCTCGGGTGGCCATCCACCTGGGGAGACGGGCGGGGCTCGTCGCGTCGACGCTGCTGGTTGTGGCAGGGGCGAGTTCGTGTGCGGCGCCCGAGGAGCTCGCCCCGCCCTCGTCGACGGTCGCGATCACCCAACCCGGCAGTGTCGCAAGCAGCGCGGCGGCGCAGCCAGGTTCCAGTGCGGTGGGAGTGCCGCCCTCGGCGAGCAGTGGCTCGCCAGGAGCAGGCGGGCCGGCCGCAGCAGCCGGCTCAGTAAGCGCGCCGCCGGCCCAGCTGGAGGTTGAAGGCAACATCGCCCCGGTCTTCCTCGCTCCCGTAGCCGACGACGGCTCGCTGCTCGTCCCGGAGGACGTGGCCGAGCTGGGCTGGTGGATCGGTAGCGCACCCATGGGTGCGGCCGGCGGCACCACGTTGATCGCCGGCCACGTCGATTCGGCCGAGCAGGGTTTGGGTGTGTTCGCCGACCTTCGCACCGTCGAGGTCGGTGACCAGGTCGCCGTGGTGGACGGCCTGGGGGGCCGACACGCCTTCGAGGTGTCCGAGATCGACGAGGTCGTCAAGTCCGCCTTACCCGAGGAGTTGTTCACCACCTCGGGACCGCGGCGGCTGGCTCTCGTCACGTGCGGCGGCCCCTTCGACACCGAAACCCGGAGTTACCGCGACAACCTCATCGTGTGGGCCGAGCCCGTCATCGCCGGCTGACCCTCGTCACCGTCGGTTAACCCCCGGTCGTTGCCGGCTGACACCCCCTCCTCCGCCGGGTCACCATCCGGGCAGCCAGGACATCCGAACGACTCTCTTATCGGACCCCGGCCATCGGCGATTCGACGCCGTTCAGGGTAACCATCGCATCCTGCTTGACCGACCGCATGGCCTCGATGGCCTCGTTCAATATGTCGTCACCGGACAACCCGGATTCCCAATGCCCGATACCCAGGCGCCCCGAGGTGCGTACGACGACGCCGGGTTGCAGGTCTATGGGCAGGCGTAGGGCGCTGTGGATCCGGTCAGCGACCTGCTCGGCCCGGTCGCTACCCACCGTGGTGGTCACCAGGACTGCGAACTCGTCACCGCCCAGTCGTGCCACGACGTCGGCCTCGTTGACGCATCGCGCAATACGGTCCGCCACCGCGACGAGGACCTTGTCCCCGGCTCCGTGTCCCCATGTGCTGTTGACCTGCCGAAAACTGTCGATATTGATCATGATCAGCCAGACTCGGCCAGGCTCACACGGCGAATGCTCTCGGACTTCGGCTCCGGCGACCGCCGATTCCAGGCGGTTCATGAAACCGGCCCGATTACGCAGTCCCGTCAGGTGATCGTATTCGGCACTCGACCGCAGGCGATCGAACGTCTCGGCATTGGACAACCCCGCACCCACGGTCTGCGCCAGGGCAGTAAGGGCGTGCCGCGCGCCATTGGGCACCCCGCCACTGACACGCACCACCAAGAAAGCGGCCTTGGCCTTGCGACCGGGCACCTCGAACGCGAGCCCGTCGTCGGGTTGGGGTTCGCCGTAGCCGGCGGGCGCCAACTGGGCGGATGCACCCGGAGCAGTGGGAATCATCCGGATCGCCGCCGACGCCGCGAGATCGGCGATCTGGCTGCGGTCCGTCGTGCCGACCATGGCTACGGCGGTAGCCGCCAATTCCCGCTCCCGCTCGATACGGATATCGCGCTGCGCAATGGCGATGGCGACGATCTGGGTGATGACCATGACTGTCGGAATGGCGACGACCAGCAGCGCACCGTCCAGCAGCGAGCGGCCGTCGCGGGGGACGAGCCCGAACGCCGAGGCGGCGACCGTTATCGCGACTACTCCCCCGGTGAACAGCGACGACCTTGCCCAGCCCGGGTATAACGACCGGAACTTCACGGCGAGGACGGCGACACCGAACGCCTGCAGCGGATCGGGAATGGTGATCAACGCCAACGACGTGGCGGCCACCTCGACCGGCAGACTGACGCGCGGCAGACGGTCACTGCGATATGTCCACGCCCACCACAGCAGAAGAACCACGAAGGTCGCCAGAGCCGCACCCCGCAACTCGACCGTGCCCGCCACGGACACCGTCGTCGCGACCGACAACAGCCAGGCGGCGATCAGAGCCACCAGGACCACACCCCGCAATCGAGGGAGCAGGGCAACCCGGGACCAGTGGTTCGTCTCTGCCATCGAGCCAGTGTTTGTCACCAACAGCGACTATTCGTGATCCATCTGGCTAATGTGCCCGAACGTCCCAGAAGGGCGAGCTGGTAGGGCGATCGGCGCCAAAGCACCCGACTAACGGACCCCCTTGCTCGCCGCCACAGCGAGGCGGTCGACGAGATCGTTCATCACGTCGCCCGAGTGCCCCTTCACCCACCGGAACGAGATGTCACCCCGATCCGTGACCTCGGAGATGAGAGGTTCCCAGAGGTCCCGATTGGCGACGGGCTTCTTGGCCGACGTCGTCCACCCGCGAGCCAACCAGCCACGCCACCATCCGTCACGGAAACAATTGACGACGTACGTCGAATCACTCACCACCACGAGAGGTCCCGGCAGTTCTCGGACGGCCTCGAGCGCGGCACGGATCTCCATCCGCTGGTTGGTCGTCGCCGGGTCGGGGCCGCTGCCCGTTCGACCGTCACGCGTGGCCCACGCCCAGCCGCCCGGTCCCGGGTTACCCGCGCACGCCCCGTCGGTCCAGACTTCGAGGACTCCCGCGGGCTCGTCGCGCCGCGGCACGTCGAGCGGGCCGAACTTCTCAGAGATTGGCACCTCGAAAGCCTAGGTCGCCGTCGCGTCCTTCGGGCGGCGCAGCACCAGGATGGCAACACCCAACGCGAAGACCACTCCGGCCAGTACGCCGATACCGGTGATGGTCCTGGCGAACTCGGGGCCATTGGCCAGACCCGTGGAGACCTTGAGGCTCAGCACCACGATCTCCTTGATCGCGGCGAGGATGCCGACGATGAGGAACGGCTCGGCGGACAGCTCATGGCTGGCCACGGTGATTCGCACGGCGTAGAGCAGCTCGGCGAAGATGAAGATGATCAGTAACGAGTCGAGCAGCTCCAGGCTGGCCGTCCGCGGCTCGCCCAGGCCTTGCGCGAACCCGATCACGGCCTCGACCAGCACGGCTGCCGCACCGAGCGTCAACAGGACGGCCGTCAGGTAATAGACGGTGTCTTCGGCGATGGCGAACGAGCGGCGCAGCGGACCTGCCTCGACCACCGCCTGTGGTGGCGCGTGCCCCTCGTCGGGCTTGTCGCTTGCCGGTGTCGTCGCCTCGTCCGTCGGTGTCGTCGCCTCATCGCTCACCAGCCGATGTTGCACCATTGCGGCACCGTCCGCCCGGCCTAGAGTGCCGGTCATGGATTACCGCCAATTGGGACGCTCGGGCCTGCGGGTGTCGACGATGACGTTGGGCACGATGACCTTCGGCGGCGGGGGCGATTTCGCCAAGGTGGGCGCGCTCGGCGTGGACGAGTCGCGGCGTCTGGTCGACATCGCGCTGGACGCAGGGGTGAACGTGATCGACACCGCCGACATCTACTCCAACGGCATCAGTGAGGAGATCACCGGAGAGGTCCTCAAGGGTCGTCGCGACGGCGTGCTGGTCGCCACCAAGGCTCGCTTCCCGATGGGCCCCGGACCGAACGACGCGGGCAATTCGCGATTTCACATCGTGGAGGCCGTCGAGGCCAGTCTCCGCCGGTTGCAGACCGACCGGATCGACCTGTTCCAGATCCACGAGTGGGACGGTGTCACGCCTGTCGAGGAGACGGCTCACGCCCTCGACGCCCTGGTGACCTCGGGCAAGGTCCGTTACGTCGGCGCGTCCAACTTCTCGGGGTGGCAGTTGATGAAGGCGCTGGGCGCGGCCGACCGTCACGGCCATCAGCGCTACGTCAGCCAGCAAATCCATTACACCCTGCAATGCCGCGACGCCGAGGACGAGTTGATCCCGCTCGGGCTGGACCAGGGAGTTGGGATCATGGTGTGGAGCCCGTTGGCCGGCGGGCTGCTGAGCGGCAAGTACCGCCGTGGTCAGGCCTATCCCGAGGGCTCCCGCCACCTCACGGACTGGAACGAACCACCGGTGCATGACGAGGACGCCCTCTACGACATCGTCGACGCCCTGGTCGAGATCGGTGAGGGTCACGGCGTCTCCGCAGCTCAGGTGGCGCTGGCGTGGTTGCTGGGTCGATCGGGAGTCACCACCCTGGTGCTGGGGGCCAGGACCGACGACCAGTTGATCGACAACCTCGCCGCCGCCGACCTGGCCCTCGGCACCGACGAGCGGGCCCGGCTGGACGCCGTCAGCGCGGTGCCGCTGCGCTACCCGCACTGGCACCAGGCCGCGACGGCTTCCGACCGGTTGAGCCCCGCTGACCTGTCCCTGCTCGGACCGCACCTACCCGGCTGATCGCGGCTCTGGCAGGCTGCGGCCATGCGTACGGTCCCCTCCCCCGGTCACCGGCTGGTGGTCCTGGTCGTCGCGTCGTCGGCGTTGCTCGCCGGATGTACCGGCAGTGAGGCCGAGGACGAGGTGGACCCTGCCGAGTTGGTGGCGGCCGCCAAGGCCACGTTGGACGCCACCGAATCCGTGCATTTCATCTTGACCAGCGAGGACGTCCCCGAAGGTGTCACCGCCCTGGTCGGTGGCGAGGGTGACGCGGCGCGCCCGGACGGCTTCACCGGCGACCTCGACGTGTCGATCGGCGGGGCCCAGGCATCAGTCGCGGTCATCTCGATCGGTGGCGTGGTCTACGCGCAATTGCCGTTCTCGACCGGGTTCACCGAGACCGACCCCGCCGCCGTCGGCATCTCGGACCCGGGGACGCTGCTGTCCGCGGATGCCGGAGTGACCGGACTCCTGACCGCTGCGACGGATCCCACGGCATTGGCCGACACCCGCGACGGGGACACCGTCCTGCGCCAGGTCCAAGCCACGCTGCCCGCGTCCGCCGTCGCCGACATCCTGGTCTCGGCCGACGACTCGGCCACCTTCGACGTCGTCTTCGGGATCGATCCCGACACCGGGCAGTTGCGCCGTGCCGAGTTGAGCGGGCCGTTCCTCGCCGCGGACGCACCGAGCACCTACACGGTCGAGCTCAGCGCCTACGACGAACCGGTCGAAATCACCGCCCCGACCGGGTGATGACGGCCCGGGTCCGCCTGACGCTGGCCGGCCTGGCGGTCTTCCTGTCCGCCGCCGACACCTACGTCGTCGTGCTGGCCTTGCCCGACATGCTCGGTGGCGTCGGGCTCGGCCTGGACCAGCTCAATCGCGGCGCGCCCATCGTCACCGGGTTCCTGCTGGGCTACATCGTCGTGTTGCCGCTGGCGGGTCGGGTATCCGATCGAGTCGGCCGGGTGCCGGTGATCACCGCCTGCCTCGTCGGTTTCGCGATCGGGTCGTTGATCACCGCGAGCGCGACAGACCTGACGACCATGGTCGCCGGCCGGGTCGTACAGGGCCTCGGCGCCGGCGGGCTGGTCCCGCCGACCCTGGCGCTGGTCGCCGACACCTGGCCACCCGCCCGGCGAGCCGTTCCACTCGGTGTCGTCGGCGCCGCCCAAGAGGCAGGCACCGTAGCCGGGCCACTGCTGGCTGCGGCGGTGCTGGCGTTGGCCGACTGGCGGGCCATCTTCTGGGTCAACCTCGGCGTGGCCGTGATGCTGGTCGTCGGGTTCTACCGGGGTGAGGCGTGGCGCCGACCTGCGGCGCGCGGCCTGATCGCGATCGCTGCCGCGATCGGGGCAGGCGCGTGCCTGGGCCTGGCCCTGCTGCCGCCCGATGCGCTCGCCCAGAGCGTGACCTGGGGTGCGTTCGTCGTCCCGCTGGTGGGCGACAGCGGGTGGACGAGCCCCAGTGCCCTCGCCGCTGTGGG
This sequence comes from Micrococcales bacterium, assembly GCA_031398915.1. Lineage (GTDB taxonomy): Bacteria > Actinomycetota > Actinomycetes > Actinomycetales > JBBAYJ01 > JANNOG01. The sequence continues at coordinate 20,259 of JANNOG010000011.1, read as the reverse complement.
GCTGACCGTCGTGATGGCGTCCTGTGCTCCGCCCCGGATCTGGCGCGCCGCCCGAACCAGCGCCCGCGGCATCGACATCCTGGGCGCGCTGCTCCTGGCGGTGGCGCTGACCGGGATCGTCCTGACATTCGCCGGTGCCGAGGTCACCCGTGCCCCGCTGGACGATCGGTGGCCGGTGCTGCTCGGCGGTTCGGCGCTGGCAGTCGTCGGCTTCGCCGTGCGCCAGCGCCACACCGACGCGCCACTGATCCCCGCCGCAGCGGTGCGGGCACGGGCCGCGTGGGGTGGCCAGGTGGTGAACCTGTTCGTCGGGGCAGCCCTGGTGGCCGTGCTGGTCAACGTCCCGATCTTTGCCCGGGTCACGCGGTATCCCGATTCGCAGACCGCGGCTGCCCTGGTTCTGGTGCAGTTCCTCGCCGCCCTTCCGGTGGGCGCCCTCGCCGGTGGCTGGCTGAGCCATCGGGTGTCACCACGCGCCGTCGCGGTGGTCGGGCTGGCAATGGCGGCGGCGGGTCTGGCGGCGATGGCGCAGTGGGACGAGACGGCGTTGGCGGGGCCGGGCTCGAGTGTCGCCCTGGTGACGGCCGGACTGGGATTCGGCATGGCGGTGGCGCCGATCAATGCCGTGATCCTGGCCGCCACGGATCCGGAGGTTCATGGCCTGGTCAGCGCACTGGCGATCCTGGCTCGCACGATGGGCATGTTGGTGGGCCTGTCGGCGCTGACGGCCATCGGGCTGCGGGTGTTCTACCAGCGGCAGGACGACCTGGGGTCACCGGCGGCGCTGTGCGGTGAGGCCGTCACCAGTTGCCCTGCCTATGTCGCGGCCACCCAGGCGTCGTTGCTGGCCGAACAGCAGGTGATCTTCGCGGCTGCTGCCGGGTGCGCAGTCGTGGCGACCGCGGTGGCGGCCCTGCTCGTGGCGCCACCGTCAGAGCTCGCCCCGGCGACCACCCAACAACGATCGAGTCAGTGACTGGGCGTCGCCCAACAGGTCGTCCAACGCGCGATGGACGTGCTCGGCCCGGACCGCCTGCAACGGCTCACCCTGTGCGTCGAGAGCTTCCAGGACACTGCGGCGCAGCAACTCCTTGACGAACGACGCCGTCACTCCGGCCGTCCGGGCGACGACGCTGTCGAGGTCGTCCTCGTCGAGGAATAGCGGCACCGCCGAGCCGTAGAGCCGGATCAGTCGCAGGCGCGCCGCCGAGTCGGGCAGGCCGATCTCGATGGCGACGTCGACGCGACCCGGCCGGTGGGCCAGGGCAGGTTCGAGGACCTCGGCGCGATTGGTGGTGAGGATGAACAGCAGGTCGGCGTCGGGCGCAGCGCCGTCCATCGCGTCCAGCAGCTCGAACAGGACAGGACTGGGCGTCGGCCCCAGGCTGCGCTCTTCGGCCACCAGGTCGACGTCCTCCAACAGCACGACCGCGGGTTGTAACTCGCGGGCCAGCGCGACGGCCTCGCCCACCCGGTAGAGGGCGGTCCCGGCCAGCATGATCACGGTGGCGCCAGCCATCCGGCCGATCACGTAGCGCGCCGTGTGGGTCTTGCCCGTCCCCGGCGGCCCGTACAGCAGCAGTCCACGCTTGAGGTGCTGACGGGTCGTGCGTAGTGCCCGGCGGCGAGTGGAGATGTCGATGGTGTGCCTGTCGATGCGGCGCAGCACGTCCTCGGGCAGCACGACGTCGTCACGACGGGTGGTCGGCAGATCCGCGAACGACAGTCGGGGACCGGCCTCGTCGGCGTGTAGTTCGAGGACCTGACCGCGGTACACGTTGAGCGACGTCCGCAGCATGGCGAGCTCGGCCATGACGTCCAGCGCCATCGCGGCGCCGAGACCCAGCACGTCCAGCGAGACGTGCTGGTGGTGTGGCGCGAGCGCCCCCTGCACGAGGACGACGTACTTTCCACGACGGTCGGTTACCAGGAGTAGTGCGACCCGCCAGCACGCCACGGTCGTTTCGGGACCGGCGGGTACGTCGACCAGACCGGGGGCACCCGGCCTCACGGGTGCGCCGACCCCGGACGCCAACTGCGCCAGGTCGATTCGCGCACCGGCACCCGCGTGGTGGACCCCGACGACCTCGACGGTTCGCTCCGTCGACGTGGCCCAGGCATTGAGTGCCACCTGCAGGTTGATCTGGTCGTATCCCGGCCAGTCCCGACTGACGACCGACTGCGCCGCACCGATGTCACCGATGTGCGCCCGAAGCATCGACGAGACATCCGGACCGGTCTCGGGTCCTGGCGTCGACTCGACCCACGCCAGGAACCTCCTGATGTCCGCCGCGAACGCGCGCGACTCCTCCCGCCATGGGGTCCCCGGTTCGTTCACGATCCGTACTGTGTCATCTCAAAGCCGCCAAACGCGCGAATCGGGTCACGATGCGATTCGGCGGTCGACCATTCGAGGACGCCCACGACGACTCGTGTCAGGCGAACACCACCGTCCGTCGGCCGGCCACGAAGACTCGCCGATGGACGTGCCAGGACACGGCCCTGGCCAGAGCCTTGCACTCGGCGTCGCGCCCCAGCGCCGCCAGATCCTCGGGTGTGAGGTCGTGACTGACTCGCTCGACCTCCTGCTCGATGATCGGTCCCTCGTCGAGGTCGCTGGTGACGTAGTGCGCGGTGGCGCCGATCAGCTTGACGCCGCGAGCGTGTGCCTGGTGGTAGGGCTTGGCACCCTTGAACGACGGCAGGAACGAGTGATGGATGTTGATCGCCCGTCCACCCAGCGCCCGGCACGCGTCGTCGGACAGCACCTGCATGTAGCGGGCCAGCACGACCAGGTCGACCCGAGCCGCCTCGACCAGGTCCAGCAGGGCCGCCTCCGCCTCGGGCTTGGTGGCGGCGCTCACCGGGATGTGGTGGAACGGGATTCCGTACGACTCGGCCAGCGGCGCGAAATCCGGGTGGTTGGACACGATCGCCGGGATGTCGATGCGTAGGGCGCCGACACTGTGGCGGAACAGCAGGTCATTCAGGCAGTGCCCGAACTTGCTGACCATGATGAGGACGCGCTGCCGTTCGTCGACCGGAGAGATCGACCATTCCATGCCGTGGGCGTCGGCTACGGCGACGAACGAGTCGCGCAACACCTCGGGACCCTCGCCGATCAGCGAATCGAACTCGACGCGCATGAAGAACGTCCCGGACTGGACGTCGTCGTATTGTTGACTGGAGGAGATGTTGCAATGGCGGGCCACCAATATGCCGGCGACAGCATGAACGATTCCCGGCCGGTTGTGACACGACAGCGCCAGCACGTAGCGGGGTGGGGCACCGGCAGCGGCAGTCACGCTGCGACCTTATCGAGGACGTGACACAGTCGAGGAATGCTGGGCCTTCCCGACACCGTCACCGCATGCCTGTTCGACCTGGACGGGGTGCTGACAGCGACGGCGACCGTGCATCGCGACGCATGGACGCAGACCTTCGACGAGTTCCTGACCGAGCGCGCCGAGCGGCTCGGCGAGGAGTTCGTGGCCTTCGACCCGGGGCCCGACTACGACAACCACGTCGACGGTCGACCGCGGGCCGACGGGGTACGGACGTTCCTGACGAGTCGCGGCATCGAACTGCCCGACGGCAGTGCCGAGGACGCCGGCGCCGACCTCGGGACCGGCCCGGACGCCACGATCCACGGCGTCGCCAATCGCAAGAACACGCTGTTGCTGCAGGTCATCGACCGTGACGGGGTCGAGGTGTACGAGGGGTCGCGGCGTTACCTGGCCGCGGTAACCGAGGCCGGCCTTCGCCGGGGGCTGGTGTCGTCCAGTGCCAATGCGGGGGCCATCTTGCGGGTGACCGGCCTGGAACGGTTCATCGAGGTCCGGGTCGACGGCCAGACCGTGGTGGACGAGCACCTGACCGGCAAGCCGTCGCCGGCGACCTTCCTGGCGGCCGCCCAGCGTCTGGGCGTCCCACCCGGACAGACGGCCGTCTTCGAGGACGCCATCGCCGGCGTACAGGCGGGACGGGCGGGTGGATTCGGTCACGTCGTCGGAGTCGACCGAACGGGCGCCGGGGACACGCTGCTGGCCAACGGCGCCGACGTCGTCGTCACCGACCTGGCAGAGTTGATCGGGTGAGCCGGCGCGACGAGCCGCTGTTGGACATCGAGCCCTGGTCGGTCCGCGAATCCGCCTTCGATCTCGACCACATCGCCCACCGCGAGTCGATCTTCGCGCTGTCCAATGGTCATATCGGACTGCGCGGCAACCTCGACGAGGGCGAGCCGTACGCGATACCGGGGACATACCTCAACTCGTTCTACGAGCAGCGGCCATTACCGTATGCGGAAGCCGGGTACGGATATCCCGAGCAGGGGCAGACGATCGTCGACGTCACCAACGGGAAAATCATTCGACTGTTCGTGGACGACGAGGCGTTCGACGTCCGTTACGGCACGCTGCATTCGCATCGTCGTGCCCTGGACATGAGTGAAGGCGTGCTGACTCGCGACGTCGATTGGTCCTCACCGGCCGGCCCGCGGGTTCGGATCAGCTCGACCCGACTGGTGTCGTTCGCGCATCGGGCAGTCGCGGCAATCGAGTACATCGTCGAGGCGCTGGACCAGCCCGTTCGCATCACCCTGCAGTCGGGCCTGGTCGCCAACGAGGATCAACCGGTCCGCTCGGGTGACCCGCGGGTCGCCGCCGCGCTGGAACGACCGCTGGTCGCCGTCGACGGCGAGACCGACGCGGTGCGGGCGCTGCTGATCCACCGCACCCGAGTCAGCGGCCTCGTGATGGCTGCCGGGATGGACCACGACGTCGAGGCGCCGGGACGGGTGGATTGCGACACCGACCGACACGACGACTGGGCCCGCACCACGATCGTCACCGAGTTGGTCGCCGGGCAGCGGCTGCGACTGGTCAAGTACCTGGGCTACGCCTGGTCGAGCACCCGGTCGACGCCCGCGCTGCGCGACCAGGTCTCCGCTGCCCTCACCGGGGCCCGATACGGCGGGTGGACGGGGCTGCGTGCCTCGCAACGGGATTACCTCGACGAGTTCTGGGACGCAGCCGACGTCGAGGTGGACGGCGATCCCGCGTTACAGCAGGCGATCCGCTTCGGCCTGTTCCACGTGCTGCAGGCCGGGGCGCGGGCCGAGCGGCGGGCGATCGCCGCCAAGGGGCTGACCGGGCCGGGGTACGACGGTCACGCATTCTGGGACACCGAGGGTTTCGTGCTCCCGCTGCTGACGTACACCCGCCCTGAGGCCGCAGCGGACGCGTTGCGCTGGCGGGCGGCGACGCTGGACCTGGCGTGCGAGCGGGCAGCCACCCTGGGCCTACCGGGTGCCGCTTTCCCGTGGCGCACCATCAGGGGCGAGGAGTGTTCGGGGTACTGGCCGGCCGGGACCGCCGGCTTCCACGTCAATGCCGACATCGCCGACGCAGTCGAGCGGTACCGGCTGGTCACTGGCGACGACGCCCTCGAACGCGACGGTGGCCTGCGGATCCTGGTCGAGACGGCCCGGCTGTGGCAGGGACTCGGCCATCACGACCGCGACGGCGCCTGGCACGTATTCGGTGTCACCGGTCCGGACGAATACTCGGCCGTCGCCGACGACAACGTCTTCACCAACCTCATGGCGGCGCGGAATCTGCGCACGGCGGCCGAAGGATGCCTCCGCCATCCGCAGGTCGCCTCCGAGCTGGGCGTGAGCGATGAGGAGTCCGCGGCCTGGCTCGCCGCCGCGGCCGCCGTTCACATCCCCTATGACGAGCGCCTGGGCGTCCACCCGCAGGCGGATCGGTTCACGACCCAGGACGAGTGGGACTTCGAGGGGTCGGTCGGACGCTACCCGCTGCTGCTCCACGAACCGTATGTCCAGCTCTACCGCAAACAGGTGATCAAGCAGGCCGACCTGATGCTGGCGCTGCACTGGTGTGGTGACGCGTTCACCGATGACGAGAAGGCCCGCAACGTCGACTACTACGAGCGGCGAACGGTCCGCGACTCGTCACTGTCGGCCTGCACCCAGGCCGTCGTGTGTGCCGAGGTCGGCCACACGGACCTGGCCGCGGACTACGCCCACGAGGCCGCCCTCATCGATCTGCGGGACCTGCACCAGAACACCCGCGACGGCCTGCACATGGCGTCGCTGGCCGGCGCCTGGTCCACCGTCGTCGCCGGTTTCGGCGGGTTGCGCGACTTCGGTGGGGTGCTGTCGTTCGCCCCGCAGCTGCCACCGGGAATCGAGCGGCTGTCGTTCCGTATTCGGTGGCACGGCATGCGGCTGCAGGTCGAAACCCGTCCGGACGGTGTCACGTACACGCTGCGCGACGGCCCGGGCGCCGAACTCGCGTTTCGCCACGACGGCACCGACGTGGTGGTCAGCGCCGCCGACGGACCGCTGGTCCTGCCCCTGGTGGTCCGGCGTCCCCAGCTGTCCCGTCCGACTCAACCTGCCGGTAGGGCGCCCCGGCCACGGTGAGCGGGCAGGGCGAGGGCTGACAGTCCACCGGCAACCAACAGGCCCGCGCAGATCAGCATGGCGGCCTGGTATCCGGAGGTCAGCGCCACCGGGTCGGCGTAATCGCGCGCCGACAGCCCCACGATGCTGGGTAGTGCGGCGACCGCAGCCAGCCCCGCGGCGCGACTCACGGCGTTGTTGACGGCACTGGCCGTACCCGCCAGGTGGTCGGGAGCCGATGCCAGGACGGCCGTGCTCAACGGGGCCACGAGCAGCACCAACCCGAGACCGAACAGCAGGACACCGGGTAGGACACCCAGCAGATACGAGTCGCCGTCGCCCACGAACGACAGCCACACCGCGCCGACTCCCGTGATGATCGGGCCAGCGATCAATGGGATCCGCGGCCCGATCCGGGTGGTCAGCCCGCCTGCCCACGCCGACAGCGCAAACATGATCAGCGTCGAGGGCAGTCCGGCCAACCCGGCGAGCAGCGGCCGGTACCCGAGGGTCGTCTGCAGTTGCAGGCCGAGGAAGAAGAACACTCCCGCAAGCGCCGCGTACACCCCCAGGGTCAGCAGATTGGTCACGGTGAACGTCCGGTCCGCGAACAGCGAGGGCGCCACCATCGGGTTGCGCGCCCGGCGCTGCCACCAGACGAACGCGATGCTGCTGACGACCGCTACTCCACCGGCCACCCACGCCACCGGTTGACCGACGCTGACCAGCGCGTATGTCATGGTGGCCAGAGCGACGACGCCGAGGACGGCGCCGCCCCAGTCCAGGCCGCCCCTTGCCTCGTCGTCGCGGCTCTCGGGTACGAACCGGGCGGTCAGCAACAGCGCCACGCCCGCGATCGGCAGGTTGATCAGAAAGACCCACCGCCAGCTGAACTCGACCAGGACGCCGCCCACGACGGGGCCCAGCGCGGGCGCCACCGCGCCGAACGCCGCCCACGTCCCGATCGCCTTGCCACGGTCGTCCGGGTGGAAGCTGGCCTGGATGATCGCCAACGACCCTGGGGTCAGCAGCGCGCCGGCGATCCCCTGCAGTACCCGGGATGCGATGAGGATCTCGGGGTTGGGCGCCAGGGCGCACAGCGCCGACGTGACGGCGAAGCCGATCATGCCGATGACATAGATCCGGCGCCGGCCGACGTGGTCACCCAGCGACCCCGCCAGCAGGATGAACGCCGCCAGGGTGAGCGTGTAGCCGGTGACGATCCACTGCAGTTCGGCGAAGCTGGCGCCCAGTTCGTCGCCGATGGTGGGCAGGGCGACGTTGACGACCGTCCCGTCCAGGAAGGCGATCGCGCTGCCGAGGATGACGGCGGCCAGCAGGCCGGTGCCGCGCCCGGTGCCGTAACGAATGCCCTCACTGACTGCGTCGACCCGGGGCTCGTCTGGGCCGATCCTGCCGCTGGTCCCGCTCACACCTGGACCTTACGGGCGATCGCCCCGTCAGGGAGCGGTCTGGCCCGCCATCTGCTCGTCGGCGCACATCATGGCCAGCTCGTCGTAGTACTCCTGGAGCGTGCCGAGGCCCACGTCCTGCCGCAGCTCGTCCACCCGAGCCGCGTCGACGAGGGGTGTCGCGGGAGCTGGAGCGCCGCCCTGGCACCGGACCTGGCTGCCGAACGTCTGCGGCTCGCCGAGGTTGACCTGCACCCGATCGTCGAGGTAAGCGAGCTCGCCAGGGTCTGCCTGCCCCTCCTCGACGGCCAGTCGGAGCAGGTCTCTGGCACCCTGCTGGAACTCGACGTCCATGTCCGCGTGCTGGGCGATCAGCCACGCAGCCGACGACGCCTCCTCGCCGACGAGGTCGAAGGTGGGCCAGCCGTGCTCCGCGATGATCTCCTTGAGCCGGGCCGCCCGGGTGTAGTCCTTGGTCGGCCCGAGTTTCGTGCCGGGCGGCAGGTCCGGGTCGCCGGTGCGCTCGGCCTGGTCCTCCTCCGCCATCGCGACGAGTTCTCGGGCCAGGGCGTCGTTGCGGTCTGCCCGCTCGTCGACGGCTTCCTCCTGAGAAGCGTCGGCGCTGGGGGTGGTCTGCGAGATGGCGGGAGAGGTGGCGGGCAAGGCGGCCGGCGAGCACCCCGCTGCTGCGACGACACCGGCCACAACGACGACGCACGCGCAAATCCCCTGCCAGAGCGTCGACGTAGGTCGGGCGGCGGCGACCACCGGAGGAGGTCCCACGAGCTAGGAAGACGTCTCACCGGCGGACGAGGGCCGGGTGAAGACGGCGAGTATCCCTCCCAGCACGATGCCGGACATGACGCCCGACCACAGGCTGTCCATGCCTTCCAGATACCCGAGCCAGACGCTGATCCCCACGATGGCCAGCAACACCAGCACGACCGCGGTGTGGGCGACGCCACCGGCGCGGGGCGCGAACCACATCACGACGAACGTGACGGCGGTGCACCCGAGTGCCACGAGGATAGCCACACGGCACCCTATCCAGCCGAGTTCCCGACCCCGAAGCCAGCGCCCACGTCTCAGCGGACGAACGCGGCTGCAGACTCCCACAGGCCGTTGCCGATCAGTCCCGAGACCTCGGACATGGCGGCGACGAGGAGGATGGACAGACTGCCGACCACGGCCAGCACTCCGCCGCGGCTCGACGGCAGCCACGCCCACGCGAGACCGCCGCGCACGATCGCGGCGACTCCGACGGCAAGTCCACCCGCGCCCAACAGCACCAGTCCGGCTCCGGGGACTCCCAGACCCGAGACGGTGACGGCGAACAGGATCGCGACGATGGTGGCCGCTCGACACCCCCACCCCCACACGTCGGTGCGGGGCTCGGGCAAAGCGAAGTCCTCGACGGTGTACCTCGGCGCCCCGATACCCATGTACGACGGCCGTTCCCACTCATTCACGATGTGGCACTCCTTCAGTGGCCCTCTTAGGAGCTGAACGTAAGCTCACAATGACGCTGAGTGATAGGCGGAGGCTGGACAGTCATCTCTAGTGGGGAGGGTCGGGGGGCCGTTCGGCGGACCCCAGGTCGTGAGGTCGCGGCCTCGTGATCCTCGTGGCGCTAGGGCAGGGGCGAGCCGACAGCCCGCTGGCCGGCCAACGATTCGAGCAGTTGCCGCTCCATGACTGCGGCCCGCAGCGGCGCCGATCCCGTCTCGATTCGGTGCCGCAGATAGGCCAGCTGAATGGCCGTCCGATGAAACGCCCGGACGGCCGCCGTCCTCGTCGGTGCACCCGGCCCACCGCGGCCGGCCGCATCGCGGTGGCGGCTGCGCAGCGACAGGCTGCCCACGACCTGCACCTCCCGTGGCGTCAACCAGCCGACCGAGGCGTAAGCACCCAGGTAACGCCTGATCAGTCGGCCCTCGCGAGACCGGAACCACAAGATGAAGGCGATGTACACGGCGAATATCGGGATCTGCAGGACGATGAAGCCGGTGACGAATCCGTCGAACGACAAGGACGCGGTGGCGTTCCAGAGCGCGTGCAGGCCGACAGCTGCCGCGTATCCCACGACGGCGATGAGCCGACCTGCGCCGCGGAATCGCGACGCCAGGGCCACCCCGATACCGAAGGCCGAGGTGAACAGCGGGTGCGCGAACGGACTCGCGATCCCGCGTGCCGCGAACGTCAGGAGCAGACCGGCGCCGCCACTCTCCATCAGGGCGGAGCCCAGGTAGAGGATGTTCTCGACGAAGGCGAATCCGACGCCCACCACCCCGGCGTACACCACACCGTCGACCACTCCGTCCAGGCGGCGCCGACCGACCACGATGATCGCCAACAGGCCCAGCCCCTTCAGGGCCTCCTCGACGACCGGGGCGACCAGCACCGCCCCCAGATAGTCCGAGTCCTGCCCCGCCACATCGAGGGCATAGATCGACGCGAGATTGATGATCAGGCTGCCCAGGGTCGCGATAGCGGCACCCCAACCGAATGCGAAGATCAACAGCCCACGCGGTTCGGGCTCGTAGCGATCTACCCACCAGTAGAACGCCAGTAGCGGCGCCACGGGAATCAGGGCGAACAGCAAGCCCAGCACGAACGCCACCGGCCCGGTCGACAAGAGGACCACCAGGGAGACCGCCAGCCCGCACCCTGCGATCAGGACGAACCCGAGCACGAGCAGGACCAGCGAGGAGGACGAGGTCGCCGGCACCGGACGGGGTGAGCCCGGAATGGGGGCCGCGTAGGGGTGGACCATGGGCGGAGGCTAAGCGTGGAGGTGGACATTATGGAATCCCGGCGCCGACATCGCGCCCCGACCGAGCCCTCGCCCGTCGGGGCGGTTGCGGGCTGGGGCAGCTTCGCCCTGGTGGTGGCGTGCGTGGTGCTGGTGGTGGTCGACCCCGGGGCCTGGCGGACCCTGCTGTGGCTGGCGCCTCTCGGAGCCCTCGTCGTCGCCGTTGCCACAGCCACCGCATGGGCGCTGCCGCAACGCGCCATGCCGCCCGAGCCACCGCCAACGGATGGTCGCGAACCTCACGACCTACAGTGACGGCGTGAGCGGCTCCGACAAGCAACGCGATCGACTGACAGAGCGCCTGGTCTGGGTCGACTGCGAGATGACCGGCCTGAACCTCAACACCGATGCCCTGGTCGAGATCGCCGTCCTGGTCACCGACTCGCAACTCAACGTGTTGGGCTCGGGGCTGGACATCCTCATCAAGCCGCCGCCGGACGCCCTCCGTCAGATGAACCAGGTCGTGCGCACCATGCACACCAGGTCGGGCCTGCTGGATCAACTGGAGGCCGGCACAACGTTGGCGGCCGCTCAGGAGCAAGCCCTCGAGTACGTCCGGGAGTGGGTGCCCGAGGCCCGCAAGGCGCCGCTGGCCGGCAACAGCATCGGTACCGATCGCGGCTTCATCGCGCGGGATCTGCCGGACCTGGACGGGCACCTGCACTACCGGATGGTGGACGTGTCCAGCATCAAAGAGCTGGTCAAGCGCTGGTATCCGCGGGTGTACTACGCCGCTCCGGCGAAGGCCGGCGGACACCGAGCTCTGGCTGACATCATCGAGAGCATCGCCGAGCTGCGGTACTACCGAGACGCTGTTTTCGTCGCCCAACCGGGCCCGGACAGCGACACGGCACGGTCGTTGGCGGCTACTCACCTGGTCACAGCCGGTACCACGCCGGACTGGGTACCGAGCGGTCTACACTAGGCGCGCGCTCGACGGCCGTGGTCCACATGACACGGCCGCCAGATCGTGGTGGGTGTAGCTCAGCTGGTAGAGCTCCTGGTTGTGGTCCAGGAGGTCGCGGGTTCAAGTCCCGTCACTCACCCCACACTCGTCGCCCGGGCAGACTGTCTTCATGAGCGAACGAACCCCCACGGTCGTGTACGGCAATGACGTCCTCTGCGGCTGGTGCTTCGCCACCGGTCCCGCCATCCTCGAGGCGAAGCGAAGCCTGGGCGACACCGTGCGGTGGCGCATCGAGTGCGGTGGCTTGGTCACCGGTGAGCGGGTTCGCCCGATCGGTCTGGACCGGGACTATCTGATCGCCGGCCTGGAGCGGGTCGAGGAGGTCACCGGGCGGCAGGCGGGTGCGGGGTACAGGGAGCGAGTGCTGGACGTCGGTACCTGGGTCAGCGATTCCGAGCCGGCGGCGCGAGCGGTCCTGACCGCCCAGGCGATGGCGGAAGAGGTCGCCGTCGAGTTCTCCCACTGGCTCACCGATGCGCTGTACCTCGAGGGCCGGGTGCCGGACGACGCGGACGTGCTACGCGATGCCGCGGCTGCAGTCGGCATCGACGGCGACGAACTGGTTGCGCGGTGGGCAACGCCGGACGCCGTCGCAGCGACCGAGAAGGCATTCGCGGGGGCCCGCGCCATGGGGGTGACGACCTACCCGAGCCTGTTCCTGGAGGACGGCGGAGAGCTGGTGCCCTTGCTGGCCGGGTACGCCCCGGGAGAGGTCATCGAGTCGACCATCCGAGCGGCCCTGGTAGTCTCTACCGCTGCGCGCCGTTAGCTCAATTGGTAGAGCAGCTGACTCTTAATCAGCGGGTTCCGGGTTCAAGCCCCGGGCGGCGTACCACCTCTGACCAGCGCGGACGTTGCGCCACCGGGGGCGTGCCCGCGGTGGCACTGCCGAGATTGCTCACGACGCTCAGGAGACGCGGACCGCAACCCGGGCCCGTGGGCCGCACCTCGCCGACGGCACTCCTCACTCGTTCGCCTGCGGCGCGACACTGTTGTCAGACCGAGACCCCTGACAATCATCCATTCGCTGCATCAGTGCGACCCTGCTGTTCTGGATTACCAGTGACATCCACTCTGGACACGTAAGCTCAGGGCCCACTCCTATTCACCCTTATAAATTTGATGCTGGCGGCGATCTCGTTCTGACAGAGCCTGAAAGAGCTGCTCCGAGACGAGCTGGGCTGACCAGGCTCGCCCGTTCGCGGTGGTCACACCTCTTTGATTCAGGGCTGCTGCGACGGAGCCATAATGCTGCCTCCAGAGCCAAGGGACTAAGATTTCACCAAGGGGGAAAGGGCTCTGAAAGATGCTATACAGCAGCTCTTGAACTGTGGCGTTGTCATCGAATGGGGTCATTGGCGGATCCTGATTGCGCCGGGTTTTGGCGATGTCGACGATGTAGATGACGACGGGCGTGAAGAAAAGAACCTTCAATGTAAAGATCGCGATACTCCATAACTTGTCGTCCGCGAATCCTTGCGGCCGTTGCCAGTTAAACACATCGGCTGGCTCAAGCAGAGGAATTGAACTCGCCAGCTGCCACGAGAAGTCGGTGGCGAAGGTCCTGAGCGCCTCGATGCTGGAGAACGCCTCACTCGCCACGATGAACTCGTGGCGCCATAGATAAAGGGCGGCTGAAGTAGTAGCACTTAGAAGCGCCGCCAGTGAAACTGTCAGAAATTGAGCTTCGCGCGCCCATGCCCATCGTTTCGCATGGACCACCCTGTCGGCACCGAAGCCATGCCTGGACTTGGCTCCCACCTGGCGCAAAAAGCCCTTGATATAATCGATACCGCCGAACACCACAAAGTCGTGCCTATCGTCCGCGGCAACACTGGTCTCTAGTCTACCGACGTACTCCCAATAGAAGGTCTCGTGCCACGAAGCCCGGCGTCGCAGGGGACTTACGATAGTGCGCAAGACCGCCGCTAGGGCATAAAGTGCCATGAGAGCCGTAACGAGGCAATGTCCAATACCCACCCAGCCCAGAATCTTGGCCGACAGAGAATTCTCGCCGATCCAGTCCTGGCAGCGAGCTGGGTCTTCCCCCAGTTCGCCGAGGTACTCTGGGCAGTACTCGTACAACAGCCTCGCTGGTTCCCACACGTCCACTGCAAGCAACCCAGCTAACCAAAAGTACACGGCGATGGCAGCCGTAGAAGCCGCTGCCGAGATGAGGACAAGAATCCCTGCTGCGATGGTGAAGGGCTGCCAGTCCGATGACATTTCGGCCCCATGCGCAATGAGCCGCATGTCCCGGGAAAGGCGCCATCGTTGGTACAGTCTTGGCGTCCAAAGCTTGACGGACACCGCAACTCCGATCGCTTGGTGCTATGAACCCGTCTGGCAAAGCGGCCCGGCCAGCGCTTCGTGTCCCAACCTTGAGCCCAAACACCGTTGATAGTTCAAGTCGCTCCATCGGCGAGCTAAGTAGAGTCCCGAAGGGCCCACTGAATTTCTACCACATGAGCACCATCCCCGAGTGCTGGTCCCATCACGCCGCTGAACCATCCTGGCACTGGCGGGGCGGCTCACACAGGTTGCCGTCATCGTCGGAGTTCAGGGGTTGGTCACACCCAACGGGTGAGCGGCGAACATCCCACCTCGGATCACGTGCCGAGATAGCTGCCTAGGGTGCGCGCGACAGCCATTCGGGCACGCAATTCGAGGCGGGCGCGCGGGTGGCCCGGGCGAGCGGGCGGGCGGGCCCAAGCCAGGGCGATCAGCGCACGGAGATGCGCTCGCGGATGAAGTCGACGACGCGGGCGCGCGCCGCCAGGGCAGGGTGACCGGGGATGTCGCGGACCTCGTTGGTGGTGACCGAATGGGCGCGTTTCGAGAAGCCGCCGATGTTGTTCGCCGAAGAATCCAGCTCGATCACCTCGAAGGCCGGTCCCAGCCGAGCCGACAGCACGGCGAAGCGCTCGGCGGTGGCCCCGCTGTCCTCACTGAATCGCAGACCCAGGGCACACAAACCCGAGGTGACAGTGCGCTCGACGACGCGGCTCAACTCGGCCTCACTCAACCCGGGGTCGGCGCGGCGCGCGCCACCCAACGGCAGCGGGACCGAGGGCTGACTCAACACCGGGGCCAACACCACGTCATCCACGGCAGCCGCGAGCGCGAATCCGCCGGTGAAACACATCCCGATCACGCCCACACCGGCACCTGGCGTCCGCGCCGCGAGGTCCACCGCCAGTGCTCGGATAAAGCTCGCAACAGGGCGCTGTGCGTTGCGGGCGAATGCCTGGAACTCGGCTGCGACGCACAGTCTGGCAAGGGTGGCGAAGGTATATCCAGGTGACGTGGCGCGCCCGGGGGTGCCGAACAGCGAGGCGACGACAACGGTGAATCCCTCGTCGACGAGGTGATCGGCCAGGCCCAGCACCTGAGGGGTTATTCCGGGAATCTCGGGCAATACGATGACGCCCGGTCCGCTCCCCTTCTCGAAACACTCGTGAGTGATGCCCGCTCCGGTAAACGGCGAACGCATCCAACCGGTCAGGTCCGATACAGGAGCAGAACCAGTCATCAGCAGAAGCCTCCGCAGCATCGGGCATGATCAACGGCCGATACTGTACGGGTTGAACCGTCAAGCCCGGCGTAAACTCGGCACATGGCCGGTGACCGAGACGCAGCGGGGCCGCGGTGGCTGAGCCCCGACGAGCGGGCCGCCTGGCTGTCGGTTGGGCGACTGCTGACCCGGTTGCCGTCGGCACTCGATGCCCAGCTGCAGACAGACTCGGGGCTGAGTTTCGTCGAGTACATGGTGTTGGCGGTCCTGTCCGAACAACCGGACCGATCGATGAGGATGAGCGAGCTGGCCGCTCTCGCGGATTCGTCGCTGTCCCGGTTGTCGCACCTCGCCCGGCGCATGGAGGCGGAAGGGCTGCTGACCCGGTGCCCGGACGTTAGCGACGGGCGGTACACCCTGGCCGTGCTGACCGATGCCGGGTGGGAGAAGGTGGTGGCGGCCGCACCCGGTCACGTCGCTGCCGTCCGATCCCTGGTCGTCGATCAGCTGACGCCTGCCCAGCTGGAGCAGTTGCGCTCCCTCAACGAACAGATCCTCGCGGTTGTCGATCCGGGCAACCCGTGGCTGGCTGGGTCGCCGGGACGGACATGCCCCTAGGGTTTGGCCAGCCATTGCCGAAGGGTGTGAACTCGCTTGCCGATCTCGTCGGCATCCGCGAGTGGCACGGCCGGGCCACCGCAGTCGCGCCGTAGCCGGGCATGCACGGTGGCGTGTGGTGCGCCTGTCCGTCGGGCGTAGGCGCCGACCAGGGCATTGAGTTCGCGGCGCAATCCGGCGAGGACGCGGTGGTCGGCTTGCGGCATCTGATCCACAGCAGCCGCGGGGGGCGAATCACCGGGGGGCGAATCACCGGGGGGCGTATCACCGGGGGGCGGGCCCGCTGCGGCGCGGGCGCCGGCGGAGCGCAGGTGAGCACCCACCTCACCAGGGTCGGCGAAGCCGGGCAACGCCAGGAAGAACTGCTCGCTGTCGCCGTGCCCAGCGGTACCGACGTGGGCGTACTCGGTCCCGTCGAAAACCGCGCGATCGAAAGCGGCCTCGGATTCGACCGCTTCGAAGGCCTGGCCCAGCAATTCGCCCGACGCCGCCTCGGTGCGGCGGGCGGCCGCGACATCCTCGATACCCAGGCCGAGGTCGTCGCCGCCGTCGACCCGGCCCAGCACGTGGTCACGCTGCACCTCGATATCCGCGGCGAACTGCAGCAGCACGGGTACCGACGGCACGAACACGCTGGCGGTCTCACCAGGGCGCCGGGCACGCACGAACCGACCCACCGCCTGCGAGAAGAACAGGGCAGTCGCCGTCGACGTCGCGTACACCCCGACGCACAACCGAGGGATGTCGACCCCCTCACTGACCATCCGGACGGCGACCATCCACCGTTGCCGACCGACGGCGAAGTCCTCGATTCGATCCGATGCCCCGGCCTCGTCCGACAGCACCACCACCGGCTTCTCGCCGCAGATCTCGGCAATCAAGCGGGCATAGGCGCGGGCCGCCACTGTGTCGGTGGCGATCACCAGGCCCGCCGCGTCGGGAACCTCGCGGCGGACCTCGCCCAGGCGTCGATCGGCAGCCGACAACACGTCAGGAATCCACTGGCCGCCCGGATCCAGCGCCGTTCGTAGCGCCTGGGCGGTGAGATCGTTGGTCAGCGGTTCGCCCAGCCGGGCGGCGACCTCGTCACCGGCTCGGGTACGCCATCGCATCGTCCCCGAATACGCCAGGAACAGCACCGGACGCACCACCCGGTCGGCGAGCGCCTCGGGGTATCCGTAGGTGAAGTCGGCCCGACTGCGACGGCTGCCGTCTCGGCCCTCGACGTAGTCCACGAACGGGATCTGCGAGGTGTCCGTGCGGAACGGCGTGCCGGTCAGCGCCAATCGGCGGGCCGCGTCCTCGAATGCCTCCGCGACCCCGTCGCCCCACGTGCGGGCATCGCCGGCGTGATGGATCTCGTCGAGGATCACCAGGGTGCGTCGTGCCCGGGTCCGGCCCGCGTGCAGGTGAGGCGCCTGGGCCACCTGTGCGTAGGTGACAGCGACCCCATCGGCGCCCTTGGCGTGGGTGATCGCGGCATTGGTGAACGCCGGGTCGAGAACGACTCCCATCCGATGCGCCGCATCGGCCCATTGCCGCTTGAGATGTTCGGTCGGGCAGACCACGGTCACCCGCTCGACAGTGCCCGCGGCCAGCAGGTCACCGGCGATGGCCAGGGCATACGTCGTCTTGCCGGCGCCTGGCGTGGCGACGGCGAGGAAATCTCTGGGGGCGTGCGCGTGGTAGGCCGAACGAGCGGCGACCTGCCACGGCCGCAACTCAACGGCAGTCATCTGAGGGGTGAGTCTAGAGGACCGACGGTGGCCGTACGCGATGGGCGATCAGCTGTCGACACGCAGTCCATGAGTGGATAAACTCGCATCTGCAAGGTTTCAGTCACCCTACCTTGACATTTGCGGGTGTAAGTCATGACCATGACCGCGTGGCGTCCACATACCGGCCCGGTCAGGTCGCCGAGCTCTTGGGCGTCAGCGTGGACACCGTCCGGCGCTGGTGTGACGAGGGACGACTGACCACGACCCGCAGCAGTGGGGGACACCGCGAGATCGCCGGTACCGAGCTGGCCCGCCACCTCGCATCGCAACCGCTGCCCGAGGCGCCGACGTGGTTGCCCGCCCAGTCGGCCCGCAACCGCTTCGTTGGGATCGTCACCCGGGTCGAACGCGACGGTCTCAGCGCGGTGATCGAGGTGATGTCCGGTCCTCACCGCATCCTCTCGCTGATGACCCGTGAGGCCGCCGACGACCTGCATCTCGAGCCCGGTGACATCGCCGTGGCTGCGGTCAAGGCCACGACTGTGGTCGTCGAATCCCCTCGCTCGACCGCCGACACTCCGCGCGCCACCGACACTCCGCGCGCCACCGACATCACGGAGGTGAACGAATGACCCGCCCGATGACACCCACTCGCCTGTTCGTCACCATGGCGACCGTTGCCACGCTGATGGTGGTCACCGCCTGCGCCGCCGACGGCGATTCCGCGGCTGCGGACCCGACGATCGAGACGAGTGCCGCACCGAGCGGTGAGCCGGCAGTCGAATCGTCGGCGCCCGAGTCCTCCGCGACCGAACCCGAATTGAGCGGCACCATCACGGTCGCCGCCGCCGCCTCACTCACCGAGGCGTTCACGGTCATCGGCGAGGACTTCAGTGCGAAGTATCCCGACGTCGAGGTGGTGTTCACCTTCGACTCGTCCTCCTCGTTGGCCGAGCAGGTACTGGCGGGCGCGCCGGTGGACGTGTTCGCCTCGGCCGACGAGGCCAACATGACCAAGCTGACCGACGCGGGTGCGGCCGCAACGCCGACCGTCTTCGCCACCAATTCGCTGGTCGTCATCACCCAACCGGGCAACCCGGGTGGCATCACGGGTCTGGCGGATCTGGCCACCGCCGGCATCGTCTCGCTGTGCGGCGTCGAGGTGCCGTGCGGAAGGTTTGCCGCCCAGGCGCTCGAAACAGCCGGCGTGGTGATCCCCGAGACCAGCGTCACCCGTGGCCAGAACGTCAAGGCGACCCTCACTGCAGTCGCCGAGGGTGACGCCGTGGCGGGCATCGTCTACCTCACGGACGCGCAGGCTGCCGGGGCCACCGTGGCCACGGTCGACATTCCCCTGGCACAGAACGTGGTGGCGACCTATCCGATCGCCTCCGTGATCACCCCGGACGCTGAACCCAACGAGGCTGCCGACGCCTTCGTCGACTACGTCACCGGCGAGGAGGGACAGAAAGTGCTCGCCGGAGCGGGGTTCGCGCCGCCGAATTGAGCCGTCGAAGAGTCACCGCCCCTCCCCCGCTGGTCGTCACGATCATCGGTGGCGTCGCCGTTGCATTCGTCGTCCTGCCCTTCGCCGGGCTGGTGCAACGCGCGGACTGGATCGGCCTCAGCGAGGATCTGAGTCGGCCGCAGTCGGTGGCCGCACTGCGACTGTCCTTGATCACGTCGTTGTCGGCGGCTGCGCTGTCGGTCGTGTTCGGAACTCCGTTGGCCTGGTTGCTGGCGCGGGCCCCGATCCCGGCCAAGTCGGTGGTGCGTGGCGTCGTCCTGCTGCCCATGGTGTTGCCCCCCGTGGTCGGCGGCGTGGCCCTGCTGTCCGCGTTCAGCCTGCGCAGTCCGCTGGGGGGTCTGCTGCAGTCGGTGTTCGGCGTGCAGTTGACGTTCTCGACCGCGGGTGCGGTGATGGCCGCCACGTTCGTCGCGATGCCGTTCTATGTGATCACCATGGAGGCGGCACTGCGCAACGTGGACACCAGGCTCGAATTGGCTGCGGCGACCTTGGGGGCGGGGCCGCTGCTGGTGTTTCGACGGGTGACGCTGCCGTTGGTTGCTCCATCCCTGGTGGCCGGGACGGTTCTGGCGTGGGCACGTGCGCTAGGCGAGTTCGGCGCGACCATCACGTTCGCCGGCAACATCACGGGGCGGACCCAGACCCTGCCGCTGGCGGTCTACCTCCAGCTGGAAACCGATCCAGACACCGCCATCGCATTGAGCCTGGTGCTGGTGGCAGTGTCGTTGGCCGTGATCGTGGCGCTGCGCGATCGATGGCTGTCGAGGGCCTGATGCTCACCGCTCGCATCGACGTCCGTCTCGGTGCCTTCCGCTTGGATGTCGACGTCTCAGTGGCAGCCGGCCGGGTGACTGCGGTCCTGGGGCCCAACGGAGCGGGAAAGACCACGCTGCTGCGCTGCATCCAGGGCGCGCAGGCCATCGACGCCGGTCGGATCGCCGTGGGTGAGCGGGTCCTGGACGAGGTGCCCGGCACATTCCTAGCCCCGCGTCGGCGACGTCTCGGCATCGTCCATCAGGACTACCTGCTGTTCGGCCACCTGAGCGCGGTCGACAACGTGGCCTTCGGGTTGCGGGCGGCGGGGATGGCCCGGACCGACGCCGACGAACGTGCCCGCGCGTGGCTGCACCGGGTGGGCTTGGCGGACGTGGCGGCCGGCTCGCGCGTGAGGGCCTCGACGCTGTCGGGTGGCCAGGCCCAACGGGTGGCCCTGGTGCGGGCGCTCGCGGTCTCGCCGGAGGCACTGTTGCTCGACGAGCC
>JANNOG010000134.1:0-59412 GCA_031398915.1 Micrococcales bacterium | reverse complement strand
GACTCGTGCGCGATGCCGTGCACGAGGGTGAAGTAGCTCTCGCCGGCCTCGGCCTGGTAGTCGGGGAAGATCTTGGTCGAGCCGTAGATGTTGCTGCCCTTGTCGAGCGAGGGGTGAGGGATCTCGGCGAGGGACGTCGCGATGTTCGCGGCGATCTGGCTGTCCAGCTCGGTGGCGGTAGCGGTCATGGTGGGCTCCTTCTGGTGGGGGTGGGTGGGTCGGTCGTGAGCGAGGGCGGGCTGGTGGGCGAGGGTGGGTTGCCGACGAATCAGCCGTACAGGGACTCGAAGTTGTCCCGGAAGACGAGGCGGGACAGCTCACCGTCGCCGGCCGCGGCGCGCAGCCGCACCGCCTCACCGAGGTGGTCGCCCCACGGCTCGTCGCTGGCGAACAGCACCCGGTCGTGGCCGATGCCGCGTCGTTCGATCTCGGCGACCAGCCAGCGCGGCGCGAAGCCGATCGCCCAGCTGGTGTCGGTGTAGACGCGCTTTCCGGCGCTGATCCAGTCGAAGAATCGGCCGCCGATCAGCTTGATGTGCCCGCTCATCCCGCCGCCCAGGTGGACCAGGTGGATCGCCACGTCCGAGCCGTAACGCTCGACCAGGTGGGCGACCTGGTCGATGTCCGAGGCGGCGCCGGGCGAGGTGTGGACGTGGACGACGAGGTCGTGGGTGCGTGCCGCGGCGAAGATGGCGTCCAGTTGGGGGGTGCAGGTCTCGTCGGTGGGGTGCCCGCCGAGAAGGAAGCTGGTCTTGAGGGCGACCACCCCCTCCTCAGCGGCCAGTTCGAGAGCGGATCGGGTCAGGTCAGCGTCGACGGCCCGGGGTGAGACCCACAACCCGCAGCGGATCCGGTCGTCGCGGGCGGCTGCGTCCAAGACCATGTCGTTGAATCCGAAGGCGACGGCGGCGTCCGGCACCCCGTAGTTGGGCAGGATCAGGGCGCGCTCGGTGCCTTCGCGGTCCAGGTCGGCGATCAGGTCGTCGATGCCGGCGCGGGCGGTCGTGTCGGGCGAGACCGCGGGCCCGCCATAGAAGGGGTACGGCGGCAGCACGCCGATGTGACGGTGCGCATCGTGTACCGCCGAGACCATGTGTAGGAGGAAACGTGGCGCGTGTTTCGGGGTGGTGACAACGTGAACGCGCTCGCGTTAAGCCTTGCCCGGGCGTGTGAACATCACGCTGGGCAGCATCGAGTCACCGTCAGTGCCGACTGAGTGATCGGTCGTGTCAGGATGTGCAGCCCGCGGTGACATGGGCGGGGGTGGACGGCGGGGTGCACGGTAGGCGGGACAGCAGATGGAGGGGCGGGATGGCGGACAACCGCCGAGGTGGCGTGCATGGCGAGGCTGCCGAGCGGGCACTGACCGCCTGGCGGACGCTGACCGTGACGTTCGCCCGGCGACGACGGGGGCGCACCGTCGTCCTGGATCGCCTGGGGCGACGGGCACCGCTGTGGCCGCTGTCGCAGGTACTGCACGCCGGGGCGCTGATCGACCTGCTGGGCCGATCCGCTGACCGGGCTGACCGGGAGGTGCCGCACCTGCTGGACGGGCTGCGCCGTTACGACACGGCCCGCGGCTGGACGGCGACACCGTGGCCCGCAGTGGCCCGCCGGGTGTTCTACGACGACAACGCCTGGGTGGGGTTGGCCGCCGCGCAGGCCTGGGTGATGACCGACGACGCAGCCGCCCTGGATGTGGCGCTCCGGGCGTTGCGTGTGGCGCGGACTGGTGAGGACCCGGCCGGCGGGGTGCGGTGGAACGAGGGGACAGCGGCCCGACATGCGTGTTCGACAGCGCCCTCGGCCCTGTTGGCGTTGCGCCTGGCCCGTGGGCGTGGGGCTGTGGCAGAGCGGGGGTCTGAGGTCGACGACGACACCGAGGCCTTCGTCGAACGCTGTATCGCGTTTCTCGACGGCAGGTTGGCGGGGGCGAACGGGCTGATCGCCGACCACGTCACTGCGGCGGGGGTGGTCGAGGACCACGTGTGGAGCTACAACCAGGGGGCGACGATCGGGCTGCACCTGCTGGCGGGCGACGTGCTGGCGCGCCGAGCCAGCGTCGAGCGGGCCCACGAACTAGCTGCCGCGTCGGTCGAGTACCTGGGTGCCGAGGATCGGCTGTGGCGCGAACCGCCGGCATTCGTGGCGATCTTCTTGCGCCAGCTCATGGCTCTGGACGCCCACCACGACACCCACCGGTGGCAGGGGTTCGTGGATCGCTATCTGGATCGGGTGTGGCGCGAGGGGCGCGATCGCCAGACCGGGCTGGTCACGGCGGGCGGCATCGGGCGTTACGACGAGGGCGTGGTCATCGACCAGGCGGCATTGGTGCAGTTGTTGGCCCTGCAGGCCATGCCCCCCGAGTGGCGCCGCCTAGCCTGTTGAGGCCGTCGTTCGGCGCTGTACCGTTGCCGTCAGCGACGAGACGGGCCTCTAGCTCAACAGGCAGAGCAGCGGACTTTTAATCCGCGGGTTGAGGGTTCGAGCCCCTCGGGGCCCACCGATATCATAGCAGGTCAGAGGCTTGCGGGAGCGTCCTGGGAGTCGTTCCGAAGATCGATGTGGGACAGCGCGTGGGACAAGCGCTCTCCGTCGGCCTAGCGTGAAGTGGTGACCAGGGGCTCCGTTGAGCAGTTGCCAAGCGGTTCGTGGCGGGCAGTAGTGCGCGCCGGCCGCGACCCCTTGACGGGCAAGCAGGCGAAGCTGACCGAGACCTGCGCCACCGAAGCGGCCGCCATCGCGGCCCGGGAACGGCTGCAGGCGCTCGTCGAGGCCGAGGCCCTTCCCGACCGGGCGACGACGCTGGAGACATTGCTCGAGAAGTGGTTGGAGATCAGCGACCACGAGCAGTCCACGGCGTACACCTATCGGGGCTACATCCGGCGCTCGATTCCCGAGCCGATGAAGCAGATGCGCGCGCGAACGCTGCAGCACCGGGTCGATCTGTTCGACCGGCTCTACAAGCACCTGTCGCGCTGCGCCCGGGCCTGCGACGCAACCCCGCAACTCGACCACCGCTACGGCAAGCGCGGGCCTGACGACCACGATTGCGCCCGCGCCAAGTGCCCACCGCATGTGTGCAAGCCATTGGGTCCTAACAGCATTCACCAGATCCACAGCATTCTCCGGGCCGCATTCGACCGCGGAGCCGCGTGGGGCCTGGTCGAACGCAACCCCGTGGCACTCGCCAAGCCGCCGACATCGCCGCGCCGCCGCGCACGTCCGCCCGAGACGGACGCGGTGGCCCAGCTGCTGAACTCGGTCTGGCCCAGGGATCCGGAATTCGGCCTCTACCTTTGGCTCGCGGTGACCACCGGCGCGCGGCGCGCCGAACTGACCGGCCTGCGGTGGAGCCGAGTGCGATTCGCCCAATCGGAGATCATGCTGTGGAGCAACTACCTCGTGGTCGACGGCCAGCACGTCGAAAAGAGCACCAAGACCGACGAGGATCGCCGACTCTCACTCGACGAGACGACCCTGCGCCTACTCGGTGAGCTCAAGGCCCAGCGGGAAGCGATCCTGGCGCGCGCCGGCCTGACCCTCGACGAGCACGCGTTCGTCTTCAGCCCGGACCCGATGGGCAGCCGGCCGTGGAGCCCGGGCTACTTCAGCCACCGATTCCGGGAGGAGGCCGACGCGGTCGGGATCGACAAGCCGCTGAAGAACCTGCGCCACTTCAACGCCACTCAACTCCTCGCCGCCGGCACGGACCTGAGGACGACCGCCGGCCGCCTGGGGCACAGCGACGGAGGCGCCACCACGTTGCGCGTCTATGCGGACTGGACCCGAGGCGCTGACCGCGCCGCCGCCGAAGGCCTGTCCCGCCAGCTCGACGCCGAGCGCAGACTCCAGGCGGCCAACGGCGCCCCGCTTGCGACCGGGTCTCTCAAGCTGCGTGGCCTTGCGCAGATCGACGCCGACGTCGAAGACCTCCTCCCCGGCGAAGACCACGTCACGTCGTACGTTCAGATCGCCGACCGCCTACGCGCAGTGATCCTCTCCGGTGAGCTCGCTGACGGCGACACAGTGCCCACGATCATCGACCTCGGACGCCGGTTCGGCGTTGCCCCGTCGACCGCCCTTCGGGCGGTCCAGATCTTGAGCCGCGAAGGGCTAACGACCCGGAATGGACGCCGGTGGTCTGTGGTGACGCGGGGGGTGGCGATGCCATCCACGGGCGGCAATGCGTGAGTTGATCCCCCGGCTGGGTTGGTCCGCCCCGACCGGCCACTCGGCACTGCCGTTTCCTCCCCTGACTGAGCCATCCGCCGGTTGTCCTTGGCATTCCGGCCTAGTCCTGAACAGGCAGGGTGATCGTGATCGCCGGTTCACCCGACGGCAGGACGGGATCGGTGGCGCCCCAGGGCGCCGGCACGCCAGCCCGTGTCGCGACGATCATCAGCCCTACCAGCACCACGAGGATGAGCAGCAGCTTGCAAACTGCTGCAATCCCCGGGGTGAAGATGACTCGCTCCAGCAGCCGCAGCGCGGCCGCCCATGCGCTGTCGGTGGACGCCCCTTCGTTCCGATCGGCGTTGCTCATCGCTTGCTCCTCCTTAGTCGCCCGGTATCGGGTAGTGCCCACGATCGAAGATGTGGGGCCCACTCTCGGGCTGGAGTGCCAAGACGCCGCGAAATCCGCTCCAGGTCGTCGCGGCGTACGGGAACCCGTCGGCCAGCGGGAAGTCCCGCAACTCGCCTCGCGGCGGTGCGGATTTCTGCGTGCTTCCAGCGAACCCGACGGGCAGCGCTGCCAGTAGCGGGCACACTTTGGAAGCACTGACGACAGCGTGGAAGGACATGACGACGTGACCACACCCCTCAGCTACGAACCCGGTTCGGACCCAACCGAGATGATCAACGAGTGGCTCGCGAGGCCTGCACTCCGGGCGATGGTCGAGGCTTTTGGTGGTGAGTGGCCCGAGGGCGGGCTTGAGACCCGTCTCGAACGGCTAGTTGAGTTCTCCGGCGTGTGGGACCGCCGCGGCGGCAACTCCCGCCTAGACATCACCGCGGACAGCGGACTCACGGAGCGCGCGAGCCAGATTCTCGGGTGGGCGGCTGAGCTCGGCTTGGTCGATGTGGCGGAGCCGACGAGACGAGACCATGACGCAGCACTCGTCCTCGGGGGACTTGTGACGGGTTGCGTTAGCCGGGTCGAGTACCTTGCAGACCTGTTGAAGAGTGGCCGGGTGCGTGCCGAAAGGATCGCGCTGCTCGGCTCGTTCCGCCAGCTGCAGGACCAAGAGCAGGAACTCGTCGACGAGGTCGCGGCCGGTGCGGCGACCGAGGTGGACGTGCTCATGGCTCTCGCTGCTCACCTCGATCCACGGCCCGCTGAGTGGGAGCTGACCACGGCCGGCGATCCCGTCGCCGCGCCCAAGCTCGCGGAGCTGATCGGACATCGGGGGGAGCATCCTGAGACGTGGGTGTTCGCCGCGCGCAGCAGCGACCCAGACCACCGGCCCGCTAACACCGCCGACACCTACCGTCAGGCCGCCAGGCACCTCGAGTTCGGTGCAGGCACGCGGCTACTACTCGTCACCACCCACATTTACGCCACGTACCAGCACTGGGATGCAGTGCGCGTGCTCGGCCTGCCCTACGGGGTCGGACTGGAAACCGTCGGCACGCCGCCGGGCGCGAGCCGCCGCGTCTTCACCCCCGACTGGTACGCCCAAGAGGTGCGGAGCACGCTGCGCTCAGCAAGGGCGCTCGCGACGGCGTGGGCGGCGGGGTGAACGCCGTCCAGGCCGAGGACGTCACCGTCGTTGTGAACGCGTGCCTGGATATCTACACCTCAGCCATGTCGGGCAAGCCGGTACGGGCGGGCGAGCTGCGGAAGCTCGGTGCGCTCGCTGGCATCCTGGTCACCCCCACGCCCGCTTGGCGCGTTGATGGGCTCGCGCGTCTACAGGGCCTCTGCGGCGACCTCTTGGATCGGTTCGTTGCCGACGGCCTCGGCCGTTCCGAGATCCTGAAGGACGACACCAGGCAACTGTTGGGCCGTTGGGTCGGCGTGGACACCTCGCCAATGTCGGTCAACGGTGCGCGGACCGCTGTGGCAGCTGGCGGCGCAGCACCGAGCGAAAGCCTCGTCCGAAAATGGCGACGAGACCTTGGCGTCAGCTCACCCGTACTCGAGTTGGCCAGGGAGCGGCTCGCAGAGCAGCACGAGTCCCCAGTCGACCTGAGCAGACTCTCCGACCTGCCCATCTGGGAATCAGACCCTTTCACCTGGCCGCCAACACAGGACTGGATACAGCTCCGCGACGTGCTCCTCACCAGTGACGAAATGCCTAAGGGCTTACGGGATCCGCTGCGAAGCTTCGAGGATCAGCTCCAGCTCGCCGCAAGGGACTACGCGGGGCAGCAGGCGGACGAGTACCTCATGGCCGCGGTGACCCCTCATCCCGAACCCGACCTTGGCGGCTACATCCTGGCACCCGAACACGCTTGGCGCTGGTTCCGTCAAAGGGCCCTCCGCCGCTGGGAGGTTGACTACCGGATTGCGCCGCCACGACTGGTGCAGATCCCCGTATCCCTCGACGGACCTGGGCAGTTCGTACTGCAGTATCGGCGACGCGCAGCGGCGGCAATGCAGCTGGCGCTAGGGCGGGCAATGACGAACCGCAAAAACGTGCGCGGACTCTTGGCACACCATTATGCGCTCGATGGTCGCATGCGGCAGGCCGTTCGCCGTATGGGCCTCGTCGAGGAACTGTTTTTGCCCAGCCGCACCTTCGGCCGCCCTATTGTCGTACGCGGCGTGGCGAACTCAACATCTTCCGCGCGGATACCGCGAACGATCTCGAGTCACGGATTCGCGAGCTGACGAAACTGTCAGACCTTTTGCGCCCACGACTCCCACAGCACGACACCGCGATTGTGTTCGCGCAGGCCTACTGCGACGAGCGAGCCAGGATATCACTAGAGCGCCCGGTCGACCCCGCCCTACTGCTGGAACTCGATCTGGCCGATCACTCAGTCGACTGGGACATAGTTAGCCTCAGCCCAACACCTGAGGGAAAGCAGGTCCGTGACCGTTTCCGCCGGGCGACAAGAATGCCTAAGCACACGCCTTTTTCAGCTAACGCGGGGCTCCGGCTGCACCGCTACCGCTCCGAGATGGTGGCGGCCACGAAACGCCGTGACTGGCAGAAGGCCACACAGTCGGGTAACGTCGCCTGGGCTGAGGTTAGCCACCTCATCGAAGATGGGAAGCTCACCGGGACCTACGCGCTTGAGTGCCAGCAACAGATTGCACTTGGACTCGCGGGCGTATGGGTCAAGCAGGCCGAGGAATGCCTGCTGGTCGTTGACGGGGAACACCTGAACATACCATTTGGCAGCTACATGATAGAAGCGCTATTGTGGAGCGGCAAGGCCACCGAAATGTTGGGGCAACTAGTAAAGGGCGGCCTTCCGGCGCGGCGCGGCGAAGATGGGCGAATCGGATCGGTGCGCTGGACAGGGCACACGCCGACACTGCTTCTGCGTGCGCAACTAGCCGCCCTAACCGCGACGGAGTCGGGGCTGTGTAACCGCATGGACCTGAACCATCCGCGCACCCCTTCGGTCGGCCCAGATGAGGCCGATGAGCTCTACCTTCAGATGATCAAAAATAGGTATGCCAGCCCCGGACTCAGCCTGCAGCTCGCTTTCTGGAGCGCCTTGCTGCACTGCGATCGCCGCATCCCGGTGGCTGAGCCAGGCACAGTGTCGAAGGCTATCGAACGTCTTGACCTGTTGCACTGCCCACCTGACGATCCGCAGGAGTCCGTACAGCTTGACTTCGTTGATGTGACGACCCAGTTGCGGCGACACGGCTACGACGCCAACGTGATCGGCAGACTACGGAAGGGCACTCAGGTGTATGACTACTTCAGCGCTGTCCACCCAGGCTTCGCTGACTGGTTGACGAGTTGGTGCGCCGCTGGTGGTCGCTGATTGCGCCGAGCGGTCAAGCATGTACTCGCCTGAGCAACCTCGGAGGTCGCCATGAAGATCGCAGTGGTCGGTTGGTGCGAGCAGGGTCGCTCCGCCTGTCGATACTGGGACCCCGACGTCAACGAAATCGTCGTGCACTCCCTTGTGCGCCCCCACGACCTCCCCCCGCGCGTCGGGCACGTCGGTGGACCGGACTACCTCCACAATCTGGCGCTCGGCGGTTATGACAAGGTGATCCGTGTTCCGATCGTCCATCCGAAGGAAATCAAGCTTCCCGACAGCGAGGTGGATCGAATCACCACCGCTACAGACGAGTTCCTCGGCCGATGTCGAACCTCCCAGGTCATTGGCGTGACCGGTACCAAGGGGAAGTCCACGACCTCAACCCTAATTCAGAAGTTGATTTCCGCCACCGGAGCATCCGTCCGCACGGGCGGCAACAACGGGACTTCACCGCTTGACCTATTGCACCCAGGCATCACCCCAGAGGAGTGGGTAGTGCTTGAGTTGGCCAATTTTCAGCTCATCGACCTGTGCCTCAGCGTCCCCAACATGGTGCTCCTCCCAGTCGACCTCGACCACCTCGACTGGCACCGCAGCGAGCAGGAGTACCTTGATGCCAAATTCCGCCCATTCACGATGCAGGGCGCCACCGATCGAGCGTTTTTGCACGTCAGCCATCGCCTGAATCGCGAGCTGGAGAGGATCTCAAGTAGGAAGGTCTTCTTCCCGGGGCCTACTGCTG
This sequence comes from Micrococcales bacterium, assembly GCA_031398915.1. Classification (GTDB taxonomy): domain Bacteria; phylum Actinomycetota; class Actinomycetes; order Actinomycetales; family JBBAYJ01; genus JANNOG01. Next base: position 50,714 of record JANNOG010000134.1, on the reverse strand, counting down.
CTCACATCCACAACGGGTGGATTCTCTTCGGCGACCACCGTCTCATGCCGCTGGACCGACTCGCGATCCCAGGCTCTCACAACCTCGTAAACGTGTGCGCCGCAGTGACGACGGTGGTCACGCTGCTGGGCTGGCAGCCTGAGTTCGCCGAGGTCCTGGAGTCCTTCGCGGGATGCAGCCATCGTCTAGAGGAGATCCCAGGGGATCCCGAACTCACCTGGATCGACGACTCTGCGGCTACCACGCCGACCTCAGCCGCCGCTGCGTTGCAATCCATCTCGAAACCGTCCGTGGTCATCCTTGGTGGGAGTGACAAGTTGCTGAGCTGGGTCCCGTTAGTGGAGGCCATGGTACGTGCCCATTCATGGCGCGGACTCCGCGGAGCCGTGACGGTCGGGACTGTTGCGTTTGAGCTAGCTCAAACGCTGCAGGTTGAGCTTCCCGGATTACCCATCCTGCCGATCACCCCGCCTCGCCGAATGGACGCTGCGGTCGAAGCCGCCCGATCATTAGCGTGGCCTGGGGACTGCGTGCTGCTCAGCCCGGGGTTCGCGAGCCTCGATCAATATGAGAGCTACGAACACCGCTCGGCGGAGTTTCGCAACGCCGCAGGTCGGAGCGATTAGCAGAGTCCCAGATCGGTCGGGCGCGCCCGGCGGTTGGGCAACGGTCTGCACCACTAGAGACGGTAACGTTGCAAGTGGTCGCCCTCCTGCCGACTGGTCTCCCCCCAGACCGCCGCGGAAGGCGACCGTCCCACGGTTACAGCCTCCCGTAGGGACCCGAGGATTCGACTCCCTGTCAACGCAGGTCGACGCCGCCCGCGTCCAGCCACTCCTTGAGAGCATCGGCGTGAATCAGCCAGTGGCCGCGAGACGGAATGTTGACTGCGGGTAACGAACCGGCCTGCACGAGACGGTAAATCTCCAGTTCGGAGACCCCGACTTGGAGCGCGACCGTGGCGAGCGTAAGGAACGGTTCGTCGTCGACCGCGGTTCGCATATTGGCAGCGTAGGGCGTCGTCAGCAGGCGCACTGGGCCCTGTCCACAGGCACCATTCGACCGCATGCCGCTGCCCGTGATGTCCGCGACCAGCCGTCCGCGACAGGGGTGATGTTGGCGAGACGGTTCCCCGGCCACCCGGCAATCCCCGTCGTCGCAGGTGAGGCCGGTCCCGTGGGGGCCGCATTCCCCGTTGTACGGCTCGTGGAGCCCCGGCTCGTCCTGACGCCCAAGGGTTCGCCGGCGCGTGTTCCCAGTACGACCCGTCAGCGCCAGGGCCTTCCACCTGCCCAGACGGGGAGAACCCGGGAAACGGGGCGAGCGTACTTCTCAAGAAGGTGGAAGGGAGAGGTCGTAGTTGTGAGCACTCGTCAGGAGGCGTTCGCGTTGGGCTGGGTGGAGAAGACCACCGTGATCTCGGGCATCGTGACCTCGTTGATCGCGGTGGCCCAGAGGTCGAATGCGAGGTGGTCGCCTTCGTCGCATGTGGTGCTGCGGGTGACTGCGCCGGTCTCCGATGAGGCGCTCCACCAGGGTGACCATGGGTCGGCGTCCACCTGAACGGTGACCGGCACTTCACCGGCGAGTAGGACCGTGGCGGCGGCCTCGCGAACGGCGCCCTCAAAGGAGGTAGCGAACTCGCCGTAGGCCGTGGTGTATCTCTCGACCGTAGCGTCCAGATCGCGCTGCTGTATGTCCCCGGCAGATTCCCAGGCGTCGTCGGGTAGTGCGTCGTAGTACTGGCCGATCAGGGCGAGCGCGTCGTCCAGACCTGGACGCCCAAGGCGGTCCTCGACGTACTCAGCCACGTTGAGGCGCACAACCACCGGGGCAGTACGCCAACGTGCCACTTCCGTCGGGTCGGGGTCCTCACCGATGGTCCCTGCGATGAGTTGGGCGACGAGGTCGGCTTCCCATGAGCCGGGGCGGCCTGCTACCACTTCTTCGATGCCGCCGGTGTTGGCCGTGACGTGAGCGAGGGCCTGGGCGAGGAAGCCGGCGACGTCCGGCTGCCCGGCGGTTGGGTGGCGCAGGCGCACAACGGCAGTCAGCGTATGGACGGTCTGGCTCATCGCAGCCGTCCAAGCGGACTCGTAGGTGGCCAGCTGATCTGTGGCCTCGGTGCTGGTGGTCATCGTGTGATCCCTTCTCATGTCGCGTGTGGAGCCACAGGCAGCGCAACCAGCCAATCCGCTGCCGGTGCGGTGGTCAGGGGCGGCGGTCTCCCGCGGGGACGGTGAGGCTGTAGCGCTTGGTCCCGGCCTCGTTGCGGCCGGCGTCGTCGGTGACGGTCCAGCCGATGTCTCGGAGTCGTTTGGCCTCGCGGGCAACGCGGGTGGACATGGATTTGCCCTTGCCGGGCATCCATCGGGGTGGGGGGTCGCCGAGGGTGGTGAGCATGGCGGTGCGGAGTTCGGTGGCGGTGCCGGCCCAGTCGCCGCCCGCGGCGACGAGGGTGGCGAGTAGTGCGTCGATGAAGGGGTCGCCGGCGACGGACTCGACGCTCATCCGCTCGGCTTGCTGCCAATAGTGGCCGAGGCCGTCGGTGCCGAGGATGTGGTCGACGGTGGCCACGACCCGCCCGAAGTCGGCCATCCGGGGTAGCCGGGCCAGGCGCACCTGGTCGCGTTGGGCGAGCACGCCGGCGGTGAGGTCGAGCAGGGCGCCGAGGATCCGAGGGTGGGCCCGGGCCCAAGCAGCCCAGAAGTCGGCCTCTTCGCGTCGCTGGTCTGGTGGGATGACGGCGAGTTCGAAGACGATGGTGCGTTCTTCGAGGTCGGCGGGGATGTTGCCCCAGCCGATCCCGTTCATGATCAGGACGCGGCGGTAGTGGACGACTTCGAGGTCGGAGTTGGAGTACAGCCGTCGGCGGACGTCTGCGTCGCCGGTCACGGCCCGGCATAGGGCATCGGAGAGCCACGGCGGCAGGGTTGAGAGGTTGTCCAGCGCGACGACCCAGGACCCGGCGACGGCGGTTGACCAGGTCTCCTCCTTGTCGGGGGCCCGGCGGACCGCGGCGGTGGCGGGGTCGATGATGCTGACCAGGCACCGGGACGCGGTCGATTTCCCGGTGCCCTGCTCGCCGGTGAGCGCCGCGATGGGGTGCGGGATGCGCGGCAGCAGCGCGGCGACCAGCCATGCCAGGACGAGTGGCCGGTCGTCGGCGCGGACGTTGACGTAGTCCCAGAGCTCGTCCAGTGACCCGCCGGGCACGGGTTCGGGTAGGGCAGCGGTGAGCGCGGTCCGACGGAAGAGCACCGGGGGCCGGTCGACGAGCGTCCATCCGCCCGCGCGCACTCGGATGGCTCGGCCGGTGAGGTCGCCGAGGTCGACGTACAGGGAGCCGGCGTGGGCGGCGACGCGCATGGCGAGGTCGGTGGGCGCGCCGGAGGCGGCGAGGGCGTCGACAGTGGACAGCGCGGCGGTGATGGCGTTGACCGGGATGACGCGCCCGCGGCGGCGCCAGAACTCGAGCTTGAGCCGGTCGGAGAGCCCGGTGCCGGGGGTTCCGCTGTGGAGCATGGTGACCAGCTGGGGGCCGTCGCGGGGCACGGCGAAGGTGGCGCCCTCGGGAGTGCGGCCGAGTTCGTAGGCGTCCAGAGCGAACAGAAGGGCTTGCTCGGCGAGGCCGTTGTAGGCATCGGCTTCGCCGTCTTCGCCGGCGCCTGTCGCGCTGTCCTCGCGCGGGGGTGCGCCGTAACCTTGGGTCATCAGATTCACCGATCGGTAGCTCTGGAATGCCCCGGTTTCGCCGACCGGGGCGTTTCGCTGTTCTGTCCCCTTGTTCAGTCCCGTTCGGGGGCGGCTGCGGGGTGTCGCGGTGCGGCAGGTGCGGCCTTGCTGGTCGCGGTGCGGACCGCGGAGCGGATGGTGCGGGTGGCCTCGCCGCGTGGCAGGCCCGCGTTGACGGCGGCCTCGATGAGGGGGTGCGGGTCGTGGCCGTGCTCGGCCACGCAGCACGCCGCCCAGAACAAGCCGGCGTTTCGGCCGCCGGGCTGCAGGTTCTCGACCCAGGGAGCGAGCCAACGCACGGGGTCGCCGCCGCGGTCGAATCCCCGCGGAGGCGAGGGGCGGGGCGGTGGTGCGAGCACGTCCAAGACGCGGCGGACGTCGACGGTCGGGACCGGCCAGCTCCCGCGCTCGGCGAACTCGTAGGAACCATGGTCGGTCACGCCAGGCGGGACGAGGACATAGCCGCCGTCCCCGCGGACGTCGACGCCGGCGGTACGCAAGGACCGGTTGCCGACCGGCGCGCGTGGTCGCGTGTACACATGCAGTCCGCCGGAGGGCGTGCGAACCCGGGGGCACCCGGTCGGCAGCAGGTGCTCGACAGCCCGCAGCGCCGTGTAGCCGTTCGCCGGCCCCTTGACGTCGATGTCGAGCACGGTCAGGTGCTGCCCGGTCGCTACCGCAGGCAGCGCCGCCGGCCACCGGGTCCACCACCGGCCGATCACAGCCGGGTCGGTCGAGGCGTCGAGCACGCCGTGACGGGTGTGCGGGGTCTTGTCCTGGCGGCACGGCAGGACAGGCCACCCACTGGCCGCGTAGCGCAGCACCGCAGCGACGGGTGACTCGACGTCGTGGTGAGCGGGCGGGCTGGTCATCGGCGGGGACGGTTCGTCGATCGGATCGGATGGACCGACGCCGCGGCGGCGGAATGCTCGGCGAGGATGCGGCCGACCTCCCGGACTGATACCTCCACGCCGAGGCGGGCGCATTCAGCCACGATCCCGGCCCGCTCTCGGTACCCGGCCGCCACGAGGTCCCGCACGAGTCCTCGCTTGGTCCCCACCCAGCCATGGCCGTTCGCGGCCGGACCCGCGGATCTTTCCCGTCCGTCTATGCCGCCAACCGCTGAGAGCGGCTCGTCGTCCTGCCCGTCGACAGTCGGTTCGCCCTCACGAGTCAGCTCCGACCGCCCACCCGAGTAAGTGCCGCCCGAGGTGGCGGGACCGAGCGACACGACGCTCACCCGTTGGGCATCGGTGGCGGCCAGGCAGGCCGAGCGTTCGGAGAGTTCCCACAGGATGCCGTGGCGCCAGGCGCGGAAAGTCGTCGTCGGGGCGAGCACCCACCGCAACGAAGAGAAGTAGGGCGGGCGCGGCGGAATCAGACCGGCGGCGCGCAGGTCCTCTCGGCGCAGGGCGCCGGTGGTCAACGAGAGCATGACGACGGCGACGATCGGCAGCGAACCGAGCGCAATGGCGCCGACGAGGCCGCCCACCGCCTGACCCTCGATGGCCGCGAGCGCCGCTGACAGCCCACCGAACAGCGCGACGGCCACCGAGGCGCCGGCTGCGGCGTCGCCATCGCGCAGGGCCCGCAGCCGGATGACGAGGGCGACCAGTGCAGCGCCGTCGAGGGTGACCGGCAGGGCCAGGCCGACGGGTCCGTCGAGGCCGAGGCGTTCGACAGACAGCCGGTACAGCGACGTCGCGTTGATGGCGACCGGCGCGGCCACTGTGAGCAGCAGCGCCGCCCACAACACGCGGGCGGGGCGCCGGGCGGTGATCGGGCCGGTCGACGGCCGTGGCGCGTGAACGGTCGTCACGCCGGCGTGGCCCTGGGTGAGGGGAACCTGGGGCCGTCCGGCAGCGAACGCCGGGCTGCGGCGACGACGGCCAGTTCGGAGATGTTGCAGCGCTGCTCGTAGCCGGCGAGCCAGGCGTAGGCGGCGGCGGGGTGACCGAAGTGGTGAGCTGCCTGCACTGCGGCCCGGTAGAGGACCTTGGTGAGGCCGCGCAGGCCGAGATCGGTGGGGCTCGGGTAAGCGACACTGAGCGCACCTGTGGGCCGGGAATCGGCCATCGTCTGACCCACACGTCCGGTGACCAGGTGCGAAACCCCTGTCGCATGCCATCCAGCGGCGTGTGCGACCGCGTCAAGGACCAGGGCCAAGGTGCGCTGGTCCAGGCCGGCGCAGAGGTGAGCGAGGTTGTCGACGTCCACGCCCCCGAGGGAGCAGGCAATGAGCAGGACCTGCCTGTCCGCCGCCGAGCACGTAGCGGTGTCCGCGAGAACCGCTGCGGCCTCGAAGTCGACGACAGCTCGCGCGGGTTCCTGGCCGTCCGGCGAGTTGAGCGTGACGGCGGCGCAGCGGAAGTCCATCGACTGGATCCACACCCCGTGGGCGTCGAGCAGTCCGATGGCTGCCTCGACACCGGGTGTCCCGTGGCTTCCCGCGCGCAGCAGCGGAGCCAGCTCGGGTGCAGCGACCGGGGCCGCTGACCTCGCCTCGGGAATCGAGCACTCGGCAGCCGCGGATAGGTCGTCCCGGACGGCGGCCCGGCTCACTCGGCGCCCCCCTGTCGTGGCAAGCGGCCGGTGTCGCGGACCAGGTCCTCCACGACCACGGTCTGACCGGTGGCAGCGGCGTTGAGGAGCTGCTCGACGAATGCCCGCGGGACGAGGGCCTTCGTGCCGATCTGGACTGCGGGGAACCGCTTGGTCTTCACGGCCCGCCGGATGGTCATCTCCGAGAAGCCGAGCATCCGCGCGGCCGCGGGGATCGAGATCAGTGGATGAACCGCGCCGGATCCGGTCTCGGGTGCGAGTTCGGCGAATGTGCGGGGTAGTGCCATGTGCCCTCCCTGGCGTCATCCGGCGCCCTCTGGTGGGTTCGTGCCGGTTGTGATGCCAGGCCAGGCAGATTGACTTAAGTTACGCAAGTCACGCGAGTTGGGTGTGGACGCGGAATCGCACTACCGTGAGCGTCCGTGGAGCCGACCGGCGATTCGAGGGCGCCCTACCTCGTCGTGGCCGATGACCTGCGCTCCCGCATCGCGGCTGGCGAGTTCCCCCCAGGCGCGCAACTGCCGCCCGGACGCACCCTGGCCGCCCACTACAGCGTCGCCCCGAACACAGTCCTCAGCGCCCTGCGTTCACTGCGCGACGCCGGTCTCGTCGTGTCCCAGCAAGGCCGGGGCACGTTCGTCCGCCGACCCGAAGAGCGCCGGCAGGAAGCGGACGAGGCATCCGGCGCAGTCGCCACCATCTCGGACACGGCGACCCTTGGCCAACTACGAGACGACCTCGTGGCGCTTCGCGCATTGGTTGATGATCTTCGATCCGGGCTGGCTCCTAACGCCGAGCAAGCCTCTACTCCGGACGGCGACGGGGCTGCCTTCGAGACTCTTATGGCACGGCTGGATGGCATCGAGGCCACCGCTGGGGAGCTCGACCGTCGGGTGCGGCGCCTGGAGGCGCCCGACTGATCAACGGTTGCTGGCCTCACCATTCGGCAGCTCACGGCATCAGCCGACGGTGAGCGGCGGGGTCGTCACCAGCGTCCTCCGCACGACGGGCTCGCCCACCGCCATCCTCCAGATCGGCGAGCCTGGCCGAGATGCCGTCCAGGGTGGAGGCAACGGTGTCCGCTCGCGCCAGGAGGACTGCGACCTGGTCGGGCGACAATGTCGGCCATCGAGCCGACGTCATGCCGGCACCCCTTGAGCTGCGAGAACTGACGACGGATCGACGAACGCGCCGTCCTGCATGACCTCGAAGTGCAGGTGGCAACCAGTGGACAGGCCGAAGCTGCCGATGCGGGCGATCTGCTGCCCGGCGCCCACCCGGTCCCCCACGCGGACGAGGAGGCCGTCGTTGTACATGTGGCCATAGCGGGTGACGATCCCGCCGCCGTGGTCGACGGCGATGAGGTTGCCGTACCCGCTCGCCGGGCCTGCGCTGATGACGACGCCGGCAGCTGCGGCGTAGATGGGCGCCCGGCAGGGGGCGCCGATGTCGATGCCGGCATGGAACTTCCGGACACCGGTGATGGGGTGGATCCGGTACCCGAAGCCGCTCGTGACCGGACCGACGGCCGGCTTGATCCAACCCGTGGCAGCCGCCGCTCCGGACGGGGCCGGCGCACAAGCCGCGCTGGTCACGTCGCCTCCCCCGCCCGAGGTGACCGAAGCTCCAGAGAGCGCCTCGACCACCTGAACCGCCGCGGGCCAGTACCGCTCGTAATGGAAGGGGTCGGCGTTGCGCTGTGTCCGGTGGGCGGCGATCGTCGGCGGCAGCGTTTGCCAGCCGTCGACACGGATGAGCGCCGCGTAGAAGTTGCGGGCGCTGATGGTCGGGTCCATCCGGTCGGCGTAGGAGCCCCACGCGCCGTTCGATCGTTGCTGGAACAGCCCTCGACTGTCCGGCCCGGCGGCGTCGCCGTAGTCGAGGACACGAAGGCCCGACTCCCCCATGGCCGTCATGACGGCGATGAGCTGGGCCTGCAATGGCAGGCCCAACGCTTGACCGCCGTTGATTACCAGGGCGGCGTTGACCAGTTGCTCGCCGCTGTAACCGGCGACGCTGGTGACGCCGCTTGCGTTGACGACGAGCGCGGCCGGGCCGCCGCAGCCACTCGGGGGGCGCTGGGGGGCCTGGACCGCGGCGAGGCCACCGACGCAGCCGCCGAAGAGGACCGGTAACGCCATCATGAGCGCGACGAACAGTCTCATGCAGCCGGGCCCGTCGAGGGCGCATCGATGGGCGACCGAGGCAGCGTCGCCGGGTCCGTCGCCGGTGGGTCGAGACGTTCGATCAACCACGGCGCCCCGGCACCCGTGCGACTGAGCAGAACGGCGTAGACGCCAGAGTCGGTGGGCACGGCGACTGTGGCGAGGTAAGGGCTGCTGACATCGTCGACGACATGCGGTTCACCGCTGACCCCGGTGACCGGGATCTCCGCCGGGTCGGTGCCGACGTAGGCGGCCTGAGCGGCTGGGGAGAGCATCGGCGCCAGCTCCGTCCACCACGTGTCGGCATCGAGTCCGGGGCGTGCGAACGCGGCAACCGCGCGGGTGGCGACGTCGAGGGCGGCTGCACCGGATGTGTCGTCCGCAGTCGGCGGCAATGGCGGCGAGGGCACCGCCATGTCGAGGTCGTGCGGCACCGCTTCTCCCGCGCTGCTGCCCCGTGCCCCGCTCCGACCGGCCGACGCGTCGGGGGACCCCCCGGCCGTGGTTCCCGGCTGCACCGAGCAGCCGGCCAAAAGGACGACTGCGAGGGCAGACAGCACCGATCGCCAGGGGAAGCGGCGAGCGTGCCAGGCCGCCGTCTCTGACGAGAAGCCGCTTGCCATCGACGTCAGCCAGTGGTGAGGAGGGGCGATGGCGTGACAGCGGCTACTGGGTCGACCGCGAACTGCCACGTTTCGCCGTGGTACGAACGTTCGGAGTGGACGGTCACGGATTCGGCTCGGCAACCAGCACTGATCTGGTCCTCGACCTGCTCCAGGGCGTTGCGAATCCCGGCGAGGTCCTTGGCGTGGATCGTGATGGCGATGTGCATGTCGTCTCCTTCGAGGTCAGGCAGAGCGGTGTTCGGGTGCGTGTCGTGCCCCCCTTTCGCGGACTCGGGGCCTCCGTCGAGTGGCGATGCCATGACGGTGGTTACGCGCATGTGGGGGTCGAGGAGGTAGGGACCGGTGTCGAGATGCCGCCGGGCCCGGGCGGACCACGGTGCACACCGCAGTGCCACGCGCTTGGCGGCCCGGTCCCGATAGGTCGTGGGCTCCATCACCCTGAGGGCCTTCGAGGTGGCCGCGAGGTTGCGCAGGGCCGCGGCCCGCCGCTCGGCTGCGTACGCGACCGCCGCGGCGCGCCCATCTGTGACGGCCTGGACCGCTGCGCGGGCGTCGCTCACCCCGCTGTTCATGCCACGGCCGCCGAACGGCGAGAGCCGATGCGCCGCATCGCCGGCGAGTAGGACGCGGAAGGACTGGAAGTGGTCGGCGACGCTGTTCTCGAATCGATATTGGCTGACCCACTTGATCGCATAGGGAACGTCGCCGAGGACGCCTCGGAGGCGTTCGTCGAGGTGGCCGCCGTGCCGTTCGACGTCGAGATCTACCTTGGTCGGCGATTGCCAGTCGAGTCGCCATACGTTGCCCGGTTGAGGCATAGCCAGTAGGTGACCCTCGGGATCTCTCGGGGGTGCGTAGGTGAATCGCCTGGTGGCCGTACCGAAGGGGAAGGCAGAGTCGGTGTCGGCGATGTCGGCGATGACGAACCAGTTCCGGCTTACGGCCCGGGGCATGTGAATGCCCAGCAGGCGGCGAACGGTCGACGCTGCGCCGTCAGCGGCGATCACCCACGAGCCGCGCACAGGTCCACGGGTCGTCCCCAGCAGAACGTGGTCCTCGCGCTGGTGGAGGTCGGTGACCGTCGTGTCCCACTGCATGCGTAGGAGATCCGGCGGATGTGCGGAGGTGGCGTCGAGGAGCGCTCGTTCCACGGTGGGTTGCGGCACGTTGAGGAATGGCGGGTGATCCACCACCGACGCGACGCCGACGGAACGGGAGCCGGCCGGCGTGTACTCCTCGGCGAACAGCCTGCTGTTGCCCCACCACGTCTCCTTTCGGGACCAGGTGACGCCGACGCGCGCGAGTCGACGGGCGATGTCGGGGTCCGCCTCGTCCCACGTCTCCAGGCTGGATCGCTGAGTGACGACGGCGCGGGATCCGTCTGTGAAGTCCAGACGCAAGGGCGAGGTCGGATCAACGTGCGGTGGCCGTGGTCGCCGTCCGATGACGATGCAGGGGACCCGCTTGCGTGCGAGAAGGAGTGCGGCGGTGAGCCCGACCGGGCCCGCCCCGACGATGACGACGGGTGAGTCGTCGGCGTTCACGGCGCGCCTATCCGACGACGGCGTGCGGGTTGAATTCCGGCCACCATTCGCCTACCAGGGCGAGGGGACCCTCCTCGCCGCTGATTGCGCTGTGGCGGCTGATCACGGGCCAACCCGGTCGGCAAGCCTCTGCCAAGTAGCGTCCACCGGGGTAGGGCGCGCCAGTGCCGACCTGCCAGTGGAGTAACTGCCGATGGCAGCGGTCGACGCGGAGGACGTCGCCCAGCGGCCGCTGGTCACCAGCGCGCCTAGTCAGTGCGTTGCGGTCCGTCGCCGACAGCCGACTCCCGACGATGAGGGACTGCCCGTAGGCGGCGACCCGACGCGACCGAACCGTTCTCAGAACCGCCCGGCGGCGGACGACCTGAGCTCCTGTCGGTACGCGCAGGTAGCTGGCGGTGACCTCGTCAGCGCCGATCACCAAGGAATGGACCACCTCAGCGGTGATGTCCTCGCCAAAGTGACGTCGGAGTACTTCAGTGAACGTCGTGGTCGTGACCCGCTCCCTGTCCACGGGATGCAGGACGGCCAGCTGGTCGGTGATGGTGATCGGATTGACGAGCACCGTGGTCTCCCTCACGCGATCTTGTGCCGTGATGAGGGCTCGCGGTTTCGCACCGCAACCCACACCAGTTAGGTAGATGCCTCGCGTGAGACTACATCAGTTAGAGTGGATCGGGCACGGGACCCTCGGCTGTGGACGACAGGGCACTCGAACCGGTTCAGGCCTGAGGTTCGACTTCCGCGGCGTCACCGGCGACGGCTGGCCCGAGGTCGTGCATGGCGTATCCGTGCGGGTAGACGGAATGCGCCATCTCACCGGGCGTGAACCATGACTGCCGTCGTGCCGGCAAGCGCTGAACCGCTGCCCCCCGCACCCGCAATAGGGTTCGGACCGCGCGGCGAGTGCGAGGTCCAGCTGGGGGCACGCCGAGGCAGTCGCAGAGCCGGTCGTCGAGCAGTACCCCGGTCATGATCGGCGCCAGTGCCCGCAGCGGGCGAGGGAACCGGTCGGCAATGATCTGCTGTGTGGCGACCATCTGTCGAACTCCGGCGTCGGTACGCGCGAGGTGCGCCGCCTCGTACTCGTCAAGGAGTTGGGCGAACCCCTCGTACCCATCGGGGATGTCGCGGATGGCCATCAGCTGGCCAAGCCGGTAGTAGAAGGCTGCAGTGGCCTCACGCTCAACGGCTGTGAGCTGCCGCCAGCCGAAGTCGTCGATCCATCGGGTCGGGACCACCACGAAGGTGGCCAGGACGTACAGGTAGTCCTCGTTGGTGATATCCCAGCGGTGGTGAAGTCGGTTGAGGGCGCGCACGACCTCGCGGCCGCGTGGGTGGTCGTAGCCGTGCTCGATGAGCTCGTACATGTACAGCCCGGTGTCGAAGGACCGCTTGCGGGGGCTGCGCTCGACCTCGCCGGAACGTGCCAGAACCGCCGCGATGCGAGGCGCGGCGAACGTTCGATAGAACGCCAGGTTGAGGCCGATGCTCATCTCCCACGCGAACTCGTAAAGCGCCGTCAGCCGATAGATCGTCTCGGCGTCGGCCTGGGGGTCGAGGGCGGCGATGCGTCGCTGGTGGTGGTCGCGAGGCAGAGGCCGTCGGAACTGGGGTCGTCGAATCACGTTGACGTGCTCTCCTGGCTAGCGAGGGCGAGGCCGGCGAGAAGCGGAACGAGCGGTGAGCGCTGGTAGGCGATGGCCACGCGCTCCAGCCACTCAGTCTCGTCGAGGAGCGACGTATCGCCGGGTACTGGGGCTGGGTCGGGCCTCGGGGCGTCGCCGGCCGCCTTGGCGTGTAGAGCGATCGCAAGGCCGACTGCTTCGGCGATCGCGGTCGCCGATCGTTCGTCCTCACCGGCAGTCACCGCGGCGCGTTCTGCTCGATCCCGGGCAGCAGCTGGGGCGTACGCACGCAGGTCGAGCAGGCCATCGCGGATTTCGACGGCACGGTCGACGAGATGGATCGACAGCGTGTCCAGGGGCGCGAGGTCGAGACGGCGGATCTCCTCAGGTGGCAGCCGCGTGATGTGTGGCGCATTGGTCTGGAGGATCTGCCACAAGGGGTAGAGCGTCCACAGGGTACGGACGAGCCGGGCCCAGGTCAGGGCACGGCGAGCCTGCCTGGCCACGGCCTCGTACGCCGATCCAACGGCGATGAGGCTGAGGGCAACGCTGAGCAAGGCGACTTCGGCCGGATAGTCGAACGCCACGGTGGAGGGACCGAACCCGGTGATCCAGGCAACCACGACGCAGGCCTTCAGGAACAGGTAGATCAATCCCGTGCCAGTTCCGGCCCGGACCAGAATCAGCCCGCTGCGGACGGGTCCTGGCGCCGCGTGTACGAGAAGGCGATGACAGAACACGGCCGCCCCGCCGACGGCCCAGGCCATGTAGGCGAGGTAGGCCGCCCAGTGCACGCCGGACCGCCAAGTCGCGTCGTAGTACTCGGTGCGACCCACCAGCGCGGCGCCGACACCGGCGGGCGGCGCGACCACGAAGGGCACCGTCATGACGGTCAGGGCGAGTATGCACAGCCCGACTTCAGCGGTTCGCCTGCGGCTCGTCGGCACGCCCGAGAGACCGGAGACGAGGACGAGGACCGCCAGAGCGGCGAGCACGGCTATCCCGTGCCGGAGCACGGCGGCACTGCCGATGATCCCGACGGCGCCCTCGACGGCGCGATAGATCGGCCCGATGTACAGCGGCACCGCGACGGCGAGCAGGGCCAGCGCCAGCCATAAACTCCGGTCACGATGGCGGTGCACCATCATGTCCCGGCGCCAGACGACGATGGCCGACAGGCCGGCGCCGGTAGCCGCGAAGAGGGCGTCGGCGATCGTCATTCCAGCCTAGGGTGTCAGTCGGCTACGCGGCCGAGCCGAGGGCCCGAGCCAGCCGGTCCAAGGCGGTAGCTGCCTGCGCCGTGGCCGCGGAGGAAGCGGCGGGGGCCGGCGCCACTGAGGCGTCTACCCGCGACAACAGCACTCGCGCAAACGTCTCGGCCTCGATCTCCTGCGGGGTGTCGTACCCCCGGCGGGCGAGGACGCCGAACCTGTCGAGGGCACCGGCCGCGGCGAGGTTCGGCATCAAGCGAGCGAAGGCGTCACGAGCGTCTCCGTTGGACGGGTGGTTCCACAGGATGTGGCCCACCTCGTGCAGCACAGCTGTGTTCCGCAGCAACGGCGGCAGGCCACGCTTGACGAACACGACATCCGCATCGGCCATCTTCAACCACCAACCGGACGCATGATCGGCGTGCGCGCCCATGTCGGATTCGTCGACGAGATGGATGGGGCGCCGGCGGCGAGTCGAGAGCAGCGTGACCAGTTGATCGACATCGAAGGGGATCGGGATGTCGAGATCGTCAAGCAGATCGGTGCATTCCTTGGCGAGCCTGCGGTCGCTGCGGCGACCCTCGTGCCGTGTAGAAGTCACGCCTTCCTCGCCTCCACCCGGGGTCACCGGCCGCCGCTTCAGGCATTAGACATGACTGACCGTACTAGGGCAATCACGACGGGTCGGACCCTGTGGACAACCCTTCGATGCGGCGCGCTTGTTCGATCATGTTGCGGATCGCGTCGAGGCTCTCTGGTGACAGACCGGCCGCCCGCATAGCGACTCCGACGACCTTCGCGTCGCGCAACGCGGCGAGCGTCCCCAGTTCCTCATCGATTCGCTGGGCCGCATCGTCGTCGAAGAAGTAGGCGACGGGTACGCGAAAGAATCCGGCCAAAGCCTCCAGGTGCCGCTTCGTCGGATTGTCCCGCTGCCCGCGCCGGAGCATGTAGATGTAGTTGGCGGAGATCGTCGGACCACCGCCCGCTTCAAGTGCGGCGGCGACCTCGTCGTACCCGAACTCACGGCCGTCAGGGCGCCGCAGCGTTGCGAAGAGTCGATCGATACGGGCGGCCAGCGACCCAGACCCGGTCCGATCGACAGTCTCGGCAACGTCGACAGGGACGAGGCCCTCGACCTCGTCGGCCTTGTCGTCGCCTGTGCCGCTCATCGGTGAGCACCCTTCGTCACGCGAGTGTCGCCCGCGAGCCGTGACGACCGCGCAATCTTGCCGGATCACACACACGGTGCGCGCCGTTCGCGCCGTCTTCGCGCCACGCCCGGCACAGGGAATGTCGCGGACAACAAGTGCTCTGACTGACGTAGCCTAGTGTCGGACTCGATCCTGACTGATGTAGGAAGGACTCTCTTCATGGCGATCGCCGCCCTTCTGCCGCTGGCCGTTCCAGACCCCGGGGCCGGCGTGGCCCCGCCCGGGTCGCAGAACTTCCTCGAGATCCTCAATTGGGTGGCCTGGGCGGCCTTCGTCGTCTGTGTCGCCGGCGTCCTGTTCGCCGGCATCGGCATGGCAGTGGCCCGCCAGCGCGGCGAGGGCGGAGAGCGCGTTGCCCAACTGGGTTGGGCACTTGGCGCCTGCGTCGTCGTCGGCTCTGCGTCCGGATTCGTCGCGGCCCTGGTCGCCTGAGGCCGGGGGACATCCGGGACACGGGGGTGGACATGAGAACAAGTCTCGGCAGCGGGCCGGCTACCGGCGAGCCCGAAAGCCCTCGGGTCGGCCGTCGACCGGCCGCGGCGGTCCTCGCCGTGATCGCGCTCGTCGGCGTCATCGCAGCGACCTTCCTCCTGCTGTGGCGCGCAGACGCGAATGACGGCAATGGTTCGGCTGATCCGACGCCGACCTCTATGGCGACGACCAGCGGGCGCGGATCGAGCAACTCGACATGGTCCGGATGCCCCGTACTGCCGGACAGCGACTCAGTGCCGGTCGTCCCCCCGGCCGATACCCGTTGGGAACTGGTCGGCCGGATCGCGGCCCCGACCGCACCCCGGCTGCACGGGCCCGCGGTAGTCGCGCCGGTCCGCTCGTGCTTCGCGCATACCCCGACTGGTGCTCTCTACGCCGCCGTCAACGTCCTGGCGACGACCACCCTGCCGGACGGCGATCGACTCCTGACCGGACCGCTGGCTGCCGCGGGCCCCGGCCGCGACGAAGCCGTCCGCCGGCTCGCCACGGAACCGGACACAACGGCGGCCGGGGTATCCACCCAGGTGGCCGGGTTCGCGTTCCTCGG
This sequence comes from Micrococcales bacterium, assembly GCA_031398915.1. Classification (GTDB taxonomy): domain Bacteria; phylum Actinomycetota; class Actinomycetes; order Actinomycetales; family JBBAYJ01; genus JANNOG01. The sequence goes on along the minus strand of JANNOG010000134.1, from coordinate 34,990 downwards.
CTACACGGCCGAAGAGGCGAACATCGACCTTGCAATCGTGTCGACGACTCCGACGGCATCTGGGCTGGTGCACGTGCCCCTGACAGTTCGATGGGACGCCTCCGGTGGCTCGGGTGACTGGAAGGTCGTCTACCCCGAATCCGGTGAGCTCTTCGCCGGTGTCGGGACTGTCCCGAACCTCGCCGGCTACGTGCCCTGGAGCGGGACCTGATGGCCGCCGCGCCAGGGGTCCCTGCGCCTGATCCTGTTGTCGGGTGCGGCACCCTGGACTTCACCTGCCGCGCCGGTGAGGCGGTTGCAGGCGCCCTCACCGACGGTTTCGCTGTCGCGGCCCGGGCCGTAGGCGACGCCGTCGGATCGGTTCTGACCAGCGTGTCAACGATGTGGATCGACATCGGGACGCCCAACCTGTCCTCGAACGGCGGGCAGCCGTCGGACACGGTGGCGTTCCTGCAGGGCTCGCTGTTCTGGTACATGTCCGCGGCGGCTGTCCTGGCGGTCACGATCGGCGGTGCCCGGATGGCCTGGGAACGCCGCAGCCAACCGGGCACGGACGTGCTGCGCGCCTTGGTGACCCTCGCGGTCGTCTCGGGGTCCGGCTTGGCGGTGATCGGCCTCGCGGTCGCGGCGGCCGACAGCTTCGCCCAGTGGATCATCGGGGAGTCGACGGTCGGCACGGACTTCGGGCAGAACCTCGGCGCCTATCTCCTATCGCCGCTGGTCACCCCGACGGCGGCCGGCGACGCCCAACCCGCGCTGCTCGTCATCTTCCTCGGGGTCGCCGGGATCATTACGAGCGTCGTGCAGATCATCCTCATGATCGTCCGGTCGGGGATGCTGGTGATCCTGGCCGGGATCTTTCCGCTTGCGGCGTCCTTCACGACGTTCGAGACCGGGCGGACGTGGTTCCGCCGCTGTGTCGCGTGGCTGCTGGCGTTCATCCTCTACAAGCCCGCCGCCGCGATCGTCTACGCGACGGCCTTCCGCCTGGCGGGCGCCGACGTGTTCGGCGCCCGTGGTGGCCTGCTCGACGTCCTGGTCGGCCTGACCATGATGGTGCTCGCTATCCTCGCTCTGCCTGCCCTGATGCGGTTCGTCACTCCGCTGGTCGCCACGCTGTCCAGTGGCGGGGGCGGAGGTGCCACGGCCGCTATGGGTGCTCTTGCCGCGCTGCCCACTGGCGCCGCACTCCTTCGAGGCGGCGGTCGCGGCGGGACGGGGCCGACCGGCGCCTCTGGGCCCGGTGGGCCAGCTGGACCCGGGCCTGCCGGTGCCGGGCCGGCTGGCGCTTCCAGTGGCGGGCCGGGTGCCGCTGGTGGCCCACGGCCGGGACCTGCGGCCAGCGGTGGTGCGTCAGGAAGTACACCCAGCGGAGCCGGTGGTGCTGGGGCGGGTGCCGGAGGTGTAGCGAGCGGCGCCGGCGGAGGAGCAGCCGGTGGGGCTGCGGCGAGCGGCGGGGCAGCAGCCGGGGGTGCCGCGGCTGCGGGACCTGCCGCCGCGGCCGCCGTCGGGCTGCTGCAGGCGGGAAGCGCGGCCACCGGGGCGACCCGGCGGGCCGCTGACGACAGCGTCGGGAAGGACTGACCGTGACCACAGCCGAGCACTCCACGCGTGCCCCCCGCACCTACGGCAACTGGCGGCGACCGCTCTCCCCCGGCCTGCTCGGTCTCGGAGCGTTGGGCACGACCGGCCTGTTCGTCGGGCTCATCGTCCTCATCGTCACGTGGTTCACCCTCGGTCTGCGGTTCGCCGCCCCGGTGGCCGCTGTGCTTGCGATCGGCCTCGGGCTGTTGTCGGTGCGTGACCGGCACGGTCACACCGCGGCGGAGCAGGTCGGTGCCCGTCTCACCTGGGCGGGAACAGCCAGGAAGGGACGAGCGCAGTACCGATCCGGTCCGCTGTCCTTGGTGCCGTGGGGGACCTACCAGCTGCCCGGGGTGCTCGCTGCGACCCGGTTGAGCGAGTGGACGGACTCCTGGCAGCGCCCGTTCGCTCTTCTGTCGGTGCCGGCGACCCATCACCACAGCGTGGTGTTCGCAACCGAGCCCGATGGGGCGTCGCTGGTCGATGCCGAGCAGGTCGACGCGTGGGTGTCGCACTGGGGTGCGTGGCTGGGTTCGCTGTCGGCTGAACCTGGCCTGGTCGCGGCGTGCGTGACGGTCGAGACCGCTCCCGACTCCGGTAGCCGGCTTCGCCAGGAGGTCACCCGTCAGGCTGATCCGGACGCCCCGGCCGTGGCCGCTGCGATGCTCGCCGAGGTCGTCGATCGGTACCCGCTCGGCTCGGCCGCCATTCGGGCGTGGGTGACCCTGACCTTCGCCGCTTCGCCGCGACCCGGAGCTCGCCGTCGTTCGGCGACGATCGTGGCTCGGGACCTCGCTGCGCGGATCCCGTCGCTGGGGCAGTCCCTGATCGCGACGGGCGCGGGGGCCGCTCGCCCCGCCACGGCGGCGGAATTGTGCGAGCTGGTCCGAGTCGCTTACGACCCCGCGATCACTCACGACATGGACGCCGCCCGCAGCACCGGCCAGGTACCCGACCTGCGGTGGGGTGACGTCGGCCCTGCCGCGACGGAGGCTTCGTGGTCGGCGTATCGGCACGACAGCGCGGTGTCCGTGACGTGGGGGATGACCTCGCCGCCGCGCGGGGAGGTGTTCAGCGGTGTGCTTCACGGGTTGCTCGGTCCGCATCCCGACCTCGCCCGCAAGCGCGTCACGATCGTCTACCGGCCGTTGGACCCCGCCCGCGCCGCCCGAGTCGTCGAGATGGACAAGCGCGCGGCTGACTTCCGCGTCACCCTCGGCACCCGACCCTCCGCACGCGCGCTCAACGAGCAACGCTCCGCCCACACCACCGCCGCCGAGGAGGCCCGGGGAGCCGGCCTCGTCGACTTCGCCCTGCTGCTCACCGCAACCGTCACCGGACCCGACCGAGTCGCCGACGCCGTCGCGGCGGTCGACATGCTCTCGGCCGCCTCCAGGATCCAGCTGCGCCCGATGTACGGCTCACAGGACACGGCCTTCGCGGCGTGCCTGCCACTCGGGCTCGTCCTACCCGATCACTCCAGCGTCCCCGCCGTCGTCCGAGGCTCCCTGTGACCCGCCGCGCCACGGCGGGCCGGGACAGCGCCCCGCGGAAACCGCCGGTCGCTCCCGCGCCAGGCCCGCGAGGGTGGCACGGGCGGGCGCGTGGCCGGGCCGGGCTCGTCGAGCCGCCGGTGGAGTTCCGCGGCACGACCGTGCAAGTCTGCGGCCTCTACCCGTTCGCCGCCGGGACCGGGTCCCCCGTCATCGGAGTGCCACTGGGACAGAACCTCATCAGCGGCGCCACCGTCGGCTGCGACCCGATCTCCTGGTTCCAACGCGCCCACCTCATCGCCAACCCCTCGGCATTCGTCCTCGGCCTGCCGGGCCTGGGCAAGTCCACGGTCATCCGCCGCATGGCACTCGGCCTCGCTGGATACGGCGTCATTCCGCTGGTGCTCGGCGACCTCAAACCCGACTACCTCGACCTCGTCCTGGCCATGGGCGGTGATGTCCTGCCGCTGGGCCGGGGCCGCGGGCACCTCAACGTCCTGGACCCCGGCGAGTCCACCGCGGCCGCCCGGCGGCTGACCGGCAGAGCCCGCGAAACCGTCCTCGCCGACGCTCACGGCCGGCGGTTGGCAGCCGTCAGCGCTCTGGTCACCATCGCCCGAGCCGCCCCACCCACTGACCGTGAGGAGGCGGTCCTCGACCGGGCGATGCGCGTCCTGGACGACCGCACCGGTACCGATGCCGCCGCCCCGGTCCTCGGTGACCTGCTGGGAGTCATCCGCTCAGCACCCGACGACGTCCGCCAGGTCGCCCTCGACCGCGGCGACCTGACCCGCTACCGCGAGATCACCGAAGGCCTGGAGGTCACCCTCGTTGGCCTCATCGAAGGGGGCCGGTTCGGGCGTATCTTCGCCGAACCCACCACCACCCCGATGCGCCGCGACCGACCTGTCGTCTTCGACGTCTCCTCCATCGGCGACGGCGAGGTCGACCTGCAAGCCGCCGTGCTGCTGGCGTGCTGGTCCACCGGGTTCGGCGCCATCACCGTCGCCAACGCCCTCGCCGACGCCGGACTAGAACCCCGACGGCACTACTTCGTCATCCTCGACGAACTATGGCGGGCGCTGCGCGCCGGCAAGGGCATCGTCGACCGCGTCGACGCCTTGACCCGACTCAACCGACAACGCGGCGTCGGGATGGCGATGGTCTCCCACACCATGAGCGACCTGCTCGCCCTGCCCACCGAGGAGGACCGCATGAAAGCACGCGGCTTCGTCGAACGCGCCGGCATGGTCATCTGCGGTGGGCTGCCCGCGGCCGAGATGCCCATGCTCACCTCGGCCGTCGCCATGTCCGGCGCAGAACGCGACCTCGTCAGCTCCTGGACCACTCCGCCGGCGTGGGACTCCGACGCCGCCGCCGAGACCGCCCCACCAGGGCAGGGCAAGTTCCTCATCAAAGTCGGCGGGCGCCCTGGCATCCCGGTCAAGGTGACCCTGACTTCGGTGGAAGCCGAACTCAACGACACCAACCGGCTCTGGCGTGAACGCTCCCGCATCGGCACCGTCCATGACGACCAGGGCGGTCAGCGGTGAGCGCCCCGTCTCGGCGCCGCAGTGACAGCAGCACCGTCGAGGTTGGCCTGCTCTGGGTCGTCCTCGGGATCACCCTCGGAGCGACCGCCGTCGTGACCGTCTCGGCCCACCTGGTCCGCCGGTTCACCGGCGACCTGCAGGCCGCGCCGTTGCCGGCGAACCCGTTAGAGCTGCTGCTGGGAGTGATCGGCGGCACAGTCGCGTGGGGACCGGCATCGACCGCCGTCGCCGTGGCCTTAGTGACACTCCTCGCAGTCGTCGCCTTCGTGGTCGCGCTCTTCCGGTGGCGCACCCGAGGCCTTCGAGTCGACAAGGCCGCCCCACACCTCGGACGCGGTACCGAGCTGGCCCCGCTGACCCGCCGCGGCACCGCCGCTACGGGTCAGCGGCTCGGTGTCGATGGTCCGGCCGGGCTGCCGATCGGCCGGACCCTCACCGGGCAGACGCTGTACTCCTCCTGGGAGGACATGGCCGTCGATATCTGGGGACCCCGCACCGGGAAGACCACGTCCCGGGCCATCCCCGCAGTGCTCGACGCCCCCGGAGCCGTCCTCGTCACCTCCAACAAGCGCGACATCGTCGACGGCACCCGCGGCCCCCGCTCGCGCCGCGGGCAGGTGTGGGTGTTCGACCCCCAAGGCGTCGTCGACGAACCCCCGACCTGGTGGTGGAACCCCCTCAGCTACGTCACCGACGAGGTCAAGGCCACGATCCTCGCCGACATCTTCGCCACGTCCTCCCGCGACCCCCAGGCCCGCACCGACGCGTACTTCGACTCCGCCGCCACCGACCTGCTCGCCGGCCTCCTCCTCGCCGCAGCCCGCGACGACCGGACCATCACCGACGTCTACCAATGGTTGACCGACCCCACCGACGACGAGCCCGCCTCGATCCTCGCCGACCACGACCTGCCCCTGTCAGCCTCGGCCGTCGCCGGCATCATCGCCGCCCCCGAGAAGCAACGCGGCGGGGTGTACGGCACCGCCCAGCAGATGACCGCCTGCCTCATCAACCGGGCAGCCACCCGATGGGTGACACCCACCGGCCCCCATGACCCGCGCCCCCAGTTCTCACCCGACGACTTCATCCGCTCTGGCCCCGGGGTCATCGCAGTCGACGGTGGACCGGTCGGTCATCAGACGCTCTACAGCGTCTCCCGCGAGGGCCGCGGCTCGGCCGGTCCCCTGGTCACCGCACTGACCGTCGCTGTCACCGAGGCCGCCGAAGCCCACGTCAAGACGTCCCCCGGCGGCCGGCTACCCGTACCGCTCGTCGGGGTCCTGGACGAGGCCGCCAACGTCTGCCGCTGGGCCGGACTGCCCGACCAGTACTCCCACTACGGCAGCCGCGGCATCGTCATGATGACCATCCTGCAATCGTGGTCCCAAGGCGTCGACGTCTGGGGCCGCGAGGGGATGCGCAAACTCTGGTCCGCCGCCAACGTCAAGGTCTACGGCGGCGGCGTAACCGAAGCCGAGTTCCTCAACGAGCTGTCCCAACTCATCGGCGACTTCGAAGTCCGCTCCGTGTCCACCTCCAGCGGACGAGGCGGCCGCCAGACCAGCCGCTCCTACCAACGCGAACGCATCCTCGACGTCGCCGACCTCGCCGCCCTCCCCCGCGGCCGCGCCATCGTCCTGGCGTCGGGAGCGCCCGCCACCATCGTGCAGACCCTGCCCTGGATGACCGGGCCGCATGCCGCAGAGGTCCGCGAATCCCTCGCCCGCCACGACCCGGCCGCCCGCCTACCGCACACGGCGGCGCCCGCGCAGCGTCGACGACCCGTCACGGCACGGCCCCGATGAGCGCCCTCGGAGAGTGGGACGACGACCCCGCCGGCCAGCAGCCGGCCGATGACGCTGAGGGAGCTCCCGGGCTCACGGACGAGCAGGGTCCCCAGCTGTACTTCCCGACCGTGGACGCCTTCGTCGAGGACCACCTCGTCCACCTCTACCGCCGCGACGTCACCACCGGCCGCCACCGCACCTGGTGCCCCCAATGGTGGCGGCACGCCGAAGCCATCGCCCGCCTCGAAGCCCTCTGGCGGGCCTGGGAGCACCTCCGCCTCGACCCTGCCCTCGGCATGAGCATCTGGTTCCGCGACCACGCCGACCACCACATGACCGTCCTCTTGGACCCCGACGGGCCGTTCAAGGGCTGCTCGCTCGACAAGGGCCACAGTCAGCGGCTTCACCCACTGTCCGTCCGACAACCCCCGGAAGACCTGCCCGATGTGTCCTGACCGGGCGTGGCGGCCTCACGGCGCGCTCGGGGATGCTGTCCACCGTGACGCGGTCAATGCTCGTGCTCGACATGGAGACGACGGGTCGCAACGGTGAATCCCGTGCCTGACGAAAGCGCTTTGACCTACGACGTTGCCCGCGACGCTCTGGATCGCGCCACCACCATGCTCGGCTTGAATGCCGAGCATGCCGAGCTGCTCGGACCGCTAGGTGACAATGCGGTGTTCGGCCTGCGAGGCGACGTCGTGGCACGGGTCTCGACGGGTGACGCCGCTGAGCGGGCCGCACGCGAGGTGCGCATCGCCCGATGGCTGGAATCCGTGCCGTTCCCGGCCGTTCGAGTGTCGCCCGCGACCCCAGACCCGGTCGAGGCGGCCGGGTGCGTCGTGACGTTCTGGGTGTACGTGCGGGAGATCCGGCAAGCGTCACCGTCGGAACTCGGTCAATTCCTGCGGAAACTACACGCGATTCCGACGCCGCCAGCAGGAATAGTGGAACCATTCGAGCCTTTCACCAGAATCGCCGAGCACATCGAGTCCGCTACTGGCCTGGCGAATGACGAGCAGGACACGCTGCGGTCCATCCACGACCAGCTGCGCCAGCAGTATCACGACATCCGGTTCGAGGAAAATCCATGCGTCATCCACGGTGACGCGCACCGGAAGAACATCGTCCGTGACCACTCCGGGACTGTCCTCATGCTCGATCTTGAGCGCGCGTGCGTTGGTCCCCGGGAATGGGACCTCATCGTGGCTGCCGTCTATCGCAGGGTCGGTTGGTACACAGCGCAGGACTACGTAGAGTTCGTCGAGGCGTACGGCCGGGACGTCACGACGTGGCCGGGCTTCGAGACCGTCGCGAGCATCCGACAGCTCCGCATGATCGCGTGGTTGGCCGCTCGCACTGGTCGAGAGCCCCGCTTCATTCCCGAGGTCCGGGCCCGCCTTCGATCCCTGCCCGAAGGCGGCGGTATACCTCACTCGTGGCGACCGGGCGTCTGACGCCGCCCCGGCGCCCGACCGCCACTCGTCACGTGGTCAGGAGGCTGCGCGCCTGCCTGACGAAGTCGTCGATGGCGGCGCAGCGACCGAAGGCGTTGAACCGTGTCTTGAGATCCCGGACGTAAGCACGGACCCTCGCTGAACGCAGGCTCCCGAGAACGCTGAGCGTTTCCATCGCTACGGTTGCGGCTTGCTCAACGTGTCCGTGCTGCAGGTGTGTCGACGCCAAGACCAAGCGGCTGAAGGTGCGGCTCCGCGGGTATGCCGCGCTCGACGTCTCCAGGGCGATCGCGAGATTCGTGGACGCCTCGTCGGGGCGGCCCAGGTCTCGGAAGCAATGGCCGAACTCGTCGTGCAGCTCAGCGACGTCGAAGTACTGGATCCAGGACGGTCCCGGGTCGTCACCCTGCCTACCGAAGTGCGTTTCGGCCTCCCGGATGGCCTGCGTTGCCGCCCTCTCATCGCCCAGTGCGGCAAGGGCTCGCGCCTCCATCGCGCAGTACATGGCATGCACTCGCGGCGAGGCAGCGCCGGCGGCTCCGAGCTTTGCGGCTCGGGCGAGGTCGATGGCGTCAGCGTGGCGACCGAGGAAGTTGGCCTGGTGGCTCATAACGGCGAGGACCTTGCCGCCCAGGGCCCGATCGCCGCTTGCGTGTGCCAGCTCCAAGGCCTCGCGGAAGTAGCCGCCAGCCACGTCGTGAGAGCCGCAGTCGTAGGCCATGGCGCCGACTTTGTACGTCAACTCCGAGGCGGCGGACAGCAGCGCCGCGCCGACCGGGCCCGATCGAGCGGCGGTGACGAGCGGCTTAACCCTGACGGTCAGGTACTCCGCAGCCGCGGTTTGCGCGAATCCCCCGCCGAACCGGTGGTCGAGGTCCTCGAAGTGCCGCACCGCCGCGGACACTTCGGCGACGTCCTCACCCACAGTGGACCGCCCGGTCGATCCGTCCCGATTGATGCCTTCGTTCGGCCGAACCAGCCACCGAAGGACGTCCGCCGCAGGCACCGACCCCAGTGCCGCGCCAGGCTCGACGCGTGCGTCAATTCGACTCAGGGGAGACAGATGGGCATTCAGGCGCAGCTGAGCGCCGGGGTCGGCGCGCGAGAGGAGCGTGTCGAGCGCTCGTTGGATCTCCGGGCGGGGTTCGATGTCGGCGCCGCGGGCTTCCCAGTTGTCGACCGTTCGGGTGCTGACACCCAGCACGTCGGCGAACTCGGCGATCGTCATTCGCAGCGCCCGCCGCAGGTCCGTCGTCTCGCGACCCGTCCACAGCGCGACGATCACAGCAAGAGACCTCCCGTCACGGACGACTGATCGAGCGTAGCGCTCCCTCGACGCGGCTCAGATGCCGTAGGTGCGTGCGGACTTCGTGCTAACTGCGTAGTCCTCCGACGACATCGGCCCCAAGGTGAAGACATGGCGCCGGGACGGGAGACCAAACACCCCGTCCCGGCGCCTACCAACCCGCTCGCTCGAGATGCGCTCATGTCTGCCGTGGCGTCCGCGGCGGCTTCGAGTCCCTCCCGCTCACAGCCACCGGACGCGGCGGTGCCGTCGTGATGCGGCCTGTCGTCTTCGGCTATGCGCAGGTGGTCCTCACGCGGGCTGGCCTCCCCCGGCGTGACATATCGACCCGCAAGACGCTGGACGATTTCGCCGAGCGTGAGGGATTCGCCCTCGCGCAGGTCTTCATCGACGCCGCCGACGCGCCTCGGCTCGTCGCACTGGAGTCGCTCATCGAGGCAGCGTCCTTCACGGTGATCGTCGCGGTGGTCGTTCCGGACTGGGTCCACCTGGGCCGCGACCCGGAAACCCAACGCCGCACCCAGCAACGGATCGCCATGGGCGCTGACGTCCCCGTGCTATCGGCCGCCGTGACCAGCCCCGCCCCATCCGCCGGCCAGCGCCTGACGCCTGGTCTGACTACTCGTCATGGGACCCCGCCAGGATTCAGCGACCACGCCGAGAGTGCTCGACCGCACACGAAGACGAGACAGGAGTAGGCCATGGCGACGACCGCACAAGACCTAGGACCCCCGAGGGGGCCGTCGATTCAACAGTCCTGGTTGGCGATGGCCGACGGGCTCCACGTTCAGCGGGTTCACCTGCACGTGGCGGAATGGCGACAGCTGGTCGAGGGCAACGCGACGCTGCCTGACGTGGGCGACGGCATGCGCGCACGCCAGTTCGCCGGCGCCCGATCGGTTGGCCCGGCGGACGAGTCCGGCCGCCGGGCCGCACGGTCTCACGGCGGGCCTGAGTCGCCGTGGGTCGACACAGCGGCGCGGCTGTATATGTCCGGCGCGCCAGATGACCCCATCGAGAACCCGCTGTCTGAGTCCGCTGATGCTCGTGCGTCGGAGCTTGTCGAGGCGTCGACCACGGCGTGGGCTCACAGCGTGCGAGCGGCCTGCGCGAGCGCCGCGTGGTGGGTGGGCTTCTTCACCGTCATCCGTCACCGGGGCGTCCACCACGTGACCCTCCACCAGGACAAGCCGCCCGTCACCCTCGCGGTCCTGCACGAGGCCACGGACGTCGTGGCCCTCGGGCTCGGGCTACGGGCGCTGGAGGCTCACCTGCGCGAGGTCGGGGTGGCCGACAGCGACGCGATGGCGGCGTACTGCCGTGCGATCACGGCCACCATCGCCGTCGAGGCGCGTCTGCCCGGGCTGCTCGACGACCTGGCCGAGTTGCGGCTTGTCGACCTGGTGGCGCTGTCGGTTCCCTGGCGTGGCCGGTTCACGAAGTATTCGGGCGGCACCGGCGCCGGGCAGGTGGAGTGATGTCCCGGACGTATCCGTTCATCGTGATCGAAGGCCTCGACGGCACCGGCAAGACCACCGCCCGTAAGGGACTGTTCCGGTTGTTCGAGAACCTCTACGACATCACCCCGCTGTGCGTCCTGACGACGAACTTCCTCGCCCCAGCGGTCGCGGCCGACATTGTGGCCGGGAAGTACTCCCCGTCCATGAGCAACCGTGACTCCTACCTGGCCGCCGTCCTGGCCGACAAGCACGCCACCCTGCATCAGCTGATCCGGCCCTCGCTCGGTTACCGGCCGGTGATCGCGGACCGGTGGCTGATCAGCGAACTGGCGTTCTTCGCCGTCAAGCACGGCGTCCGCCCCGACGAGACGTATCGGCATATCGCGCGAGCCCTCGGCGAGGGTGTCGACGGCCCGGGCAACGCCGCCGACGTCACGTTCGTGCTGACCCTGGACCCGGAGGAGTCCGTTGTGCGGGCCCGAGGGCGCGCGGGTGATGCCACCCGCGCGGACTGGGACACCACCGATGTGCAGACCCGAGTCCACCTGACCTACGGCGAGATCCTCACCCACCCCGACGGGTACCCCCTACTGGGCGACGTCGTGCCCGTCGACGCCAGCGCGCCCATGGCAGGCGTTCTGGCCGCCATGTGGGGAGCCCTCATCGACCGCTCCCTGGTGCCTGACCTGGGGATCGCGGCGCCCACGACGCCGGGCACCACGCGATGAACACGCCAGGTCCGTCCAGCGGCCGTTCGTTTCGGGAGGCGCTGGCCACCGCATCGACGAGCGATCCGGTGCGGGCGGTGGGCGCGTCCAGCGCCATCGCCGCCAGGATCGCCGCCGAGGCTGGGTTCACGGCCTTGTGGGTCAGCGGGCTGGAGGTCTCGTCCTCACTGGGCCTGCCCGACACCAACGTCCTCAGCGTGCGGGACCTCACCGACGTGGTTGTCGCGCTCGGACGGGTGGTCCCGTTGCCGGTGGTCGTCGACGTCGACAACGCCGGTGGGTCCCTGGCCGGCGCAGACCGATACGCCCACGACCTCCTCCGGGCCGGCGCGGCCGCACTGTGCCTGGAGGACAGCACCTACCCCAAGGTCAACAGCTTCCGAACCGACCGCGGGCAGTCGCTGGCGCCGGTCGACCTCGTCACCGGTCAACTCGCCCGCATGCGGGCCGCGATCGGACCCGACGCGGTCCTCATCGCCCGCACAGAGGCCCTCATCGCCGGCCATGACCTCCCCACGGCGCTCGAACGCGCCCACCAGTACGCCGACGCCGGCGCCGACGCCGTGCTGATCCACTCCAAGGACGCCACCGGAGCCCAGCCCCGCAACATCGCCGAGCTCTGGTCGCACCCCGTCCCCCTGGTCACCATCCCGACGGCGTTCCCGCAGTTGGGCTGGCAGGAACTCGGAGGCCTGGGGTTCCGCATGTGCATCTACGCCAACCAGCTCACGAGAGCGGCGATGGCCGGGATGCGAGGCGCCGCCCTGGAGTTCTCGGTGACCGGGTCGTTCCATCCCGCGATGGCCACTCCCATGGTCACCGTCGGTGACGTCCTGGGAGTCGCCGACCCGACGGCACGAGCCTGTGTCTGAGCTTCCGGTCACCGGCCACACCACCGGCAGCCCCTCTGTCGCGGTCCTGCCACGGATCAGCGTCTCCGTGAAAGCCGCCGTCGTCCGCGACGACCGCATTCTCCTGCTGTCGTATGACGATCACGTGGGCTTCCATTACAACCTCCCGGGCGGCAAGGCCCGCGAAGGGGAACCGCTGCGAGACGCGGTCCGCCGGAAGGTGCTGCAGGAGACCGGCTTACGGGTCGAACCCCGACGACTCCTCTTCGTCGTCGAGTACGTCCCTACCCGGTGGGCGGGCGAGTTCGGCGACGTCCACAAGGTGCAGTTCAACTTTCAGGCGACCCTCCTCGACCCACGCGACGAACCCCGGATGCCCGACCCGCCCGACCCGATCCAGGTCGGCTTCGAATGGCTCCCCGTGGAGCGGCTGTCCACCGCGCCGCTGCTTCCCCGCATCGCCGAACGACTACGCGACGCCCTCGCCCGCACAGACCCCGACGCCCTCCTCGACAGGTGGTGACCCCCATGACACAGCTCCCGACAACACGGGCCCCACTGGCGCAGCCGACGATGACGACCTCCGGCCGCAGCGAGGTCGGTGACCTTCGATCCTGGCTACTCAGCGAGCACGCCGGCACCGTCGACCCCGACCGGCTCGACGTGATCGCCGAACACCTCGGCCATGTCGTCCGCACCGGCATCGGCGGAGCCGTTGTGGAGATCGGGTGCTACCGCGGCGCCATGGCCCTATGGCTGCGCGCCGTCCTCGACGGCCTGGGCGACAGCGACCGTCAGATCCACGTCTACGACTCCTTCGCCGGCCTGCCACCTGCCGGCGCCCACGACTCCGACCACCTCCGCGCCGGAGACCTCGTCGCCAGCCCGGACGAGGTCATCGCCACTCACGACCGGTGGGGTCGGACACCACCTGTGATCCATCCCGGGTGGTTCGCCGACACCCTTCCCGTGGAGCTCCCTACCACGATTGCCTTCGCATACCTCGACGGGGACTTCCATGACTCGATCCTCACGTCCCTGATCCACTGCGTTCCTCGCCTCGCACCCGGCGGCCGGTTGATCGTCGACGACTACGCCGACGTCGACGCGAACCCGCGGGCGTGGAACGGGCTGCCCGGGGTCAAGCAGGCCTGTGACGAGTACTTCGGGCGCCGGTCGCCTCTGATGGTCCTCGCCGGTGAGGGCGACCTCGCGTTCGGGCTCTACGAGGCCGGTCCGAACCGGAGGAAACCGTGAACACTCCCGACCCGGCCCCGGCCCACCGGTCGATCGTCGTCATCCGCGGCGCCGCCGATCCCACCTCACTGCGCCGCGGGCTGCCGGACCACGACGTCCACGTCGTCGACGATCTGGCGGACCTGACGCCCCCGGTCGCCGACGCCGTGATCGTCCTCGTCACCCGCTCCGGGACACGCGTCGACCCTCACGCCCTCTCACGCCTGCCCCAGCTGCGTCACGTGGTCCGACCTGGCTCGGGAACGGACTCCCTCGACCTCACCGCGCTGACGGCTCGCGAGGTCGAGGTCCACCGCAATCCCGCAGCCTCAGCCGACGCGGTCGCCGAGTGGGCGCTCACCGCTGCGCTGTCCCTGTCGCGGCGGCTGCCGTTAGGGCATCACGGGATCCACGCCGGGCTGCACCTGAAGCACGAGTGCCTCGCCCGACCGCTGTCGGAGTACCGCGCGGTCGTGTGGGGAGCCGGACCCGTAGGCAGGGCCGTCGGCCGCACCCTGCAACCGTTCGTCGCCGACCTCGCCTACTCCGCGTGGCCGTCGACCCGACCACACCTTCGCCAACTCCCACCCGCCGACTGCACGTCCTCAGCGGACCTTCACGTCGTGGCCCTCCCGCTGCGGCCCGCGACGACCCGAATGTTCGGACGGGAGTTCCTTGACGCGGTCGCCGAGAAGCGCCCGGTGCTTGTGTGCGTGGGACGGGTCGACACGCTCGACGTGCCGGCGTGCCTGGACGCCCTGAACGTGGGCGCCCTGTCCGGGCTCGCGATCGACACCATCGAACCCGACGACCTCGACCTGTTCACACAGGTCGGACCACCACGGAACCTGCTCCTCAGCCCCCATGTCGGCGCCCAACGCAGCGACGTCCGGGCAGCCCTCGATCAGTGGGTCCTCACGACCACTCATGCGCTGCTCGCCCGCGAGCAGACATCCCGTCGGGTCGCGGCATGAACCCGACGGGCCAGGCCGCTTCGGCACGGAACTCGGCAACCCTCCGCCTGGAGTTGGCCGAACGGGTCGCTGCGGACATCGCCGGTTCACGGCCGGATGTGGAGGTCTGGGTCGAGGGCGCATTGGCCTACGGGCTGGCGCATGCCCGCAGCGACGTGGACCTCCGGGTCGTCACCGACGCTCCGTCCAAGGCCGAGAACCGGTCCCGCATCGTCGACGGGATCCGCGTCGACCTGACCGCCTCGACGCACCCCGAGGTGACGACCGTCCGTGGGCTGCTCGCGTCCTTCGAGGTTCGGCTCGACGACGTCGAGGTCTTCCGCACCGTCCGATCTGCGATCGGGGACCTCACCCGGCTGCGCACGGCCCACCGATTCACACCGGACGGGTGGCAACCGGTCATCACCCCGGCCGAGGAGCGCGTGTACCGACAGTGGGCGGTCACGCATCAGGTCGAACAGGCACACAGCCTCGCCGAGGATCTTGTCGGCCTACATCTCGACGGCCTCCACGACGAAGCGACCGTCACGTGGAAACGCCTGGACGCGTGCACTGCCCTGGCCCGTTGCGCCGCTGCCGGCGCCCCGCTGCTCGGTGAGAAGTGGCTGCCCTCCTTGGAGCGACGGGTCTTCGGTTCACCGCATGATCCATTTCCGGATCTCGGACGTGAGCAGGCCGGCACTGCCGACACCACCTTCGCCGTCGCGCAGATGCGCACCGCGGCCGCGTTGACCGAATGCTGGCCACTGACGAGCAATGGCGACACCGACGCGTCAGCAGCAGGGGATGAACACCCGCCGAACCCGCACGACCAGAACCTGCCCGGGAGCGTCACCGGCCTCGGCTGGTTGCCACACCGCTACAGCGACGAATGGTTCATCGGGTGCGGTGACGCTCGCATCAGCCTGACGGCGGCCCAACTCACCGAATGGCTGTCCCGAGTACAGGCCAGGCGGGCCCACTCGTGACCGCGACCGCAACTCCCGCCTCGGCCCGCGACCCGCTCGACAGGCCGGTCGATGTCGAGGCCATCTACCGGTCGCTCGACCTCGCCGACCACAGCGAGGCCGTGTCGGTATTGCTCAAGGTCCGTGGCGACACCTGCGACATCGACTGCCTTTACTGCTACGAGAAGCGGAAGGCGACCCCCAGCGCGACCCGAATGGACGCCGGCGACGTCGCCAGGATCACCCGACTGTTCGGGGGCCGACCCGTCGCCGTCGAGATCCACGGCGGCGAACCGCTGACCGCCGGGCACAACCACATCGCCGCGATCCTCGACGAGATGGCTGCGGCACCCAACGTGATCCGCGTGTCGCTGCAGACCAACGGCGTCCGGCTCACCGATACCTGGCTCGACCTGTTCGACGAGCATTACCCGGAACTGGAACTGGGGATCTCCCTCGACGGCGACCCCATGGGCAACTCCTGGCGCGTCGGCTACGACGGGCAACCCACACACGAACGCGTCGTCACGGCACTCGACCTCCTCGCCGCCCGCGGTCGACACGCTGGACTGATCAGCGTCGTCACCCCGCGAGTCCTCGGGCGGGCCAGGGACGTCCTCACCCACCTCGGCCAGTTCGACGCCGTCAGAGCCGTCAGTTTCGTCCCCTGCTTCGACGCCACCGTCACCTCACCGGTTCCGAGCATCGAATCAGGCGACCCGCAGTCCGCCGCGCGCACTCGCTCCGAGCCCGTCAGCCGACGGCTCCAACGCGACGCCGTGAACCCCATCGGCGGGCCCGAGTGGGCCACAACCCCCGACGAGTACGCCGAATTCATCCTCGAAGCCGCGAGCCATTGGATCTCAAGCGGGCTGTTCGCCCGGCTGTCCCTCGAACCGGCCGTCGCCGTCATCCGGCGACTGCGGGGCCTCGGCGTGCGCAGCTGCCACTTCAGCGACCTCAAGTGCCACCACGTCCTCACGCTGTACCCCGACCGGCGCCTCGGCAGCTGCGACGAATTGCCCTGGCCCCAGGCGCAGCTGACCACCCTCGGCGATACCAGCACGGAAGCGGACATCGTCTCCGCACAGGCCGCGTCCCCGCTGCTGAGCATGGGGAAGTCCCTCATGACCAAATGCGCGGAGTGTCGATACCGCGACACCTGCGGCGGGGGATGTGTCGCCACCCGGCTGCGTGAATCGGCCGCCGCCGGTTCCGACGACGCCTACTGCACCCACCGAATGCGTCTCATCGACGGCATGGCCGCCCTCCTCGCCGCCCCGCAGCACCCGGCCGGAGCCCGCTGCCGCCGAATCCAATGGCAACCCCGGACCCCGAACTCGATGCGCGACGTCACGGCGTTCTTGGACCGATGGGACGACCCCACACGGCCCCGACCGCGCGCTCGGCTCCTCCGCAGTCCCACGGGAAACATCAACACTGCAGGCCAGGCAGATGTCGTCGAGGCCGACGACCTCGATCCTCACCACCCCGACTGGCGCCAGGGCATCGAACCCGCCGTCTGGCCGCTCGTCGACGCCTTCACCACCACGTGGCGGGCCGTCACCTATGACAGCTGCGAAGGCCACCGCCGTGCAGGCGAGACCCCCGCACCACTGCGGGTCGGGCTGCTACCCCGCACCCCCGACGACGCCGCCGAACTCGCCGGTCGTCTCTGTCGCCTGACCACGACTGCCGAAGCCCGTTTACCCGCCGGCTGCCAGGTCACGATCGGTCGCTCTCTCGTGGTGTCCGAGGTCTCGGGACGTCAGCACCCCGCGCTCGATCTGCACCTGACCGCCACGCGCGACATGAGCTGGGACAAGTGGACGGTCTTCCGGGACAACGCGGTCGCGATCCTCACCACCCTCGTCACCGCCGCCGGAGTCACCAAGACGGCGAGGTCGTGCGCGTGCGCCGCAGCGAACGACGTCGCCGTCGAGCTGTACGCCACCGACCCCGAACTCGAGATGGAGACCCGATGATCCACGTTGCGGAAACCCTCACGATCCACAGCGTCGAGGGCTTCCTCGCCCCCAGCGAGGTCACGGACCTCGACAAGGCCATGACCGGTCTCCTGGCCCGCAAAGGCGCCGGACGATACGACGTGGACCGGGCGGCCACGATGCACGAGATCCCCGGACTTTCAGCGCAGCAGGCGATGACCATCTACGAGCCTCGCGGCCGGATCGAGATCACCAACCTGCCCGACGAGGTGACCGCCATCCTCGACGCCGCGCTGCGGACCGCCCTTCCCGCCATCACGCGGGTCCTCCCGTCCATCACCGCCTGGCGGCCGTGGACATACGTCGAGTACGGCCCCGGACAACACATCACTCCACACGTCGACGGGATCGCCCCCGACCCGGCCTCCTGGCCGCGCCAGATCGCTGGCATGAGCGTCCTCATCAGCGCGGCCGACGACGGCGGCGACTTCGCCGTGGAAACCACTGGCAGCCCCCGGCTGTGGGCCACCGACGCGCCGCCTAGCGCCTGCGGGTACGACGCGTCGATCAGCATCGCGCACGACGGCGCCGACAACTCCTCCCCGTGGTTCCGCGCCCTGCCCCGAACACGCTGGACCGTTCACCCGACCCCGGGGACCGCCCTGCTCTACGGCTCCCAGCTCACCCACAGCACGGACCCGGTCCTGACGGGCCACTGCCGGAAGTTCCTCAACTGGCTCCTCGCCGAGGACCCAGCCACAACCACCGAAAGGACGGACACATGACCGCGCCCACCGACAACCACGAGGAGTTCCTCACCGCCGTCGCCGCCCTCCGCGAGGGAAGCACCGGCGTGCGCACCACCGCTCATACCTCCAGCGTTTCGGCCGATGACTGGCCTGTCTCGACCCGGGAGCCCGAGACCCAGGACCCCGAGACGGACCTGGCCACCCCGCAATGACAACCGCACCGCTCACGTCCACGGCGCCGGCGACCGCCGGCGCCGCCGGGCGTCCTACGACACCAACCGGCCCGCTCGCCGCTCTCACGAACCGTGCCCTGCTCGACATCATCGACAACCACCGCCGTGAGCGCCGCGACCAGATCCACGCCCTCATCGCGACCGGGTCGGCCACAGCCGCCGTCGTCCAGCGTGCCCCCAACGAGTCGAGTGACGACCTCGCTCTGGGCTATGCCACGGCGCACCACGTCCTCGAAGGGGCCTACCGGGCGGCCGAGGCAGGCGACACGACCAGCTTCCAGTGGTACCGCGAAACCCCACAGAAGAGCGTCGTCCCCGCTTCACCCACGTCCACAGGCTCGACGATCATCCTCAACCCACCCGCGGATGACCTGCTGCGGTCGCCCGCGATCTCCGACACCGCTTACTACCTGATCAACGCCGCCAGCCAGCGAGCCGACGCCGTAGACCATGAGCACTGCACCGAAGCCATCACCCTCGCCGACCAGCACGGCTTCGGCACGCTCCTCGGCGGCGGCGCCAAGGTGATCTGCCTCCTCGCCCGGCGCGGTCTGCTCGACACCCTCCACAGCTGGACCATCAGCGCACTACCCGGAACGATCTTTACCGATCACACCGGCCACCCGGAGATCCTCGCCCGTGACCTCGTCCACGAAGCCGGCCACAACTGGCTCAACGACGCTCTGGCCGCCACCGCAACCCGCATCCCCGACCTCGCCGTCTACTCACCATGGCGCCGCGCACCGCGCCCGGCGTTCGGATTCCTCCATGCCTGCTGGGCGTTCCCGCTCACGGTGCTCTACACAGAGGCCGCCGTAGCCCGGGCCCCAGGCCCGGTCCAGGACTTCCTCACCCGATACCTCGAAACCCAGCGCCCGCTGATCCGCGCAGCCCACGGCGGCTTCACCCACATCGCGAAGGACGTTGAGAACGAAGACGTCAGATCCGCCCTCACCACCGTCTTCGAGGGTGCCCTCGACCTCGGGTAGCCCCCTATCTCCGAGGGCCACATTTCGGCTTGGCGCCATCGCGATACCTCGCGTCCAATTAGCGCCCTGCTAGTCAGGAACGCCCCAACTCAGGCGGCCGCTGCCGGGGAGTGGGTACCCGGGGACCGCTCGCCATGCGGCCATGGTCGAGCGGAACCGACAGGGCCTCCTCTGCGGGAAATGCTTGATTTACGGCGGCGATCGCCGTTGCCTCGTCGGCCTCGGGGTCGTGCTGCGGGGTCGCGGGCCCTGCCGCGGCGCCTCCGATCTCGCGGTGGGTCTCGGCCGGTGGCCTACGGACGGATGGGTGGAGATCGAGAGCGTCGTCGGCGACCAGCAGGCCGACGGCCTCCTGGGCGCCCTCCGCAGCTGGCCGACCTGGCGTCGGACTAGCGGAAGCTTGGTCGGCAGCTCGTCTGCCGAGCGCGCTGGCAAGGTCCGGGCCGACGGCTCGCAGGTCGATGCCGTAGCGATCCCGCACCGTGCGGGCGATCTGGTCCTCGGCGACCCCGGCATGGGGATCGGCGCCTGCCCAGCCTCGGGCTGTCCGCCACGCCTCGACGAGATCGGGGAGCTGGGCCGCCGCCCTCCAGGCCTCGCTGCGGTTTGGCGCGAGTTGGGCAAGTGCCGCGCGACGCTGGGCGTCCCACCGGTTGCGGGCCTCGCGGGTCCGTTCCGCCGCGTCCTGAGCGTCCTGGAGAGCCCGCTGCTCGACCGCCATTGCCGCATTCTGAGCGACGTAGCCGGCGACCATTCCTGTGGTCCTGACGGTCTGGCTCATGGCGTTCTCGACGCCGTCGGGGTCAGGGTCCTGAGTCATCGTTGCTCCCTTCTGTGGCGGTCGGTTGGGTCACCGCTCGGCAGCGGCACTGGTCGAGCGGGTCACGGCTGCGCGCTCACGAGCAGGGCCGCCGGGCGCGTAGCCGGTGGCGGTTCCCCGGTAAGTCAGGGGTGGTCCCGCCGCGACGGTCGCCTTCCCGCGTCCCGGCGGCTGCGCTGTAGGCATCGGCTCGCTGGGCAGCTGATGGGCGACCACGATCAGTTCTTGGCGGACCGCGATCTCGATCTGTCGCGCCCGTCGAGCGTCCCCTGCCGCGGCGTGGGCGTCGTGCACGGCCTTGGCCAGGTTGGCGTACTGCCGCAGGAGCGCGGCCATGGCGACCTGCTCGTGGTCGTGCCCGGCGAGGCCCGCGACGAGCAGCGCCGCGCCGCGCACCGCTTGTCGCGGGACGCGTACCCCGATATCGCGCGCGCCGGCGGCGCGCAGCTGTGCCGAGCGGGCCAGCGCATCAGCGGTCGCGGCGAGCGGGCCGGGGGTGGGTTCGAGGTGGGCCGACCAGGTCGCGAAGACGCCGGCGCTGTCGTGGGCGACGCCCGCCCATGTCGCATGGTCATCAGCCGGGACGTCCCGAAGTCGACGCCGCGTGGCCTCGATCTGCCGGACGAAGTCGCGCCACACGTCCGGGCCAACGTCCGCGACAGCGCTCGTACTCACCGGTGAATTCACCGCGCGTCCCCGGGTCGACCATTCCGCCGCAGCGCGGCGGGTGCTAACAGCAGTGCTCGACCACGACGTCCGCAACCGAGGCAAAGTGAGGTCACGCGCGAGGCGACCGCCGCCGAACCACACCGGACGCTCCCCTGCCGTCGGGCGTTGGGCGACGGAGAAACCCGTCACGACATTGACGCTCCCGTCCGCGTAGCGCGGACGCACGAGTAGCCCGTGCCCGCGCATCGATCGGACGAAGTCCGCCTCGTCAACCGAGCTCGTGGCCGCGGCTCTGACCAGCCGGGCCAGGCTCACTCGGGCGGGCTCGGGAGCGCCTGTGCGGTGCGCCGCTGCGACTTCCGCCGGGTGGAGGCCACGTTCGCCGCGGCCCACTGTCCGCGACGCGAGGACTTCAAGGCCGTGTTCTCGTTCGAGGTCGCCGCAGACCCGCTGGGCGCGGGGGAAGTCATTCCACACATCGGCCTTCGTGCCGTCCTCGCGGACCAGGGACACCACGAGGTGGATATGGTCGTTGCCGTTCGCGCTGAGACCGTGCCGGACGGCGGCCCACCGGCACGGCGCCCAGCCGGACGTCTCGGCGAAACCCATGCGCTGGACGAAGTCGGTCGCGATGGCCGCCCACTTCTCGTCGCTCAATTGGCCTTCGTCGGCCCGCAAGCTCAATGAGCAGTGCCACACCGACCCGCCCGGGACGTCGACGCCCAGGACCCTGCGCGGTTGGTCCAGGGTGTGCGCCACCTGCCGGGCGGCCGCGACGTCGAGCCGCTGCCCTGCGTCGCCGACATAGACGGCCATGACCGAGGCGTCGCCGACGACCAGGTGCGGGTCGGTGTGCTCGTTGTGCCGGCCCGGACCGGCGAGGTAGACGAGCAGCCCTGTCATCCGCTCCCCGCGGGTCACGTTCGGCATCACCACCTCCTCCCGGTTCGATCGCCGTTCGGGGTCAGACCCGGCTGTCGAGCTGGTCGAGCACGTCATCGATCCGGGCGACGAGCCGCCGCACGGCGCTCAGCGCCCCAGCGGTCTCGGCTGGCATCCGCGACGTCGCGTTGGCCTTGGCCGCGACCTGATTGACGTTGACGCTCACCGCCGTCAGCAGCCGGCGCACCGCGAGCAGCTCGACCAGAGCATCGCGGCGCTGCGTCGCGGTCTCCCCGCGCTGGGCCAGGGCAGACTCCACCAGCAGTCGGGGCACCGTGACCCCTTGGGCGGCCGCCAGACGCGCCAGCTGCTCCTCCTCATCCAGCGTGACGAGCACCCGGTGACCGCCACGGCGGCCGCCGGCCACGTTCGCCCGGCGCTGCCGGACCACGCTGCGCCGGGCGCGCTCCCCCGCCCCCGGCCGACCCGCGTGGTCGAGACCGTCGCTCCCATCCACCTCGTCACCACCTCCCGGCCACCAGGCCGATGCCCAGCGCAGCGACCCGCCACCGGCGGGACACCCCAACGGTGCCTCGACCCCAGCGGGGCGTCGAGCACGGGCCGGACTTACGTGCCGTAAGTACATAGCTTGCTCCGCGCCCCGCCTCCCGGCAGCGCGTCACGCCCCAGCGACGACCCGGTCCGGCCAGCCGCCACGGACGATCATGCAGCGCCTGAACTGCGCGTTCGGGGGTTATCCACATCAGACGTGTCGACAATGTGTCCACAGCATGGATCAGCGACCATGGGGTGACCACGCATCCGCCGCGGAGGTTGAGCCATGGACATCACCCCCGAAACGCCACAGCTGCACAAGGCACGAGCGATCCTGGCCCGGCTATCCGACCAGCCCGGTGACGACGCCTACCCGGCCACAGTCGCGCTGGCCACCCTCGACCTTGTCCACCCACCGCACCCGCCCGTCGGCGAACTCCCCTCCGACGTATCGGTGTCCTTGACCGAGGCCCTTGACGCGCTGGCGGCCGCGATCTGTGTCGTAGAGGACCCTGACACCGCTGCCCGACTCGCCGAGGCCTCGCGGACGCTGCAGGGCCAGCCCGTGCCATGAGCTTCCGGCACGAGACCTCTCAGCTGGCCCGCGAGCTCGCCCAGCTAGCGCACTCCGGCGCCTCACGCTCGCTCGACGCCGACGGCCTCGCCGTTGCTCTCGTCGCCCGACGCGACACCCTGCAACTGCTCCGTCAGGTGCTCGCGAACGTCACCGGCAACCCAGGAGCCGTCGGACCCGCCCGAGCCGTCACATTCATCCGCGAAGAACACTCGATCCAGGAGGCCGAACGCCGTCCGGTCGCCATGCTCGCGCGGATGCTCGCTGCCACGCCCCAGCCCATCATCGACCCAGCTCCCGAGTTCGCGGACCGTGGCGCCAGCTCGTCCGACGGAGCCCGCAGCTGGGCCGAGATCCGACGGCACACCCTCCTCGCCGGCCACGAATGGTCCGAACGCGCCCCAACACCAACCGGTGACCAGCAGTGGTCCGCCGTAGCGGACGTCGCTGCCTTGGCCCGCACTGTCGCCGTCCTCGACCACGATCTCCTAGAGGCCGCACAGCGCCATCCGGACCTGGACCCGGCCGTCGCCGACGAGCTGCAAGGAGCGACGACCTCGGGACTTCGCATTGCCGCCACCGAAACTGGCGCTGTCGCCAGCGCAGGCCCGACACCCGACTGGACCGAACCCGGACCCGAGCGCAACCCCTCCCGTGTGCTCGCGGTCAACAACCCAGGCGCGGTCGTGGCTGCCCAAAAGCGCCTCGTCGCGCAGATTCAGTCCGCCGAACACCTCAGCCCGCAGGCCGTCGTCCTGCTCGCCGACGGGCAAGCTCGATTCCTCGACGCCGCCGCTCGCGCCCTCTCGCAGACCGATCCAGCCCGGGCCGAACACGCACGTCAGCTCGCGGTCTCGATCCGGACGAATATCACCGGCACCCGGCAATTGGCCGCCCTGATGCCCGACGACCCGAGACCACCGGCGCAGACGCGGGCTCTGCTCATGGGAGTGGCGACCAGCGACGGCCGGGGCTGGCAGCACCCCTCATCCCAGCCCTACATCTCCGCAATTGCCGCCGGCGTCGACACGTCCCGTGCCGTGGTGCGAGCTCTGTCCACCCACGCCGCCGAGTCCGTCCGCAACGGCCGGTGGCTTGTCCCCAATATCCACGCCGAAGCCGCCGATGACCTCCTCTGGCGACGAGCTCGCCCCAAGGAATGGGCGCGCCCCCCGTCACGTGGTCAGGAACAGGAGACCGAGCCGAGACTCCTACGCGGTCTGTCATCCCTGGTTGCTCGCGCGGACACTCTCGCTCAGGTGCCTGCGGTCACAGCCGGAGGCCGGGTCATGGCACCGCGCGACGTCCTCGGCGGCGCGAATGCTCCCGGGCAATATCCGCGTCCTCAGACCCCGGGGCGGTCAGCGCTGGAAACAACGCTGGGGTGAGGATCGCGGGGGCGACGGTTCGCTCAGACGGCGTGCTACTAGAAAACACCCTCGCTTGCTGGCCTGTCGGCGGGTAGCACGGTTCGTGCACAGCAGGTTCCGGGGCCTAGACATGAGCAACCGGACGTCGAGGTCTGTCGTCGAGGCCCAGGACGCGCCGGATCAGGCGTCCACGACCTTCGACAGACAACGGGGCACTAGGTGCGGCACGGGCAGGCCTCCCTCGGAACATGTGGGGCGGGTTGGTTGTGGTGATCACCACCCCACCCGCGGAGACCGGCCCCACCCAGCACCGACACGCCACCAGCTCACACAGGCGACGACCTGCCCACGACCTCATACCGCGGGATGTTCACCCGTCGGCTGCGCAGCAGTCTTCAGTCGCCGTCGACACAGGCATCCAAGGGACGGTTCGCCTACCTGCGTGACCGCTGCGGAGGACGTCGTCTGCAGGAAGCGATTGGGTGGCGACGAACGTGAGTCCTGGCCGGAGGTCGGATGGCCCCAATTCGTATCGCACGCTTTCCCATCGAGTGGCGGAGTCGTGATCCCGAGGGGAGCGCCGTGAGAGCGATTGGTGGTCGGCTGTGGCCAAGGCGAGCAGTTCGTCCGCCTCCCCGAGGCCCACGATGACGAGGCGCCAGTTCGGGTCGAGCAGTCCAACCTCGAACTCGTTCCTGCTGAGAAAGCAAAGAAGCCGCCCGCGACGACTAGTGGCTTTGACTTCGAGGTGCCAAGTGACTTCCGCCGTGGTGAACGCAACGTCGTAGCCCAACCCATCAGCGTCGAGCGAGACGTGCTCAGTGGAACCGGGCCAGCGCTGCTCGAGTAGTGCGACAAGGGCTGCCTCGCCTGCTGACCCCACGCGTTGTCGAGCTTCAAGGTCGACTCGGCCGTGGGCTCGACGCACCGCCAGCATGGTGTCGGTCTCATCCAGCCCGAGGGCGGCAGCAAGGTCGGCGACGTCCTGTGGAAGGTCGCTCGGGTCGCGGACCAGGGTGTCAGCGTCAGCTAACCAGATCGGCGGCGCGGCGGTGAGGGTGCGCTCAAGCAGGAGCTCGCGCAGGCGGGGATCAGCAAGCCCGGCAGCGCGGGGGCTGAGTTCTTGGTGGGTGTCAGTCTCTGTGACCAGGCTCGTGGCTAGCAGCCAGTCGAGGGCCGTTGCGTACTGGGTGGGAGTTAGGTCGGTGTACCGCGGATCCGCGCGGATGAATACCGAGGCCTGGACGACTGAAGAACGCTGGAGCAGCCTGAGCCAACGGTGGGCGGCGGTGAGAACGCTCGGAGGGGGGAGCATGATCAGCCGGAGGAGGCTGAGCCGAGGTGCGCGATGAGGGCTTGCATGTCGGCGCCGTCCATGCCTACGGCAGCTGTCGGCTCCTCGTCGAGGTCCCCGAGCTGGAGGACGGCGGGGTCGTTCAGCACCCCGCCGAGGAAGTGCAGCTTGTCCGCGAGGCGTGCCTCGACCAGCTCATCGACGGTCTGCTCCGCGCTGAGCACCGTGATTCGGGTCGTGGTCTCGGGGGACAACCCCAGACGGTGGATTCGGTCGAGACTCTGCAGGAACCGCCCGGCGGCGAAGTCGCGGTCGATGTAGATGGCGTCGTTGCAGTGGTGGTGCAGGCTCACGCCCTCGCCAAGGGTGGCTGGGTTGGACAGCAGGACCATGCAGTCGGGGTCCTCACGGAAGCGGCGCAGCTGTTCGGAGCGGTCCTTGGTGCCCCCGTGCACCAGGGCGGGGTTAAAGCGCTGCAACAGCAGTTCAAGGGACGTGAGGTTTCGGACGAAGGTGGACCACACCAGGGTCTTGCGTTTCGCCTCGGCGTTGGCGGCAACGATCCCGGCCGCAGCCTGGTACTTCGGCGACATCTCGTAGTGGGGGAGGTCTCGAAGAAGGTCGGCGAGGCTCGACCCGGGGGGCGGTTGTAGGGGCGGGAGGCGGTAGGGAAGCGGCTCGTATCGACTGCTGCCGGTTGCCAGGAGCGCAGGGGTGGTAGCGGCCATGAGCAGGTAGAGCAGCACGCGGCCGAGGGCTTCTGCGTCCTGTTCTGCTCCGCGCCACCGTCCCGAGGCTTGTCCGAGAAGCGCGGCGTAGAGCTCCCGGTGGAGGTCCGGCAGCGCGACCCGCCGTAGGCTGATTTCTACGGGAGGTAGCTGCAGCTCGTTCTTCGTGGTCCGGACGAACAACGGCCGCAGGAGTCGGCTCGCCGCCCGTAGGTCGTTGCCGCCGACCGCGCGGGTGACCGCAGCCCGGCCCTGGCCGGGCCAGACGAAGCCGAAAAGGTTCTCCAAATCCTGTGCGCCGTTAGGAGCGGGGGTGCCGGAAAGGATCATCCGCCGGGCCGCGTATGGGCCGAGCGCCAGGCACGCCGCGCCCCAGGCCCCGGCGGCGCCAAGCTTCATCCGGTGGGCCTCGTCGAGCACGAGCATGGCAGGCCGAACGCGGAGCCACTGCAACAGCGCAGGGTAGGCGTCAGGAAGCCGTTCATAGTTGATCAGCAGGACGTTCCCGGGTGGGAGAGTGGGCTGATCTATGACGGCCACCTGGACCTGGCCATCCGGGTAGCAGGTGGCGGTCTCGGTCTGCCAACTCTCGAAAGCGGACTTAGGGCACACCACGAGGAGCCGCTGAACCTGCCCGGCATCGCGGCGGGCTTGGAACGCGGCCAGCGACACCCGTGTCTTCCCGGCCCCGGGGACGCTGAAATTGGCGCCGTGGGACAAGCTCAACAGGCGGGTGAGGTCCCTTCGCTGGAAGTCAGTCAACGACGCTGACCAGCCGTCGCCTAGGACCCCGTCGTGGAGCTCAGGAGCGGCCGCGGTACCAGCGGCGGCAAGCTGCCCCTGCACGGTCGCGCTGTCTTCCGCATTGCTCTCCACCAGGGTCAACAGCTCCGGCTGCCACCTGATGTCCGTATCCTCCGCGGGCCACGCCGCGAGCTCGTGCAGGTTGACGAGCAGATCGTCAACGGCCACATCAAAGGCATGGCCGCTCAGGCTCACAGCAGTTGAGAACCTGCCGCGCAGCCGCTGCAGTCCTGCAGCAGCAGACGGGTCGCAAGTCACCTCAACATAGGCGGCCCGGGTGGAAAAGCGCAGCTGCAGCACGGGCCTCAGCCGCTGGCGTTGGGCAGGCTTGCCGCTGCGCGCAGCCAGGCCACGCCGTCGCCAGTGCTGCTCTCACCCCGGCTCACCAGCTGGGCGAGTTTCGCGAGGTTCCCCCGCATGGTCAGCAGCGCTTCGTCGAGGTCATCAGCCTTGAAGTTCCCTGTCGACCTGGCATCAGCCACCGCGGCCAAGGAGAGTTCGAGGTCCTCGTTGGCGTCGGAGAGGCGGTCCACAGCCGCGTACCGCTTCTTGATGACGCGGTTCTGCTTACCAGCCTGATCAAGTGCCCCGTCGAGGGCTGCGTCCAGCTTCTGCAGGGCGGCGCTTGCCGTGGCCAGCACCTGCGGTGCCACGCCAGTGGGCGCAAGCTCCACGGAACGGGCCTTCAAGGCCTCGTCGGTGAGAGCCCGCAAGGCCTGCACCGTCTGGCTCGGCGCGGCGGCGGTAAGGGAGGTACCGGGGATCCGGACGGCGGTGGCGGCTTGGGCGCTCGGCGGAGGAAGGACGCCTCTCATGTAGCGCTCCGTAAAGTCAGCGTCGATGAAGCGCACGTCGGTCTTGGACTTCCCGAGGACTATCGCGAGGAGACGCTGCTCCCGCAGGGCCTCAGCGTCGTCCGGCGACTTAGGCTTCAGCGCACTGTAGGCGCGGTACAGTTCTTCGAGCTTTCCTTGGTGAGTCTCGAAATCCACCAGCCTCATAGCAATGTCTTGACCGGATGTGCCTTGGACTCGGCTCCGGTCTATCGCCTCGCGCACGAAGGCCAGGATCCAGAGGGCGCGCTCGAAAGTCGTGGCCTTGATTCTGAAGTCAGCCTGGATTTCGCCGGGCGGGCGGCCCGCGGCGACCCGCTCGTCAACCGCAAGCAGGAAGTTCATGAAGGAGTAGTCGCGGCGGTGGTCCCTACGCAACTGTAGGGACAGCTCGATGGACTGCAGGTCCCCGTGCCCAGCGTCCGGAGGCAGCACGGCAACACGCATGTGTTCCTGGCCGAGAGATTTCATGGCGGCGCGTCGGGTGTTTCCATTGATTAGGACACCAGCGCGAGTGATTATTCCTGGCTCGTTCTGGCCGTGCTGCTCCAGATCGTCCTTCAAGGCCTCAAAGGTTGGGTCCGTCTTGGACGGGTCGGCCGGATCGCCCATGAGCAGGTGATGCAGGTAGGCTTGGGCGCTAGTCCCGAACGGTTGAGCGGTCAGGTCTTGGTCGCGGGCCGGGTCTAGGGACCGCTGCGCCCGCACTCGGTGGGTCGCGGGGTTGTAGGTCAGCAGGTCAACGGGCATCGAGATCACGGGGAGAGCTCGCTGCTGCGCCCGCCACTCAACGGTCACGGTCTCCTGCAGTCCGTTCGACCCGTCCAGAGCGGCCAGCCGCTCCTCCACGATGCGCCGGACATCGGCGGCGTTCGGCGGCTCGAGAGTCGGCATCGTTCCTCCATCTGCTGTTTCAGGCGCTCGCGCTGCTGACAAGGTCCCGCTTGCGCGCACGAGGCGCCGATCGACAGCCTTGTGTCAGTAGGTGAGTATGGCCGGCATGAGCGTCCCTGACTGGAGAACGTCGACAGCGGGGAGTCGGGTCCGCGTCGCTCTTTGGCTGCACTCCGAGGTGGGCCGAGGTGGCACGTTTACGAAGTCTGACCTGCGCGCGGCCTTCCCTAACGTGGAGCAGATCGACCGTCGCATGCGCGACCTCCGGCCGGAGGGCTGGGTGATCGCGACGTACCGGGAGGACCGTTCTCTCACCCCTGACGAGCTGCGCCTCGTCGAGGAGGGCGGCGCGGTCTGGGAGCGGGGGTACACCGCACGTCCGGCCCCAGGTGGGTTGAGCGATCAGCAGCGGAAGGCCGTCCTGGCAGACGACGGCTTCTGCTGCGTGTTCTGCGGCGCCGCCGCCGGATGCGCCTACCCGGATGACCCGATTCGCACAGCGATTCTGAGTGCTACCCGCGTTGAAGCGGATGGTGACCCGGCAATGTGGGTGGCTGCCTGCGACCGTTGCCGCGCTGCATCGGTGCGGGCGCCGATGGCGGTCGAGGACTTGCTCGAGGGCCTCAACACCCTTGACAGCGCACAGCGAGAGCGGCTTCGCTCCTGGGTGGCGCAGGGGTCCCGGCCGCGCCCGCTAGAGGAACAACTGTGGGCGGCGTACCGCGTACTACCGGCCGCGGCCCGCCAGGCCGTGAGAGAGAGGCTCGAGCCCTGAACCGCTGAGCTGACGGCCGCCGCGAATCGACCGCGGCGACAACGCGGTCCGCGACCGCTTGCGCCGACTCGTGCTCCCAGGCCCGGATAACCAGCCAGCCGGCCGCTTCCAGCTGCTGCGTCGTGTCGGCATCCCGCTCACGGTTTCGACGGATCTTCTCCGGCCAGTACCAATCGTTGGCCACGGGACGGCGGCCATGCGTTGGGCAGCCATGCCAGAAGCAGCCGTCAATGAAGACGGCGACCTGGGCAGGCCCAAAGACGATGTCGGCCCGTCGGCGCAGCCCCGGCAGCGGGCGGCGGTCCACGCGGTACCGCAGCCCCGCTGCATGCAGCAGCCTGCGGACAGCGAGCTCCGGCGCTGTGTCACGCGAACGCTGTTGCCGCATGCGGGAGCGCACGCCAGGGGTGCTCGCGTAGGACACCACGACCCGATGAGAACCGTGGTTCTTGCTCGCCGAGCCCATACCCGATGCTCCGTCGCCTCCGTGCGGCGCGTCAGCCCGCCGCACAGCGCCATCTTGTTACAGGATGCGGCCGTGAGCACATCCGGCATCTCTTCACGCCCAGGCCCGACCAGGCAGCGTCGAGCTGACTGGCGCGGCGAGCGGACCCCCGTCATGGTGCGGCTGCCGCGCCTCGTTGCTGAACGCCTCGGGCAGGTGGCGGACGAGCGCAACCGGAGCATGTCGGAGACAGCAGCCGAGCTGCTCGAGTCGGCGCTGGGCTCGGTGAATCGACCGTGACCGGGCTCACAGCGCTCG
The DNA here is from genome assembly GCA_031398915.1 of Micrococcales bacterium. Lineage (GTDB taxonomy): Bacteria > Actinomycetota > Actinomycetes > Actinomycetales > JBBAYJ01 > JANNOG01. The sequence goes on along the minus strand of JANNOG010000134.1, from coordinate 4,736 downwards.
AGATCTGCGCCGGAGCGGGCGGACAAGCCCTGGGCTTGGAGCAGGCTGGCTTCGATCACGCGGCCGTAGTGGAAATCGAGCCCGCGGCGTGCGCGACTTTGCGCCTCAACCGGCCGGGCTGGAACGTCATCGAGGGCGATGTCGCGGACCTCGACGGGAGGGAGTACGAAGGCGTCGACCTGGTTGCGGGTGGGGTGCCATGCCCACCGTTCAGCATCGCCGGCCAGAGGAAGGGCGCCGACGACGAGCGGGACCTGTTCCCGCAGGCTCTGCGCCTGATCAAGGAGGCGAAGCCCCGCGCGGTCCTGCTGGAGAACGTGCGCGGGCTGGCCACCAGCAGGTTCGCCGACTACCGAGCCGGGGTCCTGGCCCGCCTTCACGAGCTCGGGTACGTCACGCAATGGCAGGTCATCAACGCGTCGGAGCACGGCGTCCCGCAGCTCCGGCCGCGCTTCGTGCTTATGGGCGTGAAGAAGGAGTACTCCGAAGGTTTGGCGTGGCCAACCCCTGTGGGAACGCCTCCCACGGTCGGTGAAGCCCTCGTGGACCTCATGGCGGCTGACGGCTGGGAAGGAGCCCTCGCGTGGCGCGAACGGGCGTCCGGTGTAGGACCCACCCTCGTGGGTGGATCCCGAAAGCACGGTGGCCCCGACCTCGGCCCCACACGCGCGCGGGCGAGTTGGGCGGCGCTCGGCGTCAACGGCAAAACCCTCGCGAACGACCCGCCGAGGGCGGGGGATCCGATCGATCTCGACCCTGGCCTCACCCTGCGCATGGCCGCGCGGGTCCAAGGCTTCCCCGACGACTGGCAGTTCTTTGGGCGCAAAACCGCGGCCTACAGGCAGATCGGCAATGCCTTCCCGCCCCCGGTCGCCCGCGCTCTGGGCAAGGCCATCGCCGCCTCACTCGGCGCAGCCAGCACAGGTTCCGCCGCGGTACCGCACTTGATTGCTGTGTAGCGCGGTCTTGAACTGGTATTGGCTTTGCCGCGGCCCATGGTCCCACATCGACGCTGGTGTTCGCGTGGCAACGCTGGATCGAACACTTCGCCCATCACATCCAGGTCCTTGATGACGCGCCGCTGCCCCCTTGGCCAAGCTACGGCGCCCGACCGCGCGTCGACGGAGCGTCTGGCTGGGGTACCGGTTCGGGTGCCCAGCCGCGTCGACGCCGCCGCCCCTACGGCAGCAGGGCGTCGTGACCTGCCGCGCGTCGTCTCCGATGATGAGCAGGCCGTTCGCCGGGCCAACCGCCTTCACGACAGGCACCGCTAAGGAGCAATGGCCCGCTTGGAATATGTCTCAAGGACTAAGTCAGTGTCGCTGCCTTATGTTGGAGGCATGGCTAGGATGCGTAGCGAGTGGGCCGTCGGTGCACTGCGGAGGTTTCTTGAACTGACCGTCACGTACGTGCCCAGTGGGCCCGGTTTCATTGGAAGTGTAAGTAACCGCGGGTCAAGCGAAGAGCTGGGCGCTCAGGCTCACGTGGTGGAACAGATCCTGGACCGCATCCCCGGCTTCGCCGGGTGGCGGGACGGTCGTCCGAAGCCGGACAAGCTGTGGGCGGGGCTCCGGGAGCAGACCGCCCGCGGGATGGCTGCGCTCGAGCGCGCCGACGAGCTGGCCGCCAACCTAGGCAGCGACGCACCCGAGATGAACGCCGGCCCGCTTCATCCCTGGGCTTGGGAGACAGGTGCGGTCTTCTGGGCCAGAGGCTTCCCACATCAAGCCGTACTGCAGGCAGCTCTTCGCATCAACGCGGAAACGCAGGCCAAGCTCGGGGTCGTGCAGCCAGGGGAGGCCAAGCTGTTCCAGATGGCGTTCTCGTTGGATGACCCCAAGGCCGACGCCCCCCGCCTTCGACTAGCCCCCAGAGACACCAGTGACACCTGGAAGAACCTGCACCAGGGCGCATGGGCCCTAGGCGAGGCGCTGTACTTGGGTGTACGCAATGTGGGCATGCACAACCTGCCTCCACCCGATGGCGAGGAACAGGTGGCCCTTGAGCAATTGGGCGCGTTCAGCCTCCTGGCACGGTGGGTAGACCGGGCCACAGTAAAACGGCCGTGAACGCCGACCAGATAGCGGAGGCGATCCGCCTCGGTAACCTCTCCAGTTGAGGCGTCGTGCGCGTCAGATACGCCATCGTCGAGCGGGACCCGGAACCGCGTCGGCACAGATGGGCGCAATGACCGTCAGATCAAAAGATCCAATACTAATGAATCATCTTGCATACGAAAATCCCATGCTCGCCTCCGATATCGACTTCTTCTCCAATCAGCGCCGCATAAGCTGCCATAACCCGTTCCGCCGAATCCGCCATCTTGCAGTGCGCTCCGTCCGGCTCCGTCTGGATGAGATAGACCGTATCGCACTCGCACGATGTCACGAAGGCGTAGGGCCGCCCAAGAGCTGCCTCGGCCGCCAGGACCGCGGGGTAGAAGACCACGTGCGCACCACATATCGTCGGCAGCTCTATCATCGCACCAACGAGGCGACTGGCCCGCAGCTCGGTTGCTGGCCTCCAGGGGCGGATATCAACGAAAGGGCCGCCGGCAACGAGGGCTCTCCCACCCACGAAGCCGTGGAACGACGCGTCGTCCACTATGGCCCCCTCCGGCCAGTTAACAGTCCCCAGCGGTGGCCAGAACTGCGGCAGCGCTTGGCGCGTCGTCACGGGCACCTGATGCGAAGGGACAGTGAACCTCACACCGTGAACCACCAGCTTCCCGAGGATCACCGTCATCGAGTACGCGTGCGGGACATTCGGGTAAGGCAGCCCCATCACAGTGACCACGAGCGGGGCACACCGCACCGACCAGTTGCGGACACCCTCATACCGCCCGATCCAGAACTGAGTGAAGGGCAGCGGTACCAGAAGGCCACGCCGCTCGTACAGCTCGGTATATTCCGCCTGCGGGAGGCCGTACCCCTCGGCCCGGTCCTGTTCCGGCGACACGAGCATCGCGACGAGTGTTGTCTTCTGAACCCAGGCAGCAAGCGCCGCCTGGTCGGTGACATCTACTCGTCCCGGCTCCCCGAGGATCAACGGCGTCAACACCCGCCCCGCTATATCCTCCAACCGGCTCATCCAGCCGGTATTGCATGAGGCGCAGACGTCGCGGACCGTCCGGCGGTACGGCGGGCTGGTGCCCAGGTCGCGGCCCATGCGGTTGGACCAGCCTGCCGCGTGCGGCACGGGACGCAAGTCGAGACCGATTTTGCTGAGCCAGTCACCGAGGACGTGCTCGCCGGTCATCCTGCCGAACATGCCGCAAAACGCGCAGGTCGCCATCGTCAAGCCTTGCTGAGTCCGGGGTGCCGGGACTTGGACATCGCGCGATATTGTGCCCACCACTCCGTCACCGGCTTCTCCTTCAACGCCCCGCGCATCCGCTCGAGCGCCTTGGGCGAATAGCACCAGGTGTGGAAGAACTTCTTGGCATAGTCCTCGCTGTCCTTCACGCCAAGCAGGCTGACGATCGCGGTCGCCTGGTTCGTGGTGATATCCAGCTTCCTGGCGAGATCCGCGAAGCGCAAGTTGTAGTAGTCCAGCTCGGAGACCCGCTTCACTGAAACCACACTGGAGTCGGCACTGCCTTCAGGCACCAGCGTGACGGGGATGCCTTCACGCTTCACGATCCGCAGGCTCACCGCTGCCCCGGTTCCCTCAGTAGTGAAGGTTACGGCGGCGATGCCGGGGAAGAGCTGATCGATCTCCGTTGTGCCACTGGTGATCCGAGTGCTGAGCTTCTGCAGCGCCGCCTCGCTCGGCTGGAGCTTCTCACCCTGCATTGCACCATCCACGATCGAGAGCGCCCTGAGTCGTGCCGTTGCCTCTGCGCGGCGACGCTTGCCGGGACTCAAAAGGCGTGCTACCTCTCGCACCTCCTCGCTGAATAGGCTGATCGGGTCAAGCGGCGCGATCGTGGCGATCGGCAGCACTCGCTCCGGCAGCAGGTCGCGTAGGTCCTCTGCGAAGACCTTGCGCAGCAGATCGCGGTAGAGCGTTACGCCGGACTGTGCCTGCAAGTAGAGGTGGCCTTCGCTGATGTCCACCAAGTGATGCTGCGCAGTATCACGCAGGCCATTGATCGCCTGGAGGGTAAGCGCGTCCTCCTCGGTCAAAAACTGCACCACAGGTGTCGACAGAGCTCGGCGGACACAGGCATCAAACCCTATCGTGTTCTTCTCGCCGGGATCCCGGATGCGGCCACCGCGATGCAAGATCGCCGCTTTCAGCAGCATCTCGAACGAGTGGTCCATGAGCATGAGAACGGCGTCGGTCCGCCCGATGTCCCATGGCCGGTTGAAGTGCTCTATGCTCAATGTCAGCGAATTGAGCGACTTCTCCTTTAGTAGTCGCGCTTCCTTCTTCACCTACCGTTTCGCCTACCTGCCAGGCTCATCGCCACAGGCCGATCGAGCACTGGCAACGAGTCAGCGCGCGCGAACCACGACGGAGAGGCCGGACGGAAACGCCCGGAATGACTTTTCAACGACTCCTCTGTCGACCAAGGATGCGAACGATAGGTGGCGTGAGCCGCACTGGATCCGGTGTCGTCATCCTCGTGCAGCACGCGCTCCCCCTCCGTGTGGACCGTTCCCCAGGTAGTGGACGCGGGCGGGGTTGCCCCAGCTGAATGGGGTAGAGGATCATGGGATCGACGAGGCGGTCGTATACGCCGGAGTACAAGGCCGCGGCAGTGGATTTCTTTCTGCGGCATGGGCGTCCGG
>JANNOG010000124.1:0-2586 GCA_031398915.1 Micrococcales bacterium | reverse complement strand
CAGGAGGGACTCGAACCCACAACCCCCGGTTTTGGAGACCGGTGCGCTGCCAATTGCGCCACTGCCCTACGTGCTGTCGGACCGTTCGCCGGGCAGGCCGGAGCGCGGCAACAGAACGCCAGTAGGTCAGCATAGAGCCAGTCAGCGAGCAGGTCGACCGACCGGGCAGGATGGCGTCATGTCGTCAGCCACTGCGACCTCGCAATCCGTGACCTCGCAATCCGTGACCTCACAATCCGTGACCTCGCAATCCGTGACCCAGCGGTCCGTGCCCCGCCTCTCCGCTCGGGCAGGATCGATTGCCGAGTCAGCCACCCTCGCCGTCACCGCCAAGGCCAAGGCACTGGCGGCCGCCGGTCGTCCCGTCATCGGGTTCGGGGCAGGCGAGCCGGACTTCCCCACTCCCGAGCACATCGTGGCTGCCGCCGTCACCGCCTGCGGCGACCCGGCGATGCACCGGTACACCGCAACGGCCGGCCTGCCCAAGCTGCGTGAGGCGATCGCTGCGGCCACGGCGCGCGACGGCGGACACACCGTCACCCCGTCGCAGGTGTTGGTGACGAACGGCGGCAAGGAGGCCGTGTACCTCGCGTTCGCGTCGTTGGTCGACCCGGGCGACGAGGTCTTGTTGCCCGCTCCGTACTGGACCACCTATCCCGAGGCGATCCGGTTGGCCGGTGGGGTGCCGGTCGAGGTGTTCGCAGGCCCGGACGCCGGATACATGGTCACGGTCGAGCAGTTGGAGGCCGCCCGCACCCCCCGGACCAAGGCGCTGCTGTTCTGTTCGCCGTCCAACCCGACAGGGGCGGTGTTCGCACCCGAGGAGGCCGAGGCCATCGGCCGTTGGGCACTGGAGCACGGCATCTGGGTCGTCAGCGACGAGATCTACCAGCACCTCGTCTACGACGGGGCCCAAGCGCCGTCGATCCTGTCGCTCGTTCCCGAGTTGGCCGACACCTGTGTCCTGGTCAACGGGGTCGCCAAGACGTACGCGATGACCGGCTGGCGGGTCGGCTGGCTGATCGGCCCACGTGACGTGGTCGCCGCCGCGGACAACTACCACTCGCACCTGACCTCGAACGTCTGCAACATCGCCCAGCGCGCTGCCCTGGCCGCCGTCTCCGGACCCCTGGACGCCGTGGCACAGATGCGAGAGGCCTTCGACCGCAGGCGCCGGACCGCGGTGTCGATGCTCAACGAGATCGACGGCGTGGTGTGCCCCACCCCGCAGGGGGCGTTCTACGTCTACCCCGACGTCACCGGACTGCTCGGTCGTCCGCTTCGCGGGCGACGTGCCACCAGCTCGGCGGAGTTGGCCACGATCCTGCTCGAAGAGGCCGAGATCGCCGTCGTCCCGGGTGAGGCCTTCGGCCCCAGCGGGTACCTACGACTGTCGTATGCGCTGGGTGACGACAACCTGGTAGAGGGCATCGGCCGCTTCCAGCGGCTCGTCGGCGAGGGCTGACAGCCGCGAGAGGTGCATGCCCGACTCATCTCCGCCAGGCTTGGCCCATGACAGGGGCTGCGGAGACGAGCGAGCTGGGGACACTGGACATCCCGGACGACGAGGTGGCCGTGCGCGTCCGCGGGCTGCGCAAGGAGTACCGCGTCTCCCGTGGGGTGACGAAGGCCGCCGTGGACGGGGTGGACCTGGACATCCGGCGGGGTGAAATCCTCGCCCTGCTGGGTCCCAACGGCGCCGGCAAGACCACGACGACCGAGATCCTCGAAGGCCATCGGCACCGTGACGCCGGAACGGTGGCGGTGCTCGGCGTCGACCCCTCTCACGGCGGGTTGGCCTGGCGCGCCAAGATCGGCATCGTCCTGCAGACCGCGAACGACGCCGCCGACCTCACCGTGTTCGAATTGCTGTCGCACTATGCCCAGCTCTACCCGGCTCCGGCCGATCCCACGACCGTGCTGGAGCGGATCGGGTTGGGCGAGAAGCGCAAGGCCCGGATCGCGTCGCTGTCCGGCGGTCAGCGCCGCCGACTCGATGTCGCCCTGGGGATCATCGGTGATCCCGAGCTGTTGTTCCTGGACGAGCCGACCACCGGATTCGACCCGGCCGCGCGTCGACAGTTCTGGACGCTGATCGAGGATCTGCGCACCGACGGGACCACGATTCTGCTGACGACCCACTATCTGGACGAGGCCGAACGCCTGGCTGATCGGATCGCGGTGATCGCGGCCGGGCGGTTGGTCGCCTGTGGGCCGGCCGCAGACCTGGGCGGTGAGGCACGCAACCACACCGTCGTCAGTTGGACCGACCGCGACTCGAATCCGCACACCGAAACGACCGACACACCGACGGAGGTCGTCATGCGCTTGGGCGCCGAGTACCAGGGCGAGGTGCCCAATCTGCAGATTCAGCGGACCTCCCTCGAAGACGTCTACCTCGGATTGGTGAACGCATGAGCTCGTTGCGCACCACGACAGCCGCCCGAGCCGGGGTCGAGCTGCGTTCGTACTTCCGCCAGCGCGAGTCCCTGATATTCAATTTCCTCTTTCCCGTCATCCTGCTGGTGATCTTCGCGAGCGCCTTCTCGTCGCAGACCATCGACGCCGGCCCGGGCGCGACGATCG
>JANNOG010000123.1:0-2840 GCA_031398915.1 Micrococcales bacterium | reverse complement strand
GATCGCGGCGGCCAGCGCGACGCGAACGGCTTTGATGTCCACATCGGCGGGCATCAGGCGATGCAGTATTCGGTGTAGGGCTCCAGCAGGAGATCCACGTGGTCGTCGCGGCCGATCGCCGTGCCCGCCTCCATCGCCCCGGCCTCACCCTCGGGTGAATCCTTGCGCCGGAACAGGGTGGCGGCCATGATCCGCGCGGCCTCCTCGACCTGTGCCGGGACGGTGGCATAGCCCCACGACGCGGTGACCTGCACCGTGGGGTAGGCCCAGGAGCCCGCCGGCGGTGCGGCGGCGAAGACGATGCGGTCATACGCCAGGCCGCGGGACGGTGCGTTCAGCGGCAGCAGGGTGAACTGCCCCGCCGCGACGATCGTCGTGTAGGTCCCGCCGGTCCCGGTCGCCACGACCAGCCCGGTGGGGTCGGTGAAACGGTCCACCTTCAGCGCCTCCCCGTTGCGTGGGGCCATGAACAACCGTGCCTCGGTGACCGGGTAGAACGTGGTGTCGGTCCGCAGGTCGATCGCCCGTGACACCGCGGAGATGGCCGCGACGATCAGGTAGTCCTTGTCGTGGTCAGTGATGCCGAGCTGCGCCTTGACCAGGAGCAGCGTGGTGTAGTCGGCCATGGCGCACTCCTCCGATCGTGTCGGTGTCCCGTCCGGGGAGCGTGAACCCCGGACGGGACGTTCTTGTGCGGGTGCCCTACGCCTCCTGCAACGCGGCCTCGTCGGCGCCGGTCAGTTGGCCCTCGAGAACCGTCAATGCCTGCTGGCGGTCGAATGCGTCCTCGTCGAGGTAGATCCCGCCCTTCTCGTGGCAGGTCTTCACCGCCGTGTCCACATGCACCGCCACGTCGATCGCCTGACAGCGCACACAGAAGGACAGGTCCTCGGAGAACACCCGTCGCCCGCCCCGCAGCGCGGTCGGGTGCGTGATCGGGTCGAACCACGCATCCCCGTACCGTGCCCGGACCTTGGCCAGCACGGTGCGGTGGATCAGCAGGCACGCCGCGCCGGTACCGGCGACCTTGATGACCCGGTCCCGCTCGTAGAGCGGCATCGGCATGAAGCCGGCCTCATCGTCGGTCTCGGCGTAGGCGTAGGCGGTCGGCACGATCCCGAACCGCTCCGCGTGCAACAGGCCGCGACCGGTGCGGCGCTGCGCGAAACACAGCCCGCCCATCACCGGACGGGAGTGGTAGTCCGCCGAGACGACCAGGCGGTCGACGGTGTCCGGGGCGAACCCCATGTCGGTGTCGATGAACCAGAGCCACTCGCCGTCGGTGGCGTCCAGGAACGACCGGGCCACCTCGTTGCGACCCTCGGAGATCCCGCCCGTGCCGCACAGTTGGCGCAACTCGCGCCCGTTCTTCCGGACGATGCGCTGCGGCCCCAGTGCGTCACGCAGGCACAGGTCCCGGTAGGACAGGCCGAAACAGGCGGACCACTGGCCGGCGTCCAGGAACCCGACGACGACGCTCCCGCGCTTCACCGCCGCCGGGTGGCGCGCTTCTCGCCCGGACCGGCCGTGGCCGCCTCGATCGGGACCGAGTCCGGCTTGGTCGTGTCTTCGATCTCGTTCTCGGCGATGAAGTACCACGGCGCGAGTTTCACGATCGGGTCGTCGTCGGCGTACTGGCGGCCCGGGTCGGGCACGACATGCGCCCCGGCGGCGGGGTCGAAGATCGCGGCCGGGTTGGCCTTGTACTGCTCACGCACACGCCTGGACATGGGGAGGCTCCTCGTCGGTGGAGGGTGGGTTGGGCGCGGTAGGCGTGGGGCCGGGGCCGACGAGCACCGGCCCCACGCCGGACCGCAGGGGTGCAGGGTTACGCGCTCGTCTTGTCGACCAAGATGCGGAAGCCCGCCAGGTTGGTCGCGTCCGAGCCGTTGCGCCAGTAGGCGAACCAGCCCTTGCGACCGTCGGGCAGGTTGTTCGCGACGTTGAACAACTGCGGGATGAACTCGACGGAGAAGCCGCCGGGCATGTCCACGATCGTGAACCCGGAGAAGTCGCCGAAGACGATCTCCTGGTCCAGTGCGGTCGTGGTCTGCGTGGTCGGCGCGTCGTCGGACTCGACCAGCGGGCGACCGAGCAGGGACCCGGCCATGGACTGGGTGATGTCGGTGGAGTAGCTCGCCGACAGGGCCGTACCCAGGGCCTTGATCGCCATGCTGTACAGCGGGTTGGCGACGAAGGTGCCGCGACCGCGCCAGCGCACCGGAAGGGTCCGGTACAACGTGTGCAGGTCGACCAGGGCGATCGTCGCCGCCGTGGCCGAGGACACCTGCAGCGACGCCGAGGCGTTGACTGCGGTGAAGATCCCCTTCGGGGTGGTGGAGCCGACCCCGACCGCGTGGGCTGCACCCTCGAGGCGGTCCTTCGCGTCCCCGAACAGCATCAGCACATCGCTGCTCAGTCCCGCGATGTCCTGGAACGCGGCCACCGAGGCCTGGACGAATGCCTGCGCCTGCACGGTCGCGACCGTCGCGGCCGCCAGCGCCGGCGTGTCATCACTGACCTCGACCAGTTCCCCGTCCCACGATGCGGTCACCCCGGCGGTGGTGACCCCGTGCCAGGTGTTGCCCTGAGTGAGGGTGACGACCTTGGAGATCCCGCGGATGACGTTCGAGGAGCCCGCGTTGGTCAGGATGAGCGTGGGGTCCAAGTGCGTCGGGACCAGCAGGCCACCGGAGGTCGCGGTGCCGACGGCCATCGCCGCGCGCTCCTCATCGGTGAGGGCGTTCACGTTGCCCGTCATGCACTTGGCGAACCCCGAGGTGTAGGCCGGGCGCGAGCGGGCCAGCAGGTTCTCCGCCCAGGCGACGTCCCCGCCGTGC
>JANNOG010000102.1:0-18447 GCA_031398915.1 Micrococcales bacterium | reverse complement strand
GCCGCCTCGGCGCCGCGCGTGGTGGACAACGCCCTGGACGTCGCCCACCTCAGCTTCGTCCACCGCAACTCGATCGGCGATGCCTCGGCGCCCGCGCTCCACGGCATGGCGGTCGAGCGGACCCCCACGGGCGGGATCACCATGTCGGTCAGCTACCGGTCACGGGTCACCGAGCAGCAGAAGCTCAACACCGGCATCACCGAGGACTTCACCACCCGGACCACCCACGCCGAGCTGGTCCAACCGTTCGTCTTCCGCGGCGTGCTCGAGTACCCGAATGGACTCAAGCACGTCCTGTTCAAGACGTGCACCCCGGTCGACGACACCCACACGCTGTTCTGTCAGTTCGTCGCCCGTAACGACGACCCGGACGAGGCCAAGCAGGCGGGCATCATCGCCGTCGACCGCCAGGTTCAGGACGAGGACCGCGAACTGCTCGAAGGGGTACGACCCGAGTTCCCGCTGTCGATGCAGACCGAGATGCACACCCGAGCCGACCGGATGACCGTCGAGTACCGCCGCCTCCTGGCCGACCTTGCCGCCGAGAGCAGCGCCGTCGCGCCCGACTCGACGTGGTCGAGGCCGTTCCTGTCCGCGGTGTACGACAAACACGCCGCCGATCACTGATCCGTCCCACCTCAACCCACCGGAGTGACCATGGCCCGCCGCACCCTGCCTCGACCCGTACTCGCCGCTGTCGGGCTGCTCCTGCTCGTCACCGCCTGTGGCTCTGCCGACGACACGACCGACGAGGCCGGCGCCACGCCTGCCGAGGGCAGCTCGCAAGCGGGCGGGTCGGTCGACGCCTCGGCCGGCGAGGAGGGCGCGGGCGGCGACTACGTCTGGACGATGGTCACCGACCAGGCGGGCCTCGGCGACCAGGGCTTCAACGACCTCGCCAAGGCCGGCCTGGACGCCTCGGCAGCCGATCTCGGCGGCGAGGTTCAGGTCATCCAGTCGACCGAGCAGGCCCAGTACGTACCCAACCTGCAGCAGGCCGTCGACTCGGGCGCCACGGTGACGACCGGTGTCGGATTCCTGCTGGCCGAGGCGATGGCCGAGGTCGCCCTCGACAACCCCGACTCGTTCTTCACCCTCATCGACGCGGTGGCCACCGACGCCGACGGCGTCCCGCTGCCCAACGTCGCGGGTGTCACGTTCCGCGAGCAGGAGGCCTCGTACCTGGCCGGTATCGCCGCAGGCCTGACCACCGAGACGAACAAGATCGGATTCGTCGGCGGGATCGAGATCCCCTCGGTGGTCCGCTTCCTCACCGGTTTCGAGGCCGGTGTCGCCTCGGTCAACCCCGATGCGACGGTGACGACGGCCTACGTCGGCTCGTTCGAGGACACCGCCATCGCCAGCGAGCTGACCACGGCCTTCTACGACGACGGCGCGGACATCGTCTTCGAGGTCGCCGGCGCCGCAGGCCTGGCCGCCTACCAGGTCGCCACCGAGCGGGGCGAGGGCTTCTGGGTGGTCGGCACGGACACGTGCAAGGACCAGCTGGCGCCGGACAACTACCTGACATCGGCCACCAAGGGCGTGTCCGAGGCGGTTCTGATCCAGAACACGGCCGCCGCCGACGGCACCTTCGAGGGTGGCGAGATCAGCCTCGGTCTGGCCGAGGGCGCAGTCGGGCTGTGCGAGGACACCTTCGGTGACCTGTCGGCCGAGATCACGGACCTGGTCGCCGAGGCCGAGGCGGCGATCATCGACGGGAGCCTGGTACCGCCGGGCACCCTGGACGAACTCGCCGCATTCACCCCACCCACCTCGTGAGCGGATCTGTATGAACGGATCTGTCTGAGCATGGCGAGCCGAGTGCCGAGCCGAGTGCCGAGATGAGTGCCGAGATGAGTGGCGCGGACGGGACACCCCCGGCCGTCCGCGCCACCGGGATCTGCAAGACCTACGGCTCGGTGGTCGCCAACGACGACGTCGACCTGACGGTGACGGCGGCCACGATCCACGGGGTCCTCGGCGAGAACGGCGCCGGCAAGTCCACCCTGATGAAGATCCTCTATGGCCAGGTACGCCCTGATGCCGGAACCGTCGAGCTCGCCGGGCGTCGGGTGCTGCTGCGGTCGTCGGCCGACGCCATGGCTGCCGGGGTCGGCATGGTCCACCAGCACTTCAGCCTGGTCGACGACTTCACCGTCGCCGAGAACCTCGTACTGGCCGACCGGCGCGGTCGTCGAGGCCGCTGGCTGCGTCGCATGGACCTGGTCACGGCCGGGCGCGAAGCCGCCGAGCTGGGCGAGCGGTTCGAACTCCGCATCGAGCCGAGCGCCACGGTCGCCGACCTGTCGGTGGGTGCCCGACAACGCGTCGAGATCCTCAAGGCACTGCGCGGTGGGGCCCGCCTGCTGATCCTCGACGAGCCCACCGCGGTATTGGCCCCCGCAGAGGTCGCCGACCTGTTCGCTGTGCTGGCCGAGCTGCGAGCGGCCGGCCTGACGGTGGTCGTCATCACGCACAAGCTCACCGAGGTGATCGATCATTGCGACGCGGTCACCGTGCTGCGTGACGGCGCGGTGGTCGGGCACACCGACATCGATCCCGCCGCACGCGACGACGCTGCGGCACGCGTCGCCCTGGAGGCGCGTCTGGTCCAGCTGATGATCGGTCGGCCACGCCCGCCTGCCCTGGTCCGCCCCACGCGGATCGGCAGCGAACGCACCGACGTGTTGCGGGTGCGAGGGTTACGCGACGGCGCGCGATTCGGTCCCGTCGACCTCACTGTCGGGGCAGGCGAGATCGTCGGGGTCGCCGGCGTCGAGGGCAACGGCCAGCGTCAACTGGTCGACCTGGTGTTGGGCCTGGAGCGCGCCGTCGAGGGCACCGTCGTGCTGGACGGGGTCGACGTCACGAGGCTGCGGCCCGCCCAGCGCCGCGCGGCCGGTATGGCGTACATCGCCGAGGACCGCCACGCCCACGCGGTCGCCCCCTCGATGACGGTGACGGCGAACGCCGGGCTCGGTTTCACCGACACCCGACCATTGCGGTCAGCGCCCCTGTGGCTGTCTCGCGGCCGATGGCGTCGACTGGCCACTGCCCTGATCCGCCGCCACGGCGTCCGCGCCCCCGGCATCGACGTCACCATGACCGCGCTGTCCGGAGGCAACCAGCAGAAACTCGTCGTCGGTCGCGAACTGGCCCATGACCCCCGCCTGCTGGTGGCGGTGCAGCCGACCCGGGGCCTGGACGTCGCCTCGGCCCACGCCGTCCACACGACGCTCGCCGGATTGCGCGATCGTGGCGCCGGAGTCCTGCTGGTCAGTCTGGACCTGGCCGAGGTGTTGGCCGTCGCCGACCGGGTGGTGGTCATCGCCGGGGGGACGATCCACGGGGACGTGCCCGCCGACCAGGCCGATATCGACACGCTGGGGCGTTGGATGACGGCCGCGACGGTGCCCGCATGAGCGCCCCCACCGACGCCCCGACCAGTGGCCCGGACAATGGTCGGCCGGGCAATGGTCGGCCGACGAATGGCCCGACCAACGGCCGGCCGGGCACTCGCAGGGCTGTCCGGATGGACGCCGACATCCTCGACGAGGTGTTGCGGGCACCAGACGGGCAGCGAGGTCTGCTCCCGCTGCTGCAGGTGGTCCGAGGCGGTGGTTCGGCCGGCCGCTCGGTGATGTCGTTCGCCCTCACCGTGCTCGCGGCCCTGGTGGCGGCGGCACCAGTGGTGTATCTGTCCGGGTCGTCGGTCGGCGAGGCGGTGACGGCGCTGCTGGACGGCAGCCTGGGCAGTCCTCGGGCGATCACCGAGACCCTGCTGCAATTGACACCGCTGCTGCTGGCGGGCCTGGCCGTCGCCGTCGCGTTCCATGCCGGGCTGTTCAACATCGGTGTCGAGGGCCAACTGGTGGTGGGCGGGTTGGTCTCTGCCGTCGTCGCCGGCTCGCTCGCGGTGCCGGACCTGCTCCGGTTGCCGGTCTCCCTGCTGGCCGGGGTACTCGCCGGCGCGGTCTGGGTACTGGTCCCGGCGCTGCTCAAGGCGATACGCGGGGTCCACGAGGTGGTGACCACCATCATGCTCAACTACGTCGCCTTCGCCCTGTCGCAGTATCTGGTGAGTCCCACGGGCCCGCTGGTCTCGCCGACGCAACCGTCGGCGACCGAGCGAGTCCCCGACTCCGCCCGGTTGCCGATCATCTGGGACGACTCGCGGTTGCACGCCGGGTTCCTGTTGGCGCTCGCCGTGACCGTGGTGATCGCCTGGCTGCTGTACCGGACACCGGCAGGATTCCGGCTGCGACTGGTCGGGGCCAACCCCGGCGCCGCCCGAGCACACGGCATCAGCGTGGCGCGGACCACGATCGCGGCGATGCTGTTGTCGGGTGGTCTGGCCGGCCTGGCCGGCGCGGTCGAGGTACTCGGCCTGTACGGGCGCTACTACGACGCGTTCTCCCCCGGCTACGGGTTCGAGGCGATCGCGGTCGCCCTGCTGGGGCAGCTGACCCCGATCGGCACCCTGGCCGCGGCCGGGTTCTTCGCCGTCCTGGGGGCCGGGTCGATCCAGCTGCAGGCCGTCGCCGGGATCAGCCGCGAGCTGATCGCCGTGGTCTCCGGCCTGGTCGTCGCCTTCGTGGCGGCGCGCCCTGCCGCCGAACGCCTCGCCGAGGGCGTCTCACGCCGAAGGGCAGCGCGATGATCGACCTTCTCAGTGTCGCCGTCCTGCTCAGCGGTATCCACCTCGCCGTACCTCTGCTGTACCCGACCCTGGGTGGGTTGCTGTGCGAGCGGGCGGGGGTGATGAACATCGGTCTCGAAGGGATGATGCTGGCCGGTGCGTTCGCCGGTGTGGTCGCGTCGTATGCCACGGGCAGCCCGTGGGCGGGAATCGTTGCCGCGGTGCTGGCCGGAGCCCTCTCGGGGTTCGGCCTGGCGGTGATCACCGTGACGGTGGGCGGTGACCAGGTGGTCGCCGCGACAGCCGTCAACCTGGTCGGCGCCGGGTTGACGGCGGCACTGGTGCCCGTGGTGTGGGGTGTCGACGGGGCCAGCCCACCCGTGCCACAGGTCCCGGCTCTGGTCATCCCCGGGCTGTCCGGCCTACCCGTGGTGGGGGCGATCTTCGCCGACCTGACGGTGATCGACTACGGCGCCGGGTTGCTGGCGCTGGCGGTGTGGTGGTTCGTGTTCAAGACCCAGGCCGGGCTGCGGCTGCGCGCCTGCGGCGAGAACCCGGAGGCGGCCGACGCTGCCGGCGTGCCCGTCAACCGGGTGCGATTCGCGGCGGTGGTGGCATCGGGCGCGCTGGCCGGGCTCGGCGGGGCGTACCTGTCGCTGGTGACGGTCGGCCTGTTCCAGGCGGGCATGACGCAGGGGCGCGGCTACCTGGCGCTGGCCGCGCTGGTCTTCGGCAAGTGGCGGGTCGGTCCCGCGTTCGTCGCCTGCCTGGCGTTCGGGCTGGCCGCCGCAGTGGCCCTGCGATCCCAGGTGATCGACATCGCCGTGCCGTACGAGCTCCTGCTGGCGCTGCCATACCTGCTGGCCCTCGTCGCGCTGGCTACGTTCGTGGGGCGGGCGTCGGCGCCGGCAGCGATCGGCCGGCCGTTCCGGCGGTCCTGATGATCACGACGGGATCAGTGGTCCAACCAGGCGTCGATCGCGACCAGCGCCGCTGCCTTGACCTCGGCCGGTGCGCCGCTACCGGCCAACGAGGCCCGCGCAACCTGGGCGAGCTGGGCGTCGTCCAGCCCCAGGACCTCGCGTGCCAGGCGGTACTCCGAACCGAGATCACAGTCGAACATGACCGGGTCGTCACCGTTGAGCGAGCAGGCCACGCCCGCCGCGAGCAGCCGCGGCAACGGATGGTCGGCCAGGTTCGGCACCACCTGCAGCACCCGGTTGGATGTCGGGCAGACGTCGAGGACCGTGCCCGTCTCGGCCAGCCTGGCGACCAGCTCGGGGTCTTCGATGGCGCGGATGCCGTGCTGGATCCGGTCGGCGCCCAGCAGATCCAACGAGTCGCGGACGGACTCGGGTCCAGCCAGCTCACCGGCGTGCGGAGTGGCCAGCAGTCCGGCCTCACGGGCGATGGCGAAGGCCCGGGCGAACGCAGCCGGCGCGAACCGCTCGTCGTTGTGCAACCCGAACGAGACCACTCCGCGCCCGGCCCACCGAGCCGCGACCACGGCGAGCTCTTCGGCGTCGGCGGCCGGCAGCGTGCGGTCGGCGGCCACCAGGTAGCCGATGCCCACCCCGGTCGCCTCGGTGGCCCGCTCGGCGGCGGCGGTCAGCAGCGACAACACCTCGTCCGAGGACCCCAGCCGGTCACTGTGCAGCGGCGGCCAGACCGCGGGCTCGACCCATCGGCAGCCGAAAGCCGCAGCGTCCTCCGCGATCTCCAGGACCAGACGCTCCATGTCCTCGGCAGTCTCGAACAGGTGTACCGCCGACTTGTACAGCCGGTCGAACTCGGTGAAGCTGGCGAAGACCGTCATCTGCGGTGTGGGCACCCCCTGCCGGGTGGCGAGGTCGGCCAGCGTCGAGATGCGGACGCCCGCCTCGAGATGCAGGTGCAGGTGCGCCTTCGGCAGCTCGGCGAGGTCTCTCGACATGTCCAGCGTCATACCTGTCACCGTATCCGGACACGATCATCAGGAGTCGGCCGTGGCTGATCAGCTCGACTATCCGCACAACGACTATCTGCACAACGACTATCTGCACAACGACGACCAGCGATTGAGCGGCGCGTGGCATCCCGTGGCCCAGTCGATCGACGTCGCACCGGGCGACAGTGCACCGACACGGCTGCTGGGCCGGCGCCTCACCGTCAGCCGTGACGCCGGCGGCCTGGCCTCGGTCGCCGGCTCGTGGGGCGCGGCCGAACGGTACGGCCTGGTGTGGGCGGCCTTGACCGAGCCGACCGAGGCGGGCCCCTACGAGATCCCCGAACTCGCTACCGAGGGGTTTCACGCGGATGCCCTGGTCCGCCGGACGTCGGCGTCGGCAGGAGTGGTCGTGGACAACTTCCTCGACGTCACGCACTTCTCGTACCTGCATCAACAGTCGTTCGGGCGCTCGCGGCCCGTCACTCACGACGGGTACGCCTTGCAGGCGTCCGGCCAGGTCGTCCGGCTCGAACACGACACGGTGCTGAACGAGATGCGGCGCACCCCTGACGGTGGCGTCGGGCAGCGCCGCATCGCGACCTACACGTATCAGCCGCCGTTCTGGGCGCATCTGCAAATGTACTTCCCCGACGACGGTGAGCGTTCCGCCGCCACACTGATCTGCCGGCCCGAGACGTCGACCAGCACCGTCGTTTACGTGGTCGTCGCCATCTCGGACAGCGACCCCGGGCTGGCGGATCAGGTCGCATTCTCGTTGCGGGTACTGGACGAGGACCTTGTCGTCCTCGAACAGCTCGTCGACCAGCGCCTGCCGCTACTACCTCAGGCCGAGCAGCACACTCGGGCGGATCGCGCCGCCATCGAGATGCGCCGGACGCTTGCCACCTGGTTGGCGGCACGGTCCGTGGCACCCGAGGCCACGAGCCCCGGACCGGGATGGGTGGCCGTGACAACGCTCGCCGAGCTGGACCGGGCTGCCGGTGGACCCGTGCCGGTCCGGGCCGAGGGGCGGGCCTGGGCCGTGCTGCGCCTCGACGGCGAGGTGGTCGCCTTGCTGGACCGCTGCCCTCATCGACGAGTGCCACTCTCGGCGGGAACGATCACCGCCGCTCACGGCGGGCAGCGGTTGCAGTGCAGCTACCACGGGTGGTCGTTCGACGGCTCGGGCCGGTGCGTCGAGATCCCCGCGCTCGGTAACGCCACGCGGCTCCCCGGAGTCGGAATGAGCGCCACCCCCGCCGCCGTCAAGGTCGTCGGTGATGTCGTCTGGCTCGACGGCAGCGCTGTGGTCGCCAACCCCTGACGAACCTTGCCGGCCGGTGACACCGGTGCGATTTGCCCGCCGGCAGCGTGACAGACGACGCTGGTCACGCCCACCCGTCGAGGAGCCGCCGTGACCGACCAACGCCCTGCTTCCTGGACAGCCACATCGAGCCAGCCGACACGCCTACTGCCGAGCGCAGATGACAGCCGACATCAGAGCGTCTCGGCGAGCGCCCCGCTGAGTGGACTGGCGGTCGCTGGTCTGGTCCTGGCGTTCGTCGCCGCTCCGCTCGGACTGGTGCTCAGTCTGATCGCCCTCGGCATGACCGGCCGGGGCCGTGAACGGGGCAGGTCGCTGGCCGTCGGGGGCACCGTCGTCGGTGGTCTGGGGACCCTCGTCATCCTGCTGGCCGTGCTCGGTGCTGCGGCGAACGCCGGCGCAGGAGGTGTGGTGACGGCGGATCCGGCGCCCGCGCTTCCAGGCTCCGCATCTGCCACTCCCCCACCCGCCACTCCCGCACCTCCACCGGCCACCCCGCCGACTCCCGCGCCTGCCATTCCTGCGCCCCCACCCACCACTCCCCCACTCACCATTCCCGCACCAGGTGCGTCCGGCGTCGGCACGCCTGTCGCGGACGGCGAGTTCACCTTCACCGTCACAGGAATTCAGCGGCTGGGGACCACCGTGCGAAACGGCGTATTCACCGAGACCGCCCAGGGCGAGTTCGTGCTGGTAACGGTGACCGTCACCAACACCGGTGACGAGGCGCGTGACCTCGTTGCCGGGTACCAGAAGCTATACGACGACGCGGGACGCCTGTACGAGGTGACCGATGCCTGGCTGGCGTTGCCGAACGCCGATCGTTCGGTGTTCGAGAACATCAACCCGGGCAACACTGTCACCGACGCTCCGCTGCTGTTCGATGTGCCACCCGGCACGGTGATCGATCGGATCGAACTGCACGACATCTTCTACTCGGCCGGGGTGTCCGTCCTGCTCGACTGATCGAGTCGACCGACAGCACATCGGCATACAGGCGCGTATTGGTTGTATGCATGAGAACCCGATGAATCTTCCTGGTGCCCTCATGGAGGCAGCCCGCGCGCGCCCACCTCGAAGGGAGAACCGTCACCAGCGTCGTGGCCGACTAGACGCGAGGTCGGACGCGCTCGACGCCGACGGCACCCGGTGATACTGCCTGACGTCGATGTGCTGATCTACGCGTTCCGCCGGGAGGCGGACCGCCACGAGACCTACGCACGATGACTGTCCGAGCTCGTGGCGGGCGCGGATGAGGTCGCTCTTGCTGGTCCGGTCCTGGTGGGCTTCGTTCGCGTCGTCACCAAACCGCGCATCATGACCGACCCAGCACCCGCGTCTGTCGCCATGGAGTTCGTCGACGCGGTGCGCAGCGCCCGGCGGGGTCGAGTCGTGTCGGCCACAGCCGGTACGTGGTCAGCCAACGAGACGTCGGTCGAGGGGGACCGATTGATACGAGGAAATCTGGTGCCGGACGCGTGGCTGGCGGCTCTCGCCGTGGCACACAGCGCAGAGATCGCGACCACCGACCGAGGTTTCGCGCGCTTCCCGGGCGTGACCAGCTTCGACCCCGGCAGCACCGGCTCCCGCGCTGGTTGAGCGGCCGGTACTGGACCGTTCCCGGACCAACAGGCAGAACATGGTCGGCGGTGTCTGTGGTTCGGGCGCCGGTGATTGTGGCAACTCATGCGACCGCCCCTCCAAGCCTCCTGTCTCGAATTATTTGATCCAGAAATTCAATGGCCCGAGACTCAACGAGTTGTACTGGTTCAGATCCCTCCGCATCACGCGCTCCGTGCATTCGCGATCTAGTACGAGATGATACTTCTCGACATAGTAGGCCAATCCTCCCGCCAATACCAGGAGCCGTCCGTGGTCAGTGACCGGGTTTCCTCGATCAGAGTACCGTCCAATGGTTCGGTGGCGCGCGCCATGCCACCAAGAACTGGCGTTCAGCATCGAAGGTAGCGGGCGAGGTCGCCTTCCCAATCCGACGCCTCAGCTCTCGTATCAAAGCGCATGTGCGAAACTCTCGGTCCGCCGAGCTCGGTAAAGTTTCCCGCCCATTTCATGAGATCAGCCTCCTGATGGACTGAAGAGGACCCATTGCCCACCGTCAAGAGTCACGGGGTACGGCGGCCCAACGCGAGGAATTCCAAGAAGCGACGAAGCACAATCACTCGACGCGCACCATGTCCGGAGAGGGCCACGACACTGGCGGGTAGTCTGCGTACCAGGCCTGCTCCAACCCGATAAATCGGCCCCCTCGAAGCCACACGAGAACCTCGCCGACCAAATGATCCCTGTCGTAGACAAGCGCACGTCCAGTGGCTGGGCCGTCTGGAAGATCGACCTCCGCAACATCCGCTGGCACCGTCAGGTCGAGCATCGTGGGTGAGTAGCGGACAACAGTCGCAACCTCGGCCTGGCGCTGCAGGTTCACCGATTGATCGCCAAGGGGCGCCGTTACGTGGGCTATCAGGCGCAGGATGTCCGTGCCGAGTCGGTCGCCGGGCGTCAGGTGAGTCATGGCGTGAAGGCCGTTCCGATGCGCGGGATGCCATCCACGACAGCGCCCCGGATGATGACTGGTTGGCCGCCGATGAGCTTGTCCCCGTTGTGTGGACACCGTGGGTGTGGGATCACGGGGCGGGGTGAGGTGCATGATGGGCTTCGTAGCTGATCGGCGACAGCATTCCAAGTGATGAATGTCGTCGCGTGGGATTGTACCAACATTCTATCCATTCGAAGATGGCGTTGGCAAGTTGAGAACGGGTTTCCCAGGTACTCGTGTCGAGGACTTCGAGTTGCAGGGTCCCCCAGAACGATTCCATCATCGAGTTGTCGTAACAGTCACCGATAGTGCCCATGGGCGGGAGCAGGCCGGCGTCGCGGAGTCGTTTCCCGAACGCCCACGACGTAAATGGGGTGCCGTGATCGGAGTGCAGGATGGTGGCGTCTTTGTCGGGTCGCCGGCGGAGCTCGGCCATCCCGAGAGCATCGATGACGAGGTCGGTCCGCATGTGATGGGCGATAGACCAGCCAAGAATACGCCGGGAGAACGCGTCCATGACCGCGGCGCAATATACCTTTCCTTCCGTCGTCGGGTGTTCGGTGATATCGGTCAACCACAGTTTGTTCGGTCCGGTCACCGTGAACGCCCGGTTCACCAGGTCGGCCTCGACGACACCGCCGCCCAGGCCAGGTCGCCGGCCACGACGCCGTCGGTGCAGCCCCTGCAGGCCAGCAGCCCGCATGAGCCGGGCGACCCGCTTGTGGTTCACCGACAACCCGAGCCCGAGCCGGAGTTCGGCGGTGACCCGCGGCCACCCGTACGTGCCCCGGGACTCGGCGTGGATCGCCTCGATATGTTTCGTCACGAGCTGGTTCACCCCCTGTCGCGCCGAGACTGGTCGACCTCGCCAGGCGTAATAACCGGACCGTGAGATACCCAGGACCCGGCAGGCCACCGCGACATCCACCGAAACGGCACTGTCGTCAGCGAGTTCATGGACCAACCGGAACGCTAGTTTGGGAGGACGTTCTCACGGGCAAAGAACGCCGCCGCCCGCTTAAGGATTTCGTTCTCCATCTCCAGGCGCCGCTTATCGCGGCGCAAAGCCGCCAGTTCCGACCGCTCAACAGTCGACAACCGGCCCCCACTGCCACCGTTCGCGGCCGCGTCGTCCGCGTCGGCCTCGGCCAACCAGTAACGCAGACACGAATCACTGATCTGTCACTGTTTCGCCAGCAAGGAGATCGGCCGATCCCCCCGCCGGGCGAGCTCCACCCCGTGACGACGGAACTCTGAGGGGTGCGCAGCAGGCATGAGGGGCATCCTTCCGGATCAGACCCCCGTCCCACACCCCACGTGTCCACCGACCGGGGACAAGCTCAGTCTCAGCCCAAAACGGCGAGCTGAACCTGCGGCGTTTCTCTGACATGGTCGGATCCTTCCAGGAGCCGAGTCACTGTCCAAGAACCTTGCTTCACCCCGGGCAGCCGTACTCGTGGTATTAGTGGCGTATGCTTCACGAAGCCGCCGAGATCACCTCCCGTATCGTAGCCGCCAATTCTGATGGGCTTCCGACAACGCGTGAGATCGCGCGAATGCTCGCCCCTGAGGCAACCTCGACCACTTCAGCGTCAACCTCGCCAGATTCCCATACGGTGACATGGCCAAGGCACGCGCTGGTTTCGATGCTCATCCAGGCAGAACGCTTAGGCCGATCGTCGGGACCCATCTCAAATCGCAGGATGATTTGACTGTCCGTCGACGCCATCCAGCCGTCGACCCAGCCGCCCATGTAGAATAGTAAACCTAGCATTGGCCCACCAGGACGATGTTGCAGGCCGGCACCGGACTCTGAAGAGGTACGCCGGTCTTCTCCGCTAGTCGTCCGTACAGCGGGTGCGTGGGGCTCGGGATCTGGGCCCACCCAGGCGCCCCGCCAGACCTGAGACCGGACGCCGGTACGTAGAACTCCGCATAGGCGCTGCCCGGGCGCGCTTGCCGTAGATAGGAGGACACATCGGCGGGGTGGGACACGCTGGTCGTGGCTCCACCGCCGACTTGAACCTCTCCGGTACGCACCATGGCCGCATGTTCGTCCGGCGACATCCACCGTCCCACGCGCGTCTGGTCATCCGCACCACCAGCCACGGTGGTGATGCTGCGGGCTGTGGTGGGTGCCTTACCAGCAGCAAGGACACCATGAGTCCCAACACCCAGGTCAATGCCGAAGCCGACCCACCCACCGACCTGATACGCCGTCGATGACTCATCCGTGCCCCACGCACCCTTCAGCGCCGCCTCCACCCGCAACGACGCGTCATACGGGCGGATCCCGAACGCCTGCCCCACCCACCCATACACGGTGAAGTTCTGCTGCGCATACGACGCCAGCCGCACAGTCGCGTACTCATACCCCCACAACCCACCCAGGAAATCCCGGTACGCCGTCGCCGTACTCATCGCCGCACAGCGCACCGCACTCGTACTACCCCCACCACCCGACACCGCCCGCGTCGACGTCGCCGTCGCATGCGCGGAGGCCTGCCCCGCATACCGGGCCGATGACGCCGCCTGACCCCGCGACCCCCCACCCGACCCCGACCCCGATGACGAAGACGATGCCTTCTTTCCCGCCCGACCCGACGGAGTGTCATTCGCCAACAACCCCGACGGGTAACTGAACCGCACCGGGTTCTGACACGCATACGAGAACACCCCATGCACCTGCGCCGCGTCCCCCGGCCGCAGGATCGGATCAGGACTCAGGAACGTCCCCCACGCCGGGTCATACACCCGAGCACCCACCTGCACCACACCCGACCCCGGATCATCAAACCCACCCGCGAAGCCCCGATCACCCACCCACGCACCCGTGCCGGTCACACCCACAGTGCCCATCATCGCCGTCGACCCCCCATGCACCGGGGACCCGAACGGGTCCGTGAAC
The DNA here is from genome assembly GCA_031398915.1 of Micrococcales bacterium. Taxonomy (GTDB): domain Bacteria; phylum Actinomycetota; class Actinomycetes; order Actinomycetales; family JBBAYJ01; genus JANNOG01. The sequence continues at coordinate 5,092 of JANNOG010000102.1, read as the reverse complement.
CGCCGCCCCGAACGGCTACCTGACTCGCGGTGACAGCGAGAGCTAGGTGCAACGCGATGACGACGGACCATACTCAGCATCCTCGACGGGCTGATCAGCCTAATGGGGCAGGGTCGAGAAAGACCGCATGCACCGGAACGAACTCCGCGCTCCACGCTGCCAAGTTGGCCCGGATCTCTGCCTCATCGTCGCTGCCGTAGTCGGGTATGCCCTCAAGACCAGGAACATCACCAGCGAAGAATGCCGCACTCTCGGAAACGACTCGGAGTTGAGCTCCCGGGGGCGGCCACATTCCAAGGTCCAAACTGAACAGCCGGTCGGCGTTGCTCGTGACGGAACCTCCCACGGTCCACGCAGTCCTAGGAGTGGCCCGCTGGCCAGCGGACCACGACAGTTCGCGCACGCCCCTCGCGACCAGCACGCCGGTGTTGGCCTCACGCCGTTGCAGGGCAGTGCGGAGCTCGAACAGAAGCCCGAGCGTGGAACGCAACGCATCGAACCGCACGTCGAGAAGCTGTGCCTCCTGTAGCGCATCGTCCTCAGTTAGCGGGTCCATCTCCGGCTTGGAAGCGTACTCGCGCACCCGACGGTCCGGCTGGAGGAGGTGCGCAATGGTAATCACAGCGGAATGTGCCAGAGCGGATCGGACGGTCGAAGTGTCTGACCGGTCAGCGGATTAACAACCTGGCCGCGGGAATTCATATAGGACACATAGCCATTGGGGTATTGGTACTTGCCCGTGCCAACCAGTTACGCAGACAGGGATCACTGATCTGTAACTGTTTCGCCAGCAAGGAGATCGGCCGATCCCCCCGCCGGGCGAGCTCCACCGCGTGACGACGGAACTCTGAGGGGTGTGCAGCAGGCATGAGGGGCATCCTTCCGGATCAGACCCCCGTCCCACACCCCACGTGTCCACCGACCGGGGACAAGCTCACGGTGATTTTAAGTACTCCTGGACATCTTCGGAACGCACGGTCGGCAACTCGATGATCTGTGGAAGGTTGCCACTCAGGTCTCCAGTTTCCACCCGCTGCCGCGCCCACTTCACGACTGAATCAGCGTCAATGAGATCCAGAAAAAAAGGCCCGAATCGTCGTCAGACCCCACGAGGAATGCGGCCTCACGAAAAGCCCATAACCTTGGTCTTGAATTCGTATCGACCACCCGTAACCATGTTCTGGTACCAGTGGGTCTCGAACTGGAACCCAGCGGAACCTCGATAGGTTGAACTTCCCATCTTCACCCAGTCATTAACCGAACCGCCATAACTCCCAGCTGCACGAAGCTCTATGCTAGTACCTGTCGACGACGCGCTGAGACTGACCCCCTGACGACGGGTTGGGACTGACCCCCTCCTGAACTCTGGAGGGATGATCAGCGTGGATGATCGGGCGGAGATCCGCCGTCTGCATCGGGCTGAGGGCCTGTCGATCAAGGAGATCGCGCGGCGTTCGGGTCTGGCGAGGAACACGGTGCGTTCGGCGGTGCGCTCGGTGGAGCCGCCGTCGCGTGACCGGGGGCCGCGGGGATCGTCGGTGGACGCGTTCGAGCCGGCGATCCGGTCGTTGTTGGCGGAGTTCCCGCGGATGCCGGCGACGGTGATCGCCGAGCGGATCGGGTGGACCAGATCGTTGACGGTCCTGAAGGACCGGGTCCGGGGAGTTGCGGCCGTTGTTCGCGCCTGCGGACCCGGCGGACCGGATCGAGTACTCCCCGGGCGAGGTCGCGCAGTGTGACCTGTGGTTCCCGGCGGTGCCGGTCCCGGTCTCCTCCGGGGCGACGCGGGTGCTGCCGGTGTTGGCGATGACGTGCGGGTTCTCCCGCGTTACCGACGCAGTGATGCTCCCGACGCGTCAAGGCGGGGACATCCTGGCCGGGATGTGGCAGGTCCTCAGCGGGTGGGGACGCTGCCCTCGGACGTTGCTGTGGGACCGCGAGGCCGCGATCGGGGGGACGGGCCGACCCACGGTCGAGGCCGCCGGGTTCGCGGGGACGGTCGGGGTCCGGCTGCGACTGGCCCCGGCCAGGGACCCCGAGACCAAAGGGCTGGTCGAGCGGCGTAACGGCTACTTCGAGACCTCGTTCCTGCCCGGTCGGGTGTTCACCAGCCCGGCCGACTTCACCGACCAGATCCGGGCCTGGCTCGCCGAGCACGCCAACGCCCGGCACCTGCGCTCGATCGGGACCAGCCCCGCCCAACGCTGGGACGGCGACCGGGCGGGCATGGTCGATCTGCCACCGGTCGCGCCGGCGGTCGGGCTGCGGGGGCGGGTCCGCCTGGCCCGCGACTACTACGTGCGCGTGGCCGGCAACGACTACTCCATCGACCCGCGGGCGATTGGGCGGTTCGTGGACTGGCACGCCCGCCTCGACACGGTTACCGCGACCTGCGCCGGTGAGCCCGTGGCCTCCCATGCCAGGTCGTGGACCACCGGGGCCACCGTCACCGACCCCGCTCACCGGGAACGGGCCGCCGTGATGCGCCGCGACCTGGCCCACGCCCGCACCCAGGCTCAGGCCCGCACCGGCATGCGTGCCCACGGCGACGGGCACGTCGTCGCGATCCGTGCGCTGCCCGACTACGACGCCCTCTTCGGCGTCGACTTCGACCCCCGCCCCGACCACGAGCGGACACACGAGCAGACACAGGAAGGAGCACGATGACCACCACCACCACCCCCACCACTGCAACCACCACCACTGCGACCACCACCACTGCGACCACCACCACTGCGACCACCACCACTGCGACCACCACCACTGCGAGCAGGCGCCAGGGCGACCACCACCACTGCGAGCAGGCGCCAGGGCGGCCCGGACGCACCGGGATCCAGGATCACCTGGCTGGCCAGGGCGTTGAAGACCCCGACGATCGGCCGGGTCTTCGAAGACCTCGCCGAACGAGCCCGCGAGGACGCCTGGTCCCATGAGGAATACCTCGCCGCCGTGCTCGAACGTCAGGTCGCCGACCGCGAGTCCGCCGGCAGCGTGATGCGGATCCGCACCGCCCACTTCCCCGCCGTGAAGACCCTCGAAGACTTCGACGCCGACCACCTACCCGGCCTGCGTCGGGACCTCCTCGCGCACCTGGCCACCGCCACGTTCATCGCCAAGACCGAGAACGTGGTCCTCCTCGGCCCACCCGGCATCGGAAAGACGCACCTCGCGATCGGCCTGGGCGTCAAGGCCGCCCACGCCGGACACTCCGTCCTGTTCGACACCGCCGTGAACTGGATCGCCCGCCTCGCCGAGGCCCACCAAAGCGGCCGCCTCGACACCGAACTGAAGAAGATCCGCCGCTACCGGCTAATCATCATCGACGAGGTCGGGTACATCCCCTTCGACACCGACGCCGCGAACCTGTTCTTCCAGCTCATCGCCTCACGCTACGAACAAGCATCCGTCCTGGTCACCTCGAACCTGCCCTTCGGGCGCTGGGGCGAGGTCTTCGGCGACGAAGTCGTCGCCGCCGCCATGATCGACCGGCTCGTCCACCACGCCGAAGTCCTCACCCTGACCGGGCAGTCCTACCGCACCCGCGCCCGCCGCGAACTCCTCGCCAAAGACCGCGACAAGTAGCCGCCCCGGGGGTCAATCCCAACCCGTCGAAAGGGGGTCAGTTCCAGGCCCCCGTTGACAGTACCAAAGCTAGCCAGGGAAGTCCCCGCTTCAGGTGAGCCACGCCATGCCTCCAAAGAACTCTCGATGGCAACAGGCCATGCCATGTGGTGCACTTGGTAGCAACAACGCGCGCCACCGGAGGCACACATCACCGTCATCCAAGCCGCACAATATCCCTCACGTGACGACCACGGAGGCCACGACATGTCCAGCCCGTTCCAAGCCCACCGACTGCGCGAACTTCGCACCGAGCACGGCTGGCCCGAAGCCGACCTCGCCACCAAGATCGACTCCGACGCCCGCCAGGTCTCCCGCTACGAAGGCGGCAAAGTCGCCCCCGGCATGAACACTGTCGTCCGCATCGCCGAGACCTTCGACATCGCCGTGGACTACCTCGTCATCGCCCGCACACCCCGCCGACCCGTACACGCCCCCACCAATGCGCTCGCCGACCACTTCAGAGCCTTCACCACCCTGCCCCCCAGCGACCAAGCCGCACTATTCAGAATCCTCGACGCCTTCGGCACCAAAATATGCTCCGCGCCCTCACCGACGTCAACTGAGTGCGCCCCGTGGAACACTCAATGACGGTCGGCGCCGTGGACGTGCATTACGGTAGCGTCGGTGAAGCGGCGGCGGCGCTGATCGTTTGTGAGGAACTCACCTTCTCGACGGTGCAGTTCGAGTACGTTGCCGACATTCCCCAAACAACACACTACGAGCCAGGCGCGCTCTTCAAGAGGGAACTCCCTTGCATCCGAGCGGTCATGGCACTCGGCCCACGCCTTCAACTCTTGGTCATCGACGGATACGCCACTCTTGATCCATCGGGTCGCCCAGCGCTCGGGTCGCATGTGGCTGACGCGACCGGCATCCCGGTAATCGGCGTTGCGAAGACGCCATTCCGCACCGCAACGCACGCGGCCGAGGTCACCCGCGGCACTGCCACACGGCCCCTCTACGTCACAGCCGCCGGAGGGCTCGAGATCCCCGAAGCAGCACGCATCGTGGCCGCGATGGCAGGGGCACACCGGATCCCGGCCGCGCTGGCGAAGGTGGATCGCCTCGCTCGTGGTCGCGTTCAGCCGATCATCGCCCCAACTACCACCTGAACTACTTCGACAAGTCACCGCCTCAACGCAGACAAGAAGTGTTAACCTCGGACCATCATCGAGCGGATCAGCTCGACGCGGTCCGGGGCGATCACCTCCATCGTCTCTAGGGCGTTCTCTCGCGCCCACCCTTCATGGGCGAGGGCCCATCGTGCAAGCACCCAGTACCCCTCGCGCGCACGATCCCTGCAGCGAGCCTGCAAGGACGAATCTGCTGCAGAGGTGCCACTGATGAGAAAGAATAAAAGATCCAATAGTCGACCACTCCGCCAGGACGGCTGGTCCTCCGTCAAGGCAGCAAGCACCACAGATACCGTTGGCTCGGCCGCAGAATAGATAGTCCCCTGCGAGAAGAC
>JANNOG010000100.1:0-1855 GCA_031398915.1 Micrococcales bacterium | reverse complement strand
CAGTCACCCACCGTGACGGCGACCTTGATGGCCGCTGTCACGTGGGCGAAGGTCGGGGCCGAACACGCAACGGCGACGTAGCGATCGGGTCGGAGCACGATCACGTCGGTACCCAATCCCGCACCGCCGATGATCAAGATGGCGGGCGTGGACAAGTTCTTCGGCCCTCTGCACGTTCTGAAGAACGTCACCCTGGAGGTGCCCAAGGGCCAGGTGGTCGTCGTCCTGGGCCCGTCCGGCTCGGGCAAGTCGACGCTGTGCCGCACCATCAACCGCCTGGAGCCCATCGACTCCGGAACGATCGAGATCGACGGGCAACCGCTTCCCGCCGAAGGCAAGGACCTCGCCCGTCTGCGCGCCGACGTGGGCATGGTGTTCCAGTCCTTCAACCTGTTCGCGCACAAGAGCATCGTCGACAACGTGCTGCTCGCGCCGGTCAAGGTGCGCAAGGTTCCCTCGAAAGAGGCCCTGGAGCACGCGACGGAACTGCTGGAGCGGGTGGGCATCGCCAACCAGGCCGAGAAGTACCCCGCCCAACTGTCCGGCGGCCAGCAGCAGCGCGCCGCCATCGCGCGAGCGCTGGCCATGCGCCCGAAGGTCATGCTGTTCGACGAGCCCACCTCCGCGCTGGACCCGGAAATGGTCCAGGAGGTGCTGGACGTCATGACGACGCTGGCCAAGGAAGGCATGACCATGCTCGTGGTGACCCACGAGATGGGCTTCGCCAGGAAGGCCGCCGACCGCGTCATCTTCATGGCCGACGGTGAGATCGTCGAGGACTCCACGCCGACCGAGTTCTTTTCGGCGCCGAAGTCCAACCGCGCGAAGGACTTCCTTGGCAAGATCCTCACCCACTGAACTCTCGGCATTCACGACGCCCCGACAGGCGTCGTCTGATCTACAAGAGCAGGAGAAGTGACGATGAGGGCTCGTACCCTTGCGGTGGTGCTGCTTGCCGGCGGCCTCGTTTTGACGGCATGCGGCAAGGAAGGCACTCCTGGAGGCGAGAACACGGCTCCTTCGCAGTCGGCCGCCGTGGACGTGAAGATCGAGGGCTCGCCGACGTTCGACAAGATCAAGGAGCGTGGCCGCGTCGTCATCGGCGTCAAGGAGGACCAGCCGGGGCTGGGCTTCAAGGACCCGACGACGAACAAGTACAGCGGCTTCGACATCGAGATCGCCAAGCTGATGGCCGCGCAGATCGGCTACGCCGAGGACAAGATCGACTTCAAGGCGATCGCGTCCGCCGGCCGTGAGCAGGCGATCATCAACAGCGACGTCGACTACTACGTCGGCACGTACACGATCAACGCGGGCCGCAAGGAGAAGATCTCCTTCGCGGGCCCGTACTACACCGCGGGTCAGGACCTGCTGGTGCGCGCGGACGAGACGGCCATCACCGGCAAGGACACCCTCAAGGGCAAGAAGGTCTGCTCGGTGACCGGGTCCACGCCGATCAAGAAGGTCCGCGAGGAGGGTCTGACCGAGCCGGAGAACATCACCGAGCTCCAGACCTACTCGCAGTGCGTGGCCAAGCTGGCCGACAAGTCGGTCGACGCGGTCACCACCGACGACGCGATCCTCAAGGGCTTCGCCGCGCAGGAACCCGGCAAGTTCAAGGTCATCGGCAAGCCGTTCTCCCTCGAGCCCTACGGCATCGGGCTGGCCAAGGACGACACCGTGCTGCGCGGCAAGTTCTTCGACATCCTCGAGGCGGCACTGGCGGACAACACCTGGCAGACGATCTACGACAACACGCTGGGCAAGTCGGGATCGGCCGCTACCAAGCCGGTTCTCGAGCGCTACTGACCCAGGACGGTGGCCGGTGACCTCGCCTTCGGGCGGGTCACCGGCC
>JANNOG010000094.1:0-2431 GCA_031398915.1 Micrococcales bacterium | reverse complement strand
CGGAACAGTTCGACGACCTCAGCGGGCGTGGCCCACCGGTTCCAGCAGTGGACGATCCTGCCGTCACCGAAATGGAAGTCGTGGCGGGTGTCAGGGCCACTGATCCGGCCCTCGTAATCCCATGCCCGGTCACCACCGATGCCGGGCTCCTGCACCAAGCCCATGGTTTGGTGGCGGAGGATGAACGGGTTCCCCCACCTGGTGGGCCTGCCGACGTAGACCGCGCCCTCAGGCAACCTCCAGCCCTTGGTGCGTTCGCGCTGGATCCGCGTGCTCACCGGCGGACTCCCTTCACTGTGATGACGTGCGTCTGCGTACCGTCGGTGCGGACGTGGATAACGACCCCGTGCTGGTAGGCGCTGCCGTCGGTGACCAGGACGTAGTTGTTCTCAATCACCACCTCGTCTAGCGGCTGCTCGCCGGGCTCGACGGTCTCGGCCGTGACGCGGGTGCCGCTCACCGGTCGATCACCACCAGGTGGCTGGTCCGCTGCGCCGGGTAGGTCTCGTCACCGCAGCGGACCCCGCCGTCCATCCACAAGACCAGGACGGCCACGAGGACCAAAGCTCTGGGCTTGCGCAGGGCCGCTGTCACCAGAACCTCCACCGTGGGCGAGGTTTGGTGCAGTCGACGGCAACCCGGTACAGGTCGACACAGCTGGTTGACCATGTGCCCTCGGTCGCGACGATGTAGCCGATGCGCTTGATCGCGGCGTGTGCGATCCGCCGTTCCTGCCTGGGTGTCATAACCGGTCCCATCTCTCGACGTGGCGGGGCGGATCGACGCGGTCACGGCGGACCGCCAGGACCATGCCCACGACGGCCAGCAGCGCCGCGACCGAGTACGCCGCGGCCCACACCACGCGGTCGGCAGCGAGGCAGTGCCCGGTCGTGGTGACCGAAGCCAGCGCCCCGGCGGCGAACCACCAGGGACGGGCTGCCCACCCGGTCCACCGGTGGCTGATGACACCGACGGCGACGGCCGCGAGGGCGGTCCACTGAGCGAGTAGCCAAAGGGTGCCGATCACGCCCTCACCCCCAAGGCCTGCGCGGTCGGGCACGGCCAGAAGATCAGCCCTTCGTCGTTGAGGCAGTGCGAGCAGTACGACCCGGCGGCGTCGGACGGCCCCGGCTTGTGGATGGCGAAGGCTGCCAGGACCAGCTCGGTGAGCTGGGCGTAGGACCCGGGCAGGTCGACCAGAGGATCGATGAGATCCGGCGTGGCACGCTTCGGGACCACGGGCTCGCCGACCGTCCAGCGGGCAAGTTCCCCCTTCGGGAAAAGGCGCCCGACTGTGGGATACCCGGGGAAGTCCGGGCGGTAGATGAACGCCCACGCGTTCCCGATGCGGTCATTGACCAGAGAGCGCGCCGCGTCCTCGTTCTCGGCCATAACCGCCAGCCAGCCGTCAGGGGACGCGGCAGGCAGGCCGGGGTGCCGTTCGTGGGCGTACCGCACCCCGAAGGTGATCCGGAATTCTGTCAGCTTAGGCATTCTGACCGCCCTCCATCCGCGCCCATTCTTCGTCGGAGGGCTCCGCCGGGTCACGCTCGGGCGACGGGGCAACCGAGTCGGCCTCGGCTGGCGACGGTGCGCCCGCTGCGGGCTGGCGGGGGGCCCGGCCGCGCCGGGTCGTCCCCTTGATCTCGGCTGCCGTCACCCGCTCCTGCGGGAATGCCTCGTCAATCGTGATCGTGCCTTGGCTGATCGAGCGGCCGAGGACGCCGAGGTTCGCGGTCTGGAAGTCGTTCCACTTCGCGGCCGGCTGGCCGACGTGCTGCTCCAGCTGGTCCTGGGTGACGCCGATCTCCCCGAACGAGTGGATGGCTTTCGCGATCCGCTGCGCCAGGGGGACGCCGCCGCCGTGCCGCAAGGTTGCGGCGCACCGGTCCTTGGCTTCCTCGACGAACCACGGCGGCAGAATCGACCAGATCATCTCGCGGAGGCGGCGGGCACCGGCGTTCGCGTTGTTCTCGTAGATATCCCGCATGTCGACGATCGGTTTGGGGCCACCCTTCACATCTTTCATGTGGGGGACGATGAACGTCGCGGTCGTGCGGGTGTTCGTCTCCAGGTCCCAGGCAAACGCCATCATCTCCGACTGCTTGGCGCCGTCGTCGCGGCGCATCTCCACGACGCCGTGATCGACGTTGCCCCACACCCTGGCCAGCTCGCGGGCCAGGTGCACTGATGGGCCGGTGACGGTCTGGCCCTGGCGCGGGAACGAGTAGGTGGCCCGCTCGGCCAGGCGCATATGCGCGCAGGATTCCTGCATCTGCCGGATAGCGCGCTGCTCGTTGCGCGGCAACTGCTGGGCGACCAGGATCCGGCCGTGCACCTCGGCGACGGCTCGGGACTGCTCGACGGCCGTGCCCTGTCCGATCCGCCCCGGCAAGGGGACCGCTTGCACTAGCCCGATGGCGATCAACGT
>JANNOG010000042.1:0-30978 GCA_031398915.1 Micrococcales bacterium | reverse complement strand
CCCCTCCGCACGACCCGCACCCACCGATAGAGAGGCACCACCATGACCACCACCGTCGGACTGACCGATACCGAGAAGCAGAGCCTCGAAGAGATCGCGCACCCGTCCCTGCCGGAGGGCTCGTCGATCTACGGCGGCACCAAGGTCTTCCCGGACTACCAGGCCGAGAACGGCGAGACCTACTTCACGCTGGTGCACGGCATCGCCCACGAGTCCTCGGTCAGCTTCGTCGCCATCCTGCAGGCCACCCGGGCGCTGCGTAAGGGCTTCGAGTCGGCCATCTACTTCTACGGCCCCGGCGCGATGAACTGCATGGCCACCCGCGGATTCCCCACCACGGGCGACACCGCCTTCCCCGGCGCGCAGAACATCAACGGCGCCCTCGAAACCTTCATCGGTGAGGGCGGCACGGTCTACTGCTGCCGCTTCGGCCTGGCACTGCACGGCCTGCGCGAAGAGGACCTGATCGCGGGCGTCATCCCGGCCCACCCCCTCGACGTCCAGGACGCGGTCATTCACTACGCCCGCAAGGGCGCCATCATCAACTCGACGTACAACCTGTGACCCGATGACTGTGGTCAACGACCGGGTGGGGACTCGCGTCCAGCTCGCCATCCTCGGCGTGCGCGGTCATGCCCCGGTCCAACGCACCGGTGGCGCCGGACCCAGCGACGACGGACACCTTCGTCTCGCCGGATCCGGTGCCGCCGTGCCGCGCAACCCGGACAGCCCGTTCAGCGTGTCCGAGGGCCGGCTGCTGCTGGACGGCGCCGACCTGGGCCTGGACGCCGCGCCGGTCTCACGGCCACGGTTCTACGACCTCGCCACGGCCGACGGGGTGAGCTACGAGAAGATCGCTCGCCTGCACGGCACGGACGTGCTGGCGACGACCGTGGTTCAGACCTGCATCCGCTACGTCGAGTCCCAACGGTGCCGGTTCTGCGCCATCGAGGACGCCCTGGCCGCCGGGTCGACGACGGCCGTCAAGACCCCCGCCCAACTGGCCGAGGTCGCCGAGGCCGCCGTTCGCCTCGACGCCGTCCGGCACATGGTGATGACCACCGGGACCTCGGCCGGGCGTGATCGCGGCGCTGTCCACCTGGCCAGGTGCGTTCGCGCGGTCAAGGCCGCCGCCCCCTCGTTGGCCATCCAGGTGCAGTGCGAACCTCCGGGTGACCTGGCGGTGATCGGTGACCTGCGGGCCGCGGGCGCCGACTCGATCGGCATCCATGTCGAGTCCATGGACGACGACGTGCGTCGGCGCTGGATGCCGGGCAAGGGCACCGTCGGCCTGGATCAGTACCGCGCCGCATGGCGCGAAGCCGTTCGGGTGTTCGGCCGCAACCAGGTGTCGACCTATCTGCTGGTCGGTCTGGGCGAACAGGCTGATGACGTCGTGGACTGGGCTCGCGAGCTCGTCGACCTGGGCGTCTACCCGTTCGTGGTCCCGTTCCGCCCGCTCGCGGGCACCCTGGCCGTCGCCGACGGCGCCATGGCGCCCGAGCCGGCGGCCGTCGCGGACATCACCCGTCGCGTGGCTGCCGTGCTGGTCGCAGCCGGGATGCGCGGGTCGGACCAGAAGGCCGGGTGCGCGGCCTGCGGCGCGTGCAGCGCACTGGCGGTGGCGGGAGGATGAGGACCGAGTACGCCCGCTACGACTACCGGCGGGCCGACCACCCGGCACGGGCGCTGATGGGCAACGTCCTGCTGGCCGATCGCCGCGGCCTGGACGGGCGCCCGCCGTTCACCGTGACGGTCGCCGAGGACGAGGCCACGGTGAGCACCTACCGGCGGCTGCGCCACGACGCATTCGTCGCGGCCAGCGGACTGTTCTCGGGCACCGATCGCGACGACGCCGACGACGACCCCCGGACGGTGGTCCTGGTCGCCCGTGACTGCGACGGGAGCGTGTTGGGCGGGGTACGCCTGGGCCCGGTCTCCACCGCGAGCTGGTCGGGGCCCGATATCGGGTGGTGGACCGGCAGTCGCCTCGTCGTCACCCCTCACGCGCGCGCTCATGCCGGGGTCGGCACGGCACTGGTCCGGGCCGCGTGTGCTCACGCCGAGGCGGCCGGGGTGCTGCGGTTCGAGGCTCTCGCGCGGGTCTCGGCGCGCGGGTTGTTCACCAGGATCGGCTGGCGGGTACTGGGCGAGACCACCCTGGCGGGCGCCCCGCATCTGCGGCTGAGCTGGCCGATCGGGCGGTTCGAGGCCCTCGCCCGGGCGACCAAGGCCCCGCTCGGCGCGCTGCTGAGCCCGTTGCTCGATCACGGGCCGAACCCGGATCGCGGGCTGCTCGATCATGGGCCGAACGCGGATCGCGGGCTGCTCGATCACGGGCCGAACCCGGATCGCGGGCTGAACCCGGGCTCGTCGAGTGCGCTCGGCGGCAGGGGATACGTCGGAGACGACGCCGCGCCCGTGCCCGGCACCGACCTGGTCGCCGCCTGCGACGCCATCCTGCCGTCGCTGGTCGAACGTGATCCCGAGTGGGCCGGCTGGTGTGCGGTCCTGGTCAACGCCGGTGACCTGGCTGCGATGGGGGCCGAGCCGGTGGGCCTGACCGACGCCATCGGTGCCCGTGACGCCTCGTTCGCCGCCCGCGTCCTCAGCGGTCTACGCCGTGGCTCGGACGCCTACCGGCTACCCGTCCTGGGTGGTCACACCCAGCTGGGCGTGCCGGCCGCGCTGTCGGTCACCGCCCTGGGGCGCACCTCGACCCCGGTCCCGGCCGGCGGTGGGCGACCCGGTCATGACGTCTCGCTGACCGCGGACCTGGGCGGGTCGTGGCGGGCCGGTCACACCGGTCGGCAGTGGGATTCGACGTCGGGCCGCAGCCGAGCCGAACTCGCCGCGATGACCGGCATGGTCGGGCGGACCGCACCGGCGGCCGCCAAGGACGTCAGCATGGCGGGAGTGGTCGGCACGCTCGGCATGCTCGCCGAGGCCAGCGGATGCGCCGCCGAACTGGACGTCGCCGCGGTGCCCCGCCCGGGCGCCGCCAGCATGGGTGACTGGCTGACCTGCTTTCCGGGGTTCGCGATGCTGACCGCGGACCGACCCGGTCGGGCACCGGCCGCTGCCGGACCGGCCGTCACCGCGACCTGCGGACGCCTGCTGCCGGGCGAGGGAGTCACCGTCCGCTGGCCGGACGGCGCGGTCACCGCCGGAGTCTCCGGCGCCGTCACCGGATTGGGGGCGGCATGACCACCGCGACCGGGCTGACCATCGGTGCCGTCGCCGCCCAATTCGGCCGTGACCTCGAGTCGTGTCTGGCCCGCATCGAGTCACTGGTCGCCGAGGCGCGCACCCGCGGCGTCCAACTCCTCGCCCTCCCGGAGGCGGCCCTCGGTGGCTACCTCACCGACCTCGAAGGCGCGCCCGACGCGAACGGATCCCTGCCGCCCGCCCTGGACATCGACGGGCCCGAGATCGCCCGGCTGAGCGCGATGGCGGGCGACATGGTGATCACGGTGGGGCTGTGCGAGCGCGACGGTGACAAGCGGTTCAACACGGCCGTCTGCCTCAGCGGCGACGGGGTCCACGGCGTCCACCGCAAGGTGCACCAACCGCTGGGCGAGGACGCCAGCTACACCGGCGGGAACGGGTTTCACGCCTTCGAGTCCCCGGTCGGACGCATCGGCATGATGATCTGCTACGACAAGGCGTTCCCCGAGGCGGCACGCACGCTGGCGATGGACGGCGCCCCGCTGATCGTGTGCATGTCGGCGTGGCCCGGGTCGCGGACCCAGGCGTCGGCGGACCTCGCCGAGGACCGCTGGACCCGGCGTTTCGACCTGTTCGACCGGGCCCGCGCACTCGAGAACCAGGTCGTCTGGGTGTCGGCCAACCAGGCGGGCACGTTCGGGTCGCTGCGGTTCGTCGCCAGCGCCAAGGTCGTCAATCCGGGTGGTGACGTCATCGCCTCGACGGGTATCGACGCCGGCATGGCGGTGGCCACGGTCGACCTCGACGACCTGCTGGTGACAGCCCGCCGAGCCATGTTCCACCTGCGTGACCGTCGCCCCGACAGCTATCGGATCGACGTCCCCTTCGGCGCCTCGTCCATGGATGGTTGAGATGACTCCTGCGTCCGCGCACCACGATGTCGTCGTCATCGGCGCCGGCCAGGCCGGGTTGGCAACCAGTTGGTGGCTGACCCGGCGCGGCATCGATCACGTCGTCCTCGAACGCCACCAGGTCGCCTTCGCCTGGCGGGAGCAGCGCTGGGACTCGTTCTGCCTGGTCACGCCCAACTGGCAGTGTCAGCTACCCGAGTGGCCGTACCGCGGTGACGACCCCGACGGGTTCATGGTCAAGAGCGACATCGTGAGCTATCTGGACGGCTTCGCCGCCTCGTTCGACGCCCCGGTCCGCGTCGGCGTCGACGTCCACACCCTGGCACCCGTCGGGCGGGGCGGATTCGTCCTGAGCACGTCCGCGGGGACGATGCAGGCCGACGCCGTGGTCATCGCGACCGGTGGGTACCACACGCCGATCGTGCCGCGCCTGGCCGAGCGACTGCCCGGGCGCGTCGTCCAACTGACGGTCGACCAGTACCGCAACCCCGACCAGCTGCCTCCTGGTGACGTCCTCATCGTCGGCACCGGGCAGTCCGGTGCTCAGCTGAGCGAGGACCTCCACCTGGCGGGTCGCCAGGTGCACCTCAGCGTCGGGACCGCGCCGCGGGTCGCCCGGTTCTATCGAGGCCGCGACTGCGTGGCGTGGCTGCACGACATGGGTCAGTACGAGGTGCCCATCACCGAGCACCCGATGGGTGAGGCCGCCGCCGAGCGGACCAACCACTACGTCACCGGTCGCGGTGGTGGCCGTGACATCGACCTGCGCCGGTTCGCCAGCGAGGGGATGCGCCTATACGGGCGGCTGACCTCACTGGAGAACGACCGGTTCGGGTTCGACGACGACCTGACGGCCAACCTGGATGGCGCGGATGCGGTGGCCGAGGGCATCAAGGACCTCATCGACCGTTGGATCACCACGAACGACATCTCGGCCCCGGTGGAGGAGCGCCGCCCACCCGTCTGGCAGCCTCCGCCGGACACGCCGCGGACCCTGGACGTCTCGGGCGTGTCTACCGTTATCTGGTGCACCGGCTTCGCCCGCGACTACCGATGGGTTCGGTTGCCGATGTTCGACGGCCGGGGACACGTCGTCCACCGTCGCGGGGTCACCGGGGTCGAGGACGCCTACGTCGTCGGGTTGCCATGGCTGCACACCTGGGGTTCGGGCCGATTCGCATCGGTCGGCGACGACGCCGAGTACCTCACGTCGATCATCGCTGCCCGCCGCCGTCGACCGGTGTCCCTGGCTGGTTGAGCGGCCGCGCCATGGTGAGCCGGCGATGGTGAGCGGGCCGATGCGCCTCGCCGCGCTGTCCGCACACTTCGGTCGCGACCTCAGCTGGGCACTGCAGCGAATCACCGCGGCACTCGCCGATGCCCGAAGGAGTGAGGTGCGGCTGCTCGTCCTGCCCGACGCCGCCCTGGGTGGATACCTCAGTGACCTGCGCCGCCCCGACCCGAATGCGCTGCCGCCCGCCATCACCCGCGACGATCCGCTGCTCGCCCGGATCGCCGCGCTGGCCGGGGACGTCGTGCTGTGCCTGGGCTATGCCGAGGCCGACGGTGAGGACCGGTACAACTCGGCGATCTGCCTCAGCGGGGACGGCGTCCTCGGCCACCACCGCAAGGTCCACCAACCCGCCGGTGAGGAGTTGGCCTACCGAGCCGGTGACTCGTTCGTGGCGTTCGACACCCCGATCGGGCGGGTGGGGATGCTGATCGACTACGACAAGACGTTCCCCGAGGCCGCCCGGACGCTGGCGTTGGACGGCGCCGAGATCCTCGCCGTGCTGTCGGCGTGGCCGGCGAGCGTGACCAACCGTGCCGCCCGACTGGTGCAGGACCGGCAGTCCAGGCTGTTCGACCTGTACGACTGCGCCCGGGCGGCCGAGAACCAGGTGGTGCTGGTGTCGGCGAACCAGACCGGCGTGATGGGCGGGCTGCGCTTCCTCGGCCAGTCGAAGGTCGTCGGCCCTGGTGGGGACGTGTTGGCCCGTACCTGGGCGAAGGCCGGTCTGGCCGTCGCCGAGATCGACGTCCGCGCCGAGATCGACCGGGCCCGGCTGGTACTGCATCACCTGGCCGAGCGCCGCCCGACCAGCTACACCGGGGCGGGGTGATGCGCCTGGCCCTGCTGACGTACTCGACCAGGCCACGAGGCGGAGTCGTCCACACCCTCGCGCTGGCCGAGGCGTTGGCCGCCCGTGGCCACGACGTCACCGTCTGGTCGCTGGGTCGGGGGGGTGATCAGCGGTTCTTCCGTGAGGTGGACCCGGCGGTCCGGTTGCGGATCGTCGCCTTCGTCGATCAGGAGGGGGAGGAGTTCGGTGCCCGGATCGTCCGCTCGATCCAGGTGCTGGGCGAGGCGTTCGCCGCTGCCGCGACGAGCGGCGACAGCTACGACGTGGTCCACGCCCAGGACTGCATAACCGCCAACGCCGTGACGCAGTGTGTCCGGACGGTGCATCACCTCGACCAGTTCAGTACCCCCGAGTTGGTCGCCTGCCACGAACGCGCGCTGCACCGGCCCCGTGCCCTGGTGTGCGTGTCCGCGGCTGTCGCCGACGAGTTGAGGGTCGGCTGGGGGTTGGCCGCGACGGTCATCCCCAACGGGGTGGACGCCGCCCGATTCGCTGCCGCCGCCGGTGCCGACGAGGGGGCGGTCGACGCTCGCCTGCGCTGGCGCGCCGAGTTGGGCCGGTACGTCCTGGCCCTGGGCGGGGTCGAGCCACGCAAGGGCACGATGGACCTTGTCCGGGCGATGGCGCTGGTCACGGCGGAGGTGCCGGAGGTCCGGCTGGTCGTGGCGGGCGGTCAGACGCTGTTCGACTACCGCGGTTACCGGGCCGAGGTCGAAGCCGAGGCCGCCGTGCTCGGCGTCCAGATCGTCGAGTTGGGTCTGGTCGCCGACCCCGACGTCCCGTCCCTGGTGGCAGCCGCGGACGTGTTCGCGTTCTGCTCGACGAAGGAGGGGTTCGGGTTGGCGGCCATGGAGGCGCTCGCGGCAGGGGTTCCACTGGTTGCCCGTGACCTACCGGTGTTGCGTGAGGTGTTCGACGGTGCCGCCCGGTTCGCGATCGATCCGGCGGGATTCGCCGCGCACATCGTGGCCGCGCTCACGCTTACACCGGGTGACTCGGGCGCGCTGGACATGACCGAGCGCGGCCGTCGACTTGCCACCACGCATACCTGGGCAGCCGCCGCCGCGGCCCACGAGTCGTTCTACGCGTCTCTCGCCCAGGGGTGAGTGAGGGCGGGCGCTGAGGCGCCCAGGGCGCTCAGCCCGAGAGCCCGGGGTAGACCGACAGCGCGTTGCCGGCCATCACCAGGTCGGCGGTGGCGGCGTCCGGGCAGAGGTCGGACGACCGAAATCCTGCGCCCACTGTCGCCACGCGGGTGACAGCGACGCCAATAACGGCACGTGGACATGGGCATCGATCACCAACCGGCCGTCGATCATGACGAGTCCTCGATCAGGCAGCCTGATAGTCGGCGACCAGTGGAGTGTCCACGCCGAGATCACCCACCAGGCGGGCACCGCCCGGCGCGCCCAGTGGCGCGTCCCGCCCCGGTAGCACCTCGGTGAAGAACACCCGGTTGTCCGCGATGAACGGCTTGTTGTGGTCCTCGACATTGCGGTCCTGCGAGATCGCGTCGACCGGGCACACCGGTTCGCACGCGCCACAGTCGATGCATTCTCCGGGATTGATGTACAGCTTGCGCTCGCCGACGTAGATGCAGTCGACGGGGCATTCGTCGACGCATGATTGGTCGTTGACGTCGATGCATTCGGCTGTGATGACATAGGGCACTGCTCAGACCTCCGAGGGGCTCGACAGGGGGTTGAGGGTGGTGGTCAGTTCTCGCACCTTGAAGCGTTGTAGCTTGCCGGTGGCCGTGCGCGGCAGATTGTCGACGACGACCACCGCTCGCGGTGCCTTGAAGTGCGCCAAGCCGTCACGACAGAAGGCGACCAGGACGTCCTGCGCCCCGGCCGCTCCCGCATTGACGAGGGTGGCACCGTCACGCAGGACCACGAATGCGACCGGCCGCTCCAGCCCGTGGGCGTCGGTGGCCGCCACGACCGCGGACTCGACGACGTCGGGATGCTCCAACAGCCGCGCCTCGACCTCACCCGGGGACACCCAGATGCCACCCGATTTGAGGATGTCCCCTGATCGACCCAGGCAGGTGTAGCGACCGTCGTGGCCCTGTACGTAGGTGTCCCCGGTCGCCAGCCACTCGCCCTGGAACACGGCCCGCGAGGTGGCCGTGCGGCACCAGTACCCGGTGGCCACCGACTCACCCCTGACGAACAGCGTGCCTGGCTTACCCGGCACCACCACGGCTCCCGAGTCGTCACGGATCTCGACGTCGTAGCCGGGCACCGGGCGCCCCGATGTCCCCGGTCCGATGTCGCCCGGCGCATTGGACACGAAGATGTGCAGCGCCTCGGTCGAGCCCAGGCCGTCCAGGATGTCGACCCCGAAGTGCCCGGTCCAGCGCAGCTGCAGGGGGGCCGGCAACGCCTCACCGGCCGAGGCGGCCAACCGCACCCCGGCCAGCGTGTCGTGGGGGAGGTCCGCCCGGAGCATGGCGGCGAAGAAGGCCGGCACCCCGAAGAACAGGGTGGGCCGGTCGGCCGCGGCCCGCTCGGCGACGACAGCCGGAGTGGGGCGGCGCGGTTCGAGGATCGTCGTGGCACCAACCGACAGCGGAAAGAACAGCGAATTGCCGATCCCATACGCGAAGAACAGTTTGGCCACCGACAGGCAGCGGTCGTCGGGACGAATACCCAGGACCTGTTGGGCGTAGGTGACGCAGACGTGCCGGATATTGGCGTGGCGGTGCATCGCCGCCTTGGGCCGACCGGTGGTGCCCGACGTGTACAGCCAGAGCGCGGGGGAGTCGTCACCGGTGTCGGCCACCGGCTGCCCCGCCGCCGCCGCACCCGCTCCGGCCGTCGAGTCCGCTCCCGCTCCCGCCGCCACGCTCACCCCGGCCAACGCGTCCGCCCAGCCGATCAGCGTGACGCCGTCGGGAACCGTCGGCCTCGCGTCGCCGACCACGACCAGGTGGGTGACGGCGTCGCTGACGGCCAGGGCGCCGGCCGCCGCGTCGGCGAACTCGGACGTCGCGACCACCATGCGAGCACGCGAGTCGGCCAGGGGGAGGGCCAGGTCGGTGCTGCCCAGCATGGTGTTGACCGGAACGGCGATCATCCCCGCCCGCATGGCGCCGAGAATCGCGGCCACCAACTCGACGGTGTCGGACATGACCAGCATGACGCGCTCTTCGCGCCGCACGCCGAGCGCCGCGAACGCCGCCGCCACCGCGGCGCTGAGCTCGGCCAACTCGCCGTAGGTCACGTCGCGGCCGTCGCAGCGGATCGCCACCCGCCCGCCGTCACCCGCCCTGACGTGGCGATCGACCAGGTAGTCGGTGGCGTTGAACCGGTCGGTGTCCATCGTGGTCACACCCGGTCGAGGTCGAACTGCGCACGCTGTCCCGAGCCGTACCGGCGCAGCGCTCCGTCAGGGCCGGCGGCGTTGGGCCGATTGAAGATCCAGTTCTGCCAGGCCGTCAACCGCCCGAAGATCTTGGTCTCGACCGTCTCGGGGCCGACGAACCGGTGGTTGGCCTCCATGCCGGTCAGGGCGTCCGGCGACAACGATGCGCGCTCCTCGAAGACGATCCGCAACTCGTCCTCCCAGTCGATGCCGTCCGGCGTCATCGTCACCAGGCCGAGCGCGGCTGCCTGAGGGGCGTCCAACGGTTCGCCCAGCCTCGCAAGCACCGCATCCACCTCGCCCGCTCGACCGTAGAACCGCGACTGCAACCGGGTCAGGCCGTTGCCCATCGGGTAGAGGTCGGCGTTCGCGGCGCCCACGACGATCGATGCGGGCCCGACGCGCGAGTCGGTGTCGTCCAGCATGTACTGACGGTCGCAGGCCAGGGCCAATTCCAACAGGGTTCCGGCGAAGGCACTGCCCCCCTCGATGAGGGCGATGAGGCTGCGGCTGGTCACGTCCAGTCGCTTGAAGGTCCGTTTGAGGTAGTGGCGGACCTCGTTGACGAACCAGTGGTCGCCGAGGGCCCGCAGTTGCCCGTCGAAGGCCAGGACCAGGTCTGCGTCGCCCGATGTCCGGATCACCCAGGTGCCGAGGTCCGCCTCGTTCGTCCGCAGATGCAGGATCAGGTCGTCGAGGGCACGGGCGATCGCCATCGGCCAGTAGGCCACGCCCTGGGCCACGACCGCGGCCGCGTCTGCCGGTGGCGCCTCGGTGGGCGCCGACACGGTGATCTCGACCCGGCGATCGCCGCGCAGCAGTCGGGCACGGACATGGGGGTAGGTGACGGTGTCGCCCACGATCGTCCGATCGAGCGGGGCGAGTCGGACCCCGACGCCGGCCGCGTCGCCGGCCTGGCCGTCGCGGGTCGAGGTGCTCGCTGCCGCGCGCGCCGCCGCCATGACCTCGGACATGAACCGGGTCCGTGGCGCCGTGGCATCGACCAGACCCCACCCGAGGGCGGTGCGCCCCTTGACGCCGTCGCTCTTGGTGGCGAAGACATCGGCGAGGTCCTTGCGGACGTGACGCTTGTCCACGACTCGGGTCAGCCCTCCGGTGCCCGGCAGTACGCCCAGCAACGCGACCTCGGGTAGTGACACGGCCGAGGACCCGTCGTCGATCAGATGTATCTGGTCGCACGCCAGCGCCAATTCGTATCCACCACCGGCGGCAGTGCCGTTGAGTGCCGCGATCCACGTCTGACCCGAGTTCTGGGTCGCGTCCTCGATACCGTTGCGGGTTTCGTTCGTGAACTTGCAGAAGTTCACTTTCCACGAGTGGGACGACGCCGCCAACATGCGAATATTCGCACCGGCGCAGAACATCCGTTCCAAACCGCTGGTCACCACGACGGCCCTCACCTCGGGATGTTCGAATCGCAGCCGCTGAACGATGTCGTACAACTCGATGTCCACGCCCAGGTCGTACGAGTTCATCTTGAGTTCGTAGCCGGCGACGAGACCGCCCAGTGGGTCGACCGTCAGGGTGACGGTGGCAACCTCACCGTCGGTGTCGACACGCCAGTGCCGGTACTGGTCGGGGACGACGGCGAACTGCACGTCAGCTGCCCTGTCAGCAGTCCTGGTATCATCGGCGACAGCAGTCATGGCAGCCCTTCCAGAGGTGGATACCGGCTGGTCGCTGAGTCTACGCGTGGGTGAAGCAGCGTCAAGAGCGTGTAGCACGTTGCCCCAAGTGACCAGGGGCGACCACACTGGCCCGATGACAACGGCGCCCCTCGCCCGCCGCACCAGTGGCACCGGCGCGCGGTCGTTGCTGCTGACGATTCTCGGCGAGTTCGTCCTACCCGGTCCTGGCACGACGTGGACGGGCGCGTTCGTCGAGGCACTCGCCCAGGTGGGGGTCGAGCAGAAGGCGGCCCGCCAGGCGATCGCCCGCACCGCCGCCGAGGGCCTGATCCAGGCAGAGCGGGTGGGCCGCCGGACCCGCTGGGCCCTGACGCGGTCGGGACGGGTGCTGCTGGAGGACGGCGCGCGGCGGATCTACGGCTTCATGCGTGAGCCGCACCGCTGGGACGGCCAGTGGGTGGTGCTGGCCGTCACGGTGCCCGAGACCCAGCGCCAACTGCGTCACCGGCTGCGGACCCGGCTCGCCTGGGTCGGCATGGGATCACCCACCCCGGGGTTGTGGGTGGTGCCCGACGTCGAGCGCGCTCGCGCCATCGCCCGAATCGTCGCCGACCTCGACATCGGGCACAGCGTGATGTCGTGGACCGGTCCGTCGGGGCTGGTCGGGGATCCGCGCGACGTGGTGGCCGCGGCCTGGTCGTCCCTGGACGAGGTCGAGCGGGCGTACGAGGACTTCGTGGCCGACTTCTCCGATCGTCGAACGGCGTCGTCGCCCGGCGCGTTCGTGGCGCAGGTCGACCTGGTGCAGGCCTGGCGCCGATTCCCCCTCATCGATCCGGACCTTCCGGTCGAGTTGCTCGACCACGACTGGCCGGGGCCGCGCGCGGCCGAGGTGTTCCACGGATGTCACGACGCCTGGCACGAGGCCGCCCAGGCGCACTGGTCCACCCTGTGCGCCGACGCCGAGTCGCGTTCCTGAGTCCGCCCCGCGACGGGCCCGCCCCGCGACCGGCCTGCCCCGCGACCGGCCCGCCCCGCGACGGGCCCGCCCCGCGACGGGCCCGCCCGCGACGGGCCCGCCTGCGACCCGGCTGCTCGTCAGGCCGCGTTGTCCTGCTTCCAGAAGCGGACGTAGTCGAATTCGACGCCCATCTCGTTGACGCCCTGCGACGGCGGTGCGATCCAGCCGGCGAACTCACCCGGCTCGTACTGGGCGACCATCAGGGACGACACCGCCTCGCGGTCGGCGGGCGTGGGCAACCACTCGTCCACCCGAGCCGACCATGCGGCCTCGTCGAGGATGGTGCCCTCGGGTGTCACGTGCGCGTCGGAGTACACGCCCACCTTGCGGTTGAAACCCTCGTGCGGCAGGAACAACCGCTCGCTGAGGCCCGCGGCCTCCAGCGCCTGATTCCACCGGCGGACCCCGTTCTCGCAATCGGCCACGTACTCGTCACGGAGATCCAGGTTGAGTGACCTGAGCATCGGGACGGTCTCGCGGACGAACTCGCCGTTCACCACCCGGGTGAGCTCGCGCGTCGCGTCGATCAGCACGTGATCGTCCTTGCGCCTGGTCTCGCCCCACCGGCCCTTCAGGCCCGCGCTGTAGTAGGCGGCGGCATTGCTCGACAGTTCGGACCCGAACAGGTCCATCGACACCGAGAATTGGAAGTTCAGATACTTCTGCACGATGTCCAGCGGGATACCACCGTGGCGATGAATGTCCGCCGTGCCGTGCCGGGCCATCAATGCGGCAGTTCGTTCGACCACCCGCTGCACGCCGGTGGTGCCCACGAACATGTGGTGGGCCTCCTCTTTCAACATGAACTCGCAGGTGCGCGCCAGCGGATCGAAGGCACTCTCCTTCAGCGTGCCCAGCTGATATTTTCCGTCCCGATCCGTGAAATAGGTGAACATGAAGAACTGCAACCAGTCGGTGGTGTCCTCGTTGAAGGCGCCGAGGATTCGCGGGTTGTCGAAATCACCGCTGTTGCGCTCGAGCAGCTGCTCGGCCTCTTCGCGACCCTCGCGGCCGAAATAGGCCTGCAGCAGATACACCATGGCCCACAGGTGACGACCCTCCTCGACATTGACCTGGAACAGGTTGCGCATGTCGTACAGGCTCGGCGCGGTTGCCCCCAGATGGCGCTGCTGCTCGACCGAGGCGGGTTCGGTGTCGCCCTGCACGACGATCAGCCGCTGCAGTTCCGCCCGGTACTCACCCGGCACGCTCTGCCACGCCGGCTCGCCCTTGTGCTGCCCGAACGCGATCGTCCTGTCGGGATCGGCCTCGGCCAGGAAGATCCCCCACCGGTACTCCTCCATCGGCACGAAGTCGTAATGCGCCCACCCGTCGCGACCGACGGCCACGGCGGTACGCAGGTAGACGTCCTTGGTGGGCACCGCCGGACCCAGGCTCTTCCACCAGTCGATGAACTTGGGCTGCCAGCTCTCCAACGCCCGCTGCAGCCGCTTGTCCGTCGCGAGGTCGACGTTGTTCGGGATCCGCTCGCTGTAGTCGATGCGGCTGACGGGACCGGTGGGATCGGGTGCGGCGCCGAGACGGACGTCTGTGTCGGTCATGTCGGAGGCCCTTCGTGTCGTCGATCCTCAGTCATTCGACTGATGCATCGAGTGGCGTCACAAGTATGTAGCACGTCTCGCGATTCGGGCAAGCCCTCCGAGCGAGCCTTCCGGGTGACCCGGCGTCCGGAGATCGTCCGGACCGTCACGGCATGCGTCAGGGTCGCGTCAGGAATCACGTGGGGCGCCGGTGCCCGGGGGCTCACTGTGCATATGGCTGATGTCGCGTTTATCGCGTTGACCCTGGCGTGCTTCGGCGCGTTGGTCGCGCTCGTCCTGCGGGTGGGTCGCACGTGAGCCCCGAGAACATCGCGGGGCTGGTCGTGGCCGTTCTGCTCGGCGGGTACCTGGTGGCCGCCCTCCTGCTGCCGGAGCGGTTCCGGTGACCGCCGTCGCTGCGGCGATCGCCCAGATCGCGGTCCTGGTGGTTGCTCTCGCCGTTGTCCACCGACCTCTGGGCGACTACGTCGCCCACACGGTGACCTCACCACGTCACCTGCCTGTCGAGCGGGCCGTCTACCGCGCGGCGGGCGTCGACCCCGACGCCGACCAGCGCTGGCCCACGTACGCGCTGTCGTTGCTCGGGTTCTCACTGGTATCCGTGCTGTTCCTCTACGCCTTCCTGCGGTTGCAGTCGTTCCTGCCGATGTCACTCGGTTTCGACGGCGTCGCACCGGATGGAGCGTGGAACACCGCCGTCTCGTTTGTGACGAACACCAACTGGCAGTGGTACGCCGGCGAGGCGACGATGGGCAACCTCGTCCAGATGTCGGGTCTCGCGGTGCAGAACTTCCTGTCCGCGGCGGTCGGCATCGCGGTCGCGGTCGCCCTGGCTCGCGGATTCGCCCGCTCCGAGACCGACCGGCTGGGCAACTTCTGGACCGACCTGGTCCGCATCACGACCCGGGTGCTGCTGCCGCTGTCCCTCCTGGCGGCGCTGGTCCTGCTGGCCGGTGGCGTCGTCCAGACATTCGACGGCCCACGTGTGGTCGAGACGCTGTCCGGTGCCACGCAGTCCATCCCCACCGGTCCGATCGCCTCGACCGAGGCGATCAAGAACCTGGGCACCAACGGAGGCGGCCCGTTCAACGCCAACTCGGGCCACCCGTTCGAGAGCCCCGAACCCTGGACCAACCTGGTCGAGATCTTCCTGCTGCTGGCCATCCCGTTCGCCCTGCCCCGGACCTTCGGCCGGATCGTGGGCGACCGGCGCCAGGGCTACTCGCTGCTCGCCGTCATGTCCATTCTGTGGGCTGCGGCCGTGGGCCTGCTGACCTGGGCCGAACTGCGCGGTGCAGGTGCCGCGCCGGAGGCCGCAGGTGCGGCGATGGAGGGCAAGGAGGTCCGCTTCGGCGAGGCCTCGTCCGCCCTGTTCGCCGCCTCGACGACAGCCACGTCGACCGGCTCGGTCAATGCCTCGCACGATTCGCTGACCGCGGGCGGCGGCGCCGTGACCATGGTCAACATGCTGCTCGGCGAGGTCGGACCGGGTGGCGTCGGGGCGGGCGTTTACGGCCTGCTGATCCTGGCGGTGTTCGCCATCTTCCTCGGCGGGCTGATGGTCGGGCGGACGCCTGAGTACCTGGGCAAGAAGATCGGTCGCGACCAGGTCCGCTTCGTCGCGCTCTACGTCCTGACCATGCCCACCCTCGTCCTCGTCGGGGTGGCCCTGACCATCGGGATCACCGGCCTGCGGGACGCGTCGCTGCAGGAGATGGGTCCGCACGGGCTCAGCGAGGTGATCTACGCCTACGCCTCGGCGGCCAACAACAACGGCAGCGCGTTCGCCGGATACACCGCGGGGACGCCGTTCCAGAACACGGCTCTCGGGTTGGCCATGCTGTTCGGCAGGTTCCTGCCCATCGTCCTGGTGCTCGCCCTCGCCGGCTCGCTGGCCAAGCAGCGCGCCATCCCGGCCACCAGCGGCACCCTGCCCACCCACGGAGCCACGTACACCGGCCTCCTGCTGGGCGTCGTCCTCATCATCGCGGGGTTGACGTTCTTCCCCGTTCTCGCACTCGCGCCCATCGCGGAGGCCCTGTCATGACCACCACCGCCCCGACCCCCGTCACGCCCACCCCGGCCTCGGCGCCCAAGCCCTCGGCCAATCGGGCGCTGTCGCCAGGACAGTTGCTCAAGGCCCTGCCGGATGCGCTGCGCAAGCTGGACCCCCGACACCAGCTGGGCAGCCCCGTCCTCCTGGTGGTCTGGGTCGGGTCGGCGCTGACGACCGTGCTGGCCGTGATCGACCCCGACCCGTTCGCGATCGGTGTCGCCATCTGGCTGTGGCTGACCGTCGTGTTCGCCAACCTGGCCGAGGCGGTGGCCGAGAGCAGAGGTCGGGCCCAGGCCGCCAGCCTGCGCAAGGCACGAGAGGACGTCGTCGCCCGTCGACTGCGCGCCGACGGCACCGAAGAGACCGTCGCCGGCCCCGAACTGCGCCTGGGTGACCGGGTCGTCGTCGAGGCGGGTCAGGTCATCCCGGGCGACGGCGACATCGTCGAGGGGGTGGCCAGCGTCGACGAGTCCGCCATCACCGGCGAGTCCGCGCCCGTCATCCGCGAGTCCGGCGGCGACCGGTCCGGCGTCACCGGCGGGACCAAGGTGCTGTCGGACCGGATCGTCGTACAGATCACGTCCAAGCCCGGCGAGACCTTCCTGGACCGGATGATCGCCCTGGTCGAGGGCTCGCAGCGGCAGAAGACGCCGAACGAGATCGCCCTCACCCAGCTGCTCATCGCCCTGACGATCATCTTCCTGCTCGCCGTGGTCACCCTGCAGCCGTTCGCCACCTACTCGGGTGCGCCGCAGACCCTGATCACCCTGGCCGCCCTGCTGGTCTGTCTGATCCCGACCACCATCGGGTCGCTGCTGTCGGCGATCGGCATCGCCGGCATGGACCGCCTGGTGCAGCGCAACGTACTGGCAATGTCGGGTCGCGCCGTCGAGGCGGCCGGCGACGTCGACGTCCTGCTGCTGGACAAGACCGGAACGATCACCCTGGGCAACCGTCAGGCGTCCGAGTTCGTGACGGCAGGCGCGGTCGGCGACTACGAACTGGCCGACGCCGCGCAGCTGTCCAGCCTGGCGGACGAGACCCCCGAGGGACGCTCGATCGTCATCCTCGCCAAGCAGTTGCACGACATCCGAGGCCGCGACACCGGTGTCCTGACCGAAGCCACGTTCGTCCCGTTCACCGCCCAGACCCGGATGTCCGGTGTCGACCTACCGGGTGACGGGGGTGTGCTGCAGGTCCGCAAGGGCGCTGCCGCCGCCGTCGCCTCCTGGGTGCGGGCCAACGGCGGAACGGTCGACGAGCACGTCGGCGAGGTCGTCGATTCGATCTCGGGCGCGGGTGGCACGCCATTGGTCGTCGCCCGTCGCGCCGGTGACGCCCCGGCCGAGGTGTTGGGTGTCATCCACCTCAAGGACATCGTGAAGAACGGGATGCGTGACCGGTTCTCGCAGTTGCGGGCGATGGGCATCCGGACCGTGATGATCACCGGCGACAACCCCCGGACGGCCAAGGCGATCGCCGAGGAGGCGGGCGTCGACGACTTCCTGGCCGAGGCGACCCCCGAGGACAAGCTGGCCCTGATCCGACGTGAGCAGACCGGTGGGCGGATCGTCGCCATGACCAGTGACGGCACGAACGACGCGCCCGCCCTGGCGCAGTCCGACGTCGGCGTCGCCATGAGCACGGGGACGTCGGCGGCCAAGGAGGCCGGCAACATGGTCGACCTCGATTCGGACCCGACGAAGCTCATCGAGATCGTCGAGATCGGCAAGCAGCTGCTCATCACCCGCGGTGCCCTGACGACCTTTTCCATCGCCAACGACATCGCGAAGTTCTTCGCCATCATCCCCGCCATGTTCGCCGCGACCCTGCCGCAGCTGGACAGCCTCAACATCATGCGGCTGTCGTCGCCGGAATCGGCCATCCTGTCGGCGGTCGTCTTCAACGCGCTCATCATCATCGCGCTCATCCCGCTCTCGCTGCGAGGCGTCACGTACCTCCCGAGCAGCGCAAGCGCGGCGCTGCGACGCAACCTGCTGATCTACGGCCTGGGTGGGATCGTGACGCCGTTCATCGGCATCAAGCTCATCGACCTCGTCGTGTCGGCCCTTCCCGGTTTCTGACAGGAGATTGTCATGCGTTCATTCCTGCGCCAATCCGCAGCCGCCCTCCGATTGCTCGTCGTATTCACTCTGGTGCTCGGCCTGGCCTATCCGGGAATCGTCTGGCTGGCCGGTCGGGTCATAGCCGACCGGGCGGACGGCTCGTTCGTGGACATCGACGGCGAGGTCGTGGCGTCCCGCCTGATCGGCCAGCCGTTCGAGGGTGACGAGTGGTTCCTGCCCCGGCCGTCCGCCGGCGGTTACGACGCGCTGGCTTCGGGCGGGTCGAACCTGGGACCCGAGAACACCGACCTGGTCGCCGAGATCGAGGCGCGCCGGACCGAGGTCGCCGACCGCGAGGGTGTCGAGGAGTCCGCCGTGCCACCCGACGCGGTCACGGCATCGTGGTCGGGGCTGGACCCGCACATCTCGCCCGAGTACGCCCGGTTGCAGGTCGAACGGGTCGCCGAGGCGCGTGGCCTCGACGTCGCCGAGGTGCAGGCCCTGGTCGAGGACCACGTCGATGGTCGCCAGCTCGGCTTCATGGGCGCACCCAGGGTCAACGTCGTGGACCTGAACCTCGCCCTCGTAGATGGGTGATTCGCGCGCGATCCCGCTCGTGACCCCGCTGGTGACCCGCGTTTGGCAGGGCTGTGAGGAATGCCGGGCCCTTCCATTCCCGATACCCCTGCCGAACGCGGGGATCACGCGCGGTTGGCGCGGGGATCATGCCCGGTCCGGGACGAGGATCCGGCCTGCGAGTTGGCGGATGAACGCCTCGGGTCGGGAGAGCGCTCGGCTGTCGACCTGGACGACGAACCACCCGGCCTCACGGATCCGGTTGTGTCTGGCCAGGTCGCGGCTGTGCTGGGCGTACTCCCGGTGAACTGCGCCGTCGTACTCCAACCCGGTCCGCCACTGCGGCCAGCCCAGGTCCAGCCTCGCGAAGACCTCACCACGGCGATCTGCGACGGGACATTGGACGACCGGTTCGGGAAAGCCTCGACCGAGCACGAGAAGCCGCAGCTGGGTCTCCCGGGGCGAATCGACCCCGTCGCGGGCGTCGAGCAACACCCGGCGGGCGGTGCCGATGCCGTGCAGCCCTCTGCCTGCGACCAGCCCGCCTCGCGCCGCCTGGCTGGGTGTCCCGGTGGTGCGCAGCAGGGCGTCGACCCACGCCACCCGGCGCCAATAGGGCAGGTCACCGGTGCCGATGCCGCGCGCCAGGTCCAGCGCGGTGCGGATGGCAGACGTCGCCGGGCCGAATCGGGTGCGGACAACCTCGGTCTCGGCCACGCGCATCCGATGCCGAGCGAGCAGGGCCTGGCCACCGACCCAACCGTGAGGGACGCCGATGTGGGCCGGCTCGTCCGCATCGGCGAACTCGCAGCCCAACGCCCATGCCGCGCTGGGCCCGACCAGGACCGCGTCGGATCCGACGACCTGACGGGCGGCCCGGATCGTCGCCGCATGAGTGACGGGCAGGTCGGCGGCCTGGTAGACGCCGCGCAGCAATCGTCGGTAGGCGGGACCCAGCAGGTCGTCCCGGGTGGCCATCGGCAGCGCCGTCGCCGCGGCGAACGGGCCCCGGTCGAGGCCAGCCGGTACGGCGCGGCTCTTCATCTCGCCGAGGCTGGTCACGAAACGGGCTACGGCCGAGTCGACCCGTCCTCACCTGTGGACGTCCGCCGACCCCGCCTGCTGTGGACGACGCCGGATGCGGAGAAGACGCCGGATCAGGAGAGGCGGCTGGCAGGCTGATGGCCATGTCACGTGGCACGTTGCGGGTCTATCTGGGTGCGGCACCCGGGGTGGGCAAGACCTTCGCCATGCTGGACGAGGGCCTCCGCCGAGGTGCCCGGGGGACCGACGTCGTCCTGGCGTTCGTCGAGACCCACGGCCGCGAGCACACCGCCGAAAAGGTCGAGGGCCTCGAACTCATCCCGCGGCGGATCATCGACCATCGCGGGGCGTCGTTCACCGAGATGGACCTCGACGCGGTCCTCGCCCGCCGCCCCGAGGTCGCCCTGGTCGACGAGTTGGCCCACACCAACGTCCCGGGCAGCAGGAACGCCAAGCGGTGGCAGGACGTCGAGGAGCTGTTGGCGACGGGCATCGACGTCGTCACCACCGTCAACATCCAGCACCTGGAGTCGTTGAACGACGTCGTCGAGTCCATCACCGGCATCCGCCAGCACGAGACGGTGCCCGACGGGGTGGTGCGCCAAGCCGACCAGATCGAGTTGGTGGACATGAGTCCGCAGGCCCTGCGCAGGCGCCTGTCCCACGGCAACGTCTACAAGCCGGAGAAGATCGATGCCGCGCTGACCAACTACTTCCGGGTCGGCAACCTCACGGCGTTGCGCGAACTCGCCCTGCTCTGGACCGCCGACCGGGTGGACGCGGCGCTGCACAGGTACCGCGAACAGGAGGGCATCGCCGAACCGTGGGCGGCGCGCGAGCGGGTGGTCGTCGCCCTCACCGGCGGGCCCGAGGGCGACACGTTGATCCGTCGCGGTGCCCGTCTCGCCAAACGCTCCAGCGGCGGCGAGGTGCTGGTGCTGCACGTGTCGCGGGCCGACGGGTTGTCGGGCGCCGCGCCCGACACCCTGGCCCGCCAGCGCGCCCTGGTCGAGCAGTTGGGCGGGTCGTTCCACACCGTCGTGGGCGACGACGTGGCCGACGCCGTGCTGGAGTTCGCCCGCGGGGTCAGTGCGACCCAGATCGTCATCGGGGTCACCCGCCGCACCCCGCTGGCGTCGGCGCTGATCCCGGGGACCGGTCGCGCGATCATCCGCGGTTCGGGGGACATCGACGTCCTGGTCGTCACCCACGAGCAGGCCGGGCGCGGCACGGTCGGCCTGCGCCTCGGGTCGGCGCTGAGTCGCCAACGCGTCATCGCCGGCTGGCTGAGCGGCATCCTCGGGATGTCGATCATCACGGGCGCGCTGATCCTGGCGGGTGACGACATCATCGCCGTCCCGATCGTGCTGATGATCTTCATGACCCTCAACGTGGGTGTGGCACTGATCGGTGGCCTGTGGCCCGCCCTGGTCACCGCACTGATCTCGGGCGTCCTCATCTTCTTCGTGTTCCTGCCCCCGCGTTACGAGTGGACGACCGAGAATCCGCAGAACGCGATCGCGCTGCTCCTGCTCGTGGTGGTCGCCGTCGCAGTCTCGGGGGTGGTGGACGGCGCGGCGCGCCGGACGCAGCAGGCCGGCGTGGCCCGCGTCGAGGCGGACACCCTGACGGTCCTGGCCGGGTCGGTGCTGCGCGGTGAGGACGCGGTGCCGGCGCTGTTGGAGCGGGTGCGCGAGACGTTCTCGCTGACCGGGGTGGCGTTGCTGCAACGCGCCGACGCCAACGACGCCTGGCGCAACGTCGGTTGTTCGGGGGACTGCCCACCGATCGATCCCGACGAGGCGGCGGCCGTGGTGCCGATCACCGAGGACCTGGTCCTCGCCCTGGACGGGCGGGTGCTGTCGGCCTCCGACATGCGGGTCGTCGGGGCCATCGCGGTTCAGGCCCAGACCATCCTGGAACGCGATCAGCTGCGCGGCGAGGCCCGGACCGCGCGGCGCGAACGCGAGCGCACCGCCACCCGGACCGCGCTGCTCGCTGCGGTCAGCCACGACCTGCGCACCCCGCTGGCGGGCATCAAGGTCGGAGTCAGCGCGCTGCGCTCGCCGGACGTCGCGCTGGACGCCGACGACTCCGCCGAACTCCTGGCCACGGTCGAGGCCTCGACCGACCGGCTCCAGGCACTGATCGACAACCTGCTGGACATGAGCCGCCTGGATGCGGGGGCGGTGGTGGCCGTGCTGGACGCCGTGGCGCTCGACGAGGTGGTCCCCGGAGCCCTGGCCGGGGTACCGGCGGACAGCGTCGTGTTGGACGTACCGGAGACGTTGCCGCTGGTGCGGGCCGATGCGGGATTGCTGGAGCGGTGCATCGCGAACGTGGTCGAGAACGCGGTCCGCTACTGCCCGGCCGAGGCCCAGGTGCTGGTGGCTGCGACGTCGGCCGGTGGCAAGGTCGTCCTGCGAGTGGTCGATCGGGGCCCGGGGGTTCCGGAAGAGGACCACGGGCGGATCTTCGAGGCATTCCAGCGGTTGGGTGATGCCCCCGCAGGTCACGGGGTCGGGCTGGGCCTCGCCGTCGCCCGCGGATTGGCCGAGGCCCAAGGCGCGACCCTGGAGGCCGAGGACACCCCGGGCGGTGGGTTGACCTTGGTCCTCACCGTGCCGGTCGCGGGGCCATCGGTAGACCCGGGCGCCGGAGGGGAAGCCGGCCACGCCGTTCCCGACCCCGCCGCTGACACGGGCACGACCGCGTGACGCGGGTGTTGGTCGTCGAGGACGAACCGGCGTTGGCACGGGCCCTGTCGATCACGCTGCGGGCCCGCCACTACGACGTCGTCGTCGCTCACACCGGCGCCGAGGCCCTGGACGCCGCCGCCACCGCCCAACCCGACGTCATCGTTCTCGACCTCGGACTACCCGACCTCGACGGCATGGACGTCCTGACGGCGTTGCGTGGTTGGAGCAAGGTGCCGGTCGTCGTACTCTCGGCACGCCGCTCCAGCGGAGAGAAGGTGGCGGCGCTGGACGCCGGTGCGGACGACTTCGTCACCAAGCCGTTCGGGATGGACGAGCTGTTGGCGCGGCTGCGCGCGGCGGTCCGCAGGTCGCCGGGCGAGGAGGCGCCCGCCGTGGTCGAGACCGCCTCCTTCACCGTCGACGTGGCCCGCCGACGGGTGACCCGCGACGGCGAGGAGGTCCGCCTGACGCCGACCGAGTGGAACCTCCTCGCGGTGCTGGCTCGCGAGCCCGGCCAGATCGTCGGGCGCCGCCAGTTGCTGCTCGAACTGCGCGGCCCGAACCTCGATTCCGAAACCCATTACCTGCGGGTGTACCTGGCGCAGCTGCGGCGCAAACTCGAACCGGATCCCGCCCGGCCGCGCCACCTGATCACCGAGCCCGGGGTCGGGTATCGGCTGGTCCCGTAAGGGGCGGCGGTCGCTCAGCGCAGATCCGGTGGGCAGACGCGGGCTCAGCTGAGGGCGGCCACCAGATCCGCCGACTCCCGACGTACGTCCGGCAGTCGCTGCGGCGGCAGCGCCAGTACCCGCAGGCACGCATCGGGAACCGTGACAGCCAGGCCGGTGGCGGCGGGCGCACCGGGTCGCTGCGAGCGCAACGAGATGACCGCTTCGACGAGGGCGAACACCAGGTCGGCGGCCACCCGGACGTCGTCGGCCGCGAAATCCCCGGACGCGATCCCGTGTCCGATCAGCTGGCCGTACTCGTCTCGCAGATGCTGGCGCTGGGTATGGAACTCGGCGAACCTGGTGTCACGCAACTCGGGCAGAAGATAGAGGGCACCGAGGTTCCATGTGCTCTCACCCAGCAGCCGCACGTCCACCGTCGCCAGGGCGTGCAACTGAGCGGCCGCCGAACCCCCGGATTCGAACAGCGCCGCCGCTGCCGCGCGTGAGGGTTCGACCGTGGCCCGCAACAGTTCAGAGAGGATGTGGGCCTTGCTGGGGAAGTGGTAGTACAGCGACGCCTGCCGGATCCCCACCGCCAGCGCGATCGCCCTGGTGGACGTGCCGGCGAAGCCGTTCTCGGTGAACAGCTGGGCGGCGGCGTCGAGGATCTGCTCGCGCCCCGAATCACCCTGACGTCGTCGGGGTTGAATCCGTGGCCGCCCGGCGGGCCGGGTCGCGCTCACCCCACGGATGGTCGCACGGCACATCAACCGGATGCCTGATCGCCCGCTTCACATGACGGCAACGTGGCGTAGCGCAGCCGTTACCAGCCGGACATTCGGGATGACGGAACCGTTCCTAACGTCTGTCAATCGACAGGTACTCATCGGTTGCCGGACCCGGCGGGTTGCTCGGCAGATCTCATGGCGAAGGGCGGTGCAATGACCTCGGTCGCGTCGGAGGGGGCGGCAACCGCCACCACGCACGGTGCGCGTGAGCACGCCCGCAGTCAGGCGGGTCGGTCGGTCGAGACCATGCGAACCGTCCCGGCCGGCGCCTGGCCCCAGCTGCCCGACGGGGTGGCGGCAGCCGACATGCTGTGGGCCGAGACGGTGGCGGGCGGTGGCTACACCCAGCTGCGGGTGGCTCGCGGCACGGCGATTCGACTCCGCGACATCGCGGGCGCGGCGTGCGCGCACGTCCTGCTGTTCAACGCCCACCAACCCGCCGAGCGGTTGAACGTCGCCGACACCACCAAGGTGTTGTGGCAGGCATACCTGGGCGCCGGCCACCTGCTGCTGTCCGACCAGGGCAGGGTCTTGGCCAGCGTCGTCTCCGACACGTCGGGCCGTCACGACGCCTTCTGCGGCACGACGACGCTGGCCGGCAACACCGCGCGCTACGGCTCGGGAGCGGCCCACGGCCCCTCGCCCGCCGGGCGCGAGCTGTTCGTCGTGGCCGCGGCCAAGCACGGGCTGAGCCGGCGCGACGTGGCGACCAGCGTCTCGTTCTTCGCCGGGGTCCGGGTCGAGGCCGACGGGTCACTGAGCTACCTCGGTTCGGCCGGTCCGGACACCAGTGTCGTCCTGCGCGCCGAACTGCCGCTGGTGGTGCTGGTCGCTAACGTGCCCCACCCGCTGGCGACCGACCCGACCTACACCTGCTCACCCCTGGAGGTCCTGGCCTGGCGGGACCGCGCGACAGCGGCGGGCGACCCGCTGTGGCACGCCTCGCCCGAGGCCGAGCGCGCCTTCGGGAACACCCTCGGCTACGCCGCCACCGGTGGGCTGGACTGATGGGAACGGTCGACGACGTGATGTCCGGTCAGGTCCTGCTGGACGAGGAGGTCGCCGCGCGGGCGCCGTGGTCGACGGTGGTTCCGGCGGGCGCCGTCCTGACCATCGTCGATCTGCGGGGCAACCAGGCCGTCGACTTCTTGGCGTACAACGCGGCAGACACCGCCGAGCGGTACAGCGCTGCGGACACGATCGTCGCGCAGGGCTCGATCTTCCTCACCACCGGCAGCGTCCTGCTGTCGTGCGAGGGCCGTCCGCTGCTGACAGTGGTGGCGGACGAGGTCGGCCGCCACGACACCATCGGTGGCGCCTGCAGCAAGGAGTCGAACTCGCTGCGCTACGGCCACCACACCGAGTATCAGCACGCCTGCGTCGAGAACTTCCTCACCGAGGGCGCTCGGTGGGGCCTGGGCAAACGTGACCTGGTCGGCAACATCAACTGGTACATGAACGTCCCGGTCGAGGCCGACGGCACGATGGGCATCGTCGACGGCCTGTCCGCCCCCGGCCGGCGGGTCAGCCTGCGGGCCGCGATGGACACCCTCGTGCTGGTGTCGAACTGCCCACAGGTCAACAACCCCTGCAACGGATTCGACCCCACGCCCGTGCGCATGGTCGTCACGACAGAGCCCGGCACCATGGAGCCCCGCGCATGACGGGATTCGACACCGTCCTGGTCGCCAATCGCGGCGAGATCGCCTGCCGCATCCTGCGCACCGCGCTCCGGTTGGGGTTGCGAACCGTCGCCGTGTTCTCGGACGCCGACCGCGCAGCCCCTCACGTCCGGCTGGCCGACACGGCCGTCGCCATCGGCCCCGCTCCCGCGCGTGAGAGCTACCTGGTCATCGACCGGTTGCTGGAGGCCGCCGAGTCGAGCGGCGCCGGGGCGATCCACCCCGGGTACGGCTTCCTGTCGGAGAACGCCCGCTTCGCCCGCGCCGTGACCGGGGCCGGGCTGGTCTTCGTCGGGCCCACGGCCGACCAGATCGACGCGTTCGGCGCCAAGCACACCGCTCGGGCGCTGGCCGCGGCCGCCGGAGCACCGATGATCGACGGCACCGGCCTGCTCGCCGACGTCGATCAGGCGCTCACCGCCGCCGAGGCGATCGGCTACCCCGTCATGCTGAAGGCCACCGGCGGGGGCGGTGGGATCGGGATGCAGGCGTGTCGAGACGCGGCCGAACTGGCTGAGGCGTTCGACCGGGTCCGCCGGTCGGCCCTGGCCAGCTTCGGCAGTGGCAACGTGTTCCTCGAGCGTTTCGTCGAATCCGCCCGTCATGTCGAGGTCCAGGTGTTCGGTGACGGCGCGGGCAGGGTGCGCATCCTGGGCGACCGGGACTGCTCGCTGCAGCGGCGCAACCAGAAGGTCATCGAGGAGGCTCCGGCCCCTGATCTGCCCGACGGGGTCCGCGACGCGATCGCCGAGGGCGCGCGGCGACTGTGCGCCTCGGTCTCCTACCGATCGGCCGGCACGGTCGAGTACATCTACGACGCTGCCCGGCGCGAGGCCTCGTTCTTGGAGGTGAATGCTCGGTTGCAGGTCGAGCATCCGGTGACCGAGCAGACGCACGGCATCGACCTGGTCGAGTGGATGTTCCGCCTGGCGCGCGGCGAGCAGGCATTCGTCGACTCGGTGATGGCCGAGGAAGGCCCCACCGCTGTGCCGAGCGGCCACAGCGTCGAGGCCCGGGTCTATGCCGAGGACCCCCGCCGCGGCCACCGCCCCAGCACCGGGGTCCTGACCCGCGTCGAGTTCCCGCCCCAGGTGCGAGTCGACGGTTGGGTCGAGACCGGGACGGAGGTCGGCCCGTCCTACGACCCCATGCTGGCCAAGATCATCGTGAGTGCGCCGACCCGGCCGCAGGCGTTCGCGCGATTGGCACGAGCGTTGGCAGCGACCCGGATCGACGGGATCGAGACGAACCTCGGGCTGTTGCGGGCCGCGACTGTCGACGAGCGGGTGCTGGCGTCACGGCACACCACCGCCACCCTCGACACGATCCACGACGTCGAGGCCCGCATCGAGGTCGAGCGCGGCGGAACGATGACCACGGTCCAGGACTGGCCCGGGAGGGTGGGGCTGTGGCAGGTGGGCGTGCCGCCGAGCGGACCGATGGACGACCGGTCGTTTCGTCTGGGCAACGTGGCGCTGGGAAACCCCGAGGGCGCGGCGGGCCTGGAGTGCACCCTCGACGGACCCGCCCTGCGGTTCACCGCGGCGACGACGGTGTGCGTCACCGGAGCCGCGGCCCCGATCACCGTCGACGGTCAGGCGGTGCCCATGTGGCAACCGTTCACCGTGGCTGCGAACGCCGTGCTGGACGTCGGCGCCACCCCCGGACCCGGGCTGCGCACCTACGTCCTGATCAGTGGTGGCCTGGACGTGCCGGCGTACCTGGGCAGCGCCTCGACGTTCACCCTCGGTGGCTTCGGCGGCCATGCCGGTCGCGCCCTCCTGGCGGGAGACGTGCTGCACCGCGACGAGTCGCCGGCGGCTGCCCGGCAGTCCGCCGCCGCCGACCCGCTGCCGCCTCGTCCGCAGCTGACCGACGACTGGCAGATCGCGGTCCTGCCCGGCCCGCACACCTCACCGGACTTCTTCTCGGTCGAGGACGTCGCCCAGTTCTACGCCGCCACCTGGGAGGTCCACTTCAACTCGGCCAGGACGGGCGTCCGCCTGGTGGGGCCCAAGCCCGGTTGGGCCCGCCCCGACGGTGGCGACGCCGGGCTGCATCCGTCCAACATCCACGACACCCCCTACTCGGTGGGCGCGGTCGATTTCACCGGAGACGTGCCGATCCTCCTCGGTCCGGACGGGCCCAGCCTGGGCGGGTTCGTGTGCCCGGCGACCGTCGTCACGGGGCAACGGTGGAAGCTCGGCCAGCTCCGCCCGGGTGACACGGTCAGATTCGTCGCCGTGACCGAGGCGGACGCCGAACGGGCCCGCCCGCTCGGCCGATCGAGCCCGACCACCACCACCACCGGACCCGACGACGGCGTACTCGGGCGCCGCGAGGCCACCCCCGCCACCCCCGAGGTGACGTACCGCCGAAGCGGTGACGACAACCTCCTCATCGAGTACGGGCCGATGACGCTGGACCTCGGCCTGCGGATGCGGGTGCATGCCCTCGCCGAACACCTGAGCGCACTGGCGGTGCCCGGCGTCGTCGACCTCACTCCCGGGATCCGGTCGCTGCAGGTGCACGTCGACCCCGACGTACTCAGCGTCGCCCGGGCGCTGGACGTCGTGGGTTCGGTCGAGGCCGAGCTTCCGGCCACCGCCGAGCTGCGGGTGCCGAGTCGCACCGTGCACCTGCCGCTGTCGTGGGACGACCCCAGCACCCGTGAGGCGATCGAGCGCTACATGGCCGGGGTGCGCAACGACGCGCCATGGTGTCCCTGGAACATCGAGTTCATCCGGCGGGTCAACGGATTGGACTCCGTCGACGACGTCCACCGGATCGTGCACCAGGCGACCTACCTGGTGCTGGGTCTGGGCGACGTGTATCTGGGCGCCCCGGTGGCCACCCCGCTGGATCCCCGGCACCGCCTGATCACCACCAAGTACAACCCCGCCCGGACCTGGACGCCCGAGAACGCCGTCGGCATCGGAGGTGCCTACCTGTGCGTCTACGGAATGGAGGGACCGGGCGGCTACCAGTTCGTCGGGCGGACCATCCAGGTGTGGCGCCGCCACCCGGTCGCCGGTGAACAGCCGCAGTTGCTCCGATTCTTCGACCAGATCCGCTGGTATCCGGTGAGCGCTGCCGAACTGGTCGACCTCCGAGCGGACATGGCGGCAGGACGTCACGAGGTCGCCACAGCCGACGGTGAGTTCTCTCTGGCCGACCACCAGCAGTTCCTCCGTGACGCGGCGCCGGAGATCGAGACGTTCCGTAGCCGGCAGGGCACGGCATTCGCGGCCGAGCGCGCCGCTTGGGCCGCCGCGGGTGAGTTCGATCCCCGACCCGAGACCGAACCGGTCGCCGCGGCACCCGAGGTGTTCGTGCCGCCGGGCGGTGCCCTCGTCGAGGCTCCGTTCCGGTCCAGCGTGTGGCGGGTCGACGTGCGCAGCGGCGACACCGTCGAGGCCGGCGAACCTCTGGTCTTCCTGGAGGCGATGAAGCTGGAGACCGTGGTCACCGCGCCACGAGCCGGGACCGTGGTCACCGTGCTGGTCGTGCCCGGGTCGCAGGTCGGACCGGGTGTGCCTCTCGTCGTCCTGAGTGGCAGTGGCGATGGCAGTGGCGATGGCAGTGGCGGTGAACGATGAGCATGGACGACCCCGGTCACCGGGTGGCCGAACGGTATGCCCGGATCGCCGCCGCAGACCGCCCCGAAGTCTGGATCACGCTGCGCCCGCAGGCGGACGTCACTGCGGAGGCACTGACCATTCGTCGGCGAGTCGAGGCGGGTGAGGACCTGCCGCTGGCCGGGACCCTGGTGGCGGTCAAGGACAACATCGACGTCGCCGGACTCCCCACGACGGCCGCCTGCCCCGCGTTCGCCTACCTCCCCGACGCCGACGCACCTGCGGTGGCACGGTTGCGCGCCGCGGGCGCCGTCGTTGTGGGCAAGACCAACCTCGACCAGTTCGCCACCGGGTTGGTGGGCACCCGCAGCCCGCACGGCGCGGTGCGCGACGTGCGTCGTCCCGATCGGATCTCGGGTGGATCGAGTTCGGGGTCGGCCGTCGCGGTGGCGCTGGGTCTGGCCGACGTGGCACTGGGGACGGACACCGCCGGGTCGGGTCGGGTCCCGGCCGCCCTGCAGGGCGTCGTCGGGCTCAAGCCGACCCGTGGTCTGGTGCCCACCGTCGGTGTCGTCCCCGCCTGCCGCGAGTTGGACTGCGTCAGCGTGTTCGCCGCCACGGTGACCGACGCCGAACGGGTACTCGCCGTGATCGCAGGTACCGACCCGCAGGACCCGACCGGCAGGGCGTGGCCGCGCTCGGCGCCGTTGGCCGCACCACCGGTGCCGCGGGTCGGGGTCCCCGCATCCGAGGTGCTCGACGGACTGTCGCCGTCGTGGCGCGCCGCGTTCGCCGCCGCCGTCGACACCCTGGCCGCCTCCGGTGCCGAGGTCGTGACCGCCGACGTCTCGCCGCTCGTCGATGCCGGGCGGTTGTTGTACGACGGCGCGTTCGTGGCGGCTCGCTATGCCGCGTACGGCGGGTTCGCCGACGCTCACCCCGACGAGATGGACCCGACCGTATTGCGGATCGTCCGGGCCGCGGGCGAACTGCCCGGCCACCGTCTGGTCAGCGACACCGAGCGACTGGATCGGATCCGACTGCGGGCCACCGCGCTGTTCGCGGCCCACGACGCCGTCCTACTGCCCACCGTGGGCGAACATCCCACCCTCGCCCAGGTCGCCGCCGACCCGATAGCCGTCAACTCCCGCCTCGGCCGGTTCACCCAGAGCGCGAACCTGCTGGATCTGGCCGCTGTCGCGGTACCCGCTGGTGAGGTCGACGGCGGGCACTTCGGCGTCACCGTGTTCGCCCCGGCCTTCGCCGACCTGGTCGCCGTGGACATCGCGGGCCGATTCGGTGGCCTTCCACCGCTGGTCGGGCCCCCGGGGGTCGGTGCCGGCGCGCCCGAGTGGGCGGGGCTGGTCGTCGTCGGCGCCCATCTGAGCGGGCTGCCGCTCAATCCGCAGCTGACCGGGCGCGGTGCCCGGCTGATCGGCGGTGTACGTACCGCTGCTCGCTACCGGCTGTTCGACCTCGGGGGATCCCCCGCCCGCCCGGGTCTGGTGCCGGTGACGGCGGGCGGGGCCGCAATCGACGCCGAACTCTGGGCCGTGCCGCCCGATGCGCTGGCCCAGCTGTTGCTGGCCGTCCCGCCGCCGCTCAGCCTGGGCGCCGTCGAACTGTCGGACGGCGAGTGGACGACCGGCTTCCTCTGCCCTGGCGTGGTCGGCGACGGCGCGGTGGACATCACGGGCCACGGCGGGTGGCGGGCCTACCTGGCCGCCGACGAGAGCCGGGCGGTGAGCGCGTGAGCGGATCCGAGACACCAGCGGCGACGATCACCGATCTGCGCGTGACGTTTCGCCGTGGCGGACGTGACATCCACGCGCTTCGGGGAGTCAGCCTCACGGTCCGTCCGGGCGAGATCCTCGGACTGGTGGGTGAGTCCGGCTCGGGAAAGAGCGTGCTGGGGCTGTCGCTGCTCGGCCTGTTGCCCGGGCGACCCGTGACATCCGGCTCGGCCGTGGTCAACGGCACCGACATGATCAGCG
>JANNOG010000091.1:0-34815 GCA_031398915.1 Micrococcales bacterium | reverse complement strand
CTTCCATAACAAGGCTGCTGGTCAGAGCCGCGCGCCCGGTTGGGATCGAACCAACGACCGGCGGATTAGAAGTCCGCTGCTCTATCCGCTGAGCTACGAGCGCCTACACACCAGGTTAGACGTCGGCGCGAGCCGATGCCCCGACGGATCCGAGCGTGTGTCCGGGGTGCCCCGTAACGTGCATCTGGTCCACCGACAGCGTGCCCGACAGGAGTTGCCATGACTGACGAGACCACCACGATGCCGTCCGTCGACGTCCCGAAGGACAACGGCGCCATCGTGCACATTCTGCAGAACGGATACGTGCGCGAGGACGATGCCGGTCAACACGTGGGCTCGACGATCAGCATGATCATCGATGGTCCGGCGATCACCGTGGTCGACCCGGGG
Source organism: Micrococcales bacterium (assembly GCA_031398915.1). Lineage (GTDB taxonomy): Bacteria > Actinomycetota > Actinomycetes > Actinomycetales > JBBAYJ01 > JANNOG01. The sequence continues at coordinate 34,425 of JANNOG010000091.1, read as the reverse complement.
ATGGTGGCCAGCCGTGAGGACTTGTTGGCCGCTGTCCGCGGTCACGGCATCGACCCGAGCGAGGTGACGGACGTCGTGTTCAGTCACCACCACCCCGACCACACGATCAACGCGGCGTTGTTCCCGTCGGCCCGGATCCATGACCACTGGGCGATCTACGAGGGCGATGTCTGGCACGACCGCCCGGCAGACGGCTACTCGATCAGCCCGTCGGTGCTGCTGATTGCCACCCCGGGGCATTCCGCCGAAGACATCAGCACCGTTGCCGCCACAGCCGCCGGTGTCGTCGTCTTCACCCACGCCTGGTGGTCCGCCGAGGGCCCGGCCGTGGACCCATTCGCGCCCGAGCAAGCCGTACTGGAGGCCTCCCGGATGCGCATTGCGGTTATCGCGGACCAGATCGTTCCCGGACACGGAGCCCCGTTCGTCCCTGGCCCACCGTGAGCCGCTGATACTGCTTCCCCGGGTCACAACCTCAGCGGTTCCTGCTCACAACACGGATTACGGAGGTCTCGAATGCGGCAAAAGGCCCTATTTCAGGGCATCCGACGTGGATCCGCGCAGCGCCTCCGTTTGGCCTGCCGCCCCAGGCCGGGCACGCTGTGGCCGTGAGCGGGTCAACGGGGATCGACGACCCAGGGGTGGTTCCGTCTGCCATCTCGCCGCTCGTCGACGCCGTCACAGGTGTCCGCCGTGGCCTTGCGGACGTGGACCTGCGCTATGCGACGCCCGACGTAGCGGTCGCCCGGACGCTGTGGACCGCGGTGATCGACCAGATCGACGACTACCTCTTGCCCCGACTGTCCGAGGTCGACGCCCCCCTCCTCGCAGTCGTCGGCGGATCCACCGGCGCTGGCAAGTCCACACTTGTCAACAGCCTGTTGCGGATGGACGTGACGCGGGCAGGCGTGCTGCGCCCGACCACTCGCGCCCCCGTCCTGGTGCATCACCCTGACGACGCGCATTGGTTCACCGGACCCCGGATCATGCCAGGCCTCGCCCGAGTCCACGGCCCGGACGAGGTCTTGGCCCCTGGCGAGCGGATCACGACGATGAGGCTGGTCGCCTCGGATGCGCTGTTCCCCGGTCTGGCCCTGCTCGACGCGCCGGACATCGACTCGGTCGTCGAATCCAACCGCCAGCTCGCCACCCAGCTGCTCGCCGCAGCCGACCTCTGGATCTTCGTGACCACTGCCGCCCGGTACGCCGACGCGGTGCCGTGGGAGCTCCTGAATGACGCCGCCCAACGTTCGGCTGCGTTGTGCATGGTGCTCAATCGGGTCCCGCCCGAGGCGGTCTCCATCGTCCGCGACGACCTGGCCGGGCTGCTCGGCGCCAACGGCCTGGGGTCCACGCCGATCTTCGCCATCCCTGAGGGCCCCACTGAGTCGGGGTTGCTGCCCCGGCGGGTGATAGCCCCGTTACAGACCTGGCTGGATGCGCTCGCGTCGGACTCGGCCGCGCGGGGCGTCGTCATCCGCCGTACCGTCACCGGCGCCCTCACCGTATTGGGCGATCGCGTCCACGACATCGCCACCGCCGCCGACGACCAGGCCGAAGCCGTCGAGCGGCTACGCCGCCTGGCACGTCTGCGGTATGCGGACGGAGTCACATCGTTCGTCGCCGTGATGCGTGACGGCACCATGCTGCGCGGCGAGGTCATGGCCCGCTGGCAAGACGTCGTGGGCACCGGAGAGTTCATGCGCAGCGTCGAATCAGGCCTGGCGAGGGTCCGAGATCGGGTCGTCGGATTCTTCCGCGGTCGCCCCACCACGACGGACCGCCTCGGCGAGGCACTGGGAACCTCCACGCAGTCGCTCGTTCGCGCCGAACTGACCGCCGCCGCCGGGGACGTCGCCCGACTGTGGCGATCCGACCCCGTAGGCGCTGTCGTCCTCGCCGAACGCCCCGACCTCGCGATGGTGCCGGCCGACGTCGACCCCGCGATCGAGCGACTGGTCCGCGACTGGCAGGGCACCGTACTGCGGCTGGTTCGCGAAGAGGGTGAGGACAAGCGCGCCACCGCCCGAGCGCTGAGCCTGGGCGTCAATGGCGCCGGGGTGGTCCTCATGCTGGTCGTCTTCTCGAGAACGGCCGGAGTGAGCGGCGCCGAGTTCGGCATCGCCGCCGGTACCGCGGCACTCAGCCAGCGCCTGTTGGAGGCTGTGTTCGGTGACCAGGCGGTCCGCAACCTCGCCGCTCAAGCTCAGAAGGACCTCCTCGATCGGGTAAGTGCCCTGCTGGACTCGCAACGCCAACGATGGGACGAGGCGCTGCAACCCGTAGCGTCCGGCGACGCCCTTCGTCATGCTCTCGACGTGCTGGACAACACCCGATGAGTGACGGGACCGGCGTCCTCCGCCGACGTCGCCACCGCGAGGCCTCACCCGACACCAGGCGCTTCGACGGAGATCCTGCTGCTGACGTGGCCGACCTGGCCGAACGTCTCAGCGACGCCCTACGAGTAGGTGGCGACCGGTTGGACGCCGCCGCTCGCCTGGCTGCCCACGCAGTCGTGGCGCGCGTCGGCCGCCGGGCTGCTCTCGGCTTCGCCCACACCGTCGTCGCGTTGGCCGGATCGACCGGCTCGGGCAAGTCCAGCCTGTTCAACGCCCTCGCCGGATTCGAGATCTCGCCCGTCGGTGCCCTGCGCCCGACCACCGGCACGCCGATCGCCTGCGTCTGGGGCCAAGCGGCTGGACCGTTGTTGGACATGCTCGAGGTCCCGGTCCGGCACCGCACCGAGCGAGTCAGCGAACTCGAGGTCGGCCGCGAAGAGCCGTTGCACGGGTTGGTCCTGCTCGACCTGCCCGATCACGACTCGCGCGAGGCGTCACACCGGCTGCAGGTGGATCGCCTCGTCGAATTGGTCGATGTCCTCGTCTGGGTGGTCGACCCACAGAAATACGCTGATCAGGTCATCCATCAGTCCTATCTGCGGCGCCTGAGGGGACACGAGGACGTGGTCGTCGTCGTGCTCAATCAGATGGACACGGTTGCCGTCGACTCCGCACCGGCGGTCCGTGACGATCTGCGACGACTGCTCGACGAGGACGGTCTACCCAACGTCGACGTCATCGTCACCTCGGCGAGGACCGGATCGGGCGTCGACCGGCTGCGCGACGTCATCATCGAGGCCGTGGCCTCGCGGGCAATGGCCACCATCCGCGCCCGCGCCGACCTGGGTGAGGCGATGGACGCGCTACGCAAGGGCGTGGGTGACGACGAACCGGCTATCGACGAGATGGCGTCGCACTCTCAGTTGGTCACCGCACTTGCCGAGGCAGCGTCGATTCGTTCGGTCCTGGCCGCCATCGAGGGCGACTACCGGCGCCGGGCAGGACTGCGGACCGGCTGGCCACCCACTCGTTGGATCGCCCGTTTCCGTCCCGACCCGTTGCGCCGGATCCGGGTCGCAGCCCCCGAACTCGAACCCGACCTCACGGCCTTGACCCGTAGCTCGGTGGCCCAACCGACGCCCGCGCAACTCGCCCGGGTCGATCTGGCTCAGCGTGAACTGGTCGAGTGGGCCGCATCGGGCCTTCCGACCCCCTGGGGCAACGCCGTCCGGGCCGCCCCGGCCAACACGGACGACCTACGGGACGGTCTGGATCAAGCGGTCATGGGCACGGATCTGCGGTTTCGCGACCCGACCTGGTGGCGAGTCCTGGGTGGGCTGCAGCTGGCCCTCCTCGTGCTCGGACTCGTCGGTGTCCTCACCCTCACTGGGTTGGCTCTGCTCGTGTACCTGCAGTTCCCTGCCGTGCCGCTGCCCCGAGCGGGCGGGATTCCACTGCCCACGTTGGCGGCGGTGGGGGGCATCGGGGGTGGTGTCCTCGTGGCGGCCATTGCGGCAGCCATCACGCCCGGTCGCGCCCGGGCCCGCAGGACCGTGGCCGAGACTCGATTGGTGGTCGCAGTGGCGGCCGTGGCCCGCGAGCGGATGCTTCGGCCGGTTGCCGACGTACTGGCCGATCACCGCCACTGCCGGGACCTGCTGACCCGCTGAGGATCGAGGCCTCCGCTCTGTCCACAGGTCGTGGATCGAGCCGCGCGGGGCCCCGATCGGTGATGCCACTGTGCTCCGGTGGAGGAGTTCGGGTTGTTCCCCCACCAGCTGGACGCCGAGCGGATGCTGGAGATCGGGCTGGTCCCCGCCAGGGTCCGCGCGACGGCGGACCAACTGCGTGCTGCGGCGTCGGCTGCTGCGGGCGGGCTGGTCGCCCTCGACGGTCGGGGTAGTCAGACGGCGCAGTGGTCGGGGGCCGCAGCCAACGCCTACAGCCGGTGGGCCGATGCCTTCGACACCCACGCCGAGCGCACCGTCATGTCTGCCGCCCGATCTGCTGGCATCTTGGAAACCTGCGCCGACCAGGTGGACAGCTGCAACGCCACCATCGCCGACGTGCGACACCGACTCCGCCTGCTGGTCAGGACACACAACCTGACGGCGGCATCCGTGGTCGATGCCGACATAGGCGCCCAGCTGGCCCGCCTCTGGGGCGAGTACGAAATGGCCCGCTCGCAGGCACTCACGGCATCGGACATCGCCAGTCGAGGTGTGATGGACGAGTTGGCCGACCTGCCGGGCAGGCCTCGCAGCGTCGGGGACCACGTCGGCGGCGCCATCGTCCATGCCGCCCAACCGTCGATAGACAGCGTCGTCACCACGTGGGGCCTCACCGTTCAGCTGCTGTACGACCGCGAGGGATGGTGGGACAACGTCGACGCGTCGATGCAGGAATGGGCGTTGTCCATCGCGTATGCGGCCTCGAATCCCTCGGGAGCGCTGGACATACTGATAAACGACCTGATCGGCGCCGGATATGTCGAGGATGGTGCGTACGGTGCGGCGATCGGGCACATCGCCTCGTGGGCGGTTCCACTGAGGTGGCTCATAAGGGCGGATGGCCCGTCACGGGGCGGCGGGCAACCCGACACGACCAACGACGGCATGGCGCTGCCACTGCTCAACGAGGCATTCGCTCTGGACCTCGGCCGATTGGATGCCCGCAAAACCGATGACGGCTGGTATCAGGATCTGAGCAATGAGGATTTGACCCGTCAGGTGACCACCGGAACCGGCGGACGAAATGACATCGGTGACCCTGTGGTCCTGGAACACGCCTCGCGGTTCACCAATGAGGAGGTGGCTCGTGAGGCCGTTGCACGGGTTCTGCTGACGCGTCGGACAGAAATTCTCGAGTACGTCGCCCGCACGCAGAATGCGACAGAGCCGGAGCAGTGGCTCACCCTCGATTCGGTCGAGCTGGGGCAGGTGGTCGGGGTGAGCGTTATCAGCGCGGCACCCACGAGCTTTCGGAAGACCACCACGGCGACCGTTCGCGTCGGATACGACCCGGCGACCGACCGGATATTCGTCGGATCTGCCGCACCCGGCCGGCCGGCTGCCAGCCCTCGCCGCCCGCCGCAGTGACGCCGGGCTGGTGCCGGACGTATCTGGGCCGGACGTTTCCGGTGCCGGACTTATCCACAGCCAAGCCGGCACTCCGCCGGTCCACAGGAACACGCGGACGCGGTGGTTCGGACGTGATGCTCCGCCCCATTCTGGTGATGCTCCCGATTGGGGGTACGAAGCCTCAGGAGGGCGAATGCTCAACGACACGACAGTGGCAGTACGCGGAAATGTGGCAACCCCCCCGGTCCTCAAAGTCATCACCGAGACCGGCACGAGCTTGTGCAGTTTCCGCCTGGCAGTCACGGCCAAGCGATACGTGCAGAGCGAAAGTCGACTGGTGGATGTGGACACCAGCTTCTACACGGTCACGTGCTGGCGGACCTTGGCCGACAACGTCATCGCCAGTATCAACAAGGGGGATGGACTGGTCGTCTTGGGTCGTCTCAAGATCCGCGAATTCACTCACGACGGCGTGACCCGGACCAGCGCGGATATCGTCGCCGAGGCCGTCGGCCACGACCTGCTCTGGGGCACCACGTCCCTGACGAAGGTGTCGCGAGCACACCGAGTCGATCCCGACCAGATCCACGCCGACGCTTTGGCCACCGAGGTCGCGCTCGGGTCCGACGACCCGCACCTGCCCACCGACCCTATCGACGAGGAGGCCGACGACGACTTGGACGACTCGCTCGCCGGTGAACGCCTGCCCGCCCTGGTCTGAGGCGGAGTACGCGCCAGGTGCATCCACGGGAATGGGTCGGGGCGAAAGAGGGGTGGCAGTGCACTGCCCTCTCCCACACCGACCCATTCCCGTCAGAAAGGTCGATCATGAAGCTCACCCGCTTTGTCGCCACCGCCGTGGCCGGCGCCGTTCTCGCCTCAGGGGCCGCCCTGGTCACCGCCCCGGCCGCAAGCGCCTCAACCGGTACGACACCACTGGCCGCCGTCCTCACCGCTGACGGTGACCAGTTCGATCACGATCGCCACGACTACGACATCGTCACCGAGGCTGTCCTCGCAGTCTTGGCGGCCAAGCCCGACTCGGCCGTTGGCGTACTGACCCAGGGTGACGTCGCCCTGACCGCATTCCTGCCCACCGATCAGGCCTTCCGTCGTCTGGTGTTCGACCTGACCCACGAATGGGTTCAGGACGAGGCCGACGTGTTCGCCGCCGTGGCCGGACTGGGTATCGACACCGTCGAAACTGTTCTGCTCTACCACGTCGTCCCTGGTGCCACAGTGACGAAGAAGGACGCTTTCAACGCCGACGGCGCCGCCTTGACCACCGCCCAGGGCGGGACCGTCACCGTCGACGTCCGGGGCCGCAACGGGTTCGGGGTGATCCGGCTGGTGGACAACGACCCCGACGACCTCAACCCACGCATCGTCGACTTCAACATCAACAAGGGGAACGTGCAGATCGCCCACGGAATCAACCGGGTACTGCGGCCCCTCGACCTCTGAGGCTGATCGACGATCACCAGCTGGGCCCCGGGGGCGCATGCCCTCGGGGCCCTGTCATGTGTGCTGCGGTCAATCCGCTGGTGGGCACCTGAAGCGCGGGAGGCCGACCCGTCATTGGCACCGTGAGCAGCCGAGACCCAATCGTGATGGATCGCGGGGACGCGAACCTGCGTCCAAGGGGCAGGCTCGTCTCGACCACCCATCTTGGAGGCTCCCGTGACACCAAGAACGCCGACCCCACGTCCACGTCGACTCCGTGCGATCCGGATTCTCCTTGCCGTGCTGGCCGTCGTTCTCGGGCTCAGTGCGTGCGCTGCCACCTCCGACGAGTCGTCCAACCAGACCGAGGCAGCCGCTCCTCAGGCGGGTGCTGCACAGCCGGCAGGGCAAGGCGGGGTCGTCGGAGACCCGGCGGCCGGTGCCGAGGACCCCGGTGCCGACAACGCTGCCGAGGGCGCCGAGGCAGCGCCAGCGGGAGACTCCGGTGGAATCGCCGAGGGCGTTGCGGGCATCGGGGCCGATGTGTCCGGGCGTCGCGTGGTCACCGTCGATATCGACGTCGAGGCAGCCGACATCGCCGAGGCCGCCCAGGCCGCCCGCGCCATCGCCGTGCGCGCCGGCGGCTACGTGTCGAACGAGTTCACCACGGGTGGGGAGGACCCATCCGCCCAGGTCACCATCCGCGTACCGGTCGATCAGACCGACGCCGTCATTGCCGACGTCGCCAGCATCGGCAACGAGGTGTCGCGCAGCGTCCAGGCCAACGACGTGGAAGCAACCCTCGTCGACCTGGAAAGCCGGGTCGCCACCGCCGAGGCGTCGATCCAGCGGCTGCGCTCGCTGTTGGCCGACGCCCAGGACCTGTCCGACATCATCCTCATCGAGGGCGAACTGTCCCGCCGCGAAGCCGATCTGGAGTCCATCGAGGCGCAGCGGGCAGGGCTGGCGGACCAGGCGGCGCTGTCCACCATCACCGTGACCCTCACCCGACCCGAACCGGGGCCCGGATTCGCCGACGGCTTCCTGGAAGGGTTGCGCAACGGGTGGGAGGCGTTGCAAGCGGGTACGGGTGCCCTGCTCGTGGTGATCGGCGCGCTGCTGCCGTTCGCCGTCGTACTCGGCCTACTTGCCTGGTTGATCGTCGCGATCGTTCGACGCAACTCCCGACGGCGTCGCACCCCGGTCCCAGCAGTGGTCGCACCTCAGCCCACTGCACCTCAGCCCACAGCTCCCACCGCCGGGAATCAGCCACCCACTGCCACCGGTTGACCGGCGCATGGCTTATCACGATGCACCCGAGGGCTGGTGGTAGGCGTTCGTCACGGCCCTCCCCGCCCGGACCGCCAAACTGGCCGTGGTCCGGGCGGACGGCAGCCCCCATGTCGCCCCGGTGTGGATCGACCTCGACGGTCACGACATCGTGTTCATGACCAGCGCGGCAACGATCAAGGGCAAGGCGATCCTGCGCGATCCCCGGGTGTCCCTGTGCCTGGACGACGAGCGCCCGCCGTTCTCGTTCCTCACGATCAGCGGCGACGCCAGCACCTCGACGGATCCGGACGAACTCCTCCACTGGGGAACCCGCATCGGCGCCCGCTATATGGGCGCTGACCTGGGCGAGGCCTACGGCCGCCGCAACGCCGTACCGCCCGAGATGGTCGTGCGGGGAAGGCCACGAACGCTCGTCGCCAAGGTCGACGTCGCGGGCTGAGGCACCCGACGGGCAGGACCCGCTCGACTGACTAGCCTGGGTTCATGGCTGAGTTCGTCTACCAGATGCGCAAGGCGCGCAAAGCCCACGGTGAGAAGGTCATCCTCGATGACGTCACCCTCGCGTTCTACCCAGGTGCCAAGATCGGAGTGGTCGGTCCCAACGGCGCCGGTAAGTCGACGGTGTTGCGGATCATGGCTGGATTCGACACCCCGTCCAACGGTGACGCCATGCTCTCGCCCGGCTACAGCGTCGGCATGCTCCAGCAGGAACCCCCGCTGAACGAGGCCAAGACCGTTCTGGGCAACGTCGAAGAGGGCGTGTCCGAGATCAAGGGCAAGCTCGACCGCTACAACGAGATCAGCGCGCTGATGGGTGACCCCGACGCGGATTTCGACGCGCTGATGTCCGAGATGGGCGACCTGCAGGAGTCCCTCGACCACGCCGACGCCTGGGACCTGGACAATCAGCTCGACCAGGCGATGGAGGCATTGCGTTGCCCGCCGCCGGACGCCGACGTGACCCTGCTGTCCGGTGGTGAGCGTCGCCGCGTTGCGCTGTGCAAACTGCTGCTCAGCAAGCCCGACCTGCTGTTGCTGGACGAGCCGACCAACCACCTCGATGCCGAGAGCGTGACCTGGCTGGAGCAGCACCTCGCGCAGTACGCCGGGGCCGTGCTCGCCGTCACCCACGACCGGTACTTCCTGGACAACGTCGCCGAGTGGATTCTCGAACTGGATCGTGGCCGGGCCTACCCGTACGAGGGCAACTATTCGACGTACCTCGAACGCAAGCAGGAACGACTCCAGGTTCAGGGCAAGAAGGATGCCAAACTGGCCAAGCGCCTCAAAGAAGAGCTGGAGTGGGTGCGCCAGAATGCCAAGGGGCGGCAGGCCAAATCGAAGGCGCGCCTCGGCCGTTACGAAGAGATGGCCACCGAGGCCGAGCGCACTCGCAAGCTCGACTTCGAGGAGATCCAGATCCCACCGGGCCCGCGCCTCGGCAGCAAGGTCATCGAAGTCAAGGATCTGCACAAGGGATTCGACGACCGAGTGCTGATCGAAGGACTGTCGTTCAGCCTGCCCCGCAACGGCATCGTCGGCGTCATCGGCCCGAACGGCGTCGGCAAGACCACGCTGTTCAAGACGATCGTCGGCCTCGAACAGCCGGACGCAGGCAAGGTCGACATCGGGGACACCGTCAAGATTTCCTACGTCGACCAGAGCCGGGGCGGCATCGACCCGAACAAGACGCTGTGGGAGGTGGTGTCCGACGGCCTCGATTACATTCACGTCGGCAACGTCGAGATCCCGTCACGGGCATACGTCTCACAGTTCGGGTTCAAGGGACCGGACCAGCAGAAGCCGGCCGGCGTGCTGTCGGGTGGCGAGCGAAACCGGCTCAACCTCGCGCTGACCCTCAAAGAGGGCGGCAATCTGCTGCTGCTCGACGAACCGACGAACGACCTCGACGTCGAAACCCTCGGCTCACTCGAGAATGCTCTATTGGAATTTCCGGGGTGTGCCGTGGTCATCAGCCACGACCGGTGGTTCCTCGATCGGGTGTGTAGCCACATCCTGTCGTACGAGGGCACCGACAAAGAGCCCGCCGCCTGGTATTGGTTCGAGGGTAACTTCGCGTCCTACGAGGAGAACAAGGTCGAGCGTCTGGGCCCGGACGCGGCCCGCCCTCATCGGGTCACGTACCGCAAACTCACCCGCGACTGAAGGCCGGGTCGCGCGGGCGGAACAACCCCTCCTGCGCGACCGAGATGGCCAGCGAGCCATCGACGGTGAACATGCTGCCGAGGTTGAGACCCCGACTGGCGGAGGCCGAAGGACTGCGCATCGTCGACAGCATCCACTCGTCGGCCCGGAACGGGCGGTGGAACCACATGGCATGATCGACGCTGGAAATCGACAGCCCGGAGCTCAACCACGCCCGACCATGCGCGCGCAGCACCGGTTCGAGGATCCCGTAGTCACTGGCGTAAGCCGCCACGGCGGCATGCATCAGGGCATCGTCGGTAGCGATGGCGCCCGCCGTTCGCCACCACGCCACGGCCTCGGCTGCCGGTGGATCTACGGCCTCGACGAAGATCGACGGGGTGACGAACCGCAGGTCCAGCGGTTGCTCGTCGACCCAGTACCGGGCGCTGGCGTGGTCGGCGCCGCCGTACAGGTCGGCCAGCGAGGGCAGCGTCGTGGGGTCCGGCGCGGCGGGCATCGAATCGGCGTGCTCGAGTCCCTCGGCCGGCGACTCGAACGAGGCGATCATGGACAGGATGGCGCCGTCGGCCTGCATCGCCTGCACCCGTCGGGCCGAGAAGGACCGACCGTCTCGTAGCCGTTCGACGGCGAACACGATGGACGAGCCCAGGTCGCCGGGGCGCAGGAAGTAGGCGTGGAGTGAATGTGGCCGGCGACCCTCGGGCACGGTCCGGCCTGCGGCGACGACCGCTTGGGCCAGCACCTGACCACCGAAGACTCGGGGCCCTGTGTGCGTGACGTTGTGGCCGACGAAGGTGTCCGGCGCATCCCCCGGGGTCAGGTCGAGCAGGTCCAGCAGCGCCGTGGTCCGTCCACCGGCGTTGTCCAGGTCAGTGGTCACTACCGCACGGTAACCGGGTCTGCCGGCCCGTGGCAGCATGCCGGTCATGACCGATGACGCGAGCGTGGGCGTGGCAGTCCCGGTGCCGCTGCGGTGGTCCGACATGGACGCCTATGGCCACGTCAACAACACCGAGTTCCTGAGGCTTCTCGAACAGGCTCGGGTCGAGGGGTTGTCGATGGCGCGCACACCTGGCCTGTTCGCCATGTTGGTGGTCCGTCACGAGATCGAGTACCTGCGGCCACTGACCTATCGCTCGGCGGGCGTCATCGTGCGGATGTGGTGCTCGGGAGTCGGTGGGGCGGGATTCGACCTGTCCTCCTCAGTGGAATCGGTGGAATCGGTGGAATCCGCGGAATCGGTGGAATCGGTGGAATCCGCGGCCCCTTCACGAGCCGGCTCCGCCGAGGGCCCTCAGGTGTTCGCCCGAGCCTGCACCACGATGGTGGCCTTCGACCTGGCGGCCGACTCGGTACGGCGACTCACCGACGACGAAAGGGCCGTGCTCGCCGACATCGCCGGCCCGCCCATCACGTTCCGGCGACCGTCCCGCTCGGCAGTCGAAGCCACACGGTGACGTCCGTGCCGAGCACGCAGCCGTCCTCGACAGGGGTCAGCTCGGCGCTGGACACCAGAACCTCGGCGCCCGCCGGGAGCGCAACCGGCTCAGCTCCCAGATTGGCCAGAACCCACACGTCACCGCGACGCAGCGCGACGACACTCGCCTCGTCGTAACCCTCCACCCACGCCACCGCACCCAGACCGAGCCCGAGGCTGCGCCGCAGCTGCAGGGCCGAGCGGTACATCTCGAGGGTGGATCCGCCGACGCCTGCCTGGGCGTCGCGACTGAGCCCGCCCCAGCCGCTCGGTTGCGGCAACCACGAACGGCTCGTCGGCCCGAAACCGTAGGACGCCTCGGTTCCCGACCACGGAATCGGCACCCGGCACCCGTCACGCCCGACCATCTCGCCGCCGCTTCGGAAGTACGTCGGGTCTTGGCGCGCCTCGTCGACCAGCGTGGTGTGCTCGGGTAGGCCCAGCTCTTCTCCCTGGTAGAGGTAGGCGGATCCAGGCAGGGACAGCATGAGGAGGGTGGCCGCCCGGGCTCGCCGCAGGCCGAGTTCCGCATCGGGTTGCGGATCCCTCGCACTGATCCCGGCGTGGCCGGTGGCGATCGGATCACCGGGCGCGTAGCCGAACCGAGTGGCGTGTCGGACGACGTCGTGATTGCTCAACACCCAGGTCACCGGCGCACCGACGACCCGGGACTCGCGTATCGACAGGTCGATGATCGCCCGCTGCCGCTGCGCCTGCCACGGGGTCTCCAGGAACGGGAAGTTGAACGCCTGATGCAGTTCGTCCGGGCGGGAGTAGCGGGCCAGGCGCGAATACGGGAAGACCCACGCCTCGGCGACGGCGATTCGATCGTTCGGGTACGAGGCGAGCAACCGGCGCCACTCGCGGTACACCTCGTGGACGTCCTCCTGGTCCCACATCGGTGGCCGCTCACCCGAGGGGTCGTCCGCCGCGAAGGCGTCGTGCTGCTCGGCGGGGTAGTGCCAGTCCGGCAGGGCGTCGACCTTGATCAAGCTGTGGGCGACGTCGACGCGGAAGCCGTCGACGCCACGGTCCAGCCAGAACCGCATGACGTCCAAGACCTCGTCGTGGACCTCGCGGTTGGACCAGTCAAGATCGGGCTGGGACGAATCGAAGAGGTGGAGGTACCACTGCCCGGCAGGGCCGTCGGTGTCGGTGACCCGGGTCCAGGCGGATCCACCGAACACCGATCGCCAGTTGTTGGGCGGCTGATCCCCGGTGGGTCCGCGACCGTCGCGGAAGATGTATCGACCTCGCTCAGGGCTGCCCGCAGGTGCGGCGACGGCGGCCCGGAACCAGGCATGGTCGTTCGACGTGTGGTTGGGCACCAGGTCGACGATGACCCGGATGCCGAGTCGATGAGCCTCCAGGATCAGCGCGTCCGCGTCGGCCAACGACCCGAACAGCGGATCGACGTCACGGAAGTCGGCGACGTCGTAACCGGCATCGTGCATCGGCGAGCGGTAGAACGGCGACAGCCAGATCGCGTCCACGCCCAGATCCACGAGGTGCGGCAGGCGGGCGGTGATGCCCGGCAGGTCCCCGATCCCGTCACCGTCCGAGTCGGCGAACGACCGTGGGTAGATCTGGTAGATCACTGCGTTGCGCCACCACTCGCTGCCCGACTCCGCATCGCTCACCCCAGCACCCAACCACACTGCGGCGATGCCCTGCGGCTACAGCGAGTCCGCTGTGTTGACCATGCTCCAGGCGGCCCGCTCGAGGTAGTCCCACAGCTGAGAGTGCTGGGCTGGGGCGAGGTTCAGCGAGTCCACGGCGGCCCGCATGTGCGTCAGCCATCGGTCTCTGGCGGCATTGTCCACGGCGTAGGGCGCGTGGCGCATCCGCAGGCGCGGGTGACCACGTTGGTCGCTGTAGGTGGTCGGCCCGCCCCAGTACTGCTCCAGGAACAGCAGGAGCCGCTGTTCGGCGGGGCCCAGATCCGCCTCCGGGTACATCGCCCGCAGCTCCGGATCGCCGGCCACCCCGATGTAGAACTGCTTGACCAGGGCCACGAACGTGTCGTGCCCGCCCACCTGGTCGTAGAAGGACGGCGCTGCCGCTTCGGTCACGATCTGGTCGTTCCGGGACGCGTGGCGTCCGCCTTGGCGGGAACGTCGGACTTGGCGGCGGCGGCGTCGGACTTGGCGGCCGCGACGTCCGCCCTGGTGGCGGCCGCGTCCGACTTGGCGGCCGCGGCGTCTGCGGCGGCATCCTCGGCGGCGGCGTCCGAACGGAGGAACTCGCCGAAACTCTGAGACGTCGACGACACCCCGGCGCGGCGCGCCAGCAGTGCCCGAGCCACCGAGTCGCGTTGGCGTCGCAACAGGACGTAGGACAGTGCCAGCGAAATGACGGCGGCCAGCAGAACAGCCAGGACGCCGCGCGCCCCGAGGGCAAGCAGCACCACCAGGCAGGACAGAAACAGACCCAGGCGCATGGCCGAATACACCGCGAACGGACGCATGGTGTCAGGGTAGGTCGTCTGCCGGGTGCGGTTCGGGCGAGGCAACCGCGGGCACCTCCCGAACGGCAGCCATCCGCCGGGTGTGTGGCTCGATGACGAGTGGGCCGACCAACCAGCGCCACATCGCGGGTGCGTCACGCAGGGTTCTATCGGGCGTGGTCGAGCCCTCCAGCACGGCTGCCAGCAACGAGCGCTGTCGCGACCCTCGGGCGCACCGCCACACCGCGTTGGCCAGGGTGGCCCGCTCGGTGGGGGCGAAGTGGGCGTCGATGATCGGTCCGAGGCGATGTTCGACCGTACGCAGCGCACGCTGCAGTGGATCCCGCATGCCCCTCATCGTCGAGCCGCAGTGTTGGCCATCGTCGAGCCCGCCACCGTCCTGGAATCGCAACGCGGCGGCCTGGGCGGTCCCCCGAGGGCGATCCAAGGCCGTCAGCTGGTCACGCGCTCGGGCGACGACGACCACGCCGACGTCGTCCATGGACATCCGATCGCGCAATGTCGGCCACAACAGCTGGGACTGGGCGTCGCGGTAGTGATGGAGGGCGTCCAACACCTCCCATGCCCAGGAGCCGACCAGCCGGGCTCGCACCTCGTCGCCATCGGTAACGGCCAATAGTCGATCGGGTAGCAGGGCGAACTCGCGGTTGAACATCCGATGGACGTCGACCACGTAGCTGGCGTAGGCCTCGCCCCCGACCATCCGGTGCCTCATGTCAGCCCCTCACGCCAGCGCGAGACCCACGCCGAGCAGGACTCCGAACCCCAACTGGTAGGCGCCGGTGCCACCAAGGACGGCGACGAGGTCCCGGCCGGTGGCCCCGGAGGCCACGACGCGCGCCGGTCGGATGCCCAACACGGCCGTCGGGACCGCCAGCAACGCCCACCAGGTGGTGCTGACGGCGGCGACGACCGCGCACGCCACGGGAAGGGCCAGCAGCACGAGGTAGAACTGGCGAGTTCTCGTGGCGCCCACGCGAACCGCCAGCGTGCGCTTACCGGCGTCCTCGTCCGTGTCCAAGTCGCGCAGGTTGTTGACCACCAGCAGGGCGCACGCCAACGCGCCCACCCCGACTGCGGCGGCGACGGTGCCGAGTGTCACGCGGTCGGCCTGGGTGTACGTCGTACCCAGGACCGCGACCAGGCCGAAGAACACGAACACCGACACCTCGCCCAGTCCGGTGTAGCCGTACGGCCGGCGTCCGCCGGTGTAGAACCAGGCGGCAGCGATCGCGGCGGCGCCCACCAGGGCCAACCACCAATGGCCGCTCGTCGCGATCAGCGCGACGCCGGCTACCGCAGCAACGGCGAACGAGGCCAGGGCAGCGCCGAGGACGGCACGTGGGCTGGCGGTCCCGCTGCCCACCAGGCGCATCGGACCGACGCGATCGGCATCCGTACCGCGGATGCCATCGGAGTAGTCGTTGGCGTAGTTCACGCCGATTTGCAGGGCGAGAGAGACACAGAGTGCGAGGAAAGCCTCACTCGGTGCAATCACCCCGAGTCCGATTGCGCTACCGGTGCCCGCCGCCACGGGCGCTAGTGCTGCAGGCAGAGTGCGGGGTCGCGCTCCTGCGATCCAATCCCCCATGGTCCCCACGATCGACAAGAGTTGCACAGCGTGACGTCATTGCAAACGATCACCTTCGGCTGTGCCCTCGCCCGAGTCATCACCCTTTCGGGGCTTGTCCTTGGGTTCGTCCAGACTCCGTAGAAAGTCGGGGTCGTCGTCGGGGCCGCGGGTGGGAGGGACCGAGCGCGGGCGTGGTGGTGACGAACCAGGCGGTCGCGGATCACGGGGACGGCCGGCGATCAACCAGGCGAGACCACCCAACACGGGGATCAGGACGACCAGCACCAGCCACAACAACCGAGGCAGGCCACGCACCTCGTCGCCGGGACTGCGGGCCACGTCGATGACGCAGTAGATCGCGAAACCCAGTACGAGAAGCGTGGGCACGTACCGCAACATCCCCCTACTGTCCCTTGCCCGACCGGGCGCCGTCACCCCGGGTGGGGATTGCGTGCCCCATCCGGTCGGCCTCGCGGGCAGTCATCGATGCGAGGACGGCCTGCCGGTCGGGCTTGCCCGGACCCATCAGCGGCAGGTCAGAAACGAGGTGGATGTCTGGGGCGGCCCAACGTCCCAGGGCCGTGGTCACGGCGGATCGCCATCGGGCGGTGGCCGCCGTCCGGGTGAGCGGGTCGAGGGTGACGTCGGGAGAGGCGACCACCGCAGCGATCACCCGCTGCCCCCACTCCTCGTCCGTGACCCCCACCACCACGGCCTCGACGACGCCGGCTTGCGCGCCGAGCACGTCTTCGACGGCTCGCGGTGAGACCTTGAAGCCCCCGGTGACGATCATGTCGTCGACCCTGCCGACCACCCTGAGTCGATCCTGTACCCACTCTCCCGCGTCGTCGGTGACGAAGTGCCGGGTGCCGTCGGGGTCGGCGTGAAAAGCGGGATGCCCGGGTCGACCCAGGTAACCGCGCGCGACGTGGGCGCCGCCGATCACGATCCGTCCTTCCGAGGTGATGTCGACCTGCACGCCGTCCAATGGAACGCCGTCGTAGACGCAGCCGCCGGCGGTCTCACTGCTGCCGTATGTCGAGACCACCCGGATTCCGGCGGCATCGGCCCTCGATCGCAGGCCTGGGGCAAGGCCGGCACCACCGATCAGGACCGCGTCCAGGGCAGCGAGTGCCGTCACCCCCGCAGTGGGTCCGGCGAGCAGGCGCCCGAGTTGGGTGGGCACCAGGGCGGCGTAGCGTCGGCGCCCGCCGGCCAGCGCCTCATGTCGCCGAGCCGCCCGGGTGAACGTGTCGGAGTCGAACCCACGGCCCAGGTCGACGACTACGGGAGTGGTGCGGGCCACCAGCGACCGGACGCAGACCATGACGCCGGCGACGGTGTGACCGGGCACGCCCAACAGCCATACTCCCGGACCGCCCAGGCGATCATGAGTGGCCGCGGCCGAGGCGAACAGTGCCGACGCGCTGAGCAGGGCAGGCTTGGGTTCACCGGTGGAGCCGGAGGTGGCGACGACGACAGCCGTCGGATCGTCGGGTGAGTCCTCGTCCGGGCCCAACGTCAGGTCCGGGTCCGGCGCCAGCTCCGGGTGGATCTCGCGCGCGCCGGTCGAGTCGCCGGGGCGCACCGTCTGGGGCCGCACCACGGGCCCGGAACCGGACAGTGCGTCTCGCAGTGCGGGCAGCAGGTCGTCAACAGCGTCGGGGCCGACGCCCACGGCGACCCGGCGAATCACCCGGGGCGGCCCGCTCACGCCGAGGCGGCACCGGCGGTTCGGCGCCCGGCGGCGGGCGCCAACGGACAGCCGGCACACGCCGGAGAGTTGGGGTCGTGGCCGCCGCACGCCCCGCCGGCGGCGACGGCGGTGCGGCCGCGGGCGTTCACGGCGGCGACCACCAGCAACAACACCGGGTGTGCGAGTACGGCGACCACCACCCAGCCGGTGCTCACGACCGCTACGCCGAAGACTGCGCCGGCAACGGTGGCTGCGATGGTCGCCGACCAGCCACGCGGTGCCCGGGTGGCGCCGAATGCCAACGCGGACAGGGCGACGCCGCCGACTGTCCCCAACGGCGACGCCACAGCCCATGCCAACATCGCGCCGCGAAACAGCACCTCGGTGGCACCCGCACCCAGCAGTACCGGAACGAGCAGGGGCCACGCCGTGGGGACGTCACCCTCCTCCCGGGTCCGGCCACCACGTCGGGCCACGACAGCCGCCGCGGTGCCCACTATCAGCAGGGCGACGACCACGACCAGACCGACCTCACCGGGTCCCCCCAGCCACCGGATCGGTGATCCCTCGACCAGCGTGACGGCAACCACCGCGACCTGGGCGGCTGCCAGAGCGACCACGGCGACGAGCCACCGGGCGATCCGCCGGTTGTGCAACTGGATGGCGACGGATCGGGTGTCCACGGCGCTGCGACGCCAGACGGTCAACTCGACGAGAGAGGGCGCGGCGACGCAGACGACCAGGACGACTCCAGCGACCCACCACGACACCGGCACCGGACCAGCGTAGGCGGGTGGGAAACACTCATGGCCATGACCGTCGTCGAGGGGCCCGCGACCGTGACCGCCCGAAGCCTGGTCGAGGGTTTCGTGGCGGCAGGGGTTCGCCACGTCGTGCTGTGCCCGGGATCGCGTAGCGCCCCGTTGGCGTACGCGGCGCACTCGGCGGACGCGGCCGGGGTATTGCGGCTGCACGTGCGGATCGACGAGCGGTCCGCCGCCTTCACCGCGCTCGGCATCGCCCGGGTCAGTGGGGTCCCTGTCGTCGTCGTCACCACCTCGGGGACCGCGGTCGCCAATCTCTGGCCCGCCCTGCTCGAAGCGCATCATTCGCGGGTGCCACTGGTCGCGCTGACCGCGGACCGCCCGGCCCGACTGCGTGGCACCTGGGCGAATCAGACCAGTGATCTACAAGCGGGCATCTTCGGCGCGGCGGTGGCGTGGTCTGCCGACATCGAGGCGACGGTCGATCCGGTTGCGGGGCGTGCGTCGGCCGAGGCGTCGGTCGCAGCCTCGTTGGGGCATGCCGGCCCTCGCAGCGGACCGGTTCACCTCAACATCGGTTTCGACGACCCGCTGGTGCCGGCCGAGCTGACCTGGCGGCCCGACGGGGTTCGCCGGTCATGGTCCGACACGACCACCACACCGCCCGACGTGGTCCTCGCCCAGGGCCCCCGGACAGTGGTCGTGGCAGGAGACGGGGCAGCGGCGGGGGCGGCCCGCCGGCTGGCGGAGACAGCCGGCTGGCCGTTGTTCGCCGAGCCCTCGTCGGGTTCACGAGGTGGGGTGAACCTGATCGCGGCCTACCGGTTGCTGCTGGACGACGACCTGGCCGATGGGGTCCAGCGCGCCGTCGTGTTCGGCCGTCCCACCCTGTCGCGGCCCGTCGCGGCGTTGCTGGCGCGCCCGGACGTCGAACTGGTCGTGGTCGGCCCTGCCGCAGAGGCCGGTCCGGGGCGTCCGGCGACCCGGGTGTCCGGGCCGGTGACTGTGACGGGGGCCATCGATTCGGCCTGGCTGGCAGCGTGGCACGAGGCCGGGCGGGTCGCCGCCGAGGCGATCGACGAGGTGCTGACCGATGAGCGGCGTCGGGTCGACGGGTTGTCGGGATACGACGTGGCGCACGCCGTCGTGGCATCGACCGGCCCGGACACCGGCATCGTGTTCGCCGCCAGCAACCCGATCCGCGACGCCGACCTGGCCGCCGGTGCCGTCGAGGCCCGCTTCACTCTGGCCAACCGCGGACTCTCGGGTATCGACGGCACGGTCTCGACGGCCGCGGGCGCGTCGCTGGCATCCGGTGACGGGTCGAGATCTGGCGGGGTGCGGGTGCTGGTCGGTGACCTGGCGTTCCTGCACGACACGAACGCCCTGCTGCTGGGGGCCGGCGAACCTCGCCCTCGGGTGCAGGTGGTGGTGGTCAACGACGGTGGTGGCGGGATCTTCGGACTACTGGAGCACGGTGAGGAGCGGTTCTCGACGGTGCTCGACCGAGTGTTCGCCACGCCACAGCAGGTTGACCTGGCCGCGCTGTGCACCGCCCACGGCGTGCCCCATCAGCGGATCACGGGCCTCGACGACCTCTGGGCGGCGTTGGCCGGGCCTGTCGCCGACGGGATCACCGTGGTCGAGGTGCGGATCCAGCGAGGTCGACAGCGCGACCTGGCGGAACGGTTGCGACTCGCCGTTCACCCGCCGAAGTTCTGAACCCACCACGGTCCTCCGGACCCGGTCTCGTAGCCCACGCCGAGATCGCGGAACGCGCAGTTGAGGATGTTGGCGCGATGGCCGGCGCTGTTCATCCACGCCTTCATGACCGCTGTGGCGTCACTCTGGCCCTGGGCGATGTTCTCGCCGGCGGTCGAGTAGGTGTATCCGGCTGCGGTCATCCGGTCGAAGGGGGAGCGCCCGTCCTGGCTGGCGTGCGAGAAGTATCCGTTGGCCTTCATGTCCTGGGCATGGCCGTCCGCCGCTGTGGTCAGGGCCGGGTCGAGGGTCATGGCCGGGCACCCGGCCGCTGCGCGTTCGGCGTTGACCAGAGCCAGGATCTGCGTGTCCACGGTGGATGTGGGTGCCGAGGGTGGCGCGGCGGGCGGCGCGGGCGCTGCCGGCGCAGGTGCGGCACTGGATGGTGCGGGCACGGCGGTTGTCGGAGCGGTGGGAGCCGGTGGAGCGGGCGCCGCGGGCGGAGCGGGTGCGGCACTCGTCGCGGGGGCGGGGGGAGCCGCGGTCGTGCGCGGGGCACTGCTCGCCGGGGCGGCCGGCGGAGGTGGGGTCGGTGTGCCCGATCCGCGGGTGCCGGGGGGGTTGGCGGAGCCGTCCGGCTGCGGCCGGTTCGCGCTGGTTCCGCCCGGCGACTCCGAGCCCCCGGAATCGGCTGCCTCGCCCGCGCCTGCGTCGAGGATCGGCCCGACTGCGCCGCCTGAGTTGGCGGCCGATGCGGTCGAGTCCAGGTCGTCTGGTGACACGGGCCTGGTCGGCGTTCCCGGGCGCGCTCCACCGGCGTCGACGACCACCAGGTCGGCGCTGCCGGCCCGCAGTGCGACGGTGGTGATCGCGACACCGATCAGGACTGCGGCGGCTGTCGTCACCGCGGTGACGCGCAGGACGGAGCGACGCCGTTCTTGGCGTCGACGCTCTCGCCGGGGACGATTGACGGGCACGTCCAGCGAGTCGTAGCTGTCGGAATTCCACAGGTTCGACACGTAGTCACACGCGTGGGGCGTTACTGCTGGTTTCACCCAGCGTAATTGGCCTGCTCAGGCCGGGGGAGTTGGAGCTCGAACCGGCAACCCCCGGGGTGTGCCACGGCGTGGACCGACCCACCGTGGGCCTCGATCAGACCCCGGGTGATCGCCAGGCCCAGCCCTGCCCCGGCCGTGGGCGCCCGTGAGGACTCTGCCCGGTATCCCACGTCGAACAGCCGCTCCGTGGGTCCCTCGATGCCGCCGCACGTGTCGGTCACCGCCACGGTGGCGGCCTGTTCGGCAGCCGCGTCGATTGTCACCGCCACCTGCCCACCCGGCGGGCTGTACTGGATGGCGTTGGTCACGAGGTTGCGCAGCGCGCGGGCCAGGTGGTCGGGGTCCACGGACACCGTGACGGGATCCGAGGTCTCGTCGTCGACCACCAATACGGTGTGCCGACTGGAGGCGAGGGCGTCACACGAGGCGACGGCCGCACGGGTCAGCTCGACCAGATCGGCCTCCACCCGGTGCAGCTGCACCACACCTGACGTGATCCGCGACAGCAGGAACAGGTCGTCGACCAGGCGGGACAGGTGCAACGTGTCGGCCAGGATCTGGCGGTGGTAGCGATCGATCGTGGCCGGGTCGGTGACCACCTCGTCGATCAGAGCCTCGGTCATGGCACGGAGTCCCGCCAACGGCGTCCGCAGGTCGTGGCTCACCCAGGCGACCAGGTCACGGCGCGAGCGCTCGGCTGCGATCTCTCGCTCGTGCAGGACGGCAAGACGGCGTTGGCCCAGGAAGCCCGCCAGCACCAGCCCCATTCCTGCCGCCGCCACGATCGAGGCGGCCAGTGCGGCAAGGGTCTGCGGCGAATCGACCATCACCGCGCCCGCGATGGCTACCGAGGTTCCCAGTACGACGCCGGTGAGGACGCCCCCCACGCCGAGGATCACGAACGTCGGGCGATTGCGCAGAAACCGCAGAGCCACGAGGCCGACCACGACACCGAGGACCGCCACCGCGACGGCGCTTCCGGCGATCAGCGTCCCGTCGCGGATCGTGATCATGAGGTCGAGTCGGTGGCCGAATCGGGGCTGACCGCCTCCGTGCCGGCCGGCTCGGCGCCGGCAGTCGACTCGACAGCCGGGGCCAGCGGGTCGAAGCGGTACCCCACGCCCCTCACCGTCGCAATGCGCGGATCCTCGCCGGTGTCCGACATCTTCGCCCTCAACCGTTTCACGTGAACCGTCACCGTCGAGGTGTCGCCGAAGCTCCATCCCCAGACGTCGGCCAGCAGCCGCTCGCGCGTGATGACCTCTCGTGGGTGGCGCATGAAGTGGACGAGGAGGTCGTACTCACGGATGGTCAGGGCGAGGTCGTTGCCACCGAGGGTGGCCATCCGGGCGGTGTGGTCGACCCGCAGGTCGCCGTCCACCAGGGCGGGGATCGGCTTGGTTGCGGTGGACTCGGTTCCGGTACGACGCAGGATCGCGGTGATGCGCAGGACGAGCTCGTGGGGGCTGAACGGTTTCACCACGTAGTCGTCGGCCCCGACCTCGAATCCGGCGATCCGGTCCTCGGTCTCGCCCAGGGCGGTCAACAGGACGATCGGCGCCGCACTAAACGTCCTCAGCTGTCGGGCGACCTCGAGCCCATCCGTCCCGGGCAGCATGATGTCCAATACGACCAGGTGGGGATGGCTCTGTCGGGCGAGGTCGAGGGCGCTGACACCGTCGCCCGCCGTGGCTACGACGTACCCCTCACGGTGGAGGTAGCGGGCCAGGACGTCGGTGATGGTCGGGTCGTCGTCCACCACGAGTACGCGGGCGCCGGTCATCGTTCGAGCCTACGGCGAGCCTCGTAGGGTGAGGGCCGTGTTGCTCGCCTTCTCGATCGCGCCGTCCGTGTCCGACGACGATGGCCATGTCACGGCCGCTGTGGCCGAGGCGGTCGCCATCGTGCGCCGTTCCGGCCTCGAGCACCGGACAGATGCCATGTTCACCACCATCGAGGGCGAGTGGGCCGAGTGCATGGCGGTCGTCGAGGCCTGCGTCGCGGCGATGTCGCAGCGCTCGCCTCGGGTGTCGCTGGTGATGAAGGCCGACATTCGCCCCGGGGTCACCGGTGAATTGAGCGGCAAGCTGGACCGGCTGGAGGCCGAACTGGCGCGGTGACTGCCGATTGGCGGGCTGGGTGCCGATCGGCGGATTGAGTCGCCCGACTGGCGCCTCGACGGCCCGCCGGTAGGGTCGACGAATGCGGGACCGTCCTCGGCTGACAGCCGCGCTGGCCGCGTTGGCTGCGTTGGTGTACGGCGCGTCACCCATCGACATCGCGCCCGACCTGCTGCTGCCGTTCGGCATCGTCGACGACGCTGCGGTGGTGGTCGCCGCCGGAGTCGTGATCTTCCGCGCACTGCGCCGGGCCGGCGTCGACCGGGCCCGACCTGTGGACGACGACCGTGGCGCCGGCCGGCGAAACGATGACGACGAGATCGTCGTCGAGACCCTGGACGACTGACCTCAGCCCCTCGCCAGGAGCAAGACCCAACTCGGGCGGCGATCCCGGGGCAGCGATCCCGGGGCAGCGTGTCGGTCGACACCCCCACCAGGCGACCTCGGTCAGTAGTACCAGGGGAAGGCCGACCAGTCGGGGTCGCGCTTGTCCACGAATGCGTCGCGCCCCTCGACGGCCTCGTCGGTCATGTACGCCAGCCGGGTCGCCTCGCCGGCGAACACCTGCTGACCGGTCAGCCCGTCGTCGACCAGGTTGAACGCGAACTTCAGCATCCGTTGCGCGGTGGGTGACTTGCCGTTGATCTCGGCCGCGGCCTCGAGGGCCGTCCGCTCCAGGTCGTCGTGGTCGGCCACGATATTGACCGCCCCCCACTCGGCCATCGTCTCGGCGTCGTAGGTCCGGCCCAGGAAGAAGATCTCGCGGGCACGTTTCTGTCCGACCATGCGGGCCAGATACGCCGAGCCGTAACCGGCGTCGAAGCTGCCCACGTCGGCGTCGGTCTGCTTGAACCGGGCGTGTTGCCGACTGGCGATCGTCAGATCGCACACCACGTGCAACGAGTGCCCACCTCCCGCGGCCCAGCCGGGCACTACCGCTATGACGATCTTGGGCATGGTGCGGATCAGGCGCTGTACCTCCAGGATGTGCAGTCGTCCACCCTCGGCGGCGACCCGGCGCGCATCCACCGTCTCCGCCGTCTCCCCGGTGGCGTACTGGTAGCCGGTACGGCCCCGGATGCGCTGGTCGCCGCCCGAGCAGAAGGCCCAGCCGCCGTCCTTCACGCTCGGCCCGTTTCCGGTGAGCAGCACGCACCCGACGTCGGCGCTGCGCCGTGCGTGGTCGAGCGCCAGGTACAACTCGTCCACGGTGTGAGGTCGGAACGCATTGCGCACGTCGGGGCGGTCGAAGGCGATCCGAACCGTGCTCGACGCCGCACCCTCGCGGACACACCGGTGATACGTGACGTCGGTCAGCGACTCGAACCCGGGGACCTGAGCCCACGACGCCGGATCGAAGGTCTGCGACACGTCGTCGCGGGTCGCCATGTCCGCGAGCCTAGACGGGAGGACCGAAGGCCTTGTATACCAACACAAACACAGCTACCTTCGTGCCCGTACCTGTGGAAAAGAACCCCAACAGTGGCCTATGCACCGGGGCAGGGCCCATGGACCGACAGATCCCCAACGATGCGGGCGTCAAACCCACAGTCGATGATCAAGGAGCACACCTATGACAATCCCTTCCCGACACCGTCGGCCGGCGGCGTGGGCCGTCCCGGCCATCGCCACCTGCTTGGTGGTAGCCGCCTGTAGCTCGTCTGACGACGCAGGTTCGGACGCCTCGGGCGGCGCCGCTGACGGGGGTGGCGACCGCGAGATCAACGTCGCCGTCGTCGGCAACCCGCAGATGGAGGACATCGCAAGCCTGACTCCGGAACTGTTCACCGCCGAATCCGGGATCACCGTCAACTACACGATCCTGGAGGAGCAGAACCTGCGCGAGATCGTCACCCGCGACGTCGGTGCTGGTGGCGAGCAGTTCGACGTCGTCATGATCGGCATGTACGAGGCACCGCAGTTCGGCGCCAACGGCTGGCTGACCAACCTGGACGACTACGCCGCCGCCGACACCGAGTACAACGTCGACGACATCATCCCGGCAGTCCGCTCGGGTCTGTCCACCGAGGACGGGCTGTGGGCTGCTCCGTTCTATGCCGAATCGTCGTTCCTCATGTACCGCGAGGACCTGCTCGAAGCCGCTGGGCAGACCATGCCCGAGGCACCCACCTGGGACGAGGTCGCCGAGATCGCGCGGGCCGTGGACAGCGACGAGACGGCAGGCATCTGCCTGCGGGGCAAGCCCGGCTGGGGTGACCTCGGCGCATCGCTGACGACGGTCCTCAACACCTTCGGCGCCACCTGGTGGGCAGCCAACGAGGACGGTTCGATCGGCGAGGCACAGATCGACCAGCCCGAGTTCGCCGAGGCCCTCAACTTCTACGTGGACCTGGTCAACGACGCCGGTCAACCCGACGCCGCGAACGCCAGCTTCAACGAGTGCCTGTCGCTCTACCAGGACGGCAAGGTGGCCATGTGGTACGACGCCACTGTCGCGGCCGGCATCCTCGAGGCCGACGACAGCGCCGTGCAGGGACTGAACGGCTACGCCTTGGCCCCCGTCAAGGAGACCGAAGCCTCGGGTTGGCTCTGGTCGTGGGCACTGGCCATCCCCGAGAACGCCGCTGACCCCGACACCGCGTGGGAGTACGTCAGCTGGGCCACCAGCCAGCAGTACATCGAGGCCGCCGGCGAGGCGCTGCCCGGTGGCTGGGCCGCCGTCCCACCCGGCACCAGGCAGTCGACCTATGACAACGCCGACTACCAGGAAGCCGCCGGCGCGTTCGCGAACCGCACCCTGGACGCGATGCTGGCTGCTCCGATCGACAACCCTGGAACCACGCCCCGACCGGGCCTGCCCGGAGTGCAGTACGTGGGTGTGCCTGAATTCCAGGACGTCGGCACCCGCTGTACCGAACAGTTCTCGGCCGCGATAGCCGGTGGGGTCAGCGTGGATGACGCTCTGTCCGCCTGCCAGGACATCGCATCCGAGGTCAGCACCAACTGACCCGGCAGCAGAATCAGTAGAGGAGGAGTCGTCGTGACCACGCTCGCCCCCGCAGAACCGCGCCTCACAGAACCGCGCGCCGCCAAGCGTCGCAACCCGTGGCCGCGGCGACTCCCCCTGCTGCCTGCTCTGATCTTCACCATCGTCGTCACCCAGGTGCCATTCCTGTTCAGCATCTGGTTCAGCCTCACCGACTGGAAGATCGTCCCGCCGACGGCCAGGACGTTCAGCGGGATCAGCAACTACATCTCCGGGTATACCGACCGGTTCTTCTTGGAGGCGGTGGGCACCAGCATCGTCATCACGGTGTCTGCCGTCCTCCTCTCGCTATTCGTCGGGACCTGCCTCGCGCTCCTTCTCGACCGCAATTTTCCGGGTAGGGGAATCGCTCGAACGCTGATGATCACCCCGTTCCTCATCATGCCCGTGGTCGCCGGACTGGTCTGGAAGAACCAGATGTTCAGCAGCCAGTTCGGCGTGCTGAACTGGGTGCTCGGAACCGTCGGCGTAGAGCCCATCTCGTTCGTTCAGGCTGCGCCCACCTGGAGCATCGTCACGGTTCTGGTGTGGCAGTGGGCGCCGTTCATGATGCTGATCGTCCTGGCCGGACTGCAGGGTCAGCCGCTGGACATCCTCGAAGCAGCCCGCATCGACGGCGCGAACGGAGTCGCGATCTTTCGATTCATCACCCTGCCGTTGCTGCGTCCCTATCTCGAACTCGGCATCCTGCTCGGCTCCATCTATCTGATCCAGGTGTTCGACCATGTCGAGGTCATCACCGGCGGCGGACCAGGGTCGACGAATGTCCCGTTCTTCGTCTATCAACGCTCTATCGGTGGCGGCTGGGACTTCGGCCTCGCATCCGCCTACAGCATCATCGTCGTCATCGCGTCGATCGTCATCGCCAGTTTCGCCCTCCGGTCATTGTCCGGGTTGATCGGTAAGGAGACCAGCGCATGAGGACCAAACAGCGGACCCACTGGTCGTCGCCGGTGTTTGCAGCGGTCGCCTGGCTCGCGGCCGGACTGTTCTTCTTTCCGGTGTTCTGGATGTTCGTCAATGGTTTCAAAGAGGAGATCGACGCCAATACCAGCCCGACGCTGATCTTCACCCCGACGCTCGACCGTTACCGCGAGGTCACCCAGAGCAGTACCGGCTTGCTGGGTTTCTCGGAGGCGTTCGGCAACTCCGTCTTCGTCGTCGCCGTGTCGACGGTGTTGGTCATGGTGTTGGCCGTTCCGGCTGCCTATGCACTGTCGATCAGGCCGATCGATGGGTGGCGGGACGTGCTGTTCTTCTTCATCTCGACCAAGTTCCTGCCCATCGTGGGCGCCATCCTGCCCTTGTGGATCATCGCCCAGTCGTTCGGCCTGCTCAACACCCGAACCGTGCTGGTCATCCTCTATACGGCGATGAACCTGCCGCTGGCGGTGTGGATGCTCCGCTCCTTCTTCACCGAGGTCCCCCACGAACTCATCGAGGCCGCCCAGCTCGACGGCGCCGGGCTCCGACGTCAGATCACCGACGTCATGCTGCCCATCGTCATCCCCGGGTTGACGGCCACGGCCCTGCTCTGCGTGATCTTCGCGTGGAACGAGTACTTCTTGGCGGTGCAGCTCAACCCGGCGGATGCCTCCACCATGCCGATCTGGGTGACCTCGAACGTCAGTACCCGCGGCAACTTCCTGGCCCAACTGTCCGCGGCGTCGACGCTGGCCAGCATTCCCGTCATCATCGCCGGATGGATTGCCCAGAAGCGGATGATTCGTGGCCTGGCGATGGGTGCCATCAAGTGAGCCGGGGTCGACGACGGTGACCGA
The DNA here is from genome assembly GCA_031398915.1 of Micrococcales bacterium. Lineage (GTDB taxonomy): Bacteria > Actinomycetota > Actinomycetes > Actinomycetales > JBBAYJ01 > JANNOG01. Next base: position 6,457 of record JANNOG010000091.1, on the reverse strand, counting down.
TGACGTCGCCTTCCCGATCGACGGTGACGAGGCGGCCGGTCTGGCCGTGTCGCGATACGAGCGACAGGAGAAGATCCTCGATCTGGCCGTGGAGGCTGGGCGAGTAGAGGTCGCCACCCTGGCCGACCGATTCCGGGTCACCACCGAGACCATCCGGCGGGATCTGGCCGGCCTGCAGGAGCAGCGCCTGCTCCGGCGGGTGCATGGCGGCGCCGTGCCGTGGCAGCGCTGGCGCTACGAGCCGAGCCTCTCGGTCCGAGGTAGCCAGCACACCGAGGAGAAGGACCGGATCGCCAAGCGCGCCCTCGAAGAGATCGCCGGCGAGGACTCGATCATCATCGACTCGGGCAGCACGGCGGCCACACTGGCAGGCCTGCTGCCCGGTGATCGCCGGATGACCGTCGTCACGAACTCGATCCCGGTCGTTCAGGTGCTGGCCGGTAACGAGTCCATCGACGTCATCGTCCTGGGTGGGGCGCTGAAGAAGAAGACCCTGGCTCTGGTCGACCCGATGGGTGTCACCGAATTGTCCACCATGGCCGTGGACCTCGCCATCCTCGGGGCCGACGGGGTGTCGAGTGCCCGCGGGTTCACCACCCCGCACCGCGAGGAGGTCGAGATCAAGCGAGCGATGCTCGCCGCCGCCCGCCGGGCCGTCATGCTGGTCGACCACTCGAAGTTCGGCAGCGACTACCTGTACCGGATCGCCAAGATCAGCGAGGTGGACGCGGTGATCACCGGGGCCGAGGCGCCAGAGGACGAAGCGGCGGCGATTGCCCAGCTGGGTCCCATGGTGATCCGGGCGTGACGCTCGTGGGGTCGAGCACCGGCGACAGGCGTCGCAGCAACGCACGATATGTCGCATCGGCGACGTGTATCGGCAGCGGTTCGGCCAGCCTGGCGGCGAGCACGACGATCTCCCAGGTCGGCACGTCGGACTCCGGTACCGAGATCCGGGTCCGCACCCTCTCCAGGTACTCGTCGTGGACTCGGGCCAAGAACGTCTCGTCGACCTCGGTAAGGTGCCCGAGGGCGGTGCCGGGTTGCATCAGCACAGACGATCGCACCACGTCGGCCGCGGGATCGCCGGCGCCGGCATCGAACCAGTCGACGATGACTGGTCCGGACCCCGTCAGGATGACGTTGTTGGGATGGAGGTCGAAATGACACAGCGCCGTGCCGTGCGGGAGATTCGCGACAGCCGGCAGGAGTACGGCCCGCTCACTGTCCGACAGCACCGACGCATGGGTGATGTCGTGCTCCAATCGGGTGAGCAGGGTGGTCATGCCCGGTGGGGCGGGATGACTCGTGATCGTCGTCTGCAGGTCCACGAGTACGTCGACGAGGCTGCTCGCGTGCTGTGGCGCGGCACACATGCTCTCCCACATGGATGGCCCGTCGACCCGCTGGAAGACGATCCCCGCTCGACCGTCCACCGTGACCGTGTCGAGGACGGCAGGGGTCGGCAGCCCGAGGTCGTGGACCAGCGCGGTCGTCCGCGCCTCGGTCTCCGCCCACTCCTTGGGGATGCCGGGGCGCAGGACCTTGGCCACTGCACCGCGGCCCCACTCGACGATGTCGGCCGTGTTGCCGCGACCGACTACCGAACCGGGCCGGCGGGACGCCACGTTCGGATCGTCCCACACGCGGTACGAGGCGGGTCGTCATGGCTGCCCTGACGCTCGGTTCGTCCACTGACCGATTGGCGGCCCTACCCCCCGGGGTGAGTGGTCCCGGCTACGACCGCACGCAGGTCACCTGCGGAATCGTGCATCTGGGCGTCGGTGGGTTCCACCGTGCCCACCAGGCGGTCTATCTCGACGAATTGATGCACGATGGGAAGGCGCTGGATTGGGGCATCTGCGGGGTGGGGGTGATGCCGGGCGACGTCCGGATGCGCGATGCCCTCGCCGCGCAGGATTGCCTCTACACGGTGATGGTGAAACACCCGGACGGGCGTGTCGAGGCCCGTGTCGTGGCCTCGATGATCGAGTACCTGTTCGCCCCGGACGACCCAGACGCCGTGGTGGAGCGGATGGCCGCGCCCAGCACGAGAATCGTGTCGCTCACGGTCACCGAGGGCGGCTACCACGTCCACCCGGTGACCGGTCTGTTGGACGCCGCCGATCCCGGCCTGGTCGCCGACCTGGCACCCGGGGCGGTTCCGCGCACCGCGTTCGGCCTGGTCGTCGAGGCTCTGTCCCGTCGCCGCCGCCGAGGCATCGCACCCTTCACCGTCTTGTCGTGCGACAACATCCGCGGCAACGGTTCGGTTGCCCGGCAGATGCTGGCTGCCTTCGCCCGACTGCGCGACGACGAACTGGGGGAGTGGATCGCGTCGTCGGTGGCCTTCCCCAATTCGATGGTCGACCGGATCACGCCCGTGACGACGAACGACGACCGACACCTGCTGGCCGAACGGTTCGGTGTCACCGATCAGTGGCCCGTCGTCTGCGAGCCCTTCACCCAGTGGGTCATCGAGGACCACTTCCCGACGGGGCGTCCCCCGCTCGAGGACGTGGGCGCCGAGCTGGTCGACGACGTCGAGCCGTACGAGTTGATGAAGCTCCGGCTGCTCAATGCCGGCCACCAGGCCATGGCGTACCTGGGGTATCTGGCCGGCTACCGGTACGCCCACGAGGTGGCGCAGGACCCCTTGTTCGCCCGGTTCGTCCGGGGGTACATGGACCAGGAGGCCACCCCCACGCTGCTTCCCGTGCCACGGATCGACCTCGAGGACTACAAGACGACCCTGGTGTCGCGATTCGCCAATCCGGAGATCCGCGACACCCTCGCCCGGCTCTGCGCCGAGAGCTCGGACCGGATCCCGGCCTGGCTGGTTCCCGTCATTCGGGCGCGGCTGGCCAAGGGGGGCTCGGTGGCGCACTCGGCTCTGGTCGTGGCGGCGTGGGCGCGATACGCCGAGGGCGTGGACGAGGACGGCCAGCCGATCGAGATCGTCGACCGGGTGCGTGATCGGGTGATGGCAGCAGCCCAGCTGCAACGATCGGACCCGCTGGCCTTTCTGCGGGATCGCGACCTGTTCGGAGACCTCGTCGACGACGCCGACTTCACCGTGGCGTACCAGGCTGCGTTGACGTCCCTGCACCAGTTCGGTGCGCGATCCGCTGTCGAGGCCACGGTCGCCGGTAACGCACCCTAGGGATGTGATCGCACGGATCGGCGGCTGGGCACGCGGTCGAGGTGTCACGGCACTGCTGATCGTCGCGGTGGTGGTGCTCGTGGTGGGTCTCGGTCTGGCGATCGCCCGCCCGGACGTCCGGGGGACGGGCGAGTCCTCGATCAGTGATACGCGGATCACCTCGGACCCGGCGGCCGGCGTCCTTCGGGTGCCCTGCCTGGCGCCGGACGACCCGTCGGCCACCGCTGCCCTCGCCGTGACGATCCGCAACAACGGCGTGCTTCCGGTGACACTGGGCGCGGCCGAGTCCCTGACCGGTCCCGGCGGTGTGGTGGCCACGGTGGGATACGCCCGAGGCGCATCGCAGCCCGAGCAGCGGCTGAGCGTCCCACCGGGCGGTCGCGTGAACCTCGTCGTCAGTCTGGCCCTCGCCGTGTGCGGCCCAGGCAACGACGACACGACGACCTCCACCATCCGTCAGGTGACGCTCCCTGCCCACACGCTGGGAGTCGCCTCGTCGATCGTCATCCCGCTGCCGACCCCGGTTCGGGTGCCGGGGGCGGTGGACATCACACCGGACAACCCCTTCGGCTGTTGAACGCACCTACAGTGTCGGCGTGGTGTTGGGCGTGGGACTCAACCCGGACGACGTTCTCGACGCCTTTGTCGCGTGGGCGGGCGAGCAGGGCCTCACGTTGTATCCGCACCAGGACGAGGCAGTGCTCGAAATCGTCTCCGGCTCGCACGTAGTCCTGGCCACTCCTACCGGATCGGGAAAGTCGCTGGTCGCCATCGGCGCTCACGCGTCGGCATTGGCTCGGGGCGAGCGCACGTTCTACACGGCCCCGATCAAGGCGCTCGTCAGCGAGAAGTTCTTCGCCCTCTGCGACGTCTTCGGAGCGGACAAGGTCGGGATGATGACCGGTGACGCGGCGATCAACTCGTCCGCCCCCATCATCTGTGCGACTGCCGAGATTCTCGCCAACCTGGCACTGCGTGAGGGGGCGGCCAGCAACGTCCAGCAGGTCGTCATGGACGAGTTTCATTACTACGGTGACCGCGACCGGGGTTGGGCGTGGCAGGTGCCCCTCCTGGAATTGACCGGGGCACAGTTTCTGCTGATGTCGGCAACTCTGGGTGACGTCAGCGACGTGTCGCGCAAGTTGGCCGAACGCACTGGTCGCCCGGTGGCCCTGGTCACCTCGGCCGTGCGGCCGGTCCCGTTGACGTACGAGTTCGTGTTGGAGCCGTTGCCAGAAACCGTCGAATTGCTGCACCGGGGCGCCCTGGCGCCGATGTACGTCGTCCACTTCACTCAGGCCAATGCCCTCGAACACGCCCAGTCGCTACTCACCATGCCTCTGGCCACCAAGGAGGAGAGGGCGGCTATCCGCGACGAGATCGGCGCCTTCCGTTTCACATCGGGTTTCGGCCAATCGCTGCGTCAGTTGGTCAGCCACGGCGTGGGCGTGCATCACGCCGGACTGTTACCCCGGTATCGGCGACTCGTCGAGCGATTGGCGCAGCGCGGCCTACTGAAGGTCATCGCCGGGACCGACACCCTGGGGGTGGGAATCAACGTGCCGATTCGCACCGTGGTGTTCACCGCGCTGACCAAGTACGACGGACGCAAGATGCGATTGCTGTCGGCGCGGGAGTTCCACCAGATCGCCGGTCGCGCGGGGCGTGCCGGCTACGACACCGCGGGTCACGTCGTCGTCGAGGCCCCCGAGCACGTCATCGAGAATCATCGCCTGGTCGCGAAGGCCGCCGACGATCCCAAGAAGCTACGCAAAATCGTCAAGAAGAAGCCCCCCGACGGCGCGGTGTCCTACAACGAGGCGACCTTCGACCGGTTGGTCCACGCCGACCCCGAACCATTGCGATCCAGCTTTCGGGTCAGCCACGCCATGCTCCTCAATGTCATCGGGCGTTACCCCGACGGAACTGGTGGGGACGCTTTCGTCGATATGCGTCACCTCATCGAGGACTCCGACGAGTCACGGGTTCGACAGCTGCATCACATCCGTCGGGCCATCGCGATCGTGCGATCCCTGTTGGACGCAGAGGTCGTGTCGCGGGTCGATCTGGTGGTGGATGGCCTCCCGGTGCGGCGGTTGCGGCTGACCGTCGACCTGCCTCGCGATTTCGCGCTCAATCAGCCGTTGTCTCCGTTCGCGTTGGCCGCGTTGGACCTGCTGGACGCCGAATCACCGGCATACGCGCTGGACGTCGTATCGATCATCGAGTCGACCCTGGATGATCCGCGGCCGGTACTGATGACGCAACAGCATCGCGCTCGGGGCGAGGCGGTGAACGCGATGAAGGCCGATGGGATCGAGTACGAGGAGCGGATGGAGCTGCTCGATTCGGTGACCTGGCCGAAACCGCTGGAGGAATTGCTCGACCATGCCTTCGAGTTGTACCGCCAGTCCCACCCGTGGGTGGCCGAGTACGAACTGTCGCCCAAGTCCGTGGTCCGGGACATGTACGAGCGGGCTGCCACCTTCACCGAGTACGTGCGGGCCTATGACCTGATGCGATCCGAGGGGGTGGTGTTGCGCTACCTGGCCGATGCGTATCGCGCACTGCGCCAGACCGTCGTCGAGGCGGCGCGCACCGAGGAGCTGACCGATCTGGTCGAGTGGCTGGGCGAATTGGTACGCCAGGTCGATTCGTCGCTGCTGGACGAGTGGGCGCAGTTGGCGGAGGGCGCCGGCGACGGCGCCGAGGTACGGGTGCGCACCGACGACGGCCCGCCCCCGGTGACCCGCAACACCCGCGCCTTCCGGGTTCTCGTACGAAATGCGATGTTCGCTCGGGTGGCACTGGCGGCACGCCGGGATTGGCGTCGCCTGGGCGAGCTGGATGCGGCGGTTCGGGAGGGTGATGCCGCGGATCCCGGGACGCAGGACGACGCGCCGGCGTGGGATGCCGGGTCCTGGGCAGATGCCTTGGAGCCCTATTTCGAGGGCCACGACGAGATCGGCACCGGCCCCGAGGCGCGCTCACCCGAATTGTTCATCGTCGACACCGGTGGGCCGCCGGTGGGGGGTCGGCGGGTATGGCGGGTCAAGCAGGTCCTCGACGACCCCGACGGTGATCACGACTGGCAGATCTGGGCGGACATCGACCTGGACGCCTCGGACCAGATCGGCGAAGCCGTCGTGTTGGTCACCCGGGTCGGGCAGCTGTGTCCGGCCCTCCTCCCGGCGGCCCCTCCCGGCGGCCCCTCCCTCCCGCCCCCGCCCGCCCGGCGACCCCCTACCGCCAACCGCCCCGCGGTGGGAAAGGGGTTGGTGGGGGGGGTGGGGG
>JANNOG010000090.1:0-30787 GCA_031398915.1 Micrococcales bacterium | reverse complement strand
CCAAGGTGTACCTGGCAGCGAACCCCAGCCATCTGGAGGCCGTCGACCCCGTTCTCGAAGGAATCGCCCGGGCGAAGCAGGACCGACTCAACCGGGGCGGCGAGACCTTCCCGGTGCTGCCCGTCCTGGTCCACGGTGATGCGGCCTTCGCCGGTCAGGGGGTCGTCGCCGAGACCCTCAACCTGTCCCAACTGCGCGGTTACCGGACCGGCGGCACGATCCACGTCGTGGTCAACAATCAGGTGGGTTTCACGACGGCGCCGGAGGCCAGCCGGTCCTCGCACTACGCCACCGACGTCGCACGGATGATCCAGGCCCCGATATTCCACGTGAACGGCGACGACCCCGAAGCCTGCGTCCGGATGGCCCGCCTGGCCTTCGACTTCCGGCAGTCCTTCGACAAGGACGTCGTGATCGACATGATCTGCTACCGCAAGCGGGGTCACAACGAGGGCGACGACCCATCCATGACCCAGCCGCGGATGTACGAGATCATCGAGCGCAAGCGCAGCGTCCGGAAGTTGTACTCGGACACCCTCGTCGCCCACGGTGACATCACCGAGGCCGACGCCGAAGAGGCGGTCCGCGACTACTCCGCCCGATTGGACCGGGCCTTCGCCGAGGTGCGCGAGGCCGCCGAACACCCCAACGGGGCCAACCTCGAACAGCCCACTGCCCAAGTCACGGGTGCCACCACGCCTGCGTCGGCACCACCCCCGGTACCACTGGAGGTGATCCACGCCATCGGTGACGCCTTCGGCTCGCCGCTCGACGGGTTCACGGTTCACCCCAAGCTGGCGCCGCTGCTGGCCCGCCGCCAGGAGATGTCGCGCAACGGCGGCATCGACTGGGCATTCGGTGAACTGCTGGCCTTCGGGTCCCTGTTGGCCGAGGGCACCCCGGTGCGTCTGGCGGGGCAGGACTCACGCCGCGGGACATTCGTCCAACGTCATGCCGTCCTCACCGACCGGGTAAGCGGCGACGAATGGACGCCGCTGGTGCATCTGGGACGGCAACTCGGTCGGGACACCGCGAAGTTCTGGGTGTACGACTCCCTGCTCAGCGAATACGCGGCAATGGGCTTCGAATACGGGTACTCGGTCGAGCGACCCGACGCCCTGGTCTGCTGGGAGGCGCAGTTCGGCGACTTCGTCAACGGCGCGCAGACGATCATCGACGAATTCATCAGTGCCGGCGCCACCAAGTGGGGGCAGCGCTCGTCAGTCGTCCTGCTGTTGCCGCACGGGTACGAGGGCCAAGGTCCCGACCACTCCTCGGCGCGCCCCGAGCGGTTCCTCCAGATGTGCGCCGAGGACAACATGACCGTCGCCTACCCCAGCACTCCGGCGTCCTACTTCCACCTGTTGCGACGTCAGGCCCACGCCAGACCCGCCCGGCCACTGGTCGTCCTGACGCCCAAGTCCATGCTGCGCCTGAAGACCGCCACCAGCGCAGTCGCCGACTTCACCACGGGGCGCTTCGAGCCGGTGCTGAGGGACGAGAACGCGGCCGGCGCGAGCGGGATCCGTCGGGTGTTGCTCTGCTCGGGGAAGGTGTTCCACGACCTCGACGCGTACCGCCAACGCACCGGCGACACCACCACGGCGATCCTCCGCCTCGAACAGCTCGCCCCGATGCCGTTCGACGAACTCGACACCCAGCTGAGTGCCTACCCGGGCGCCGAGCTGGTGTGGGTTCAGGAGGAGCCGGCCAATCAGGGTGCGTGGACCCACGTGGCGATGGCGCTCATGCCCACGTTGGGCAACCGGTTACGGGTGGTCAGTCGCCCGGCATCGGCGTCGCCGGCGACCGGATCGAGCCGGACCCACGGCGGCGAACAGACCGCCTTGGTCGAGGCGGCGTTCACCAGCTGAACGCAGTGATCGTCACCTCGCCGTCGGCGGGGCAAGATGTACTGGTGTACTTCACCGATCGCGGCATCGACGAACTGGACGCCCGCCGCGGCGAAGAGCAGGTCACCCTGTCCTGGGTAGCGGAACGGCTGCGCACCTTCACCGACGCCCATCCCGAGTTCGAGGTCGCCGTCGAACGCCTCGCCACGTGGCTGGCCCGAACGGACGACGAGATCGACGAGGTCATCGACGAGATGCCCGAGCGTGGCTGAGCGCGACGTCCGGATCTGCGTGATCGGAGACGAACTCGTCATCGGTGTCGGCGACGCCCGCGGAATCGGTTGGCTGGGCCGGGTCATCTCGCGCACCCCGCAGCGCGACATCCGACTCAGTGCGTTCCCGTTGGCGGTTCCGCGAGAGACCACGACAGCACTCGCGGCGCGCTGGCAGTCCGAGGCGGCCCTGCGATGGCGCGGTCCCGACGAGGGCCCGCAGGCCGGCGCGGTGGAGCCGCGACTGGTCATCGGACTGGGCATGGCGGATCTGCGGCACCGCACCACCACGGCGCGGAGTCGACTCAACCTCGCCAACATCCTGGACGCTGCAGACGTGGCCGGGGTCGAGACGCTGGTGATCGGTCCGCCCCCGGTGGCGCCGCGCGGCCCTGATGGTGGTCACGGCGACGCGGTGGGCGAGCTCTCGGCCGCTTTCGCCGACGTCTGTCATCGCCGTCGGGTGGGTTTCGTCGACACCTGGACCCCGCTGTCCACCCACGACGACTGGTTCGCCGACTTCACCGAGGGCGACGGCCGCTACCCCGGGCAGGCGGGCTACGGTCTGCTCGCCTGGCTGGTGTTGCATGCCGGGTGGAACGAATGGCTCGGCGTCGACGCTGACTAGCATTCACCGCCTCCTGCCCGAACGGAGAACCTCATGAGCAGCCTCAGCGTCGCGGCCGTGTCCCAGTCGGCCGAGCACCCGTTGACCGGACTCCAGGTGGCCGAACTGAACGGACCCGGCGGGGCGGAACCGACGCCGCCCGACTGGATCGACGTCCGGGTTCAGGCCGCGGCACTCAATCACCACGATCTGTGGTCGCTCAGGGGTGTCGGGTTGGACTCGGCCCGGCTGCCCATGGTGTTGGGGACGGACGCTGCCGGGACCACGGCCGACGGGCGCGACGTCGTCGTCCACGCCGTCATCGGTACCACCGACCACGACGGCGACGAGACCGAGGACCCCGCCCGCACGCTGCTGTCCGAGCGGTACCCGGGAACCCTGGCCCCGGTGGTGCGGGTGCCCGCGAAGAACGTGGTCGACAAGCCCGCCTCGTTGTCGTTCGCCGAGGCCGCCTGCCTGCCGACGGCGTGGTTGACCGCCTACCGGATGCTGTTCGTCAAGTCGGGACTGCGCCCGGGCGACACCGTCCTGATCCAGGGTGCCGGGGGCGGCGTGTCGACGGCCGCCGTCGCGTTGGCTCGCGCCGGCGGCATGCGGGTCTGGGCGACCAGCCGCAGCGAAGCCAAACGCGCCGCCGTCGTCGACCTCGGCGCTCATGGCGCCTTCGAGAGCGGTGCTCGACTGCCCGAGCGCGTGGACGCGGTCATCGAGACGGTCGGCGCCGCCACCTGGGGACATTCGATCCGCTCGCTGCGCCCGGGCGGGACCATCGTGGTTGCGGGGACGACCAGCGGGGATCCGTCGCCCGCCCTGCTGTCCCACGTGTTCTTCAGGCAGCTGCGCGTCGTGGGGTCGACCATGGGCACCCGCGCCGAGCTGGTGTCGTTGCTTCAGTTGTTGGACGCCACCGGCCTGCGCCCGGTGATCGACACGGTCGCGCCGGTCGCCGAGGCCGAGGAGGCATTCGAACGGCTCGCATCAGGGACGGTCATGGGCAAGGTCGTCATCTCCTTCACAGCCTGAATCGGGGCCGAGGCCACAGCCGCCCGATCACTCGACCGATCTGACCCTCACCGGGCACCGCACCCACGGCCCACGAGTCGACCCCTGCCATGGGGTTGTCGCGTTCCACCCACCAGCCCTCGGGCAGTCGTCGCACCAGCCGCTTGACGGCACGGGGCCGCTCGCCCGGCAGGTCCACGATGACCACATCGCCCACCCTGGCTCGCGTCGGCGACCCGACCAGCAGTACGTCACCGGGTCGCAGGGTCGGTTGCATCGAGGTACCGGCGACCCGGACCACCATCACCACCCGGCCGCCCCGGCGCGACACGTCCGACACCAGCGGTGGGGCGCCCTGGAAAGCACGCGAGTAGTGTCGCAATGACTCGGCGAACACCGAGTGAGCACTCTGTCGAAGGGACCCAGACCCGTATGTTCATCGCATCGATCATTCGCGAGATTCCGACCGTCAGCGCCCACTGCGACCTGCCGTGTGGCGTGTACGACCCGGCACAGGCGCGCATCGAGGCCGAGTCGATCAAGGGATGCATCACCAAGTACCACGGTTCGGACGATGCCGACTTCCGGACCCGCGCCCTGGTCATCAAGGAGCAGCGGGCGGAACTGGTCAAGCACCACCTCTCGGTGTTGTGGACCGACTACTTCAAGACCCCCCACTTCGAGAAGTACCCGCAGCTGCACGGCCTGTTCAACGAGTCGATCAAGCTGGCCGGCGCCTCGGGTGTCAAGGGATCGACCGATGTCGCGGTCGCCGATCAGCTACTGGGCAAGATCGACGAGATCGCTACGATCTTCGCCGAAACCAAGGCGGCCTGACACTCAGGCGACCAATCCCAGCTTGCGCAGCTCCACCTGCAGGTCGTGTGGGCTCGACGACGCGTGTCGCGCGTCGTCGAGCGTGACCGTTCCATCGGTGATGAGCTGCACGAGGTGCTGGTCGAAAGTCTGCATTCCGTAAAAGGCGCCCTCGCGGATGATGTCCGTGATCTGGCTGGTGGCGTCGGGGTCGGCGATTGCATCCGACACGCGTCCGGTGCATACCGCGATCTCCATCACGACGCACCGGCCATGTCCGTCGGCACGCGGGAGCAGACGTTGGCAGATGATCCCCCGCAACGACGCGGCGAGAGTCAGTCGTACTTGTTTCTGCTCATGCGGCGGGAAGAAGTCGATGACCCGGTTGATGGTTTCGGCGGCGTCCGCCGTATGCAGGGTCGACATGACGAAGTGACCGGTTTCGGCGGCGGAGAGTGCGGCTTCGACCGTCTCCGAGTCGCGCATCTCGCCTACCAGGATGACGTCCGGGTCCTGACGCATCGCCGCTCGCAGCGCCGTCGAGAAACTCGCCGTATCGAGCGGTACCTCTCGTTGGTTGATCATGCCCAGCTTGTCCGCATGAATCACCTCGATGGGGTCTTCGATGGTCACGATGTGAACTTCACGGTTGCTGTTGATGTGATCGATCATCGCCGCCAACGTCGTGGTCTTGCCGGATCCCGTGGGGCCGGTCACGAGGACCAGACCCCTGGGTTCGAGCGCCAGGCGCCCCACGACCTCCGGCAGGGTCAGCGCCTCCAAGGACAGGGCGCCGACAGCCACCCGACGGACCACCAGCCCCGCGCTACCGCGTTGGCGGAATGCGTTGACTCGAAACCGCCCGACACCTGCCATCGCGAAGGCGAAGTCGGCCTCGTTCGTGCGCTCGAACACCGGCTGCAGGTCTGCCCGCATGATTTCGACGACCATCGCCTCGGTGTCCTCCGGGCGGAGTGCGTCCGCCTGCAGCTGGCGGAGTCGACCGTCGACGCGGATCCGAGGCGGAGAACCCACCTTGACGTGCAGGTCGGATCCCGAGCAATCGACAAGGGCTTGGAGGAGAGGGACGATGCTGGGCGAGACGGTCGTCACAGCACAGCGCATCGGCGAGAACCGTCAAGACCTTGAGGCAGGAGGACCCCGAGTCAGGGGCGACCGTAGGGCGGCGCCGACTACGCGGCTCAGTTCAGCAGTACGAGCAGATCGCCCTCTTGCACCACGTCACCCGTACTCACGTCGACCCTGCTGACCCGCCCGGCATGCTCACACAGCACCGGAATCTCCATCTTCATGGATTCCAGCAGCAGCAGTGTCGCCCCCGCATCGACGTGGTCACCGACGGCGACATCGACGGTCAGCACCGCCGCGACCATCTCTGCTCGGACCTCTTCGCTCACGCTCGTCCCTTCCGGTCTGCCGTGTCGGTTCTCGTCTGTCACCATGAACCAACGAGCCTGCGGGCGAAGCCGCCCGTTCGGACGAAACAATGGACATCCTGAGGAGGCCAACCATGAGCAAGCGTGCCCGCAAGCGTCGCGCCCGCAAGACCCGCGGCGCGAACCACGGCAAGAAACCCAACTCCTAGACCGTAGTCGGTGTGGGGGGAACCGACTACTCGGCCGCGACCCGCGCCTCGTTGATCCTGGCGAGGATGCGGGCGCGGAGCCCGTCCGGGGCCGGCGATCGGGGAGACCTGGCCAGCAGGGCCTTCACGGCGGTGTCGAGGTCGTACTCGGCGAGGCAGGGGGCGCACTCGTCCAGGTGCACGCGGATCTTGGACTGAGCGGCTGCGTCCATCTCGCCGTCGATGAATTCGTACAACTGGTCCAGGACCTTCGAGCAGTCGACGTCGTGAGGCTCACCGCAGCTCACGAGATGCTCCCGGACGAGTGCGCGGTCGCGGGCTGCGAGGGTGCCACGGTCGGTGGCGCGATGCGGAAGCCTCGCTCGACCGCGTAGTCCGCGAGCAAGTCACGCAACTGTCGACGCCCCCGGTGCAGACGTGACATGACCGTTCCGATCGGCGTACCCATGATGTCGGCGATCTCCTTGTAGGCGAACCCCTCGACGTCGGCCAGGTAGACCGCCAACCGGAAATCCTCACCGATCTGGGCCAACGCCCTGGTCACGTCGCTGTCCGGCAAGCGATCCAGCGCCTCCATCTCGGCTGAACGCAAGCCGGTGGACGAGTGCGACTCCGCGCGGGCCAGTTGCCAGTCCTCGATGTCCTCGGAGTGCGACTGCTGAGGTTCGCGCTGCTTCTTCCGATACGAGTTGATGTAGGCGTTCGTCAAGATCCGGTAGAGCCAGGCCTTGAGGTTGGTGCCCGGCTGGTATTGGTGGAACGCAGCGAAGGCCTTGGTGAACGCCTCCTGAACCAGGTCCTCGGCGTCGGTCGAGTTGCGCGTCATGCGCAGCGCCGCCGAATACAACTGGTCGACGAAGGGCAGCGCCTCAGTCTCGAATCGGGCACGACGCTGCTCGGGCGTCTCGCCCACCGGCGAGCGCAACGGGGAGGCCACGATGTCGTCCATTACCAGTGAGGTTAACTGGCGGACGCCGCGAACCGTCGCCGGGCGGGTACGTGCGACCACCCGTCGACGGTCGGAGCGCGTACGGGTGTCGATCACGCAGACCAGAACGCCGCCCTAGAGGTGGTCATTCCGCAGCCACCCCCGGGGCGGACGCTGGGCGGTCAATCCGACAGCTCGATCGCCTCGACCAGCGTCGGATCGTCGTTGGCGACCGACCCCACCCGACGGTCGACCGGGTGCCACAGGACGGGCGGCGGCGGCCGTCGCGCCACGTCGGCCAGGAGATGTCGTGCGGCGCCGTCGTCGGGTTCGTCGGCCGTCAGCCACTCGGCCCACGACTCACTGGCCAACGACAGCGGCATCCGGTCGTGAAGCCACGCCAATTCCGGCGTGGCCTCGGTCGTCAGAATGGTGAAGGACCCGAACCACGGTGCCGGATCCGACCCGGTCGGGCGCGGCTCGCGCCACCAGGTGTACAGCCCGGCGAACATCAGCAGGGAGGTATCGACCGGATGGACGAGGTACGGCTGCTTTGCCGGGCGCGATTCGTCGCCGAGACGCTGCCATTCGAACCACCCGTCCGCCGGAACCAGGCACCGCTTCGTTCGCAGGAGGCCCCTGAAAGCGCTGCGGTCGGCCGCGGACTCGGATCGGGCATTGATCATCCGCCCGGCGCCTCGCCGATCCTTGGCCCACGACGGCACCAACCCCCAGCTCAGCGCGGCGACCCGGACAGCCTCGGCTGAGGGCGAATCGGCGTCCGCAGTGAGGACGTGGGCGAGTCGAGTGGGCGCTGCGTTGTACGACGGCGTGACCTCGCCTGTGGCAGGGTCGACCGTCCCGACCCGGATGCCAAGGCTGTCCAGGGTCTCGATCAGCGCGGCCGTGTCCCGAGCCGCCGCGTACCTGCCGCACATCCGAGCAGCCTGCCACCGTCTCGACGGTCGCAACAGCTGCGACAGTCGCGGCCGCCGCGACACTCGCGTCGGGTGCCGTGGCGACGCTCGCCTGCCAGGATGGGGCCATGCTGCGACACGTGGCCAGGGCTCTGCTCGGCGCCGTATTCATCCACGCGGGAATCGACCAGATTCGCCGCCCACAATCACGGGCCCTTGCCGCCGGGCCGTACGTGTCCTCGTTGGCACAGCGCACCCGAGTGCCCGACGACCCCATCCTGTTGGTACGGGTGAACGGTGGGCTGATGGTGGCCGGCGGGCTCGGGCTGGTCACCGATACGGCCGCCCGCCCGAGTGCCGTGGTGCTGGCCGCCAGCTTGATCCCCACGACGGTGTTCGGCTACCAGTTCTGGCGGGCGGGCGATCCCGATACCCGCAGCCGCCAGCGGGAGCAGTTCCTGACCAGCGCCGGCCTGCTGGGCGGCCTGATCTTCGCCGCTCTGGACACCGCCGGGCGGCCCGGGCTGACCTGGCGCGCCCGCGAGGGCACCAAACGCGCGAGCCGTGCAACCCGTCGGGCCGGGCGCACCGCGCGCCGCGACGCCGCGATGCTGCGACGCGAAGCGAAGATCACCCGACGGGCGGTCACGGCCAATGTGCGAGCGGACCGCCTCGAAGCGACCCGCGCCGCCGAGCGAACGGTACGACGCAGCGCGAAACGCGCTCGGCGGGCTGTCGCCTCGGTGGCGGATTCGCTGCCGGGCTCCGCCACGTGAGCGCGAGCGGTTGGGCAGCACCGACTCCCACCTGGTCAGTCGATGCTGACATCCGGCTGCCGGGCTCGAAGTCACTGACCAACCGCTACCTCGTGCTCGCCGCCCTGGCCGGGCACCCATCGCGGCTACGGGCGCCGCTGCGCTCACGCGACACGTTGTTGATGGCCGCTGCCATGCGGAGCCTCGGCGCAGGAGTCGCCGACCACGCCGACGAGGCCGCCGACTGGGTGGTCTCGCCCATCCCCGGCCCGGGCGGGTCCGCCATGGTCGAGGTGGACTGTGGACTGGCCGGAACCGTGATGCGCTTCGCCCCGCCCGTCGCGGCCGCCACGGCGCGTCCGGCTCGATTCGACGGCGACCCACGGGCGCGAGAACGACCACTCTCACCGCTGCTGCAGGCATTGCACGAGATGGGCGCAGCGGTCAGCCACACCTCGGGTCGGTTGCCGGCGACCGTGACGTCGGGACCCGGACAGCTGGCTGGTGGCGCGGTGTCGATCGACGCGGGTGCGTCCAGCCAGTTCATCTCGGGACTGCTCCTCATCGGGGCTCGCTGCCGGGACGGGTTGACGCTGCGGCACGTCGGGGGCTCGTTGCCGAGCCGCCCGCACATCGAGATGACCGTCGAGAACCTGCGCGACTGCGGCGTGGTCGTCGACGACGAGGGGGCGGGCGAATCGGCCTGGCGGGTGGAACCCGGCGAGATGAGCGGCCTCGACGTCGAGGTGGAGCCGGACCTGTCCAACGCCGGACCGTTCCTGGCGGCTGCGCTGGCAACTGGCGGACGGGTCAGGGTCGAGGGCTGGCCGCAGTACACCACTCAGGCGGGCGACCTGTTCCGAGACGTCCTCGACGCGATGGGTGCCGAGGTGCGACTCGACCGCGACGCGCTGACGGTCTCGTCCAATGGCACGGTCTTCGGTGTGGACCTCGACCTGTCGTCAGCCGGCGAGATCGCGCCCACCGTCGCCGCACTCGCCGCACTCGCCGACACGGCATCACGGCTGCGTGGCATCGGGCACCTGAGGGGTCACGAAACCGACCGCCTGGCGGCCCTGGCCACCGAGATCAACGGCTTGGGCGGCGACGTCCGGGTGTTGGAGGACGGGCTGGAGATCAGGCCGCGACCACTGCACGGTGGCATGTTCCACAGCTATGCCGACCACCGGATGGCGACCGCCGGAGCGGTCATCGGTCTGCGGGTCCCCGGTGTCGTCGTCGAGGACATCAGCACGACGGCCAAGACCATTCCGGACTTCACCGGCATGTGGTCGGACCTGCTCGGAGCCGCCCGGTCGTGACTGCGGCGCGGCGAATCCCCGACGAGTCCGATTTTCGAGGTCGGCCCAACCCCCGTGGCTCGCGGCCCCGCACCAAGGAGCGGCCACGACACCTGGACGCCATCGCGGGATGGGTGACGACCATCGATCGCGGCCGGTATTCGTGCCTGGTCCCTGCCCCGCTGGAGGCCGCCCTCCCAGCGGTTGACCCGTTCGAGACTGCCCCGTTCGAGGCCGCCAGTGGCATCGAACGCCGTGATTCCGTCGAGATCACAGCGGTACGGGCCCGCGAGATCCGGCCATCGGACATCGCCGTCGGTGACGTGGTCTCCCTGGTCGGTGACGTCGGTGGCGGGCCTGGCTCGCTGGCCCGCCTGGTCAAGGTCCAGCAGCGCCGCTCGTCGCTACGTCGTACAGCCGACGACTCCGATCCCGTCGAACGCGTCGTCGTGGCCAACGCCGATCAGGTGTGCATCGTGGTGGCGGCCGCTGCCCCCGAGCCCCGCCCCCGACTGATCGACCGAGCGTTGGTGGCCGCCTGGGATGCCGGCATCGAAGCCCTGCTGATCGTCACCAAGACCGACCTCGCGGACCCGGCACCCCTGCTGGCCACCTACGCCGATGTCTCGCTGCGCGTCGTGACGGTGTCGACGGTCGACGGTCACGGCATCTCAGCCGCCCGCGACGCGCTGGCCGATCGAATCACCGCCCTCGTCGGTCCATCCGGCGTGGGCAAGTCGACCCTGGTCAACGTGCTGTCGACGAGCGGGGCGGCGAGGCGCACCGGGGTGGTCAATACCGTGACGGGCAGGGGGCGCCATACGTCGGTCTCGGCGATCGCCCTGGCACTGGACACCGGCGGATGGATCGTCGACACACCAGGGGTGCGCACGTTCGGCTTGGCGCACGTCTCCCCCACCGACCTGCTCGGCGCGTTCGACGACCTGGAGCCCGGGTCGATCGAATGTCCCCGGGGCTGCGACCACGACAACCCGGACTGCGCAGTGGACGTGTGGGTCACCGCAGGTAGCGCGGGTGACGCCGGGGCGGAGCGGTTGTCGTCGTACCGAAGGTTGTTGCGTGCCCTCAGGGAAGAGTGATTCCGCCCCACGACGACGCCGAACCCGAATGGCCGGTGAGAACGATCCACACCAGGGCGGCCAACGATGTGGCGACAGCCACGACGGCGCCCACGACGGTCGCGGTTCGGCCTCGACGCCGCAGTACCGCGAACGCGACCGCACCGAGGGCCATCACCAGCGCGAACAACGGGGCGAGATTGCCGAACTCCGCGTGTTCGAGGGCTGCTTGGCCACCCAAGGCAGCCTGGAGGCCCTGTCCCGTCGAGCGGGCGACCACGGCAACCGCGGCGATGAGCACGTCGATGACCGCGATGGGCCACGCCCACGACAGTCGCCAGCTCGACCTCGCCAGCATGAGCCAGCTGGCCAGGGCCATGACGGGAACACCGACCACGATCGCGTGAACCACCAGAGGGTGAGCCGGTAGGCCACCGACCGTCAGGTTGTCCAGCCCGGCGAGCATGCGACGCAGAATACAACCGTGACGGCCTACGCTCGCCGACGTGGTCGACGACGGAACCGCTGAGGTAACCCGATACGACGACGACCTCAGGATGGCGCTGTCCATCGCCGACCAGGTCGACTCCTTCACGCTGTCCCGCTTCGGCGCTCCTGACCTGCGGATCGACACCAAGCCCGACCTCACCCCCGTGACGGACGCCGACTCCGAGGCCGAGCGCATCGTGCGCGTCCAGCTGGGTCGTACCCGTCCGCGGGATGCGGTCATGGGTGAGGAACTGGCTCCTACCGGGCATGGGCGGCGGCAGTGGGTCATCGATCCGATCGACGGCACGAAGAACTTCGTCCGCGGCGTCCCGGTGTGGGCCACCCTCATCGCATTGATCGACGACGACCGTCCGGTGGTGGGTGTGGTGAGCGCGCCGGCCCTGGGTCGGCGCTGGTGGGCCGCCGCCGGGGTGGGAGCGTTCACCGGGCGCAGCCTGTCAGCGGCGCGTCGGTTGACGGTCTCCGCTGTGACCGATCTGTCAGATGCTTCGCTGTCGTACTCGGACCTCACGGAGTGGCAGCGCGTCGGCCGCCTCGAACCGTTCATCACCTTGACCCAGCAGGTGTGGCGGGCCCGGGCCTTCGGTGATTTCTGGTCCTACATGCTGCTGGCCGAGGGGGCTGTCGACATCGCCGCCGAACCCACTCTGGCCTTGCACGACATGGCCGCACTGGTGCCGATCGTGACCGAGGCCGGCGGGCGCTTCACCAACCTGTCCGGAGTCGACGGGCCGTGGGGGCCGGGGGCGGTGGCGACCAACGCGGCACTGCACGGCGCCGTCCTCGAGGTGTTGGCTCCGACCACCCTGTAACCCGCCCCGCCTGGGCCCACGGCCACCCACCCTCTTGGCCCCCAATCCCGGCCCACCTCTCGGCCCGCCCTCCCAGCCCGTAACCCCAGCCAGCAAACCCAGCCAGCAAACCCAGCCCCCAATCCCGGCCCCAATCCCAGCCGTGATCATGGGCGATAGGGGGCTTTATGGGCCATCGGCCCCCCACATCGTCCATGATCACGCGGGATTGGGGCGGAGGGACGGGTTGCGGTGAGCATGGCCCCACGGGTCGGCGAAGATGGGGAACATGCTGGCTGATGCCGCCCTCGTCCTGCTGTTCATCCTGTTGGGTGGCGTCTTCGCCGCGGCCGAGATCGCCCTGGTGTCGCTGCGGCCCGCCCAGGTCGCGTCACTGCCCGATCGAGGGGCGGGTGGGCGCGCCGCATCCCGTCTCCTCAGTGATCCCAACAGGTTCCTGTCCGCGGTTCAGATCGGTGTCACGCTGGCGGCGCTGCTGTCCTCGGCGTTCGGTGCGGTCAGCTTCGCCGCCCGCCTGGAGCCGGTGCTCGTGGATGCGGGCCTGACGCCGGGCTTGTCGGCCACGCTGTCGGTCCTCTTGGTGACGTTGGTCATCGCCTACCTGTCCCTGGTGATCGGCGAGCTGACCCCCAAACGCCTGGCGCTGGCCCGCTCCGAACAGATCGCCATCTTGACCGCCCCGCTACTGCAGGCCATCGCGATCGGCGTTCGCCCGGTCATCTGGTTTCTCGGCCGCAGCACGGACGCGATGATCTTCCTGCTGGGGGCTCGGCACGGTGGGGCGGACGAGACCGGGGCGGACGAGGAATTACGCCATGCCGTGGCAACGAACGACACGCTGTCGCCGGAGGAGCGCCGGCTCCTGACCGATGTCCTCGAATCCGGTCATCGCCCGATGCGCGAAATCATGATCCCCCGGCTCGACGTCGACGTTCTCTCAGCCGAACTGAGCCTGTCTCAAGCACTCGACGTGGTGCATGACCGCCCGCACTCGCGCTACCCGATCGTCGAGTCGTCGTTGGACGACGTCGTCGGCTTCATCCACGTCCGTGACCTGATGGGCCGTTCCCCCGACGATCCCCGCACGCTGGCAGACATGGCGCGGCCACTGTTGGAGATCCCGGAGAGTCGCCAGGTGCTTCCCGCGCTCGCCGAATTCCGCAGCAGCGGAAACCACATGGCTCTGGTGGTCGACGAATACGGCGGTGGAGCCGGGATCGTCACTCTCGAAGACCTCATCGAGGAGTTGGTGGGCGACATCACAGACGAGTTCGATCTCGCGGGCGGGGGCGCCGACACCGCTGGTGAAGACCACGACGACGACACCGACCGACCACTGCCCAGCGAGGCGGTCGACGCCCAGCTGCGCCTCGCCGAGTTCGCCGAGGTCACCGGCGTCGACCTGCCCGAAGGGTCGTACGACACCGCCGCCGGATGGGTGCTGTGGCAGCTGGGCAAGATCCCGGTCGTCGGCGACGTCGCCCACCACGACGACGTCCTCATCACGGTCGATGCCATGCGCGGCAACCGCATCGAGGCCGTCCGCTTGTCAACGGCGACATCCACGGGCGACCACTAGGCTGCTGACGACGGCGTCGCCGACGCTTGTCGTCGTCCGGCTCCGATCCGGTTCTCCCTGGTCACCGAGACGATTCACTGGCTACTGAGGAGTCACCCGTATGAGCGCGGTCCCCATCACCATCGCCCGAGGCGACGGCATCGGCCCCGAAATCATGGACGCCACGTTGCGCATCCTCGAGGCTGGCGGGGCTGAGCTGGACATCGACGAGATCCAGATCGGTGAGTCCGTGTACTCCGACGGCAACACCGCCGGGATATCGGCCGAATCGCTGGAGTCGCTGCGCCGGACGAAGGTGTTCCTCAAGGCGCCGATCACCACACCACAGGGAGGCGGATTCAAGAGTCTCAATGTGACGGTGCGCAAAACCTTCGGCATGTTCGCCAACATTCGACCGTGCGTCGCATACGCACCCTTCGTCGAGACCAAGCACGCCGGGATGGACGTCGTCATCGTCCGCGAGAACGAAGAGGACCTCTATGCCGGCATCGAACATCGGCAGACCGACGACGTCTATCAGACCCTCAAACTGATCTCGCGCCCCGGATCCGAGCAGATCTGCCGGTACGCCTTCGAGTACGCCCGGGCGAACGGCCGGTCCAAGGTGACCTGTTTCACCAAGGACAACATCATGAAGATGACCGACGGGCTGTTCCACAAGGTCTTCGACGAGGTCGCCGCCGAGTACCCGGACATCGAGAACGAGCACTGGATCGTCGATATCGGCGCGGCAAAACTGGCCGACACGCCCGGCATATTCGATGTCATCGTGATGCCCAACCTGTACGGCGACATCCTGTCCGACGTGGCCGCCCAGATCGCCGGGTCGGTCGGGCTCGCCGGTAGCGCCAACGTCGGCGCCGACGTCTCGATGTTCGAGGCCATCCACGGCTCCGCCCCCCGCCGGGCCGGTCAGAACCTCGCCAACCCCTCCGGGCTGCTGCTCGGCGCGGTCCTCATGCTGGTCCACATCGGTCAGGGCGATGCCGCCTCACGGGTGCACAACGCCTGGCTACGCACTATCGAAGACGGCATCCACACCTATGACATCTACGACGAGAGCGTCAGCACCGCCAAGGTGGGCACCGCAGAGTTCGCCGACGCCGTGATCGCCCGGATCGGCCAGGAACCCCAGACCCTCAAAGCCGTCGCCTATGCGGCGGGCAAGTCCATCGATATCAAGCTGTCCCACCGTGAGCCACAGGTGAAGACCCGCCTGGGCATCGACGTATTCGTCGAGTGGAAGCAGCAGTCAGCTGACGCGCTAGCCCAGATATTGCTTCCTGTCGCCGGCGACTTCGAATTGGACATGCTGTCGAACAAGGGACAGCTGGTGTGGCCAGATGGTCCCGACACCAGCCGAACCACCAGTTGGCGTGCTCGTTTCTTTGCCCCCGAGGGGACCATCGCCGGTGAGCGCGACGTCATCGACCTACAGGCGCGGATCGTCGACACGGGTGTCCAAATCATCAAGACCGAGGGCTTGTTCGCATTCGACGGCGAGCCGGGGTTCACAAAGGCCCAGGGACAGTAGCCCCCGACGCCGCGTCCGAGAGCCGGTGAGCGTGCGGACCCGGCCGCACCGCTGGGGTGCCGCGCGTGAGCGGGGAGACGTCCTGGCAACCATCAGCTGGTGGTCCCAACCCACCGGCCTGCCGGCGGGTTGTCCCGCCCAGCCATTGCACCCCCACCCGGGACGACCGCAGCAAGGCTGGGTACGCCCCGTGTTCCGACGGGTGGACGTCATCTCGGCGCTGGTAATCATGGCGTCCGTCGCCGCGCTGCTGGTCCAGATTGCACTGGCCGTCACGGCCTTCCCTGCGGGTGACTACCTGGCCGGAGTGCCGTCCGGACCTGCCCCGGTCCTGGAACTGACGCCGTACGAGCTGATCAGATTACTGTCAACGCCCATCTTGGTAGCTATGTTCGTCACCACGTGTATCTGGCTCTACACGATGATTGGCGGTCGGGTGGTGGTGGTTCACGTGGCTGCTCGCCTCGATATCCGCCATCCCATCCCTGGTCATCGGCGAGCTGGTGACAACCGGCGGGGGCATCGAGGGTGCCCGGCTGCTCGGGATCTTTGAATCGATCACGACCGCGATCTACGCGATCTGCCTGGTGTTCTGGATCATGTTGGTACGTGGCCTCACCAAGGCCCAGTACGACCTGGCAGCTCGACATGAGGCCCCGATCCACGAGGACCCAACCGTTCGGCAGTTCACGGTGGCATCAGGCAGTAGATCCGCTCGTCGGGACGGGCTGCCCGGGCTGCCACTCTGATCTGGGCGCCGCCCTTGCGGAGCTTGAGAGAGGCCGCCCCACTACAGGTGGCGGACACATGTCCAGACATGAGTTGAGGCCCGATCCAAACGGACCGGGCCTCGACATGCGACGCACTGGTAGCGGGGACAGGATTTGAACCTGTGACCTCTGGGTTATGAGCCCAGCGAGCTACCGAGCTGCTCCACCCCGCGTCGGTCCTTGAACCATACGCACCCGCGGCAGGACGTGCAACCGCTTACCGAGTGGCCGCGTCCTACCGTGACCGGCATGAGCACTTCCGCATCAGCCTCATCAGGCCTGCTCACCGACCACTACGAGCTGACCATGGTGGATGCAGCCCTCGATTCGGGGTTGGCGCAGCGGCGCTGCGTGTTCGAGGTCACAGCCCGCCGGTTGCCTGCCGGCCGCCGATACGGCGTGGTCGCAGGTGTGGAGCGACTGCTCGGTGCCATCGAGGCGTTCCGATTCGGTGACGACGAGTTGTCCTTCCTCAGCCGGACCGGCGTCGTGTCTACGACGACGTTGCGTCACCTGGCGGACTTCAGGTTCCGCGGCGACATCTGGGGGTACGTCGACGGCGAACCGTACGGTCCACAGTGCCCGCTGTTGGTGGTCGAGGCGGCCTTCGGCGAAGCGGTGTTACTGGAGACCCTGATCCTGTCGGTGCTCAATCACGATGGCGCCGTCGCAGCTGCGGCGGCCCGCATGGTCGGTGCGTCAGGCGGTCGCACGCTGATCGAGATGGGGTCACGGCGAACGCACGAGGCAGCGGCCGTGGATGCGGCGGTGGCGGCGTACGTCTGTGGCTTCGATGCCACGTCCAATCTGGCGGCCGGGCGACGTCATGGGATCCCGACACGCGGCACCAGTGCCCACGCCTTCACGCTGGTCCACGACACCGAGGCGGCTGCGTTCGCCGCCCAGATCGGCGCTCTCGGGGTTGACACCACGCTGTTGGTCGATACCTACGACGTGCACGCCGCGGTGGCCCTGGCGATCGAGGTGGCAGGGCCGGGACTGGGCGCCGTTCGTCTGGACTCGGGTGACCCGGCCGCCCTGTCGCTGCGGGTACGGGAGCAGCTGGACGGCTTGGGGGCGCTTGCCACCCGGATCGTCGTCACGGGTGACCTCGACGAGTACGCCCTGGAGACGTTGGCCGACTACCCCGTCGATGCTTACGGGATCGGCACCTCTCTGGTGACCGGATCCGGGGCGCCCACTGCCGGGCTGGTCTACAAGCTCGTTGCCCGAGCGGGCGTTGCGAACGAGGGGTCGGGCTTCGACCCGGTGGCCAAGACCTCACCCGGCAAGACCGGTCGCGGTGGGCGCAAGACGGTGATTCGCCGCTACGACCAGAACGGCATGGCCGTCGCCGATGACGTGCACGTCCTGAACCCGGACACGCCGTCGGCGATAGGGATGGCGGCCGATCCTGGCGGGGCCGGGCGGGGCCTGCTCGTCCCGCTGATTCGCGCGGGTGAGCGCGTCTGGTCGAGTGGACCGGGGACCTCTCGGATGCACCATGCACGCGCGATGGCCGAGCTGCCGGGGTCCGGGCGCGACCTCTCACCCGGACCCGTGGCAGTCGCCAGCGAGGTCGTCTCGCTGTCGCAGGAGGCGAGCTAGGGGGCCGGCTCGCTGGACGGTGCAGCTGACGGTTCGGTGGTGGGCACCACCGGCTCACCGGTCAGTTCGGCCTCGGCCGCAAGCGCACGCTCGATGGCCGCCTGGAGCCGGTCCTGCGCCTCGCCGTAGGCCGTGAAGTCGCCGTCCGCCAGGGCAGCTTCGCCGTCCTGGATGGCCTGGCTGGCATCCTGCAGGGCCGCCTCCAGTCGAGCGGCAGGATCTCCGGCCTCGGCGGGGGGACTGGTGGTCGGGGGTGATGTGGTGGGCGAAGCGCCCGGAGAGGGCGTGGCGGACGGCGACGGGGTGGGTGAGGGCGATGGATCGTCGGTGACGTCCGAGGCGTCAGGCGCGTTGGCGCCCGAGTCACCGCCGAAGACGTCGTCGAGTGCCTGGTCCAGCGTCTCGCCGAACCCGATCTCCTCACCGAAGGCGACGATGACTCGCCGCAGCAGCGGGTACGAGGTGTCACCCGTGGACTGCACGTAGACCGGCTGTACGTACAGCAGGCCACCGCCGATCGGCAGGGTCAGCAGGTTGCCACGCAGCACCTGTGAATCAGCGATCTGCAGGATGTTGAGCTCGTTGGCCACCTGGCCGTCGGTATTGAAGTCGTTCTGGATCTGGCCCGGTCCGGGGATCGTCTCGCGGTTTCGCAATTCGAGCAGCCGGAGCTGGCCATAACCCGATCGGACGGTCCCTGCCTCGTTACCGGCATCGCCGTCAGCAGCCAGGAAGCCGGTGAGTACGTCGCGCCGGCCCGCCTCACCCTCACCTGTCGGAATGAAGGTCGACGTCAAACTGAACGCCGGACTCTCCTGTCCGGGCATCCGCAGACTCAGGTAATACGGCGGTTGTGGGCGCCCGACAGCGGCGACCGTGGGAGCCGTGTCCACGGTCGGGTCATTGGGTACCGACCAGTAGTCCTCGCCACTGAAGAAGCTGGACGCGTCCGTCACGTGGTAGCGCTGCAACAGCTCACGCTGCACCTTGAACAGGTCCTGCGGGTAGCGGAAGTGACTCATCAGGTCACCCGACACCTCGTCGAGCGGTGTGATGGTCCCGGGGAAGACGTCGCTCCACGCCTCGAGCAGCGGGTCCTCGGCATCCCACGCGTACAGGCTCACCTCACCGGTGTAGGCGTTGACGGTGGCCTTGACCGAGTTGCGGACGTAGTTGATGCGCGCCGGAAGCAGCTGCTGAACCGATGCATTCTCGCCGGTGACCGAGGTCTCGGTGGCTTCGTCCAGGCGGGCCGACCGCGAATACGGGTAGCGAGACGTGGTGGTGTACCCGTCGATGATCCACAACACCTCACCGTCGACGACGGCCGGATAGGGGTCACCGTCGAGGGTGAGCCACGGCGCGACCTTTTCGACCCGCTCGCGGGGGTTGCGGTCGAACAGCACGCGGGATTCGTCATTCACCCGGTTGGACAGCAGGATCTCCTCGGCCCGGAACCGGATGGCGAACAGCAGCCGGTTGAACGGATCCCCCATGCTGACGCCGCCGCCACCGTCGTAGGTGAAGTTCTGCTGGGTCCCGGTTCCCTCGGTGTCAGGCACGTCCAATTCGACCGGGTCACCACCGGCGGGCGCTCCGACGATCGAGTAGTCGGGGCTGTTCTCGCCGAAATAGATCCGCTGCTGGAATTCACCGAGGTCACCGGTGGCGGGGATGCCCGACTGGAAGAACTCCGGCTCGCCGGCACCGGTCCGCTTGTTGCCGTAGGCGGCGACGACACCGAAGCCATGGGTGTACACGGTGTGGTCGTTGACCCAGTTGCGCTGCCCCGTGGGGAGGCCGGCCAGCGCGACGTCGCGAACTGCGATGACGGTGTCTCGGGTCTCGCCGTCGATCGTGTAGCGATCCACGTCCAACGGGTCCGGGAACTGGTAGTACTGCCTGATCTGTTCGAGCTGGCGGAATGTGGGGCTGACCAGCGCGGGGTCGAGCAGGCGGATACCGGGCAGGGTACGAGCGTCGTCGGCCAGGGCGCCGCGCTCGGCGGTCAGCTCGGCGTTGTAGTCGATGGTCTCGATGTCGTCGAGGCCATAGGCGGCCCGGGTGGCCTGGATGTTTCGATCGATGTACGGGCCCTCGCGCTCGGCGGCGCTCGGGTTGACCTGGAATCGCTGGATGATCTGCGGCAGGACACCGCCCGCCACGACAGCGACCAGGATCAGCAGTCCGACGCCCAGCGCGGGGATGCGCCAGTTGCCGCGTACGGCGGTGTAAGCGAATGCGAGCGCGACCAGGACTGCGGCGACAGCCAACAGCGTGCGGGCGGGGATGACCGCGTTGACGTCGGTGTATCCCGGGCCGGCGATCAGGCCGCCCTCCTTGGTCATGATCGCGTAACTCTCCAAGAGGTACGCCGCAGCACGGACCAGCAGGAACAGCGCGGCGATGCTGGCGAGGTGGGCCTGGGCCTCGCGCGTCGTGCGCTCACCCGGACCCCCGACCCGGACGCCGCCGTACAGGTAGTGCGTCACCAGGCCGGCCAGGCCGGACAGCAACAGCACCGCCGTCGCGAAGCCCGTGGCGAACTGCAGGAACGGCAATTCGAAGACGTAGAACCCGATGTCTCGCCCGAACTGGGCGTCCGTGGTGCCGAAGGACACCCGGTTGAGGTAGAGCAGAACGGTCTGCCATTGACCAGCGGCCGCCGAGCCGGTGAACAGGCCCAGCGTCGCGGGCACGGCGATGGCCACGAGGCGACGCAGCGGCTCGAGGGTCTCGCGGTAGCGATCCAAACTGGCCTGCTCGGGCGTGGTGGGGGCGTACACCGGTCGTGAGCGGTACGCGACGGTCAGGCTGATCCACACCGCGGCAGCCATCACCACCCCGGCGCTGACGAACAGCAACGCCTGCCACAACAGTCGGGTGCGCAGGACGCTGCCGAATCCGAGCTGGTCGAACCACAGGAAGTCGGTCCACACCTCGGCAAACGCAACGAAGGCCACGACGATGACGCCCAGGACCACGAGGGTCGGCAAGAGGGCGCCACGGCGACGGCGGCGGGTCACAACGGGTACGGATCTGTCTTGTGGCGGTGGCCACTCCTCGCTCACAGTGGCGACCGTAACCCAGGCAGCTGAATCAAGTGCAGGTCGCCAGGTCCGCCGTGTCGCCGGCCGCGATCGCCTCGACCGAACTCACCGCCTCGTCGAACTCCGCCACCCGGACCACTCGCAGACCGTCGGGCACCGCACCGACGACATCGCCGCAGTTGTCGGCGGGTGCGAGGAACCAGGCGGCACCGTGACGACGCGCCGCCACCATCTTCTGCTGGATGCCGTCGATCGGGCCGACCACACCGTCCTCGGTGATGGTCCCGGTGCCGGCGATGACGTTGCCACCGGTCAACTCACCCTCGGTGATCTTGTCGTATATGCCCAACGCGAACATCATGCCGGCGCTGGGGCCACCGATACCGGATACGTCGTACGCCACGTCGAAGGGCAACTCGTACTGCGCCTCCAGCAGCACCCCGATCAAGGTCATCCCGGCATCGTCGCTGCTCAGTTCGATGTCCACGTCGACCTGCTCGCCATCACGCTCGACCACGGCAGGGACCACGTCACCCGGATCACGAGCCCGGACCAGTTCGACCAGCGCACCGGTACCGGTGATCGGTCGACCGTCGAAGGACCGGATGGCGTCTCCGGCCTCGAGAGCGCCCGCAGCGGGAACAGCCGGATCGACGTCCACCACCAGGAGATCCCTGACCGGGACCTCGATGCCGGCGCCTTGCAGGGCAGCGACCGCCGCCGCCTGCTGAGCCGAGGCCATCTCGGCGGCACCGGCCTCCTCGGCCTCCTGCCGGGTCTCCTGGGAGGGGTACACCGACTCCACCGGACGCACCGATTGAGCAGGGTTGATCCAGGCCAGCACAATGTCGGCGATACTGAGGTCACCCAACGGGCCGCCGCTCACACTGATCGTCGTGAGGTCCAACTCTCCCGACGTCGGGAAGGTCGGCGTACCGTCGACGGTGATCAAAGCTTCGCCGTCGGGCGTCTCGCCCAGGGTGTCGCGTACCGGTCCGGGAGAGAAGATGACGTACGGCACGGGAAGCAACGCGATGACCGTCGCGAGGATGAGAGAACTCATGCCCGAGATGACCAGGACCAGCGAGCGCGCGGACAACCGTCGCGGGGACGATTCGTCGGGGGGCTCGCGCGGATCATCGCCGAGCACGCCGCGCACCCCGGATTCGGTCATGACTCGACAGCGTAGGTGGGCATGAGTAACCAACCGGGATGGCCCGGTGGATTCGACCCGTCAGCGCTCGGTGACGTGTTCGGACAGCTGCAACGAATCTTCTCCTCGACCGCGGACGACGGCCCCGTGAATTGGGAGCTGGCCCGCGAAAGCGCGCTGCAGGTCCTGGCCGGTCAGGGGCAGGGGCCCGCGGATGCAGGTCGCGACGTGTCGCCGAGCGCACCGCGGATCGGGTTCGGTGCCCCGTTGCCGGCGGCCGCGGACCGCGGTTCGTCAGCGAGCACGGTGTCGCCGGGCGACGCCGACGCGGTGGTGCAGGCGGCTCATGTCGCCGACCTGTGGCTGGACGACGCGACCACATTCCCCGCCGTCGCGGCCGCCTTCCAGGCGCTGACAGCGCGCCAGTGGGTCGACAAGACCCTTCCCACCTGGCGCAACCTCGTCACACCGGTCGCCGCCCGAATGGCGGACGCCATGACCTCGACGGTCGACCCGAGCGGTGGGCTGCCACCAGGGCTTCCTCCCGAAGCAGCCAGCATGCTGGCCGGAGCCGGTCCCATGCTGGCGCGCCTCGGTGGTGGCCTGCTGGGCATCCAACTGGGCCAAGCCATCGGAGCGCTGGCCAGTGAGGTCGTCGGCACCCACGATGTCGGCTATCCGTTGGCTGGTCCCACGTCGGCGCTCATCCCTACCGCGGTTGCCGCGGCGGCTCGAGATGCCGGGTTGCCGGTCGACGAGGTTCGGATCTTTTGTGCCCTGCGCGAACGGGCCCACGCCCGGCTGTTCGCCGCGACCGGCTGGCTGGCCCCCACCCTGCTGTCCGGGATCGAGGCCTACGCCGCAGGTATCGACGTCGACCCGACCCGACTGCAGGACCTCGCCAGCCAGGTCGACCCGAGCGACCCGAGCGCGCTGGGCGAACTGCTGTCCTCGGGCGTCCTCGAGCCGGCGACCTCGCCCGCCCAGCAGGGCGCACTGGCAAAGCTGGAACTGTTGCTCGCCCTCGTCGAGGGATGGGTCGAGACCGTGACCGCCGACGCCGCCCGGACTCATCTGCCCCACGCCGAGGCGCTGCTGGAATGGCAGCGTCGCCGCCGCGCTCTGGGCGGACCCGCCGAACGGACCTTCGGTGCCCTCGTCGGACTGGAGCTACGGCCACGGCGGATGCGCGAGGCGGCGGCCTGGTGGGCACGACCCGAGGCGGGAACCGAGCGAGACAGGTCCTGGGACCATCCGGATCTGCTCCCGGACGACTTCGACGTCGACGATGCCTCGGCCGCGAACAGCGACACCACCTCGGACGACATCGACGACGAACTGCGGCGCATGCTGGACGGCGAGGCTGACGGGCCAGGACCTCAGCCGTCGGCCTGACGAGCACCCAGGTCGAATCCTTCGAGCCACGCCTTGGCGCGTTCGGCCTGCGGGTAGGCAGCGACCAGTTCCCAGAACGCGGCCGAGTGGGATGCCTCGATCAGGTGCGCCAGCTCGTGCACCAGGATGTAGTCGAGGACCCAGGCCGGGAAGTCGCGGGCGCGTGCCGAGATGCGGATGGTGGCATCCAGCGGGGTGCATGAGCCCCAACGGTGGTTCTGCGCCGTAGACCAGGTCACCGAAACCGGACGAGCGGCGCCCGCGAAGAACCGGGCGGACAGGGCCGCCGCCCGTGCTGTCAGTTGGTCGTCGCTCGGGCGACGGCGCTGTTCGTTGCGACGCAACCGCTCCACCATACGAGCCACCCAGACACGTTCGTCCGTGCGTGACATGCGCGCGGGCACGAGAACGACGATCCGATCCCCCTCGCGTCGCGCCGAGACCGTCCGCGTCCGACGATCGCTACGGCGAACCTCGATCACTGCGCCTGGCGACTCGACCGCCGATTCGCCTGCCATCTCCCCGTCCGTCATCTCCCGGTCCGTCATGGCCCCGGCCGCCGGCTCAGCGTCCACCCGTCGACGGTAGCGCCACGACACCCTGTCGGCGTCGACCTCGGCTGTGGACGGTCGCATCGTGGTGACGTCTCCCTGTGGACGAGCTCTGACCGGTGACGCGACCTCGGTGCCACTGTGAGCCCAGGTGGCACCGGGTGACCTAGATCCGGGGTCGGGCGGCAGGCAGGAGGCGACACGGATGAGCGGTGAAGCGCAGCGAGGCCGAGCGGCGGGGGCAGCGGGGGCGGCGGGGGCAGTGGGGGCAGTGAGCGCGCAGGGGGTGACTGAGGCGGGCCCGGCCGGCCCACGGCGTCTCGCCCCGCACCTCGCCACGGCATGGCGCGACGCCGACCGCATCCAGATCGGGGCGTCGGCCAACGCCGGAGTGGTGTTGACCGGGCTCGACCCGGACGATCGGCGGGTGCTCGATCTGCTGACCCGCGGCGTCAGCCTGGCCGCTCTGGACACCGACGCCCGTCGCCGCGGCAGCGACCCGATGCGACGCCGTGACCTGGTCGCGGTGCTCGATTCACGTCGAATGCTGGTGCCCACCGATTCGCCGCAGACCTCGTCGGTCGAGGCTGTCCGGCTGCGATCCGAACGGTGGTCGTGGCTGGTGGACCAGTCCGCTCACCGGTCCAGCGCCGCGCGCCGCCGACCTACCCAGACGGTTCGGGTCATCGGAGGGACCGCGCTCGCGGTTCCGGTCGCGGCCGGGTTCGCCGCCTCCGGGATCGGTTCGGTGACCGTTACCGACGACCGCATCGTCACGCCTGCCGACGTCATCGTCGGTGGACTGCAGGCCGACGACCAGGGGCGGGGGTTGGCGGCTGCGGCAACGGACGCCCTGGCCCGGATCTCCCCACGCAACAGCACGAGCTCCAGCGCGCTCGCCGACCTGTTGGTGGTGATCGGTCGCGACGCGCACGACGCCGATGCCAGCGCCGAGTGGGTGGCCGACGACCGGGCGCACCTCGCCGTCTTGATCCGCGACAGCGAGATCGTCGTCGGGCCACTCGTCGTACCGGGCCAGGGGCCGTGCCTGCACTGTCTCGATCTGCACCACCGTGACCGCGACGCCCAGTGGGCGGCCGTCCTGCCGCAATTGCTTCGCGGCGACAGGGCGCGCCCGGCAGGCATAGTGCCGGCATTGGCCCAGGTGGCCGCCGGGATGGCGGTTCTCTTGGGGTTGAGCTACCTCGATGGCTGCGACGACGCGCGGGCGGGTGCGGCTGCCACGGTGTCCTTGCCGCTGGGTGAGGTCACCTGGCGGCTGTGGACCGCGCACCCTGGTTGCGGGTGCGTCGGGTTCGATACCGACCTCGATACCGAAGCCATGGGTTAGTGCCACTGGTGAGGGCGCACCTCATGGCGAGCGAAGGCGTCAACGGTCGGGGTGCTGCAGGGTCGTGACAGGCGGATGACACGATGCAGGCGTGAGCAGCGTTCCGCGTAAGGCGGTCACTCGAACCGCCAAACTCGCCGCCCTGCCGCTGGGCATGGCCGGGCGCGCGGCGTGGGGTTTGGGCAAGCGAGTGGGTGGTCGCCCGGCAGAGGCCGTGGCAGCCGAGATCCAGGCCCGCACAGCCGAACAGATCTTCAAGACCCTTGGCGAACTCAAGGGCGGGGCGATGAAGTTGGGTCAGGCGCTCAGCATTTTCGAGGCATCACTGCCGGAGGAGATGGCAGGGCCGTACCGCGCCACCCTGACCAAGCTCCAGAACGCGGCACCGCCGATGCCGGCCGCCACCACGCACCGGGTGTTGGCGGAGCAGTTCGGCCCGGCGTGGCGCGATCGATTCGCCGACTTCAACGATCGGCCGTTCGCTTCGGCGTCCATCGGTCAGGTCCACCGTGCCCGGTGGGCCGACGGCCGCGAAGTCGCGGTCAAGGTGCAGTACCCGGGGGCGGCCGAGGCTCTGATGTCCGATCTGACGACCGTGTCGCGGATGGGCAAGATGGCTACCGCGTGGGTGCCTGGCCTGGACATCGGTCCGATCCTCGACGAGTTGCGTTCGCGGATGGCCGAGGAGCTGGACTACCACCTGGAGGCGCGATCCCAACAGGCATTCGCGGACGCCTTTGCCGGTGACGACGTGTTCGCCATCCCCGCAGTCGTCGAGTCCAGTACGAATGTGCTGGTCAGCGAGTGGGTTGAGGGTCGTGGCCTAGCCTCGATCATCAGTTCCGGTACGCCCGCCGAACGCGACCTGCTGTCGCGCCGCTACATAGAGTTCCTGTTGGCGGGCCCCGCGCGAGCGGGCATGTTGCACGCCGACCCCCACCCAGGAAACTTCATGCTCACCGCCGACGGCCGGTTCGGCGTGGTCGATTTCGGCGCCGTGAAACATCTGCCCGACGGTATGCCTCGGTCGATCGGCACCCTGTTGCGCATCGCCCTCGACGGAAACGGTGGGGCGGTCGCCGAAGGATTGCGCGACGAGGGCTTCATCAAGGGTTCCATCACCATCGACGGCAACGAACTGCTCGGCTATCTGACGCCGTTCCTCGAGTTCGCCCAGCACGACCGATTCCGATTCAGTCGAGACTGGATGCGATCGTTGTTCGACCACGTTCGGGATCCACGACGTGCCGACTGGTCGGTCGGCCTGCGGCTCAATCTGCCGCCGGAATACCTGCTCATCCACCGGGTCTGGCTGGGCGGCATCGGGGTTCTCTGTCAGATCGAGGGCGAAGTGCCGGTGCTCGACGTGTTCGACGACATGCTCCCCGGGTTCGTCCGGCCGTAGCGTGCCGAAGGGGCGGACGAGTGGTCTCGCCCGCCCCCGGCCCGACTCAGGCGGCGGCGTTCTTGCGCGGGCGTCCGCGGGGTCGCTTGCAGGCGACCACGGCGCCGGACTGGAACAACTCGCCGCCCCAGACCCCCCAGGGCTCGCGTCGGGAGTTGGCGTCGCTGAGGCACATGTCGATGATCGGGCAGCCGAGGCACAGTGCCTTGGCCCGCTCGACGTCGTCGGGGGTCTCGGCGAACCACAACTCAGGATCGTAACGACGACATGGCAGGTCACGGGTATCGAATCGGGTGGACGTAGCCTGGACCACGGTGGTCACTGGGGTCGCCTCCTTCGAGGTCTATGAGGGTCAGGCAGCGGTCGTGCGGTGGATCGGGATCAGCCGAGGGGACATGACAAAGGCCGCGGCCCCCTCGATGGGGTCCGCGGCCTGTTGGGAACGAGCTGACGTGGCGTCAGCCGACAGGTGGGGGGACCTCAGGGGTCGGGCGGGCGTGAAGGTAGTCAGCGAAGCCGAATGCGGCGTGGCTGACCCAGGTCAGCGAATCCACGAAGCGTGTCGTCGTCACAGTGGACTCACCTCTTCCTCGGGTAGCGGGACGCATCTCGGCTGCGGTCGATCGCGGCCATGCCGAGGGTAGGACGCCGAGCACACAGATCGCCACCGATTTATCGACGACAACGCCGACGGGCCAATCTCAGGGAGTGTGAGCAGCAACGATGCCGAGAACTGCCGACCCGTAGCGGTCCAGCTTGACGGCCCCGACACCACTGATCGCGGCCAGTGCCGAGACGGACGACGGGGTGGCCTCGGCAATCGCTTCGAGGGTCGCGTCCGAGAACACGACGTACGCGGGCACCCGGGCCGTGCTCGCCTCGGTGGCACGCCATGACCGAAGCGCATCGAAGATCGCCTGGTCGTAGCGCGGTGGGCAGTGCTCGCACCGACCAGCAGTGCGCTGAGCCGCGGTGGCCAGCGGACCTCGACACCCTTTGCAGGTGGCAGGCCTGCTGGGCGCCCGCCGGCCACCCGGCGCATCGCCGGCCGGTCGAGGACCGGAACGCACCGGGTCCGTCGCAGGGCGGACGCCGTCGAGGAACCGAGACGCCCGCCGGGTGGCGCGACCGCCCGGGGTTCGAGAGCGGGCCCAGGACACACGAACGGCGTCACGCGCTCGGGTGACGGCGACGTACAACAGGCGCCTCTCCTCGGCCAACTGGTCGATGGTCGTGGCCATGGAGATCGGCAACGTGCCATCCGCCACCCCGGGCAGGAAGACCACCCGCCACTCCAGCCCCTTGGCGGAGTGCATCGTCGCCAGCGTGATGCCGTCGGCCCGCGGGGCGTGTTGGGCACTGGCGCGGGCGTCGAGGTCCGCGAGGAAGCCACCGAGGCCGGTGTCGTGGTCGGCGGCGAACCGCTCGGCGTGCGAGACCAGTGCTGCCAGGGATTCCCATCGTTGGCGCACCGCGCCCCGGGCGGCGGGGGCCTCGGCAGCCCAACCATGGCCGGACAGCACCGCCTTCACCTCGTCGACCAGCGGTGGACCGCTCGGCGAATCGTCGGCTGTATGCGACGCTGCCTTGGCTGCTCCCCGCAGCAGTGTGATGGCCTCTTTCACCTCGCGGCGGGCGAAGAACCGCTCACCGCCCCGGACGACGTACGCCACCCCTCGGCTCGCCAGCGCCTCCTCCAACGACTCCAACTGCGCGTTTGCCCGGACCAGAACGGCGACGTCCGACGGCTGCCATCCGGCGCGCACCCCCGCTGCGATGGCAGCTGCCACCGCGTCCGCCTCGACGACCTCGTCGTCGTACTCGGTAAACGTGACGGTGCGTGGCCCGAGGCCTGACGAGGCGTCGTCGTCGGTGCCCTCACGCGCAGAGATGAGAGCCGCCCCTGCCGCGGCCCCCAGGACGGCATTGCCGAGAGCCACGACGTCCGGCGTCGAGCGGTAGTTGCGGCGCAGCCGAACCACGACGGCCTCGCCATAGGTCGCACGGAAATCCGTGAGCAGAGCGCTGTCCGCCCCCGCGAAGGTGTAGATCGTCTGATTGGGATCCCCCACCACGCAGACGTCGCGTCGATCACCCAGCCACGCCATCAGCAAGCGCTGTTGCGCGGCCGACACGTCCTGGTACTCGTCCACGGTGAACCAGCGATAGCGAGCCCGGATCTGTCCGGCGACGTCCTCGCGACGTTCGATCATCGCGGTGGTGAGCAGCAGGACGTCCTCGAAATCGATCACGCCCCGGGCGGTCTTGGCGACCTCGTAGGCGTCCAGCAATCGCGCGATCCGTTGGGCGTCCAGGCCCGCCACGTCACCGCGGCCCACCCGCTGGGCGGCATCGACGTAGGTCGCCGGGGTGAGCAGGGAGACCTTGGCCCACTCGATCTCCGCCGCCAGGTCACGAATGGTCGCCCGATCGGTGCCCGAACCGATGCGAGCTGCCGCCTCGGCGACGATCGGGGCCTTCTGTTCGACGATGGTCGGTGGCGCACCGCCGATCGCGGCCCCCCAGAAGTACTGCAACTGACGCAAAGCCGCCGAGTGGAACGTGCGGGCCGTCGCCGCGCCCACCCCCAGCTGCGTCAGCCTCTCGCGTAGCTCGCCCGCGGCGCGCGCGGTGAACGTCACCGCCAGGATGTGCTCTGGTGCCACCACGTCGCATGCCACCGCATGTGCGATCCGGTGGGTGATGGTGCGCGTCTTGCCCGTGCCGGCCCCGGCGATGATGCACACCGGACCGGTGACCACCTCGGCGGCTTCACGTTGTTCGTCATCCAGCACCTGCGCGAACCGGTCGTCCAACGGGTACCTGCGCGCGGTCGCCGCCTGCCCCATGACCGCCGCCGCCCTCACGGACTCCATGGTTGCAGTACCCCCGGACACGACGAACGACGTGGCGGTGGAACACACCCGAGAACCGTCGTGTTGACGACGGCATGCGAACGCCGGAACCTGGCACCGTCACGATGTACTCGACCACGTGGTGTGGTTACTGCCGACGCCTCAAGACGCAGCTGACCCGCGAGGGCATCGCCTTCACCGAGGTCGACATCGAAGCCGACCCAGCGAGCGCCGACTACGTGATGAGCGTCAACGGCGGCAACCAGACAGTCCCCACGGTGGTGTTCCCGGACGGAACGGCGGCCACCAACCCGTCGGTGGCCGACGTCAAGGCCCGCCTGGCCGCCTGAGCGCCGCAGACCCCGCTAACGCCACGCCTCGTCGCCGCCCAGGTCCCAGCCTGCCCACCGCTCGAGCATCTGACGGGCGATGGACAGCCGAGGGGGCAGCGACACGCGGGCCGCTGCCAGATCCTCGGCCAAGTCCGCGCGACTGAACCATCGCGCCTCGCTGATCTCGACCTCGTCGACACTCACGTCAGAGGCCGTGGCATGCGCCTCGAAGGCGATCATCAACGATGCGGGGAACGGCCACGGCTGGCTCCCGAGGTAGCGCACGGCCGAGACTTCTACGCCGCACTCCTCACGTGATTCGCGGCGAACCGCGGACTCCAACGCCTCACCCGGTTCGACGAAGCCTGCCAGCACCGAGAACCGGCCCTCCGGCCAGGTCGCCTGGCGTGCCAGTAGCACCCGATCCATGGGGTCCACCACGATCATGATCACTGCGGGATCGCTGCGTGGATGGTGAACGGTGGCGTCATCGACGCAACGACGGGCGTGGCCGGCCGACACCGGCACCGTCGGGGCGCCACATCGCGGACAGCGCACATGGGTGCGGTGCCAGTTGTCCAATCCCACCGCCTGCACCGCCAGCCCGACGTCCAAGCGCCCCAATGCCGAACCCACGTCACGGAGCCCGGCCCAGCGAACATCCGGCGGAAGTGACGTCGGCGGGGGGGCATCGGCTGCGCAGGTGCGCGCCACGTAGACCGCGT
>JANNOG010000109.1:0-54677 GCA_031398915.1 Micrococcales bacterium | reverse complement strand
CGCTGCACCACGAACGACACGATCGACAGGCGGTCGGACCGCGTGTTGCCCAGCACTTGGATCGCCGGGTTCGACGACCAGGCCTCGACGGCTGCGCGCCAGTAGGCCTCCTCGTGGGCCTTGATCGTGTCGACGCCGACGGCCTGCTTGAGCTGGAATACCAGCCCGGCCCGGATGGATTCGACAATGGCCGGGGTACCGCCCTCCTCGCGTTGGGTGGGGTCGTCGAGATAGCGGTGCTCCGTCGGATTGACGTAGGCCACGGTGCCGCCGCCGGGCACGTCCGGCACGCGGTTGCGCAGCAGTTCCCGCCGGACGACCAGGACCCCCGGGGTGCTGGGCCCGCCGATGAACTTGTGCGGGCTGAGGAACACGGCATCTTTGGCAGCGGCCGGGTCCGGTGGACCGTCGTGGGTGCGGCGACCGTTCATCGCCAGGTCGACGTAGGGGCCGGCCGCGGCGAAATCCCAGAACGACAATGCACCGTGACGGTGGAGCAGCGTGGCCACGGCATGGGTGTCGGTCAGGATGCCCGTGACGTTGCTGGCCGCCGAGAACGACCCGATCCGTTGCGGACGGTCGCCGTAGGCGGTGAGTGCAGCGTCGAGCGCATCGAGGTCGATATGGCCGTTCGAATCGGCCGGGATCGTGACGACGTCGGCGATGCTTTCGCGCCACGCCAGCTCGTTCGAGTGGTGTTCGTAGGGACCGACGAACACCACCGGACGCTCGGCGGCCGGAATGTGCTGGGCCAGGCCGTAGCGGGCGTCCAGGTCGGCCGGTAGGCGGAGATTGAGGATGCCGATGACCTTGTCGATGGCGGCCGTCGCCCCGGACCCACAGAAGATGACCGCGGTGGTGTGGTCGGCCCCCGCGGCGTCGCGGATCACGGTCCGGGCGTCCTCCCGCAGGGTCCCCGTGGCCAGGCCGGTACCGCTGGACTCGGTGTGGGTGTTGGCATACAGGGGGAGGACCGCGTCACGGATCAGGTCCTCAATGAACGTCAGCGAGCGCCCCGACGCCGTGTAGTCCGCGTAGGTGATTCGCCGTTGCCCGTACGGTCCGTCCAACACTCGATCCTCGCCGATGACGGATGAGGCGATCAGATCGAGCAGGCCGCTGGTGTCCTCGGTCGGTGTCATCGGCGACCGATCAGGTCGTCCCGGGCGTGATGCTCATGTCCGCGATGATACGGACCACGCAATGGGCAGCTCAGTCCTTGCTATGAGCGATGAGGACGAGCAGTGCCAGGGCGTACGCATCGGCTGCGTCCGTGGCGGTGATGCTGTCGGTGTGCTGTTCCGAAGCGGGGTGTCCTGGTCTGCTGATCGACACCCGGAACGCCTCGCCCTCGGCCTCCAGGCGCTGGAAGGTGGCGCCCAGCAGTCCCCGTAGCTGATCCTCGCGAGGCAGCCAGAGCGCCTGGTCGAGGGTCACCGAATCGAGCGCCCACTCGGTCGTCCCGTTGAATCCGAGGACCGTACCCGTGGGGTATTCGTGCGCCTCGATCGTCATCTCGGACAGCGTGAACACCTGTCCTGCCAGTTCGGGCTGGGGAATGGTGAATTGGTCCGCAGGTTGGGGCCGCCAGGTCAGACCGGCGTCGCGCAACCGGGCAGCCAATTCGAATGAGATCACGACCTCAGTGT
Organism: Micrococcales bacterium; assembly: GCA_031398915.1. Lineage (GTDB taxonomy): Bacteria > Actinomycetota > Actinomycetes > Actinomycetales > JBBAYJ01 > JANNOG01. Next base: position 53,028 of record JANNOG010000109.1, on the reverse strand, counting down.
CACCCGCCCGCTCACGCCACACCCGCCGGGCGGAACTGGACGCTGATCCGTGGACCGACGACCCGAGCGGTCTTGGGTACCGCGTGCTCCCAGGTGCGCTGGCACGACCCGCCCATCACCAGCAGGTCGCCGTGGCCGAGGGTGAACCGCATGGACGAGGAGTCGGTGTCATCGCCGTCCGCGCCCGCCCGCGAGCGCGGTCTGAGGAGCAACGCCCGGGGCGAGCCGAACGAGACGATGGCGATCACGGTGTCGGTGGTGGCCGAGCGGCCCAGCGTGTCGCCGTGCCACGCCACGCTGTCGCGCCCGTCGCGGTACAGACACATCCCGGCCGTCGTGAACGCCTCCCCCAACTCGGCCCGATAGTGGTCGCTCAGCGAGTCTCGGGCCTGCGTCAACAGCGGGTGGGGCAGCTGATCATGCTGGCCATACCACCGCAGCAGCCGCGGGACGGCCACGTCGGCGTCGTACATCCGGCGGCGCTCGGCCCGCCACCTGACACCGTCGACCAGCGTGCGGAACACCTCGTCCGAGCCCGCGATCCAGGCAGATCGCACGTCGACCCACGCGCCCCCGCTCAGGTCGTGACGTCGTAGCCGGTCGAGGTCACCCAGGCCCGGCTGGGGACTGATGTCGAGCATCGAGGGCTGATACGTCAGCGCGGTCACCGCGGCAGCGTACCAACGAGTCGAACATGTGTCCTAACTCGCAGCGCTCTGGTCTAGACGCTACGGGCGATGAGCGCTCGCTTGACCTCCTGGATGGCTTTGGTGACCTCGATGCCGCGGGGGCACGCCTCGGTGCAGTTGAAGGTGGTGCGACACCGCCACACACCCTCTTTGGAGTTGAGGATCTCCAGCCGGGTTTCGGCTCCCTCGTCACGACTGTCGAAGATGAATCGGTGAGCGCCGACGATCGCCTGGGGACCGAAGTACTGGCCGTCGGTCCAGAACACCGGGCAACTGGTGGTACACGCGGCACACATGATGCACTTGGTCGTATCGTCGAAGCGGTCACGCTCTTCTTGTGACTGGATGCGTTCGCGAGTCGGCTCGTTGCCACGGGTGATGAGGAACGGCATCACCTCGCGGTACGCCGCGAAGAACGGCTCCATGTCGACGACGAGGTCCTTCTCCACGGGCAGGCCCTTGATCGGCTCCACAGTGATGGGCTTCTTGGGATTGAGGTCCTTGACCAACACCTTGCAGGCCAGACGGTTGCGGCCGTTGATACGCATCGCGTCCGAGCCGCACACCCCGTGCGCGCACGAGCGACGAAACGTCAACGACCCGTCCTGGTCCCACTTGATCTTGTGTAGTGAGTCCAGTAGTCGGTCGGTACCGAACGCCGTGGTCGTGTATTCCTCCCAGTGCGGCTCGTCGTCCACCTCCGGGTTGTACCGGCGAATCCGCAGTGTGACGTCAAAACTGGGAATGGGCGCGTCCGCCGAAACGGGCGGGCGGTCCAGGGTGGCGGTCATCAGTACTTGCGCTCCATCGGTTCGTAACGGGTGGAGACGACGGGCTTGTAGTCCAACCGGACGACACTCTCGCCCGAGGTGTCGACGTCGGGGTAGGCCATGGTGTGACGCATGAAGTTCACGTCGTCGCGGGTGGGGTAGTCCTCACGGAAGTGGGCGCCGCGTGATTCGTTGCGGGCCTTGGCCGACGCGACGAAGACCTCGGCCAGATCGAGCAGGAATCCCAGCTCGACTGCTTCGAGGAGGTCGGTATTGAACCGCTTGCCCTTGTCGCCGACGGCGACCCGCTGGTAGCGCTGACGCAGTTCGGCGATGTCGTTCTGCGCCTGCTTGAGCGTGGCCTCGGTCCGGTAGACCTGAGCGTTGCGGTCCATCGTCTCCTGCAACGCCTGACGGATCGGGGCGATGCGCTCGGTCGCGGAGCCGTCCGAACCCCGGGTCCGCAGGGCGTCGAGGAGTTCGATCACGCCGGCCGCCGGGTCGGCAGGCAACTCGGCATGGGCGGCGTCGCGGGCATAGGCGGCGGCCGCGGTACCGGCGCGGCGGCCGAAGACGTTGATGTCGAGCAGCGAGTTGGTGCCCAGCCGGTTGGCGCCGTGCACCGAGACGCACGCCACCTCGCCCGCCGCGTACAACCCGGCGACGACCGAGGTGTTGTCGCTGAGGACCTCGGCGTCGACGGTCGTCGGCACGCCACCCATGGCGTAGTGGGCCGTCGGGAACACCGGCACCGGCTCGGTGTAGGGCTCGACACCCAGGTAGGTGCGCGCGAACTCGGTGATGTCGGGCAGCTTGGCGTCGATGTGGGCGCGTTCGAGGTGGGTCAGGTCGAGCAGGACGTAGTCCTTGTTCGGGCCGGCGCCGCGCCCCTCGCGCACCTCGGTCGACATCGCCCGGGCCACCATGTCCCGAGGCGCCAGGTCCTTGATCGTCGGGGCGTAGCGCTCCATGAATCGTTCGCCGTCGGCGTTGCGCAGGATGCCGCCCTCGCCACGCGCCGCCTCTGACAGCAGGATGCCCAGACCAGCCAGGCCGGTCGGGTGGAACTGGTAGAACTCCATGTCCTCCAGCGGCAGCCCGGCACGCCACGCGAGCGCCATCCCGTCACCGGTCAGCGTGTGGGCGTTGGACGTGGTCTTGAAGACCTTGCCGAACCCACCGGTCGCCAGAATGATCGCCTTGGCCGCGAAGACGTGGATCTCGCCTGTCGCCAACTCGTAGGCGACGACCCCGGTGGCGCGCTTCTCGCCCGCGGTGCCCTCGGCGTCACTCGGGTCGACGTCGTCGAGGATGAGGTCGAGGACGTAGAACTCGTTGAAGAACTCGACGTCGTGCTTGACGCACTGTTGGTACAGGGTCTGCAGGATCATGTGCCCGGTCCGGTCGGCGGCGAAGCACGACCGGCGCACCGGGGCCTTGCCGTGGTCGCGGGTGTGACCACCGAAGCGCCGCTGGTCGATGCGTCCCTCGGGGGTGCGGTTGAAGGGCAGGCCCATCTTCTCGAGGTCGAGGACCGCGTCGATCGCCTCGCGGCACATCACCTCGGCGGCGTCCTGGTCGACCAGGTAGTCCCCACCCTTGACGGTGTCGAAGGTGTGCCACTCCCAGTTGTCGTCCTCGACGTTGGCCAGGGCGGCGCACATCCCGCCCTGCGCAGCGCCGGTGTGCGAGCGCGTGGGGTACAGCTTGGTGAGGACGGCGGTCCGGGTCTGCTTGCCGGCCTCGAGTGCGGCACGCATGCCCGCACCGCCCGCGCCGACGATGACGACGTCGTACTTGTGAGTGGTGATGGTTGCCACGTCGGCGCTCCTGTTCGCTGTAGTGAGTACGTGGGTTATCGGCAGGTCAGCCGACGCTGCACACCGAGAGAGTGGACTCGGGATCGATGCAGGGGTCGAACGTGGTGATCGTCAACGTGCCGACGACCAGGACGATCAGGGTGGCGAGGTACAGCGCACCCTTGAGCCAGAGCCGGGTGGAGTCGCGCTCGGCGTAGTCGCTGATGATCGTGCGGAGACCATTGGTGCCGTGCAGCTGGGCGAGCCACAACATCGACAGGTCCCAGACCTGCCAGAACGGGCTGGCCCACTTGCCGGCGACGAAGGCGAAGTCGATCTGCGTGATCCCCTGGCCGAGGAACAGGTTGACGAACAGGTGACCGAAGACCAGAACGATGAGCAACACACCCGACGCGCGCATGAAGACCCACGAGTACAACTCGAAGTTGCCGGTCCGGGCGGGCCGTGCCCGTGGTGCCGTCAATCGTGGGGCCGTGGCGGTAGCCATGATCACTCGCCTCCGAACACGTTGATGATGTGGCGCACGGTGAACGGCACCATCGCAGCCAGCCACAACACCAGTACGGCGTACAGCATCTGGCGGTGATACCGGGGACCGGAGGACCAGAAGTCCACCAGGGCGATGCGCAGGCCGTTGAGGCCGTGGAACAGCACCGCCGCGACCAGGCCCACCTCGGCCAGACCGACGATGGGGTTCTTGTAGCTGGCGATGACTACGTCATAGGCCTCGGGCGAGACGCGTACCAGAGCCGTGTCAAGCACGTGGACGAACAGGAAGAAGAAGATCAGCACGCCGGTGATCCGGTGCATCACCCACGACCACATGCCCTCGCGGCCGCGGTACAGGGTCCCTGCGGGTGCCTTGATGGCTGTGGCCACAGTGTGCGGTCCTTTCCCTGGCGTCTCCTCTGACTCTTCCGAGAATAGGAGCCACCCCGGACACATCTGCCCCGGGGGTCGTGTGAACTGCCACGTTGTGACGAATCAGACGCCGAGGCGGGCTCAACCACGCAGACTGAGCGCTGCCGCGGCCAGGCCGGCGATGTCGATGGACTGTCGTCTGGCGGTGTACGGATGCTGTTCGATCGCCGTGCCGTAGTGGTCCAGCAACTCGTCGCACACCGCCTCCCACGAGCGGGGGAGCACCAACCGGCGCCCCGCCTCGCCCATCCGGGTCCGCATCGACGAGCTGGCCGCCACCTCGGCGACGGCCCGTCTCAGGTCACCGTCATCCTCGGGGGAGTAGAGGAATCCCGTCTCGCCGTCGAGCACGATGTCCTTCGGCCCCCCGGCGGCGGGCGCCACCACGGGCAGGCACGTCGCCATGGCCTCCTGCAGCGTCTGACCGAAGGTCTCCTCGGTTCCGGTGTGGACGAACACGTCGAATGCGGCATAAGCCTCGGCCAGCCGGTCCCCGTCCAGGTGTCCCAGGAACGTCGCCGCCACCCCGGCCTGACTCAGCGCGCGCTCGGTGCTGGATCTGCTCGGCCCGTCACCCACGATGACGACGCGGATCCCTTCGAGCCCGCCCAACGCGGCGAGACGTTCCACCCGCTTCTCGGGGAAGAGTCGCCCGACGTAGCCGATCACCACCTCACCCTCGGGGGACAGCAGGTCTCGCAGCCGGCGCGATCCGGGTGAGTCGCGCCGGCCCGGGGCGAACCGCACGGTGTCCACGCCGCGACCCCAGAGTGCGATCCGGGGCACGTCGTGTGCGTCGAGGTCCTGCAGGGCGGAGCGGGACGGCGCCAGCGTGAGGTCGGCCATCTCGTGCAACTGCCGCGCCCACATCCACAGCCCGTTGGCCGCCGCCCGGAAACCGTGGTGAGCCGCGAATCCGGCCATGTCCGTCTGGTAGATCGCCACCGTCGGCAGATCCAGTCGCTGGGCGGCGACCAGGCCGTAACCGCCCAGCAGGAAAGGTCCGGCGATGTGCACGACGTCGGCGTCGAACTCCTCGAGTGCCTGTTGGACGTGAGCCGTCGGCATCCCGACGTTGAACTTGAAGAACTTGAAGGCGGTGACTTCGCGTACCGGGAAGTCCAGATACGACCGAGGTGCGGGACCAGGGCAGATGACCAGGGCGTCGTGACCGCGCAGTGCCAGGTGTTCGAGCACTCGCAACACGCTGTTGGTCACGCCGTTGACCGTCGGTAGGAAGGACTCCGTGACGATGGCCACGCGCATGCCGTGAGGTTATCCGCAGTAGGGCGGCGCGGCGGCGCCACGCGCGGCTAGCGTCGTGGTCTGTGATGCAGAGCGCACGCACCGACTCCCAGGCACTGCTGCCCGGATTCCATGCCATCGTGCCCGCCGGCGGGGCCGGCACCCGGTTGTGGCCGCTGTCGCGAGCGGCCCGACCCAAGTTCCTGCACGACCTGACCGGAAGTGGTCGGACGCTGGTGCAGTCGACCTGGGACCGCCTCGAACCCCTCGTCGGCCACTCGGGCGTCGTGCTCGTGACCGGGTCCTCGCACGCGGTCGCCGTGGGTCGTCAACTGCCGTTGCTGGCCGAGGCGAACCTGCTGGTCGAGCCGACTCCCCGCAACTCGGGGGCGGCGATCGGTCTGGCTGCGGCGATCCTGGTGCGGCGCGACCCGGACTCGGTGATCGGTTCGTTCGCTGCCGATCACGTCGTGCGGGACGTGACGGCGTTCCACGGCGCCGTTACCGAGGCGGTGGCGGTGGCTCGGGCCGGCTGGTTGGTCACGGTCGGGATCGTGCCGACCGGTCCTGCCGTCGGGTTCGGTTACATCGACGTGGGGAAGGAGCTGGTGGTCGACGGTGCACCGTCCGCCCGCCTGGTCCGCGCCTTCGTCGAGAAGCCGGATGCGGCAACGGCCACGCGCTATGTCGCCGAGGGTTGGCGCTGGAACGCGGGCATGTTCGTGGCCCGGGCCGACCGGGTGATGGAACTCCTCCACACCTATCGCAACGACCTGGCGCAGGGTCTCGAGCGGATCGCCGACGCCTGGGAGACGCCGCAGCGCGACGAGGTGCTCACCGCCCTGTGGCCGTCGTTGCCCAGTGTCGCGATCGACCACGCCATCGCCGAGCCGGCGGCCGCGGCGGGCGAGGTGGCGACGGTTCCGGGCGAATTCGGGTGGGACGACGTCGGCGACTGGACCTCGCTGGCAGACGTGTTGCCCGCCGCGACCGATGGGACCGCCGGAGACGGTGCGGTCACCGTCCTGGGACCGGCCGACCGAGTGGTGACGACGGATTCGACCGGGGTCGTGGTCGCGCACAGTGGCCGGATGGTGGTGGTGGTGGGGATGAGCGACGTCGTGGTGGTCGACACCCTGGACGCACTGCTGGTCACCAACCGGGCCCGCGCGCAGGAGGTCAAGGACGTGGTCACCCGACTCAAGGACGAGGGGCGACCCGACCTGGTGTAGGACGTCACCTGGTGTAGGACGTGCCCAGGGCGAGCCGGCTCGCCGGGCACACTCCGTGCTACCGCGTGTGACGAGCCAGTGTGAGGACCGCGTGTGAGGAGCCAGTGTGAGGACCGAGCAACAGGATTGATCGGAGGATTGATGAGCACCCAGACCGTCGCCGTTCGCGACCGACTGGCGATCGCCCTCGACGTCAGTGACCTGGGCGCCGCGATCCGGCTCGCGCGGCAGGTGCGACCTCACATCGGGGTCGCCAAGATCGGCCTGGAGCTGTTCAGCGCAGCCGGCGTCGCCGCCGTGGCCGCCCTGCGCGACCTGGACATGGCGGTGTTCGTCGACGTCAAACTGCACGACATCCCCAACACCGTCAATCGGGCAGCGCGGGTTCTGGGCGGGCTCGGCGCCACGTATCTGACCCTGCACGCCAGTGGCGGCGTCGACATGCTGCGCGCCGGTGTCGACGGCCTGACCACGGGTGCCGACGCGGCAGGGCTGCCGACGCCGCTCGCCCTCGCTGTCACGGTCCTCACCAGCGAGGGCGACGCTCCCGAGGACCTGATCCGTCACCGCGTCGGACTGGCCGTGGCGGCGGGCTGCCTCGGTGTCATCTGCGCCGTGCCGGACCTCGTCAGCGTCAAGTCGCAGGCGCCCGCGATCCTCGCGGTGACACCCGGAATCCGGCCGGCCGGGGTGTCGGCGCATGACCAGGCCCGTGTCGCGACCCCGGCGGAGGCCATCGCCGCGGGGGCCGACGTTCTGGTGATCGGTCGCGCAATCGCCGAGGCGCCAGACCCGGCGGCGGCGGCCTCCGCTGTAACGGCCGAGGTCGCGCGGGCTCTGGACGGGGCCTTCGCATAGGACACGTCGTCGTGATCGGGGGCGCCAATATCGATGTCGTGGCCCGAAGCGAGGGGCCGGCGGTGCTGCGCACCAGTAACCCCGGCCACGCCGGTGCGTCCATGGGCGGGGTCGGGCGCAACATCGCCGAGAACCTCGCCAGGTTGGGCACACCGGTCTCGCTGGTCGCCGCGGTCGGAGACGACGCCCACGGTCGGCGACTGATCGCCGAGACGGCGGCCACCGGGGTCGACACGTCGCAGGTGCGGCTCAGCCGGCACGCAACAGGTTTGTACACGGCAGTGCTCGACAACACGGGCGAACTGGTCGTAGCCGTCTCGGATATGGCCGCCACCGACGCGCTGGACCCCGACCACGTCGCGGCCGCCGCTGCTCTCGTCGCCACGGCGTCGGTCGTCGTGGTCGACGGCAACCTGGCCCTGGCAACCGTCGACCATGCCCTCGTGCTGGCGGCCGACCACCGCCGCAAGGTGATCATCGAGCCGGTCAGCGTCGCCAAGGCCCTCCGGCTGGCGCCCGTCCTCTCGGCGGAGCGCCCGCTGTGGGCCATCACGCCGAATCGCGACGAACTGGGCGCCCTCAGCGGCGAGGACACCGCCACCGGTGAGGGACTGCGAGCCGGGGTCGCGGCCTTACACGCGCGGGGCGTGGGCCTGGTCTGGGTCCGCCTCGGTCCCCGGGGCAGCATCCTCAGCGACTCCCACGGCCGGTGGGAGCGGTTCGCTGCCCATCCGGCGAGCGTGGTCGACGTCACCGGCGCAGGTGACGCGATGCTGGCCGCGTTCGTCCACGCCCACCTGGGCGGGCGCGACCCGGCGGGGGCGGTGGCCTACGGTCACGCGGCAGCGGCTCTCACCGTGGCCACCCGTCACACCGTCCGACCGGACCTGACCGCGGCACTGGTCGACTCGACCGTCGCCCACCACCGAAGGAGCTCGACGTGATCGCGCCGCCCGCCAGCCTGGTCCTGACCGCCGAGGTCCGCGACGCGCTCGCCACCGGAGTGCCCGTCGTCGCACTGGAGAGCACGATCATCAGTCACGGCATGCCCTACCCGCAGAACGTGGCGATGGCGACCGGCGTCGAGGCACTGATCCGTGGCCACGGCGCGGTACCGGCCACGATCGCGATCCTCCACGGCCGGCCTCGGATCGGGCTGGACGCCGACGACCTCGAACTGCTCGCGTCCCATCCGGACGTGGCCAAGGTCAGTCGTCGCGACCTGCCGTTCGTCATGGCCACTGCGGCGCATGGCGCCACCACCGTGGCGGCCACGATGCTCTTGGCCGCTCGTGCCGGGATCCGGGTCTTCGTCACCGGTGGTCTCGGGGGTGTCCACCGCGGCGCGGCCCAGTCGTTCGACATCAGCGCCGACCTCACCGAGTTGTCCCGGACGGACGTCGCCGTGGTCTGCGCGGGCGTCAAGAGCATCCTGGACATCGGTCTGACCCTGGAGGTCTTGGAGACGCTGGGGGTGCCGGTCGTCACCGTCGGCGCGAACGAGTTTCCGGCCTTCTACTCCCGTTCCAGTGGGTTCGCCTCGCCGTTGCGATCCGACACGGCCGAGCAGATCGCCTCGATCATGAGCGCCAAGTGGGACATGGGGCTGGCCGGTGGGGTGGTGATCGCCAACCCGATCACCGAGGCCGACGAGATTCCCGCCGAACGGATATCGGTCCTCATCGAGCAGGCTCTCGCCGACATGACCGCCCTCGGCATCACCGGAAAGGACGCCACGCCCTACCTGCTGGGGCGAATCGTCGAGATCAGCGGCGGGGCGAGCTTGACCGCCAATATCGCCCTGGTCGAGCACAACGCCGTGCTGGGTGCACAGATCGCCATCGCCTACGCCGGGCTCCGGTAGCCCAGGCGGAACGCGGAGCACCGACCGGGCTGTCCCGGACGAGGGTGGCCTGGCATGGTGCCCGAGTGACCGATCCCACGCCGACTGCGCGTCGCACCCAGTCCGGAACGCCGCTGGAGCCGGTGTACGCGGCCGATGACCTCGCGCCCGGATCGACGGAGCGCGTCGGGGTTCCCGGTGAGTTTCCGTACACCCGGGGCATCCATCCACGGATGTACACCGAGCGGCCGTGGACGATCCGGCAGTACGCCGGGTTCGGCACCGCCGCCGAGTCGAACGCCCGATACCGGTCGCTGGTCGCGGCAGGCACCGGCGGCCTCAGCGTGGCCTTCGACCTGCCCACCCAGCTGGGCATGGACTCTGACGACCCCCTCGCGGCAGGTGAGGTCGGGCGGGTGGGGGTGGCGATCGACTGCCTCGCCGACATGCGCGAGCTGTTCGAGGGCATCGACCTGGGCGAGGTGTCCACGTCGATGACGATCAACGCACCGGCCCCCGTACTGCTCCTGCTCTATCAACTGGTGGCCGCCGAGCAGGGGGTGGCGGCGAGTCGGTTGTCCGGCACCATCCAGAACGACGTCCTCAAGGAGTACATCGCTCGCGGGACGTACATCTTCCCGCCCGGCCCGTCGTTGCGGTTGATCGGTGACACGTTCGCCTACTGCCACGAGCACCTGCCGCGATGGAACTCGATCTCGGTGTCGGGCTACCACATGGCCGAGGCCGGGGCCACCCCGGCGCAGGAGGTCGCCTTCACGCTGGCCAACGCGATCGCCTACGTCGACGCAGCGGTCGCAGCCGGGCTCACCCCGGACGACATCGCGCCGAGGTTGTCGTTCTTCTTCGTCTCGCGGACCACACTCTTGGAGGAGGTCGCCAAGTTCCGGGCAGCCCGACGGATCTGGGCCCGGATCAGCCGCGACCGACTCGGGGCACTGGATCCGCGCTCTCACCGACTGCGGTTCCACACCCAGACGGCAGGCGTGCAACTGACCGCGCAACAACCCGAGGTCAACCTGGTCCGGGTGACGGTTCAGGCCTTGGCCGCGGTGCTGGGCGGAACCCAGAGCCTGCACACCAACGCCTACGACGAGGCGCTCGCCCTCCCCAGCGACCACTCGGCCCGGCTCGCCCTGCGCACCCAGCAGGTCCTGGCTCACGAAACCGACCTGACCGGAACGGTCGACCCGTTCGGTGGATCGTGGGTCGTCGAGCGACTGACCGACGATCTCGAGGCCGAGGTCGACTCGCTACTGACCGAGATCGACGAGTTGGGGGGCGCGGTCGCGGCCGTGGCATCGGGTTATCAGGCGCGAGCGATCGAAGACGCGGCCTACGCCCACGCTCGCCGGGTGGATGCCGGTGAGGCCGTGGTGGTCGGTGTCAACCAGTTCGTCGACGACCACGATCCGGGCACGGGGGCGGCGCCTCTGGTGGTCGATCCCGCCCTCGAGGCTGCGCAGCGCGACCGGGTCGCCAGTTGGCGTGCCGCCCGGGACGAGTCTGCCGCGCAGATGAGGCTGGCGGCCGTCACGCGTGCGGCCGAGGGCACGGCCAACGTCCTGCCACCCATGCGCGAGGCGCTGGCAGCCGGGGTGACGGTGGGTGAGGTGTGCAGTGCGCTGCGTGCCGTGTGGGGCGTCCATCGAGCCTGACGTCACCCGTTCGGACGTCCTGCGATCACGGTCGGGTCACGACCTCGTACCTGTCAGGTTTCATTGGCCGTTCCCGGTGACCTGCGTCCGTATGCTCCCGATCAACCGCGCAGTGGCCCGACCTGGGGCGCTGGGCATCGACTTCAGGAGGACCCGTGATCAAGTGGGCTCGCACCATCGCCCTCGCCGGCGCAGCTGCCCTTGCGCTCGCCGCATGTGCCGAGGCGCCCGCCGACGAGGCCGAGGACAGCGTCAGCGCCGCCCCGACCAGTGCCGCCGTCGAATCGGTCGACAGCGCACCGTCCGAGGACGCCGAGGCCGCCTTCAAGGGCTGCATGGTCACCGACCTCGGTGGCATCGACGACCGCTCGTTCAACGCCGCCGCCGCTGCGGGCCTCGAACGGGCCGAGACGGAGCTGTCGATCGAGGCGCCGTCGATCCTCGAGTCCGGCGACGAGACCGCCTACGCCCCCAACATCGAGCAGCTCATCGCCGACGACTGTGGCCTGATCGTCACCGTCGGCTTCCTGCTGGCCGGCGCCACCGGTGAGTCCGCTGCCGCCAACCCCGACCAGAACTTCGCCCTGATCGACTCGGGCCCCACCGACGCGGCCGGCGAATCGGTCACCCTCGACAACGTCAAGTCGTTGCTGTTCGACACCGCGCAGGCGGCATTCCTGGCCGGTTACCTGGCGGCGGGGATGAGCGAGACCGGCACGGTCGCCACCTTCGGCGGCATCAAGATCCCACCGGTCACCGTGTTCATGGACGGCTTCGTCGACGGCGTCGCCTACTACAACACCGAGAAGGGGACCGCCGTCACCGTCCTCGGCTGGGACAAGGCAACCCAGGAGGGCACCTTCACGGGTGACTTCGAGGACCAGAACAAGGGCCGCACCTCGACCGAGAACTTCATCTCGGCCGGCGCGGACATCATCCTGCCCGTTGCCGGTCCGGTGGGCCTCGGGGCTGCTGCCGCCGCCCAGGACTCGGGCGCCGCGAGCATCATCTGGGTCGACTCCGACGGCTACGAGGCAGCACCTGACTACGCCGACGTCTTCCTCACCACGGTGCTCAAGAACATCGACGCTGCCGTCTTCGACGTGACCGAGGCGGCCAGCACCGGTGACTTCGACGGCGCCCCCTACGTCGGGACGCTGGAGAACGGCGGGGTCGGCCTCGCTCCTTACCACGACTTCGAGGACGCCGTCCCGGACGAGCTCAAGACCGAGATCGAGGAGCTGCAGGCCGCGATCATCGCAGGTGAGGTCATCGTCGAGTCCGTGTCGTCACCGACCACCTCCTGACGCTTCGCCTCACTGCTCGCGTCACTCGCGCCCGCGTCGACCTCGGTCGGCGCGGGCGCGCCTCATCTGACACGTATCCCTGCGCGTGTCCGACGGTTATCGTCAAGATCCCTACGAGGCCACACGGAGGTGACGATGCGCCTGGAACTCAAGGGCATCACCAAGCGGTTCGGGACCTTCGTTGCGAACGACGCCATCGACCTGGTCGTCGAACCGGGCGAGGTGCACTGCCTGCTCGGTGAGAACGGCGCGGGAAAGTCCACGCTGATGAACGTGCTGTTCGGGCTGCTGCACGCCGACGACGGCGAGGTGCTGCTCGATGACCGGCCGGTCACCTTCGCCAGCCCGCGGGCCGCCCTGGCCGCCGGAATCGGCATGGTCAACCAGCACTTCATGCTGGTCCCCGTCTTCACCGTGGCCGAGAACGTCGTCCTGGGCGACGAACCCACCCGCGGCGGGGGAGTCCTGGACCGCGCACTCGCCGCTCGACGCGTCCGTGACGTGTCGGCGCGATTCGGGTTCGAGCTGGACCCCGAGGCGATCGTCGGCGACCTGCCGGTCGGGGTCCAGCAACGCGTCGAGATCGTCAAGTCCCTGGTACACGACGCGAAGATCCTGATCCTCGACGAGCCCACCGCGGTCCTCACACCGCAGGAAACCGACGAGTTGCTGGTCATCATGCGCGGTCTGGCCGATGCGGGCACGGCCATCGTCTTCATCACCCACAAGCTGCGTGAGGTCGCCGCGATCGCCGATCGGATCACCGTGATCCGTCGTGGTCGAGTGGTCGGACAGGCCGTGCCCCCGGTCGACACGGCCGAGTTGGCCGGCCTGATGGTCGGGCGTGACGTCACGCTGACCGTGGACAAGCAGCCGATCGAATCGGGCGAGGTGCGGCTGTGCGTTCGCAGCCTGACCGTCGTGGACGAACGGGGCGCGACCGCCGTGGCCGGCATCGACCTGGATGTCCGGGCGGGTGAGATCCTCGCGGTCGCCGGCGTTCAGGGAAACGGTCAGACCGAACTGTGCGAGGCGATCCTGGGCCTGCGCCCAGCCACCGGATCGGTCACCGTCGACGGCGCCGAGGTACTGGGCCGTCCGGTACGCGAGACCTTGGACGCGGGCGTCGGGTTCATCCCCGAAGACCGATCCAGTGACGGCATCATCTCGTCGTTCTCGGTCGCCGAGAACCTCATCCTCGACATCCACGACCGGGCGCCCTTCGCCTCCGGGGTGGCGTATCGACTGGACGCCTGCCGCGACAACGCCGTGAGTCGCGTCGACGAGTTCGACATCCGGACGACGAGTGTCGACGCCACAGCTGGATCGCTGTCGGGCGGCAACCAGCAAAAGGTCGTCCTGGCGCGCGAACTGTCCCGCCCCCTACGGGTTCTCATCGCGAGTCAACCCACCCGAGGCCTCGACGTCGGCTCGATCGAATACGTCCACCGCCGTGTCGTCCGCGAGCGTGACCAGGGCACCGCCGTGCTGGTGGTCTCCACCGAGCTGGACGAGGTTCTCGCCCTCGCCGATCGAATCGCTGTGATGTACGGGGGACGAGTGATGGGAGTGGTGCCCGGTGACACCTCACGTGACGTGCTGGGCCTGATGATGGCCGGGATCCCGCTGGCAGAGGCGGAGGCGGAGGCCTGATGAGTGCGACGACCGCGCCGCCCAACCCGCCACCGCCCGGCCCGCCCGCCCCGCCGACGCCCCCCGCACCGCCGACCCCGGTCGATGCCTCGGCGTCGCCGGCCCGGATCCCCACCTGGTTGCGCGGCCCGTTACTCACGCTGTGCGCCTTGATCCTGGCGCTGGCGGTGGGCGCGATCCTCATCGCCGTATCGGACGAGGACGTACGGGCCGCGGCCGCGTACTTCGGCGCCCGGCCGGGGGACACCCTGTCCGCCATCGTCGGGGCCGTAGCCGACGCCTACGCCGCGCTGTTCCGCGGTGCGGTGCTGGACACCCGAGCCGAGTCTGCCGCCGGGCTGTTCGCCCCCATCGCCGACACGCTGCTGTTCGCGACCCCGCTGATCGCCGGCGGCCTGGCCGTCGCCCTGCCGTTCAAGGCGGGCATGTTCAACATCGGTGCCGAGGGGCAGATCGCCATCGCGGCGGTCGGGGCCGCGTACGTGGGTTTCACCTGTCAACTGCCGCTGGTCATCCACGCCGTCGTCGCCGTGGTGGCAGGTCTGGTGTGCGGGGCGGTGTGGGGTGGCATCGCCGGTGTCCTGCGTGCGGCCACCGGTGCCAGCGAGGTGATCACCACGATCATGCTCAACTACATCGCGCGATTCGGACTGCTCTATCTGCTCAGCACCGAGGCCTTCCTCCGGCCCGGGCGCAACGACCCGATCAGTCCGCCCATCGCCGACAGCGCGGCGTTACCCGCCCTGCTGAGCGGTAGTCGCCTCAATGTCGGCCTGATCCTGGCGATCCTCGCCGCCGTCTTCACCTGGTGGTTGCTGACCCGAAGCACCATCGGGTTCCGGTTCCGCGCCGTCGGTGCCAATCCCGATGCCGCTCGAACCGCGGGGATCTCGGTACCGCGCGCCTATATCGGGGTGATGTTGATCGCCGGCGCGCTGGCCGGGGTCGCGGGCGTGTCGCAGGTCCTCGGCAGCGAGCGGGTGCTCACCACGGGCATCTCGGCCGGTCTCGGTTTCGACGCGATCACGGTGGCGTTGCTGGGTCGGGCCAATCCCGTCGGCGTGGTGGGGGCCGGTCTGCTGTTCGGCGCCCTGAACGCCGGCGCGATCACCATGCAGGCCCAGACCGGGACGTCGCTGGACATCGTCACGGTGATCCAGGCGCTCATCGTGCTGTTCATCGCCGCGCCCGAACTGGTCCGTCGAGTGTTCCGGCTGCGCGTCACCGGCGGCGGCATCGGCCAGTTGTCGAAAGGCTGGAACGCATGAGCGCCGACACGACCAGCAACCGGGCCGCAGGTCCAGCCGTCGACCCTGCCGCGGATCCGGCCATGGTGCAGCCGCGGCGCGGCTGGGGGACCCCGGTCGCGCTGGGCGTGCTGGCGATCGTCACCCTGGTGGGTTTCGGCGCGACCGTCTCGGGCGAGCTGTCGTCGGGCTTCCGGCTGTCCGACGCCGACGACGTGGTCGCCGTACCGACCCTGACCGTCCCCAGCCAGACGGCGATCATCGTGTTGGGCGTCCTGGCGCTGGCGGCTGCCGGCTATGTCGGCTGGGCGGTCACCACCCGTCGCCGACCGCTGCCGATCGTGGCCATCGCCGGTGGCCTGTTGCTGGTGGCGGCCTTCCTGGTGTGGGCGGTGGCAGGGGCCGAAATCCCGTTGGTCAGCCTGTTGCAGGGGTCGTTGTTCCTTGCTGTCCCGTTGGTCTTCGGATCGATGTCCGGGGTGCTGTGCGAACGCGCCGGCGTGATCAACATCGCCATCGAGGGACAGTTGCTCGCGGGCGCATTCGCCTCGGCCGTGATCGCGTCGTTGACCGGCAGCATCTATGTCGGGCTGATCGCCGCGATGGCCGCCGGGCTGCTGGTCTCATGGCTGCTGGCAGTGTTCGCCATCCGGTTCGTAGTCGACCAGATCGTGCTGGGGTTCGTCCTCAACGTGCTGGTGATCGGCGTGACCAACTTCCTCTACGGGCAGGTGCTGGCCAACGACGGCGACCGGTGGAACTCGCCCGAGCGGTTCCAGCGCCTGCGGATCCCGGTGCTCGCCGACATCCCGGTCGTCGGACCGGTGCTGTTCGACCAGACCCTCATCGTCTATTGCATGTACGTCACCGTTGCCGGGTTGAGTTTCGCCCTCTTCCGGACCCGCTGGGGGTTGCGGGTGCGTGCCGTGGGCGAGCACCCCAAGGCGGCGGACACCGCGGGCCTGGACGTCAACCGGATCCGCTTCCGCAACGTCCTGCTGAGCGGGGTGGTGGCCGGCTTCGGCGGTGCGTTCTTCACGCTCGGCTCGGTGGGGTCCTTTGCCGAGGAGATGACGTCGGGTCAAGGCTTCATCGCCCTCGCCGCTCTCATCTTCGGTCGATGGTCACCGCTGGGCGCGTTGGTGGGCGCCCTGCTGTTCGGTTTCGCCAGCAACCTGCAGTCGGTGCTGTCGATCATCAGTACGCCGATCCCGAGCGAGTTCCTGCTGATGGCTCCGTACGTCGTGACGATCTTTGCGGTGGCCGGACTGGTCGGGAAGGTCCGGGCCCCCGCCGCCGACGGCATCCCGTACCGGCCATGACCGCCGACATGACTGCCGACATTGCGGCGGACACAGCGCCGGGCATCGCGGTCGAGACGTGGGCCGCGCTGCGCGTCGAGGCGATCGCGGCGATGAAGCAGGCGTACGCGCCGTACTCGGGTTTCGCCGTCGGGGCGGCGGCGCTGGTCGACGACGGCCGGGTGGTCACCGGCTGCAATGTCGAGAACGCGTCGTACGGGCTCACCCTCTGCGCCGAATGTGGCCTGGTCTCCGCGCTGCACGCCAGTGGAGGGGGTCGGTTGGTCGCGGTGGCCGTGGTCGATGCCGCCGGCGCGCCGTGCCCGCCCTGCGGGCGATGTCGACAGTTGCTGTTCGAGCACGGCGGCCCGACGTGCCTGCTCGACGCCGGGGCGGATCACCAGCCGCTGCGGATGGATGTCGTTCTGCCCAGCGCCTTCGTCCCGCAACGCCTCCACTCCGCGCCCAGTCCCACGGTGCCCCCCACCTCGCCCCCCACCCCACTCACCACTCACCCCCCACCCTCGCCGTGATCATGGCCGATTCGGGGGTTGGGAAGGCCCCGACCCCCCGAATCGTCCATGATCACCGCGAAGTGGGGGGTGGGGCTGATTGACTGGCAGGATCAGCCGGTGGCCGTCACCGAACCCTTCGACACCGTCGACGTCATCGCAACCAAGCGTGACGGCCGCGTGCTGTCGCCCGGTCAGATCGCCTGGGTCGTGGCCGCGTACACCCGGGGCGCGGTCGCCGACGAGCAGATGTCCGCCCTCGCCATGGCCATCCTGCTGCGGGGGATGACGAGCGCCGAGGTCGCCGCCTGGACCAGGGCGATGATCGATACGGGGGAGCGCCTCGACTTCACCGACATGGGCCGCCCCAGCGTCGACAAGCACTCCACGGGCGGCGTGGGCGACAAGATCACGCTGCCGCTGGCGCCGTTGGTCGCGGCCTGCGGGGCCGTCGTACCCCAACTGTCCGGTCGAGGTCTGGGTCACACCGGTGGCACGCTGGACAAGCTGGAATCCATCCCCGGTTGGCAGGCCGGTGTCAGTAAGCAGCGGATGCGGGAGATCCTCACCGAGGTCGGTGCCGTGGTGTGCGCCGCGGGCGCCGGTTTGGCCCCGGCGGATCGGAAGCTCTACGCGTTGCGCGATGTCACCGGCACGGTCGAGTCCATTCCGCTCATCGCCAGTTCGATCATGAGCAAGAAGATCGCCGAGGGGACCGGCGGGTTGGTCCTCGACGTGAAGGTCGGCTCGGGGGCCTTTATGAAGACCCAGGCACACGCCCGCGAATTGGCCGAGACCATGGTGACCCTGGGCAGCGACGCCGGGCTGCCCACCGTCGCGGTGCTGACGGATATGTCGACGCCACTCGGGCGCAGCGTCGGCAACGCCATCGAGGTGGCCGAATCGGTCGAGGTCCTCGCCGGCGGTGGCCCCCCCGACGTCGTCGAACTGACGATCACCCTCGCGCGCCACATGTTGACGTTGGCCAAGATCGACATCGACCCGGCCGACGTGCTGACCTCGGGCCGGGCGATGGACACCTGGCGGGCCATGATCAGCGCCCAGGGGGGAGACCCGGCCGCCCCGCTTCCGATCGCGACCGAGCGCCATGAGGTCCTGGCCGGGAGCGACGGTGTCCTCACCCGTCTCGATGCCCTGGCCGTGGGGGTCGCGGCGTGGCGCCTCGGCGCTGGGCGCGCCCGCAAGGAGGACGCCGTCCAGGCCGGCGCCGGGGTCCTGCTGCACGCCAAGCCCGGAGACCGAGTCCGGGCAGGACAACCCCTGATGACCTTGCTGACCGACACCCCGGAACGGTTCGAGCGGGCCCAGGCGGTCCTCGAGGGCGCCTGGGACGTCGACGGTCCTGCCGCACAGGTGACGCGGGCGCTGGTGATGGACACGATCACCGCCTGAGCACGGCCTGAACACCGACTGTCGGCTCAGCCTCTGGGTTGCACAATCACTGTCGGGACATGGAAAGGGCCGCGCCGACGAGTGTTCGTCGACGCGGCCCCTGGTCACCAGCGACGGCTGTTACTCGGGCTCGCCGTCGTGGTCGTGCTCGTCGCCGCCACCAGCAGTGGCGAACGTGCCCTGCTCACCTGCCGGGGCAGGCAGGTGGAAACGGGCGCCGGGGACCTTGCGACCGGGAACGCCGTTGACCGTCTCGGTCGAGAACGCGTACGTCAGTACGGCGAAGGCGACCTGGTCGCTGTTGATCTCCAGCGCGTGGAGGTTGATGTTGTCGAAGTCGTCACAGGCCAGGTGGTAGCACGGGTCGTACTGCGCACCTACCGTGCCGCCCCAGATCGCCGCCTGAGCCTCGGTCTTCACTCCCTCGGCGCCGGTGAAGAGCCCGCCCGCAGGGATACCCGCGTCGATGAACGCCTGGTAATCGCTGCGACCGTTGAACTCACTGTCGTCGTAGGGCTCGTCCCGACTGGTGTAGAAGCTCTCGAACAGATCCTCGATGGCAGCAGATCCGTCCGGGATGGCCACCGGTGCGACGAATGTCGACTGGTCCGCGTCGTACACCGTCTGGATGTAGTTCGGCGAGCCGATCATGTCGAAGTTGAGGTAGAGGGCGATCTTGGCCCGCTCCTCGTCGGTGAGACCCGCGACGTATGCGGTCGATCCGATCAGGCCGAGCTCTTCGGCGCCCCAGAAGGCGAACCGGACGGGGTTCTCGGGGTGGACGTTGGCCATCTGTTCGGCCACCTCGAGGATGGCGGCGCTGCCGCTGCCGTCGTCCTGGATACCCGGCCCCGCAGACACGCTGTCGAGGTGAGCGCCCAGCATGACGACGTTGTCGTCGTTGTATCCAGGCAGTTCGGCCAGCACGTTGACGTTGGTCCGGACCTCGTTGGGCTGGACGACCACGCGAGCCGTCGAGCCGGCCGCGGCCAGTGCCTCACCCTGCGCGAAGCTGGCGCCCACGACCGGGATGGCGACCACGTCGGCGCCGCCGAGGGTGCCGACGATCAGTGCCTCACGGGTCGGGTCGTTGCCCTGGTTGAAGATCACAACGGCTTCGGCGCCCGCGGCCTCGGCGTTGACGGCCTTGACGGCGAACGAACAGGTGCCGCGCTGGATGAGGGCGATGTCGGCGGCCCCGGAGAAGTCCAGACCGGCGAAGTCCGTGGCCTCACAGCCGCTGGAGGAGGCGCGTGGGGGTGCCAGGGCGAGGTCGACGGCGATCACCGAACCGGTGACGTCCGCCGAACCTGATCCGGTGTAGGCGCCCGTCGGGTACGAAGCGGCGACGGGGGTCAACTGGTCGAGGGTGGCCGGGAACGTGAACGTGAACTCGAACTCGTTGAGGGTCACGTGGTAGCCGGCGTCTTCGAGGGTCTCGCTGACGTAGGCGACGCTGTTGTCGTAACCGGATGTGCCCGCTGCCCGCGTGCCCGGATACACGTCGTCGACATTGGCGTCGGCGGCGGCCTGCAGACCTGCCTGGTGGTCGCGAACGCCCTCGACGGTCACGCACTCGAGCAGCTTCTTGTACGTCTGATTGGCCCCGTTGGCGCAGCGGCGCGGCTCCGGGAGGTCGTCCTTCTTGTGGGCCGCGGCGGCGGGGACCACCGCGAACGACAGCGTGGCGAGCGAGAGGGCCGCGACCACGCTGGTGATCACTCGGCGCCGCCGCGCGCCCCGGGCGCGCAAAGTCAACAATGTCATCTGAAACCCTTCATCGATGCATCGGGCACCCGGGTCGGGTACCGTACGAACAGCTGGTGGTCCACTCGTGACCGTATGGGCTGTATCACTGCTCTGCCTACCCTTTCGGCACAACTGATCGGAAATCGCGGGGCGGTTGTGACGGACCGTCGTCGTCAGCGGGGCGCCACTACGGTGGGCCAGTGCCCGTCGACCTCCACGCTGTGCCCAAAGTCCTGCTCCACGATCATCTCGACGGCGGTGTGCGCCCGCAGACGCTGATCGATCTCGCCGCTGCGGAGGGTCGCGACCTGCCCGCCTGGGACTCGGCCGGGTTGGCCGAGTGGTTTGTCGGCTCGGCCACGGCCGGGACGCTGGAGCGCTATCTCGACACGTTCACCCATACCGTCGCGGCGCTGCAGACCGAGGCCGCGTTGGAGCGGGTGGCCGCCGAGGCCGCCCTGGACCTGGCCACGGACGGCGTGGTCTACGCCGAGATCCGTTACGCCCCGGAATTGAACGTCGCCGGTGGGCTGTCGTTGGACGCTGTCGTCGAGGCGGTCCAGGCGGGGTATGCCCGTGGCATCGCCGAGGCTCGGACGATGGGGCACGAGATCGCCATCGGCACCCTGCTGTGCGCCATGCGCCAGGCGGACCGCAGCGTCGAGATCGCCCAGCTGGCGGTGCGCCACCGCGACGCCGGCGTCGTTGGATTCGACATCGCCGGACCCGAGGCCGGCTTCCCACCGTCGGGTCACGCCGCCGCGTTCGACCTGCTCGCCGACGCCCTCATGCCGGTCACCATTCATGCCGGTGAGGCCGACGGTGTGGCCAGCATCGCGGGCGCGCTGCGCCAGGGCGCGCTGCGCCTCGGTCATGGCGTGAGGATCCTGGAGGACGTCCAGATCTCGACCGACGGTGAGGCGATGCTGGGGCCGGTCGCCACCTGGGTGCGGGATCGCCGGATCGTCCTCGAATGCAGCCCGACCAGCAACGTGCACACCGGTGCGGCACCGTCGATGGCCGGCCACCAGGCCACGGCGCTGCGCCGGCTGGGGTTCGCCGTCACCGTGAA
This sequence comes from Micrococcales bacterium, assembly GCA_031398915.1. GTDB lineage: Bacteria > Actinomycetota > Actinomycetes > Actinomycetales > JBBAYJ01 > JANNOG01. The sequence continues at coordinate 31,720 of JANNOG010000109.1, read as the reverse complement.
CACCGACAATCGACTGGTCTCCGGAACGTCCATGACGGCCGATATGACCCGGTTGCGTACCGAGGCCGGGTGGGCCGACACCGACCTTCGCGCCGCCAGCCTGGATGCTGCCGAAGGCGCGTTCCTGCCGTTGCCGCAGCGGGAGATCCTCGTCGAGCAGGTCCGATCAGGGTGGGACCACGCCCTCGCCGACCAGGGCTAGGACGAACGCGACAGCCCGTCCACCGCGGCACTCAGGGCGTGAGCGGTGACGACAGCAGGCGACGAGCCGCCTCGACGTCGCCGGCGACCTCGAACCGCGGGTCGTCGACCGTGCGACGCCGCCACAGCAGCAGCAGCAGATCGCTAGCCGCCCCCGACACCGTCGCCGACACCGACACCGTCGCCGTCGAGACGGTGTCCGTGGAGCTGCGGATCTGCCACTGCTGCTCGGTGTCGTGGGCGTGGAGACCGAGCGTCATCGTGGGTGCGGGCATCCGGTTCTTCCGGATCTGGCGGGGCAGCAGGAGGTCGACGACCTCGTCGATGCCGTCGCCTGCCAGCCCGGGAGGGAAGCTGTACGGCCGACCGGATGCCGAACTCAGGTCCCAGGCGCGCATCGCGGTCTCGTGCGCCTGTCGGCGCCACCAGAAGGCCGCAGTGGTGGTGTCGGCGAATGTCCAGCACTCGTCCCGCGCGTCACTCGCCCGTAGTGCGGACAGCAGCGACTGTGCCCCCTCGGCGAACCACTGCCGCAACTCAGTCGATTCGCTCGGTGCCGGCTCCGGGGTGTGGCCGCCGTGTCCCTCGACCAGCGCCACGCGGGCCCAGCGGTGCACCCCTCCCACGTGCTCCACCAGGTCGCGAACCGTCCACCCGGGGCATGACGGAACTGCGCTCGCCAGTTCGACGTCACCTGCCACCACATCGCCGACGATCCCGTCGATGGCCGTCACCGCGTCCTCCAACACGGCGAGGAAGTCGACCTGGGGATGCAGCCGAGCCGCGGGCAACCCCTGGGCGGCCAGCAGCGAACGCAACTCGTGCACCGCGGTGTCCCGGTCGACCAGTCGGCACCCCAGCGACGACCACCGGTGCGACATGGCCGGCTCGGTGCGTCGCAGGAACATGCCTCGGCGCAGCAGCACGGGTACCGGCTTGCGGGACTGAGCCAGGTCGCGGGCGAGGCGCCGGGCGAACGTCAGGTGCCGGTTGCGGTTGAGGCACAGGGCGTCCGCCAGCAGCCCGGCCGACTGCAATCGGGGGGCGACCTCCGCGGCGAAGATCCCCTCGGCCAGGACGACGGGCGAGCCGAGCAGGTCGAGGCTGGTGGACCCGGTGCGTCGACTGGCCGCGATGTCATAGATCGGTACGTCGACCACCCCGTCCAGACACAACCGGGTGAGCGCCGCGATCGCGGCCTCCACGTCCCACGATGCCGGGTCGTCCCAGTCGATCGATCCGTCGCCGAAGTGTTGCCGCAGCAACGGATCGTCGCCGTCACGGTAGAACTCGTCGAGCCGCAGCCGGGGTACGCCCAGCGAGCGCGCCAACCGAGTCTTTCCCGACCCGCTGGCCCCACCCAACAACACCACCCGCGCTCGCGGGCGTCCCGGTTGCATCCGTCAACGACCTTTCGGGTGCCACACCGTCTTGATCTCGCAGAACGTGAGGATCCGATCGAGATGGGGGATCGCCTGCCAGTCCTCCTCGGCGCCGGCTGGCAGCTCGGCAGGTCGCCGGACCCGCTTGAGGGTCTCGGCGGCGGCGGCCTCCAGCTCACCCCAGGTCGGCGAGTCGAGCTCGGCGGCCCCGGTCAGGTCGATCCCGTCGACGTCGGCGTGCGCGGCCAACCACGGTCCCAACTCCGCGGCGGACCCGGTGAGGGTGTTGACGACGCCACCGGGAACGTCCGACGTGGCGAGCACCTCGGCCAGCGTGGCCGCCGGCAGCGGCCGACGCCACGATGTGACGACGACACACGCGTTGCCGGCAGCGATGACCGGTGCCACGACCGACGTGAAGCCCAGCAGCGACGATCGCTGAGGTGCCAGCACGGCGATGACGCCTGTGGGCTCGGGGACCGAGAGGTTGAAATACGGCCCGGCCACCGGGTTGGCATTGCCCGCGACCTGAGCGATCTTGTCGGTCCAGCCCGCGTACCAGACCCAGCGATCGACCGTGGCACGCACGACGGCTCCGGCGTCACGTCGGTCGATGCCCTCGGCGTCGGCGACCTCGGCGCTCAATTGCTCGGCTCGACCCTCGAGCATCTCGGCTACCCGGTACAACACCTGACCGCGGTTGTATGCGGTGGCGCCGGCCCAGCCGGACTGCGCGGAACGGGCTGCGACGACAGCGTCGCGGACGTCCTTTCGCGACGCGTGGGCGGCGTGCGCCAACGGCAGCGCCCCGGCCTCGGCTCCGGTTGCGAACACCGGGTACGAGCGGCCCGATTCGCTTCGCGGGAACTTGCCGCCGATGGCCAGCTTGTAGGTCTTGCGGACGTCGAGGCGAGTGGGCGCCTCGGACGCCGCTGCGGTGTCGGTGGGCACGCTGGGGAGCCTACGGCTCAGGCGACGTAGGCCGCGAGGCCCTGACGTCCACCTTCGCGGCCGTATCCGGACTCCTTGTAGCCACCGAACGGACTGGTCGGGTCGAACCGGTTGAAGGTGTTGGCCCAGACCACCCCGGCCTTCAATCGATCCGCCAGCCACAGGATCTTCGAGCCCTTGTCGGTCCAGATGCCGGCGGACAGGCCGTACGGCGTGCTGTTGGCCTGAGCCACGGCCTCGTCGGGGGTGCGGAACGTCAGCACCGACAACACCGGCCCGAAGATCTCCTCACGGGCGACGCGGTGCGCGGGCTGCACGTCGGTGAAGATCGTGGGGGCGAACCAGAACCCCTGGTCGGGCAGCTGACACGGCACCGACCAGCGGTGCGCGCCCTCGCCCTCGCCCACTGTGACGAGAGCCTCGATCCGGGCCAGCTGCTCGGCCGAGTTGATCGCACCCACGTCGGTGTTCTTGTCCATCGGATCGCCCACCCGCAGTGTCGACATCCGCCGCTGCAGGCGTTCGACGACCTCGTCGGCCACCGATTCCTGGACCAGCAGTCGCGAGCCGGCGCAGCAGACGTGACCCTGGTTGAAGAAGATTCCGTCGACGATCCCCTCGATGGTCTCGTCCATGGGAGCGTCGTCGAAGACGATGTTCGCCGCCTTGCCACCCAGTTCCAGCGTGACCCGACGACGGGTTCCGGCCACCGCCCGGGCGATGGAACGCCCGACGGCCGTGGATCCTGTGAAGGCGATCTTGTCCATACCGGGATGGTCGACCAGGGCGCCGCCGGTCTCTCCGTCACCGGTGACGATGTTGACCACCCCGTCCGGCAGCCCGGCATCGGCGCAGATCTCGGCGAACAGCAGCGCGGTGAGCGGCGTGGTCTCGGCAGGCTTGAGGACGACGGTGTTGCCGCAGGCCAGCGCCGGGGCAACCTTCCAGGCCAACATCAGCATGGGGAAGTTCCACGGAATGATCTGACCGACAACTCCGACCGGGCGAGGGTCGGGACCGAGGCCTGCCCATGGCAGTTTGTCTGCCCAACCGGCGTGATAGAAGAAGTGGGCCGCGACCAGGGGGATGTCGATATCGCGGGTTTCGCGGATCGGCTTGCCGTTGTCCAGGGTTTCGACGACGGCCAGCTCGCGGGCGCGTTCGGCGATCAGCCGGGAGATCCGGAACAGGAACTTGCCGCGCTCGGTCGCCGACATCGACCCCCACGGACCGCTCAGCGCCCGCCGGGCAGCGGCCACGGCGGCGTCGACGTCGGCTGCCCCGCCGTGGGCCACCACGGCCAGGGTCTGCTCGGTGGCGGGGTTGATCGTCGTGAGGGTCCGACCGTCGGCCGCGGCGCGGAACTGCCCGCCGATGTAGAGGTCGTAGGAGGCGGCGATGCGGGCCAACGACGCCGACTCGGGTGCCGGGGAGTACCCGAACACGTCAGCGGCCGACGGAGCGAGTGGTGACGGTGCAGGTGACGACGGTTCGAGTGACATGCCAGCGGGGTCCGTTCCGTCGCGGCCGACTGAGGGGGCGCTCATTCGACGCTGAAGTATCGAGTGGACGAGTAGGCGCCGGTTGCCGCCTTGCGGCGCTGCAGCAGGACATCGGTCAGCAGCGACGAAGCACCGAATCGGTACCGATCAGGGGTCAGCCACTGCGGACCGGTGGTCTCGTTGACCGCGACCAGGTGGCGGATCGCGTCCTTGGCGGTCCGGATCCCCCCGGCGGGCTTGACTCCGACCGCGCGGCCGGTGAACGCCTCGAAGTCGCGCACCGCCTCCAGCATGACCAGGGTGACGGGCAGCGTCGCCGCCGGGGAGATCTTGCCGGTGCTGGTCTTGATGGTGTCGCCGCCGGCCAGCATGGCCAACCACGAGGCTCGGCGGACGGCGTCGTAGCCACCCAGCTCACCGGTCTCCAAGATGACCTTGAGTTTCGCGCGGGAGCCGTCAGGACGTCGGCATGCCTCGCCGACGGCGCAGATGTCGTCGTAGACCTGACCGAACCGACCCGCCAGGAACGCACCGCGATCGATGACCATGTCGATCTCGTCCGCTCCCGCGGCCACGGCCTCGGCGGTGTCGGCCACCCGGATCCGCTGCGAGGCCCGCCCGGACGGGAACGCCGTCGCCACGGCGGCGACCTTGACGTAGCGGGCCGGCGTCCGCCCCCCGGCTCTGTCCAGGGCCTCGATCGCGGTGACCACCAGGTCGCCGTAGACACAGAGGGCGGCCACCGGTGGGCAGGTCGGGTCTGCGGGGTCGGGGCGGACCGCCTTGGCGGCAAGCCCGCGCACCTTGCCGGCGGTGTCGGCACCTTCCAGGGTGGTGAGGTCGATCATCGACACCACGGTGTCCAATGCCCATGCCTTCGCGTCGGTCTTGATCGAGCGGGTGGCCAACCGGGCGGCCCGGGCGTCGGCACCGACCTCGTCGACGCCCGCCAGGCCGAACAGGAACCGCCGCAGCGACGTCTCGTCGATGGCAGATCCGACGACGCGATGGGCGAGGCGCTGCGGGTCGTCGGGCATCGCGTCGGGGATACGCGGCGCGGTCACTGACACCCTCGAAGCCTAAGCCGCTGGCCGGTCGGATGTGGACGGGTGATCGGCGCGGCGCACCTCACCGGCCGTCGATCACGAGGGAGCCGGCGGCGGTGACCGACGGACGCTCGGCAGCCGGACGACGAACGTCGTGCCCCACCCGGGGCTGGACCGCACGTCGATGACGCCACCGTGTTTGGCGACGACGATGGCGTGGGCCAGGCTGAGGCCCTGACCGGTGCCCTTGCCCACTTCCTTGGTCGTGAAGAACGGATCGAACACCCGCTCCTTGACCTCGTCCGTCATGCCGCACCCGTTGTCGGCGATCTCGACGGTCACGCAGTCGTCGGCGCGGCGGGTGGTGATCCGGATCCGTCCGGCCGGTCGGGAACCCGGCTCGTCGGGTTCGTCGATCGAGTGCGCGGCGTTGACGATCATGTTGAGGAGGACCTGCTTGATGTCGCTCTCGACGCACGACACCAGACCCACCTCGGGGTCGAGGTCCAGGTCCACGGTGGCGAGATACCTCCACTCGTTGCGACAGACCTGAACCGTCGTCTCGATGGCGCGGTTGAGGTCGGCGTCGGACTTCTCGTGAGACGGGTGCGAGAACTCCCTCATCGCTCGGACGATCTTGGTCGCCCGGGCGAGCCCGTCGAGGGATTGCTCGATGGCCAGCGGCACCTCATGGGTGACGAAGTCGACGTCGACGGCGTGGAGTATCGCCCGGATCTCCTGCCACCGGGGCGAACCGTGGCAGGCGCACTCCGCGGTGTCGCCCGCCTCCAGCAGGTCACGCAGCCGGACGAGTACCGGCAGGATCTGGGCGAGGGATTCGCCGACGAACGTGGCGTTGTCCGAGACGAACTGGATCGGGGTGTTGATCTCGTGCGCGACTCCGGCGGCCAGTTGGCCGAGGGCCTCGAGCCGATTGGTTCGGGCCAGTTGGCGCTCGAGTTCGGAGATGCGAGTGATGTCGGTGGCGACACCTATCAGGCCCGCGACAGCCGACGGTCCAGCGTCAGAGGAGTTCGACCCCCGCTCGTCGGCCTGCGGCAGGACGCTCAGCATCAAGGCCCGGGTACCCGCCCCCGGCGCCCGGATCGTCACCGGGATGTGGTCGACCGCGCGGCCGGTGCGCAACACCTCAGCCTCGGCGCGGGCGATCACCGAGGACAGTTCGTCGGTGACCGGCAGTTGGGATTCGTCCAGACCGGCCGGGTCGAAATCGTCCGGTAACCCCCGCGCCCGCAGGAAGGCGTTGTTCGCCACCCGGTAGCGCTGGTCGGCATCCTTGAGGTAGGTCACGTGCGGGAGGGTCTCGATGATGGTCGAGAGCATCGAGCGTTCGGCGCCCAGTTCCGCGGCGAGGGTGCGGGCCTGCTGGTGAGCCTCGCGCAGCAGCCGCTCGTCCTCGCGTTTGGCCGTCACGTCGTACATCAGGGCGACGAACCGTGGGGGTCCGTCCGGATCGGTGACGGGCGACACCACCAGGCGATACCACCTGCCGGTGTCGTCCAGGATCGGAAACTCGATGTCGCTCCCGATCCCGGCCAGCATCCGACCCCAGACCTCACTCAGTTCCGGCGATCGAGCGATGGCGTCGCGCACCGACTCGGACATCGCCCCTCCCGCGATCGAGTCCGCCGGGAAGTTCGTCATGGCATGGAACGGCTCGTTCGCCCATTCGAGCTGCCCGTCGCCCAGAGCGATGAACACACCGTGCTCGATGTAACGCGCGACCAGTGACAGCAGCCGCGCCTCCTCGGTGACCCGGGCCAGTTCGTGCTCGGTCACGGCTCGCTCGGTGATGTCGACCAGCTGGAGGACGGCGCGGGCCTGCGCGTGATCCCTGACGGGATGCACCCTGGCCACCACGTGCGCGGTCCTGCCGTGGTGGGTCAGTCGGCCGCGAACCGAGCCGCCGCCACTGCTGCGCAGGATCGCCGAGCGCACCAGGTCACGAATCTCACCGCCGAGGGGCGCGTCCAACCGTTTGAGGAGGAGGTGGACGTCGGTGCCCACGTCCCCAGGATGTCCGGGGATGACGAATTGGTCGCCGAAGGTCGCCGCGAACTCCTGCCAGCCCCGGTTGACGCCGAGGATCCGCCCGTCGCCTGCCACGATGCACAGTTGGCCGTCGAGGGAGTCGATGACGCTGCGCAGCAGGCGTTCCTGGGTCACGACGACGCCCGGATACCGGCGCGGGGCGCCGCCGCCGCCCGCCCCGCCCGTCCCACCCGCATGGCCACCCCAGCCGGTACGGAACGGGACGGGTCGGCCGGGTCGACGAGCAGGATCAGAAGGGGCACCTGCGCCTGATCGGCAGCCTCGCCGGAGCGGTGGAGCGTTGTCGGGTGACGAACGGCATTCGGGTGGTCCCCGGAGGTGGTGTCCTGCCGTGCTGCTCAACCCGGGCATCGTTCGAGCCGATGGCCGCGGTGCGTGGGAGACCGCGACGGGTCCATCACATCGGGTCGGCACATCGGGTCCGGCACATCGGGTCGAGGAGGCGATGGTGGCTACGGCGTGCGTGCTGTTCGTCGACGACGAACCGGCGGTCCTGTCCGGGCTGCGCCGGGTACTGCGGACCAGGTGCGACGACTGGGACCTCGAGTTCGCCGACAGCGGCCGGGCAGCCCTCGACATCCTCGCCCGCCGCCCCGTGGACATCGTCGTGTCGGACATGCGGATGCCGGGGATGAACGGTGCGGGGCTGTTGTCGCACGTGCAGGCCCGCCATCCGGGGACCGGTCGGTTGATGCTGTCCGGTCATGCCGAGCGCGACGCCGTCGTCAGCGCAGTCGGACCCACCCAGCAGTACCTGTCCAAGCCCGTGGAGACGGACCTCCTGGTCGACACGATCCAGCAGATGCTCGCCACCCGCAGCCTGGTCTGCTCACCGCGCCTGCAGGCCGTGCTGGGCACCGTGACCACCCTGCCCAAGCCACCGTCCGTACTCGTCGAGGTGTTGGCGACGTCGCGCGATCCCGACTCCAGCGTCGAGGACGTCGCCGCGATCATCCAGCACGACGTGGGGGCCGTCGCCGAGATCCTGCACCTGGTGAACTCGGGTTTCTTCGGGCTGCCCACGCAGGTCGACGGGGTGGAGCAGGCGGTGTCCCTGCTGGGCCTGGACACCATCGAGGCGCTCGCCATGGCGGGCGCGGTGTTCGGCCCCGGCGCGCCGGTGCCCGTCGGTCTGGATCTGGCGGCGTTCTCGGCTCGCGCCATGGAGGTCGCCAGCACCTGTCGACGGATCAGTGAGTTGGAGGGGTGGCCGGCGGATGTCCGGGCGGACCTGTTCCTTGCGGGGCTGATGAACGAGGTCGGTCTGCTGGCCCTGGCCGTCGAGTGGCCCGATCGGTGGGCCTCGCTACGAGCGGCGGACCCTGGGGACCTGAGCGAGCGGCACGTTCTGGAGCAGGCCGCGTTCGGCTGCAGTGTCACCGAGGCGAGTGCGTTCCTGTTGAGCACGTGGGGGTTTCGCCGTGGCATCGTGGAATTGCTGGCCGCTCAGCCGTGCCATCCCGATGACCGGCCACAGAAGCCACCCGCCGCCCAGGTGCTGGCGCTGGCCCGCGGCTGGGTCAGCGGGGCACCGCGTGAACTGACCCTGATCGAGAACGGCTGGCTGGACGCTGCGCGACTGCAGTCCTGGTTGCAGTCAGGGTCAAATCAGGCCGTGGCGTAGCGCGTACGCGACCGCGTGGGTGCGGTTGCGCAGGCCCAACCGGGCGGTCACGTCGTGCAGCACGTTCTTGACGGTCCGTTCGCTGTAGGCCATCTTGCGTGCGATCTCGGCGGTGTGGAACCCCTCGGCCACCAGGCGCAGCACGTCGAGCTCGCGGTCGGACAGGCCCGAGAGGTGTAACCCTCGTGGTGCCAGCACGGTCCGCTGCATATGACCCACCTGGTGCAGCAACGACCCGAGGACGTCGCCCGGCAGGGTGCCCTCACCCCGATTGGCGCCGTGGATGACGGCGATCAGGCGTTCGGCGCTGGTGTCGGCACGTCGCAGGATCGCGCAGACACCGACCTCGACCGCGCCGACCAGGTCGGCGTCGTCGGACGACGCGGCCACCAACACGATCTTGGGTGTGCCGGTACCGCGAAAGGTGCGGATGGCGGTGATCGCCTGCTCGCCGATTCGGTCCACGACACAGACGAGGACGTCGGGCTGAGCCTGGGTGACGGGCGGCAGGACGTGAAGGTCCGCCCGCCCATGCAGTTGTGCCCGGACGCCGGCTTCTGAGACCGGGTCTTGGGCGCGGACTTGGACGCCGATGCGCATGAGCGCTCCTTCCTGGTCGCCCCACGAGTGCAGTCACGGACTGTCAATAGGCGACGCCATATAGTGATATACCCCCGTTCGGGTCGCGGTCAAACCAACGCATCGGGTGACTGGTCGGAACCCGGCGTAACGACACCAGCTGTCCGTTATTTCGCCTCAGGTGAGGAGTCGCGTCACATCGGCGACGACGAGACCGAGTCGTTCGCCTACCGAACGGCGGACCGCCACGAGGTCCGACGCCCTCGGTACGGGATGCACCACCTGGATGTAGCCCTTGATCTTCGGTTCCGTCCCCGATGGCCGGACGATCACTCGAATCTCGTCCCCGCAGTCGATCCGCACCCCCGGTGTGGCGGGCGTGCCGCCACCGCGGGACAGGTCGCTGACCGCCGTGACCGTGATGCCACCCAACACGGCGGGTGGGTGGGCGACCAACCCCGCAAGCAGTGGGGCCACCGCGCCGAGGTCCCGCAGCCGCAGCGTGACGGGGGCGGTGGCATGGACGCCGTGGCGCAGGCTGAGCTCGTCCAGCAGGTCGGGGACCGTGCGACCGGTCGCCACCAGAGCGGCGACCATCTCGCAGGCCACCACCGCTGTCGCGATGCCGTCCTTGTCGCGGACCGACGCCGGGTCGACGCAGTAACCGATCGCCTCCTCGTAGCCGTAGATCAGTCCCGGCACCCGAGATATCCACTTGAACCCGGTGAGGGTGCTACGGCTGCGGACGCGGTGATGGGCCGCTATCCGCTGCAACAACGACGACGACACGATGCTGGCCGCGACCGTCGGTGGTTCGTCCGGATCCACCCGCACTCGTGGATCGGTCCCCGCCTGCCGCCTGGCCAGCAGGTACTCGCCCAGCAAGGCGCCGGTTTCGTCGCCGGTCAGTCGTCGCCAGCCCGACGCCCGAATGTCGTCGGCACCGATCGTCGCGTCCGGATCGCGGATCGCCAGTGCGCACCGGTCGGCGTCCGGATCGACCGCGACGACCAGGTCCGCACCGCTCGATTCGGCCAGCGCCAGGGCCTCGTCCAGGGCACCCGGCTCCTCGGGGTTCGGGAATGCCACCGTGGGAAAGTCCGGGTCGGGATCGCGTTGCGACGCCACGAAGAGTGGCGGGGCGAATCCCGCCGCACCCAGGGCCCGCTCCAGCGTGTCGGCGCCGACCCCGTGCAATGCGGTCGCCACCACCCGTAGCGCGCGCGGTCCGGGTCGCACCAGAGCCGCCGTGGACGCGACGTAGTGGTCGACGGCCTCGGTACCGAGAACCTGCCACCCGTCGTCGGCCAACGGCACGTCGCAGGCGCGCGGACCGGTCCGGATCCGTTCGGCGATCTGGGCGTCGACCGGGGGGATGATCTGCACCCCCGCACCGGGATCGGGCGATACCCGGCCACCGAGATACACCTTGTAGCCGTTGTCGGCCGCCGGGTTGTGACTCGCGGTGACCATCACCCCGGCATCGGCGTCCAGGCGACGAACGGTGGCGGCGAGGATCGGGGTGGGCAGCGGCCCGGGCAGCAGGACGACCCGGCACCCGGCGGCGGTGAGCACCCGGGCGGTGGTCGTGGCGAACGAGGCCGACCCGTGTCGAGCGTCGTAGCCCACCGCAACGAGGGCGGGGGTCGCTCCCGCCACGGCCTCGGCCAGCCAGCCACCGAGCGCGGCAGCGGTGCGAGTGACGACCGCGATGTTCATCCGATTGGGTCCGGCGCCCACCGCAGCGCGCAGGCCCGCGGTGCCGAACGCGATGTCGGAGCCGACGGCGTCGTCCAGTTCCGCGAGGGCGTCAGGCCGACCGGCCGTCGCTGCTGCGACGAGTGCAGCCAAGGCCGCCTGGGTGAGTGGGTCCGGGTCGGCCTCCAGCCACGCCTGGGCGCGGGCAGTCAGCTCGCCCAGCTCAGCAGCCACCGGTCGCCGCACCCGCCGATCGGCTGGCCGTGACGTCTTCGCCGATTCGTGATGCGACCGCGGCCAGCAGCCGCCCGCAGCGTCCCGCCGCCGCCCGTCCCTCCGCCAGGACGTCGGCGTGGTCCAGCGGCGCGTCGGTGGTACCGGCCGCCAGGTTGGTGACCAGTGACAGGCCCAGCACTTCCATCCCCGCCGCGCGTGCGGCGATCGTTTCCAGTGCCGTCGACATCCCGACCAGGTCTGCGCCCAGCGTCCGGGCCATCCTCACCTCGGCCGGCGTCTCGTACTGCGGGCCGTGGAACTGCGCGTACACGCCCTCGGGCAGGTCGGGGTCCACCTCGTGGGCAAGGGCGCGCAGTCGAGGTGCGTAGGCCGTGGTCATGTCGACGAAGGTGGCACCCGTCAGCGGCGTGGTACCGGTCAGGTTGAGGTGATCGCGCAGCACGACACACGTCCCGGGGCCCCAGTCGGCCACCATGCTGCCGCAGCCGTTGGTCAACACGACCGCCCGGCAGCCGGCGGCCGCTGCGGTTCGCACGCCATGGGCGACCGCGTCGACGCCATGCCCCTCGTACAGGTGGGTCCGGGCCGCGATCAGCAGGACGTGTGCTCCGGTGGGGGTACGCACCACCCGTAGCCGACCGTGGTGCCCGGCCACCGCCGAGGACCGGAATCCTGGGATGTCGCCGGCCACGACGTCCACGACAGTGGTACCGAGCAGGTCACCCGCCTCGCCCCAGCCGGAACCGAGAACGACTGCCACATCCAGCCGGTCGATCCCGGCATCGAGCGGGATCAGAGTCAGCAACGCCTCTGCGGACCTGGCCGCGGCTTCGGCCGGGCCCTCACGGCGAGGCCGGCGACTGCTTCGCGTCGCAGGCGTCGCAGGCGTCGTCGGCGTCGTCGGCGTCGCGGGGGGAGCGCTCGGGTCGAGGGCCGGAGAGGTCGTCACCCCGTGCAGGTTAGTCGCGCTCAGGTCCCCGAGCGGCAGGGTCGAGAACGGATCTCCGCCACGTAGTCGGCGGGGGCACCACCCGCCTCGGCGGCCTCGGCGATCATGCCCAGATAGAGGGCCGTCGGCAGGCCACCCTCGTAGCCGTCCAGCACGTACACCACGGCCGGAACGTCGCCGTCCAACGTCTCGACCCGAACAGTGATCTTGTCGAAGAGGCCCATCCCGACCCCCTCCCACTCGTCGAGTGCGGCCTGGTCGTCGGCTGCGATCTCGTAGAGCACGACATAGACGTGTGACGTGGGGTCCTCGACGATCGTGCACAGCGCCCCGTCCCACGACCGGTCCTCACCGCCGAACGTCAGTCGCCACCCGGGCAGCCACCCGGCATCCAGGGCAGGGGAGTACGGCGCCCGCTCGGCCATCCGGTCGGGGTCGAGGTTGCTGCCGTAAGCGGCGTACAGCACAGCCCCAGGTTATCTGCCTGTCCGCCGCCTGGGGAGGCCCTGACCCCCCGGCGTTCACACCCTGGGACGATTCCAGGTGTGACGACATCACTCGAGGCCATCGTCCGCTCGACCCACACCCCCCGTATCGTCGTGATCGGTGGCGGTCCGGGCGGGTACGAAGCCGCCCTGGTCGCGTCGCAACTGGGCGCGGCAGTGACCATCGTCGACAGCGACGGCCTGGGTGGATCGGCGGTGCTGACCGACTGCGTGCCCAGCAAGACGTTGATCGCGACGAGTGACGTGATGACCCAGGTCCACGACGCCGACGAACTGGGGGTGCGCATGCCCGACCCCGACGGGCGGACCGATCGCCACGGACCGGTCAGCGTGACCGTGGACATGGCCGCCGTGAACGCCAGGGTCAAGGCGCTGGCGCATGCTCAAAGCGTTGACATCGCGGCCCGGATGGGCGACGAGGGAGTGGAGTTGGTCACCGGATTCGGGCGCCTCGACTCGCCGTCGCGGGTGGTGGCGACCACGGCCACGGGTGAGGTGACGCTGGACGCCGACGCCATCCTCCTCGCCACCGGGGCCACCCCGCGTCGGTTGTCGACGGCGGTGCCCGACGGTGAGCGCATCCTGGACTGGCGTCAGGTGTACGACCTCGACACGCTGCCCGAGCGGCTCATCGTCGTCGGGTCGGGCGTCACCGGCGCCGAGTTCGCCAACGCGTATCAGGCGATGGGCTCGGAGGTCGTCCTGGTCTCCAGCCGGGACCGGGTGCTGCCCGGCGAGGACGTCGATGCCGCCGCCGTCCTCGAGGACGTGTTCCGCCGTCGTGGCATGGACGTCCGGGCCAGGGCACGGGCGACGTCGGTGGTGCGAACCGGCGACGGAGTCCGGGTCAGCCTGGCCGACGGAGCCTCGATCGAGGGCAGCCACTGTCTGATGGCCGTCGGATCGACGCCCAACACGGCGGGTCTCGGCCTGCGGGAGGCCGGAGTCGAATTGTCCGCCGGCGGGCACATCGTCACCGATCGCGTCTCACGCACCACCGCGCGCGCCGTGTACGCGGCCGGCGACTGCACCGGAGTGTTCGCCCTGGCGTCGGTGGCTGCGATGCAGGGCCGGATCGCTATGCGTCACGCGTTGGGGGATGCGGTTCAACCGCTGTCGTTGAAGACCGTGTCGAGCAACATCTTCACCAGCCCCGAGATCGCCACCGTCGGCTGGTCACAGGCCGAGATCGATGCCGGCCTGGCTCAGGGTCAGGTCGTCAAGCTGCCGTTGTCGGGCAACGCCCGGGCCAAGATGCAGGGCTTCCGGGACGGTTTCGTCAAGGTGTTCAGTCGCACCGGGTCAGGCACGGTGATCGGTGGCGTGGTGGTTGCCCCCCGCGCCAGCGAGCTGATCTATCCGATCACGTTGGCGGTCGAGCACCGGTTGACCGTCGACCAGGTGGCCCGGTCATTCACGGTGTACCCCAGCCTGTCCGGGTCCATCGCCGAGGCGGCGCGGCGCCTGCACCCGGTACCTCTGGCCTGACGGTCAACTGATCTGGCAGAGCACCGCGCCGGCGCTGACGGTGTCGCCGACGGCGGCCACCAGGCCTGCGACCGTTCCGTCCCGGTGGGCGAGCAGCGGCTGTTCCATCTTCATCGCCTCCAGTACGGCGACCAGGTCACCCTGGGCAACGGTGTCGCCGTCGGCGACGACGAGCTTGACCACGGTCGCCTGCATGGGCGAGACCAGTGCGGTCGTGTCGGCTGCGGCTGCGGCAGTGGCGGCGCGGGGTCGTCGAGGTCGTCTTGGCCCGCGTCGTGCGGTCTCGCCGCCGTGGTCCGGGGCGCCGAACATCTCGGCGGGTAGCACGACGTCCAGTCGCCGCCCGTCCACCTCGACGACCACGTGTCGCCGTTCAGCCGTTTCTGCCGGTGAATCGGCCTCGGTGGGCTGCCACGGCGCGATCGAATTGGCGAAATCGGTCTCGATCCAGCGGGTGTGCACGCTGAACGCGTCCGCCGGCGACGCCGGGGCGAATGCGGGGTCGTCCAGCACCACCCGATGAAAGGTCAGCGTCGTCGGCAGTCCCTCGACCCGACACTCGGCCAGTGCCCGACGAGCGCGCTCCATAGCCTGCGCCCGATCCGCCCCGGTGACAATGATCTTGGCCAGCATCGAGTCGAATGCGCCGGACACCGCCGACCCCGACTCGACCCCCGAGTCCACGCGCACTCCGGGCCCCGATGGCGGCTGCCACACCCTCACCGGTCCCGGCTGCGGCAGGAAACCTCGCCCGGGGTCCTCACCGTTGATCCGGAACTCGATCGAGTGCCCCCGTACCGGTGGGTCGTCGTACCCCAGCGGTTCACCCGCGGCGAGGCGGAACTGCTCTCGCACCAGGTCGATGCCGGACACCTCCTCGCTGACCGGGTGTTCGACCTGCAGCCGCGTGTTGACCTCCAAGAACGAGATGGTCCCGTCCGCAGCAACCAGGAACTCGCACGTGCCGGCCCCCACGTAGCCCGCCTCGACGAGGATGGCCTTGCTCGCCGTGTACAGCTGGTCGCGCTGTGTCGTGGTCAGGAAGGGGGCCGGTGCCTCCTCGACCAGTTTCTGGTGGCGTCGCTGCAGCGAACAGTCTCGCGTCGAGACGACGACGACGTGACCGTGGACGTCGGCGAGGCACTGCGTCTCGACGTGTCGAGGGCGGTCCAGATAGCGCTCGACGAAGCACTCGCCCCGACCGAAGGCCGCCACGGCCTCGCGGGTGGCGGATTCGAAGAGCGCCGGGATCTCGTCGATGGACCAGGCGACCTTGAGACCCCGGCCACCGCCGCCGAACGCCGCCTTGATGGCCACGGGCAGCCCGTGGGCACGTGCGAAGGCGACGACCTCGTCGGCGTTCGCCACGGGGTCGGTGGTCCCGGCTACCAGCGGGGCGCCCACTTTGGCTGCGAGGTGCCGGGCCGACACCTTGTCGCCCAGCGCCTCGATGGCGTCAGCCGGAGGGCCGATCCACACCAGCCCCGCCTTGACCACCCGCCGGGCGAACTCGGCGTTCTCGGCCAGGAACCCGTACCCGGGGTGCACCGCGTCGGCACCGCTGCGCCGGGCGACGTCCAACAGCTTGTCGATGTCCAGATACGACTCCGCCGCCGTGCTGCCACCCAGGGCGAACGCCTGGTCCGCGGCGCGCACGTGCACTGCGTCCGCGTCCGGTTCGGCGTAGACGGCGATGCTGGTCATCCCGGCATCCGCGCAGGCCCGGGCGATGCGAACCGCGATCTCGCCCCGGTTGGCGATCAGGACGGCCGAGAAGGCGGCGGAGTGTGCAGTGGACATCGCGACTGAGACTAATGGCCCCCGTCTAGTCCAACATCACGGCCAGTGAGTCCTGCTCTGCCGCCGCCAGCACCGTGGCGAGGTCCTCGGGGCAGCCGGCCGCAGCGGCCGCGTCGGCACCGGCGGCGATCGCCGGGGCATTGGCGATACCCAGCTCGCTCCCGAGGACCTTGAGCGCGAACTGGGCGGTGATCGCATCCGGGAGGGGGTCTCCCACGACCTCGATGTCGGCGACGATCTCAGCGAGGGCGGTGCATACCAGCCCTTCGATCTCGGTCTCGGTGATTCCCGCGGGCGGGAGGGCGGCCGCCGCGCTCTCGGCATTCAGGTCCTCGCCCGGCACGACCTCGCCCAATTCACTGGCCAGAGCCTGGGCAGAGGCGAGATCGTCGCTCGCATCACCGGCGTCGTCACCCCCGCATGCCGCGACGAACAGGGTGCAGCTCATGGCAGCGATGACGGTAATGCGACGAATCGACATGGCCGCACCATAGCGACTCCGGACGTGCCCGAGCGGCCCCGGATCGCACCTGTCAGCTGTCGATCGCGCCGATCACCTGGATGGCTATCTCGGCCTCCTCGTCCGTGGGGACCACGAGGGCGGTGACCCGGCTGTCGTGCGTCGAGATCGCTCGCACCGCGGTCGAGTCGGATGCATTGCGGCCGGTATCCAGGTGCAGGCCCAGCCAGCCCAGCCCGGCCAGTACCCGGGCGCGGACGTCGACGGAGTGTTCGCCCACACCCGCGGTGAAGACGACGGCGTCGAGGCCGCCGAGGCCCACCGCGTATGCGCCGAGGTAGCCGCGGATGCGGTGGCAGTACACGTCCAGGGCCGATTCGGCGGCCAGGTCACCGGCGGCGGCCCTGGCGCTCACCGAGCGCACGTCCGCGTCGCCGGCAAGTGCCAGCAGCCCGCTGTCACGGTTCAGCGCCGTTTCGACCTGGTCGGCACCGAGGCCCGCCACCCGCTCCAGGTGTGCGACGACGGCAGGGTCGATGTCTCCCGAACGTGTCCCCATCACCAGCCCGGCCAGCGGAGTCAGCCCCATCGACGTGTCGATGCTGCGCCCACCCGCGACCGCACAGGCGCTCGCGCCGTTGCCCAGGTGCAGCACGACGATCCGAGAGGACCGTGGGTCGATGCCGCGATGATCGCTCAGCCAGTGCGCCGCCACACGTGAGACGTGGGCGTGCGACGTGCCATGGAAGCCGTAGCGCCGTACGCCGTACTCGTCGCGCCATCGGGTGGGGACGGCATAGGCGGATACCGCAGGCGCCATCGTGCTGTGGAAGGCCGTGTCGAACACGGCGACGTGCGGCACGTCCGGGAAGGCCGATCGCGCCGTTCGGATACCGAGGGCGTTCGCTGGGTTGTGCAGCGGCGCCAGGACGGCCAACCGGTCGATCTCGGCCACCACCGAGTCGTCGATCACGGCCGGCCCGGTGAACACGTCACCGCCGTGCACCACCCGATGTCCGACGGCGCGCAGCGGCGGGGTTCCGGGTTCGGCCAGCGCGTCGGCGACGTCACGCTCGATCCCGGCAAGGGCGCTCGTGTGGTCGGCCACGTCCGTCCCGATTCGTTCCACATGGCCGGTGGTCACCCGGATACCCGTGTGGGGGTCGAGAAGCGCCCACTTGAGCGACGACGATCCGCAGTTGACCACCAGGACGGTCACGAACGGCCCTCTCCAGGCGTCGCCCTGAGAGTCACGGTCGCACCACGGCTTGCGCCTGGACTGCGGTGACGGCGATCGTCGTGGTGATGTCGTCCACGCTGGCTCCCCGGGACAGGTCGTTCACCGGCATCCGCAGACCCTGCAGGACAGGGCCCACCGCAACCGCCCCCGAGCTGCGCTGGACTGCCTTGTAGGTGTTGTTACCGGTGTTGAGGTCGGGGAACACCAGGACCGTCGCGCGCCCGGCAACGGGTGAGTCGGGCAGTTTGGTGGCCGCCACGGCCGGGTCCACGGCCGCGTCGTACTGCAGTGGTCCGTCGATGGCCAGGTCCGGTCGGCGCCGACGGACCAGGTCGGTCGCTGCTCGGACCTTCTCGACCTCGGCGCCCGACCCAGAGGTACCCGTCGAGTAGGACAGCATCGCGATCCGCGGTTGCACACCGAAGGCGGCAGCCGTCTCCGCCGAGGACACGGCGATGTCCGCCAGTTGTTCCGGCGTGGGATCAGGCACGACCGCGCAGTCGCCGTAGACCAGGACGCGGTCGGGCAGCAGCATGAAGAACACGCTGGACACCGTGTCGACGCCGGGCCTCGTCTTGATGATCTCGAACGACGGTCTGATGGTGTGGGCGGTCGTGTGTGCTGCACCCGAGACCATGCCGTCGGCCAGGCCCGCGCGCACCAGCAACGTGCCGAAATACGAGACGTCGGCGACGGTCTGCCACGCCTCCTCACGGGTCATGCCGCGGTGGGCCCGAAGGGTCGTGTACGTGTCGGCGAACGTCTCACGCAACGGGTCGGTGGCCGGGTCGATGATCCGGGCCCCGCGTACGTCTACCCCGGCCGCAGCGGCGGCTGCGGCGACCACGTCGGGCTGGCCGAGCAGGGTGAGGTCGGCGACACCGAGGCGCAGCACTCGCTGGGCGGCGGCGAGCACCCTGGCCTCGGTGCCCTCGGGCAGGACGATGTGTCGCCGATCGGCGACGGCACGGTCCACGACGTCGTGGATGAACATCAACGGCGTCACCACGCCCGCCGGCCGCAGGGCTGCCCGGTCGAGGATGTCGTCGGTCGGGACGTGTCGAGCATGACCGAGAGCGGCGTCGATCTTGCGCGCCGATGTCGCGCGCATCCGACCTCGCAGCGCGGCGATCGTGGTTGCAGCCTCGAACGTGGCGCGATCGGTGAGCAGGACCGGGACGGCCGGGGCGAGGTCGTCGATCAGGCGCGCGACACTCGGCTCGGGTTCGAAGCCGCCGGTGAGCAGTACTCCTGACAGCACCGGAAACGATCGCGAGCGAGCGGCCGCCAGGGTGGCGACGAGGACGTCGGACCGGTCACCCGGAAAGATCACCAACGCCTCCTCGTCGAGGTGGTCCAGGACGTGGGGCACCGTCATGGCGGCCACCACCAGCCGAGCCGCCACCCGGTCCAGATCGCGCTCGGTGCCGCGCAGCAGGCGGGCGCCGGTGGCGTCTCGAACGTGGTGCAGGGTCGGGGCGGCCAGCAGCGCCAGCTCCGGTACGGCCGCGGTGGCCGCTCCGTCGGGGAGGCGGGCGGACGCCACGCCGGCCACCCGTTCGGCGACGTCAGCCGCGGCACCCGGGTCGACCCGATTCGCCACGATGCCGATCACTGCCAGCTGGGCGGCTCCCAGGGTGTCCAGCGCATGCTCGGTAGCCGCTGCGATCTCGGCGGCCGATCGCACCATCGCGCCGATGCGGCCCGAGATCACCACCACGGCGGCGGCGGCCAGGTCGAGTGCGATGCGAACGTTGACGTCCAACTCGGTGGCTGCCCCCACGTCGGTGAAGTCGCTGCCGACCACCAGCACCCCGTCGTGATGACGGGCGAGGTTCCGGTAGCGCTCGACGACGGCCTCTCGGGCGGCCGCCTCGTCACCCTGTCGATCGAAGCTCTGGCGGTCGGTGTACGTCACCCCCACGCAGTCGGCAGCGGCCGGTCGGATGTCCGGCGGCAGTCGACTGAGCAGCAGGTCGACGACGAAGTCCGCGGCGCCGTCGCGGGTGACCGGCCGGAACACGGCGGGGCGCGCGACACGGCGGGCCAGCGCTTCGAACAACGCGAGCGCGATGGCCGACTTGCCGCTGTCAGCCTCGGTACTGATCAGGTAGAGCGGCGTCGCCACGACCTCAGGCTAGTCACGCCTGCTCGAACCGCACCCCGGTCACACGCTGATCCGCTGCGAGCCGGTGAATACCGTCATCCGGTCTCCGCGCGAGAATGCCACCAGCGTGACACCCAATTCTGCGGCGAGGTCGACCGCCAGACTCGTCGGCGCCGACACGGCTGCCACTATCGGGATCCCCGCCAGGGCGGCCTTCTGAACGATCTCGAAGGACACCCGCCCACTGACCTGCAGAACCGAGCCCCGCAGCGGCAGCCGATCCTGCTGCAGTGCCCACCCGACGACCTTGTCGACGGCATTGTGCCGGCCCACGTCCTCGCGGATGCACAGCAGCCGCCCGTCCGCCGCGAACAGCCCTGCCGCATGGGTGCCGCCGGTCTTGTCGAACCCTCGCTGGCGCGCTCGCAACCGATCGGGCAGCACGGCCACCACATCGACGGGCACCCGGACCTCGTCGGTCGTCACGTCGTGATGCGACATCGACCGGACGGCGTCCACGGTCGGGGTGCCGCAGACGCCACACGCGCTCGACGTCAGGACCCGGCGGGCCTCGCTCGCCGCAGGCAGGTCGACTCCTGCCGCCAGTCGGACCTCGATGGCCGATCCCTGGCCCGTGACCGCCTCGGCCATTCGGTCTGCGGCCTGGCCGACACCGATCACCCCGGTCGTGCACAACCCCGCCGTGGTGACCTGTGCGCCAGAGGACACGATTCCCTCGCCGACACAGAACCCCAGAGCCAGATCGACATCGTCGCCCGGGGTGCGCATGGCGACCGCGAACGGCAGCCGGACCCCGCGTGCATCCACCAGGCGAATCTCCAGTGGCTCCTCGGCGGCGACAGCCTCGTGAAGATCGGCGGACGTCCATGAGGCGCCGCCGACCAGGGTCAGTCGGGTGGACCGTCGTCGAGTCGCGCCAACCACCCCTCTACCGTGACATGGACCGGAACGGTTGACGAGAGGCGGCACCGTCGATGAGCGCTCCTGAAGACTGGGCTGGCGGCACCCCGGCTGTGACCAGTGCGCTGCTGGCCGCCACGACTCGGATGGGCCCCGTCCGCGCCGGGCGCGCCCTGTTGCGACTCAACCAGGCCAGCGGGTTCGACTGCCCCAGCTGCGCCTGGCCGGACCCCGCCGCCCACGATCGCAGCGCTGCCGAGTTCTGCGAGAACGGCGCCAAGGCTGTCGCCCACGAAGGCACCAGCAGGCGGGTGGGCGCGGACTTCTTCGCCGAGCACTCCCTCACCGACCTCGAATCTCGTAGTGATCACTGGCTGGAGGCTCAGGGCCGACTGGTCGGGCCCATGATCCGTCGTCCCGGGCGTGACCATTACGAGCCGATCAACTGGGATGCGGCGTTGGACGTCGTCGCCGAGCAGCTTCGAGGCCTCGATTCACCGGACGAGGCGGTGTTCTACACGTCGGGGCGGACGAGTAACGAGGCGGCGTTCGCCTATCAGTTGCTGGTGCGTGGCTTCGGCACCAACAACCTGCCCGACTGCAGCAACATGTGTCACGAGTCGTCGGGGGCGGCACTGTCGCAGACGCTGGGTACCGGTAAGGGCAGCGTCACCCTCGACAGCCTGGAGGCGGCGGATCTGATCATCATCGCCGGCCAGAACCCCGGCACCAACGCGCCGCGGATGCTGAGCAGTCTGGAGCGGGCCCGGCGCCACGGGGCCACCGTGGTCGCGATCAATCCGCTGCGAGAGGCCGGGCTGCTGGGGTTCCGCAACCCGCAGCGCGTCGGGGTGCACGTCGGACTGACCCCGACGACCGAGCTGGCAGCTGCGGACGACAGTCTCTACCTGCAGGTTCGCCTGGGCGGGGACCTGGCGTTGTTCCAGTTGGTGGGCCGCCTGCTGCTGGAGCGCGAGGCGGCGGCTCCCGGCACCGTCACGGATGGCGACTTCGTCGCCGAGCACACGGTGGGCCTCGATGCCTATGCGTCGCACCTGCGCGCGTTGGACGTCGACGAGTTGCTGGTCGCCTCCGGTCTGGCGCGTTCCGATGTCGAGCGGTTGGTCGACCTTCTGGTGGCCAGTCGCCGCACCGTCGTGGCGTGGGCGATGGGCCTCACCCAGCACAAGCACTCGGTGGCCACCATCCGTGAGGTGGTCAACGTGCTGTTGCTACAGGGCAACGTCGGTCGCGACGGAGCCGGAGTACTGCCGGTCCGCGGCCACAGCAACGTCCAGGGCGACCGCACGATGGGCATCTACGAGAAGCCCGCCGAGGCGTTCCTCGACGCCATCGCCGCCGAGTTCGACTTCCACCCGCCCCGCCGGCACGGTCTGGACGTCGTCGGTGCCGTCGAGGCCATGCGCGAGGAGTCGGCGCGCGTGTTCGTCGGGATGGGAGGCAACTTCGTCCGAGCGGTGCCCGACACCGCGGTGGCCGAGGCGGCGCTGCGGTCCTGCGCACTGACCGTGCAGGTCTCGACCACCCTCAACCGGTCCCATGTGGTGGCCGGTCGGACCGCGCTCATCCTCCCGGTGCTCGGTCGTACCGAACGGGACACCCAGGCCGGTGGTGACCAGGTCGTCACCGTGGAGGACTCGCAGGGGCAGGTGCATGCGTCTCGCGGCCGGATCCGGCCCGCCTCGGCTCATCTGCGCAGCGAGGTCGCCGTGATCTGCGGGATCGGCGAGCGGGTGTTGGGCAATCGGCCCAGCGCCCCGGTGGTCGCCTGGCGGGACTGGGCCGGTGACTACCGGCTGATCCGCGCGGCGATCGAGCGCGTCGTGCCCGGGTTCGCCGATTTCGAGGCTCGGGCCAGTCAGCCCGGCGGTTTCCTGCTGCCCCACGGGCCCCGCGACGAGCGCCGCTTCGACACCGCCTCGGGGCGTGCCGAGTTCACCGTCAACCCACTGGAGTACCCACGGGTCCCGGCCGGGCGGTTACTGCTGCAGACGGTCCGCAGCCACGACCAGTTCAACACGACGATCTACGGGTTCGACGACCGTTATCGAGGCCTCAAGGGTGATCGACGAGTGATCATGGTGAACCCGATCGATCTGGTGTCGCTCGGGATGGCCGACGGCGAGGTCGTGGACGTCGTCAGCGAATGGGTCGACGGTGAGCGCCGTGCCGAGGCCTTCCGGCTGGTCGGCTACCCGACGGCTCGTGGCTGCGCCGCGGCGTACTTCCCCGAGACCAACAGCTTGGTGCCGCTGGGTTCGCGCGCGGACGTCAGTCGGACACCCACGTCGAAGTCGGTCGTCATCCGCCTGGAGCGCCGCCCGTAGCACCGTCAGCAGCACCCCGTAGCGGGGCTCGGAGCGCCGCCCGCAGCACCCCCTAGCAGGGCCCGGAGCACCGTCCGCAGCCCCCTCTGGCCCCGTCCGGCGGCCCCCGACCCACACCGGTGTCGATGGTGTCGGTGGGATCAAGAACCCGGCGGGCGTCGATCAGAAGAGGGCGGATCGGCCCTTCGTGGCGTCACGCCAGCTGACGCCGACGCGGGCGAGCAGCAACCGGACCAGCGGCAGGCTGATCCCGACGACGTTGTGGTGGTCGCCCTCTATCCGGGTGACGAACGCCCCTCCCAGGCCGTCGAGGGTGAACGCGCCGGCAACCTTCATCGGCTCACCAGTGGCGACATAGGCGTCGATCTCGTCGTCGCTGAGGTCGGCGAAGTGGACGACGGTCGAGGCCACCTCGCCCACGGCTGGTTCCCCGGGTCGGGTGGTGCGGGTGTCGATCACCCAGTGCCCGGTGTGCAGCACGCCGCTGCGCCCGCGCATCCGTCGCCAGCGAGCGGTGGCCTCGGCTGCGTCGGCCGGTTTGCCGTGGACCTCGCCATCGAGTTCCAGCAGCGAGTCACAGCCGATGACGACGGACGACGGTTGCCCGACCGCCACGTTCTCGGCCTTGGCCCGGGCCAGCAGGAGACTGATCTCGGCAGCCGACGTCAGGCCGGATCGGGCCACGACAGACGGCTCGTCGACCGCGGACACGACCACCACGGGTCGCACGCCCGCCGCTCGTAGCGTCTTGAGCCGGGCAGGCGAGGCCGAAGCGAGGACGAGGCGCACGTCGACGGACACGAGGTCGTCGGACATCAGGAGCCCAGGGCGCGTTGCAGGGTGGCCAATCCGACAGACCCCAGGTCGAGTGCCTCGCGATGCCAGGCCACCAGGTCGTGGCCGGGCCGGCGACCGGCGGCCGCACGCAGGTCCAGCCACACCCGCTCACCGATCTTGTAGGCCGGGGCCTGACCGGCCCAACCGAGGTAGCGGTCCAGTTCGAACCGAAGGATCTCCTGGGGTTCGGGGACGATGGTCGACAGGAAGTGCCATGCCGTCTCATACGTCCAGGCGCCGCCACCGGCCTCGACGGGTGCCGGCAGACCGCAGTGGAACCCGATGTCCAGGACGACTCGGGCCGAGCGCAGCAACTGCGACGCGACCAGACCCATCCGGTCGCCCGGGTCGTCCAGATAGCCCAGCTCGGCCATCAACCGCTCGGCGTAGAGCGCCCAGCCTTCGCCGTGGCCAGGGACCCAGCACATCAAGCGGCGGAACCGGTTGAGTTCGTCACCGCGCAGGACCGCCGAGGCGATCTGCAGATGGTGGCCCGGCACACCCTCGTGATACACCGTGGTCTTCTGCTGCCAGGTGCTGAACGACGTCATGCCCTTGGGGACCGACCACCACATGGTCCCCGGCCGCGAGAAGTCCTCACTCGGCCCGTTGTAGTAGATGACGCCGGTCGTGCTGGGCGCGATGAGGCAATCCAGGCGCCGGGCGGGCTCGGGGATGTCGAAGTGGCTGCGGCCGAGCTCGGCGACGGCCAGATCCGACTCGCGCTGCATCCAGTCGCGGAACGCGGCCGTGCCGTCGATGCGACGCGCGGGATCGGCCTCCAATGCCTCGATGGCACCCGCAATCCCGCCGGGGGCGATCCGCCCGGCTACCGTCGCACCCTCCGCCAACCAGAATCGAAGCTCGGCCAGACCCCACTCGTACGTCTCGTCGAGGTCGACGTCCATGCCCAGGAAATCGCGCGAGAACATGGCGTACCGCTCGCGCCCGACGGCGTCGTCATGGCCTGACAGTGGGGCGATCTCGGTCCGAAGCGTGTCGCCGAGCTGGGCGTATGCCTGTGATGCGGCTGCGGCACCGCTGCGCAATCGGGTGGCGAGGGCCTCGTCGACGTCGGGACGTGTCGCAAGCGTCGCCGCGAACTGCTCGAAGAACCCGGTGTCGCCCACGTTGTCGTCGCACTGCACCGCGCACGCCTCGGCCTGACGTCGGGCGGGTGGGTTGCCTTCGCTCATGGCCTGTCGAAGGGATGCGACGTAGGACGCCACCGTCGCAGGGACGGCGGCGAGGCGGGCCGCCAGGGCGTCGACGTCGTCGACGGTGGCGTCGGCGCTGATGTCGAACACCTCGCGGATCGTCTGTACCGGAGACGCCGTGACGTTCAGGCTGCGGAGCGCCTCGCCGGAGTCGATGAGGGCCAGTTCTGCGCTCAGTCGCTCGACCATGGCATCGGCTGTGACCCGATCGACGTCGTCGACCGCAGGGGTGCGTTGCACCAGGGCGATGGTTGCCCTGCTGAGATCGGCGCGGGCGGCGACGGCGTCGGGGGAGTAGTCGGTCAATCGGTCGGCGTGGTCGCTGAGCCCCATGAACGTCGCCGCGATCGGGTCCAGGGCGCCGTAGCGCGCCACGTAGTCCTCGGCGACGGCGTCGAGGGCAGTCCGCTGCCGGCCTGGGGTCGCCTGGGTGGTCACCGGGCCACGCTAGCCGCAGCCGAGGGGTTGGACGTCGGATGGATCGGTGCCCGGTGGGACCAGGCGGGTGCCCCCCACGACCGGTCCACGCCCGGGCCGCCGATCGTGGCCCGTGCTGCGGGCGGATCCACCGGGCGGGTGGCCGCCACCGCGAGGACGGCGACCACCACGGCAGCCACCTCGGCCGGTGTCGGATGCCCTGAGACGATTCGGACGTCGGGGACCTCGCTCACAGCGGGATGTTCCCGTGCTTCTTGGCGGGGAGGTGGGCCCGCTTGGTGCGCAGCAGCCGCAACGCCCTGGTCACCTCGACCCTGGTGGCCGACGGCTCGATCACGGCGTCGACGTACCCGCGCTCGGCGGCGATGTACGGATTGGCGAACGTGTCCTCGTACTCGGTGATCAGGCCGGCCCGGAGCGCCTCGACGTCGGCGCCGGTGGACTGCGCGGCGGCCACCTCGGAGCGATAGAGGATGTTGACCGCACCCTGGGCGCCCATCACGGCGATCTGCGCCGTCGGCCAGGCCAGGTTGACGTCGGCTCCGATGTGCTTGGACCCCATGACGTCGTAGGCGCCGCCGTAGGCCTTGCGGGTGATGACGGTGATCATCGGGACCGTCGCCTCGGCGTAGGCGTACAGCAGTTTCGCGCCGCGGCGGATGATGCCGTTCCATTCCTGGTCGGTACCGGGCATGAAGCCGGGCACGTCCACGAACGTCAGAATGGGAACGTTGAACGCGTCGCAGGTCCGGACGAAACGTGCCGCCTTCTCGCTGGAGTTGATGTCCAGTGTCCCGGCCAGGTGCATGGGTTGGTTCGCGACGATCCCCACCGAGAATCCGTCGATGCGGGCGAAGCCGACCAGGATGTTGGGCGCGAATCCGGCCGACACCTCGACGAAATCGGCGTCGTCGACGATCCGGGCGATGACGTCGTGCATGTCGTACGGCTGACTCGGCGAGTCGGGGATCGCAGTGTCCAACCACCGGTCCTCGTCGGTGACGGCCAGGTCACCGGATCCTGCCCACGGCTCGCTCGGCGCCAACGCGAGGTTGTTGCTGGGCAGGTAGGACAGCAGTGCCCGGGCGTAGTCGGTGGCGTCGTCCTCGTCGGTGGCCATGTGGTGGGCGTTACCCGAGATCGTCGTATGCGTCCGGGCGCCGCCCAACTCTTCGAAGCCGACCTCTTCCCCGGTCACGGTTCGGATGACGTCCGGTCCGGTGATGAACATGTGAGACGTCTGGTCGACCATGATCGTGAAGTCGGTGATGGCCGGCGAGTACACCGCCCCTCCCGCGCAGGGTCCGAACACCAGACTGATCTGTGGGACCACGCCCGATGCGTGGACGTTGCGGCGGAAGATCTCGGCATACAGGCCGAGGGCGACGACCCCCTCCTGGATCCTCGCGCCGCCCGAGTCGTTGATCCCGACGACAGGGCATCCGGTCCGTAGGGCGAGGTCCATGATCTTGACGATCTTCTCGCCGAAGACCTCGCCGAGGCTGCCACCGAAGACGGTGAAGTCCTGGGCGAATACGCAGACGGGTCGGCCGTCGATGGTGCCGTAGCCGGTGACGACACCGTCACCGTAGGGCCGGGTCTCGCTCATCCCGAAGTTGGTGCTGCGATGCCGGGCCAGCGCGTCGGTCTCGGTGAACGAGCCGGGGTCCAGCAGGGCGTCGATCCGCTCGCGCGCGGTGCGCTTGCCCTTGGCGTGCTGGCGCTCGACAGCCCGAGCGCTGCCGGCGTGCACCGCTTCGTCGTTGCGTCGTCGCAGGTCGGCGAGCTTGCCGGCGGTGGTGTGCAGGTCCTGGGAGGGCGGTGACGATGTCATCGACGGCTGACTCTAGTCGGCTCGGCACCCCGGCCTACCCTGCCCGGGTGACGCCCGACGCCTCGCCCGACGCTTCGGACGGCACGGCGATTGCAGAACCGGCCGAGCCGGCAGTTGCAGAACCGGCCGAGCCCGCGGTGGATGCCAGCCGATTACGCGAGCTGGTCCCGATCGCCTCGTTGACGGTGCTCGCAGTGACCGGGTCCACGAACGACGATGCCGCGCGGGTCGCCGCCACCGACCCCGGCGCCGAGGTGGTCGTCGTGGTCGCTGATCATCAGGAGAACGGTCGTGGCCGACTGGGCCGCACCTGGTCGGCGCCGCCGCGGACCTCGGTCGCCGTGTCGGTGGCGCTCCGCCCGGCGGTCGCGGCGGTCCACTGGGGCTGGGCGCCACTGCTGGCGGGCCAGGCGGTCCGCGACACCGTCGCCGCGCGGGTGTCGATGCCGGGCCCCGCAGGCACGGCCCGAGTCGTGGTCAAGTGGCCCAACGACGTCCTGGTGCTGCCGAATCGCGACGGGGTGGGCGGTGGCAAGATCAGCGGCATCCTCACCGAGGTGCGCGCGACGTGGATGATCATCGGGGCGGGCATCAACACCAACCTCACGCCGGCGGATGCCCCTGTCCCCACGGCGACCTCACTGCGGCTGGCGACGGGCACCCGACACGACCCCACAGAGGTCGTCGCGCAGTACCTGACCTCGCTGCTTCGGTGGTGGCAGGACTGGATGTCAGCGGGTGGGGACGGCGAGGGGTCGGGGCTTCGGGCCGCGCATCTGATGGCCTCGGACACGGTGGGTCGGACCGTTCGGGTGCAGACTCCCGGCGGGGGACTGGTCAGCGGCCTCGCCGAGACGGTCGACGAGGGCGGTCGGTTGGTGGTGCTGACCGACGCGGGCCGCCGGGTCGTGCTGAGTGCCGGTGACGTGGTCCATGTCCGGTGACGGCATCGACGCACGGCGTCCGTGCGGGTTCAACTCGTGCGGGTTCCACTCGTGCGGGTTCCACTCGTGCTGGTTCCACTCGGCGCGGGTTCAATCCGGGCGGGCTGAATCCGGGCGGCTTCAATCCGTGAGCGGACCGGGGGCGACGTGCGGGGTGAACGCAGTGACCGGGGACACCGCCGGTACCCGGTGCACCGGGTGCACCGGAGTGGTCGCGGGGCTGGTCTCGCGGTCGCCCCGGAACACGACGTAGCGGTAGGCGGTGAACCGGAAGGCCATCCCCAGAATCAGCCCGAAGCCATTCTTGGCGATGTTGTCGGCCAGCGGTGACGAGAAGTCCAGGACATACCGTGAAATAGCGAGGCAGCCCGCGGCGATGCCGATCCCGACGATGTTCATCAGGAAGAACAGCACGGCTTCACGGTGAATCTCGGAGCGGCGCCGACGCCTGAACGTCCAGTACCGGTTGCCCAGCCAGGCGACGACGGTGGCGACCGCGGCGGACAGGATGCCCGCGGTGATGGGCCGCCCGTCCAGCACAGGTGCCTCACCTGCGTGCAGCATGGCGTTGAACAAGCCGACGTCCACCACGAAGGCCACCGCGCCGATCGCACCGAACTTGAGGAACTCGCGGAACACCAGCCCCATCCGGTCACGCAGTCGCCGAGCTGCGGTAATCACACGTTGCGCAGGCGACGCGGCGCCGGTATCGGCCGTGGTGGACTCGTCGACGACTCTCGGCACGAGCGTCACGGTACGGCACCACTCTGCGTACGCTCGGTCCGTGCATCCGGTCGACGGCTTCCCCATAGTCGGTGTGGTCGGCGGCGGGCAATTGGCGCGAATGCTCGTGCCGCCCGCCGTGGCACTGGGAGTGCACCTGCGGGTGCTGACTCCGCACCCGGGCGACTCGGCGGCGGGCGTGGTCCAACACACGCTGGGCGACCCCGACGACCTCGACGTGCTGCGCGACTTCGCTAGCGGCTGTGACGTACTGACCTTCGACCACGAACTCGTGCCAGGCGAGCACCTGGTCGCACTCGAGGCCGAGGGGGTCGTGATCCGGCCCGGATCGGGTGCGCTCGCTCATGCGCAGGACAAGCTGGTGATGCGGCGTCGCCTGGTGCGCGAGGGCATCGCCGTGCCCGCCTGGGCGCAGGTGCGCACCTCCGCCGACGCCGTCGAGTTCGGCGACGCACACGAGTGGCCGATCGTCGTCAAGCGCGCCCGCGGCGGGTACGACGGTCGTGGCGTGGCTGTCGTTGACCGAGCGTCGGCGACCTCGACCGAGGCGACCCTGGCCGGATGGTTGCGCGACGGTGTCGAGGTGCTCGCCGAACAGCGGGTGAGGTTTCGTCGCGAGCTGGCCGTGCTCCTCGCCCGCAGCCCGAGCAACCAGGTGTGTGTCTGGCCGGTGGCGCAGACGCTGCAGGTCGACGGCATGTGCCGCGAGGTCCTCGCCCCCGCACCCGACCTCGACGTCCGGACGGCCGCTGCCGCGGCGCTGACAGCCACCCGGATCGCGGCTGCGCTGGGGGTGGTCGGCGTGATGGCCGTCGAGGGGTACGAGGTCCACGACGGCGATCCGGCCGGGCCTCGCTTCCTGGTCAACGAGCTGGCGATGCGCCCCCACAACAGCGGCCACTGGACCATCGACGGTGCGGTCACCAGCCAGTTCGAGAATCACCTCCGGGCCGTTCTCGATCTGCCACTCGGGGCGGTCGGCGCACACACCCCTGCTACCGCCATGGTCAACGTGATCGGGGCGGCACCACCGGACTTCCACGCCGACCTCTACCCGGCTTACCTCCATGTCATGGCGCACGACCCGGGAGCCCGGGTGCACGTCTACGGCAAGGAGGTTCGCGTCGGACGCAAGGTCGGTCACGTGACCGTCGCGGGGTCGACCCACTCGGACGCCCTCGATCGAGCCCGCCACGCGGCCGGGTTCATGGCCGGCACGATCCGTGAGTGATCCTGCTCTGACCGTGGAGGATCAGCTGATCGGCCGCCCGCTCGTGGCCGTCGTCATGGGCTCGGATTCGGACTGGCCGGTGATGTCGGCCGCCGCCGACGTCCTCACGCGATTCGGTGTCCCGCACGAGAGGTCGGTGGTCTCGGCCCACCGCACTCCCCATCACATGATCGAGTGGGGGTCGGCGGCTGCCGAGCGCGGGCTGCGGGTGGTGATCGCCGGCGCCGGAGGGGCGGCTCACCTACCCGGCATGCTGGCGTCGGTGACGGTGCTGCCCGTGATCGGCGTACCGGTCCCGCTCGCGCAACTCGACGGCCTGGACTCGTTGCTGTCGATCGTCCAGATGCCCAGCGGAGTTCCGGTCGCAACCGTCGGAATCGGCAAGGCGTCGAACGCCGGGCTACTGGCGGTCCGCATCCTGGCGGTCGGTGACGGTGACCTGGCAGCACGACTGCGGTCGCGCGTGACCGAATATGCCGACGAACAGCGGGTCGCGTCATTGGCCAGGACCCTGCCGACCCACTAGACGATCGGGTCTCCTGCACGTATAAGTGACGTTTGGCCGGAGGCGGTGAGTGCGATCTGCTGCAATCGTCCACAAGAGAGGTTTCAGTTGGCTTTGCACCTAAACGTGGCGCCGGGCGAGCCTCTTTACGTGCCACCACCGTTCGACGGTCAGCAAGCGTCGTCACGTAGCTGGGACGGGCGGTGCCGCATGAGTAGTTCTGCCGCCAGCTCAACGAGGTCTCTGGTGGCCTGTGACGGACGCGTTCCCGTCCAATCCGGTGGTCAGTACGTGCAGCCTGCCGTCACCTTGCGTGCCGACAAACGACTCTGCCTCCCGCCGTGGTTATAGCGAGGGGAATCGGCCCCCGCGTATGCCATTGCCTCACGTATGGATCGGGGTTGCCATCGGCACCGTTGATTCCGCTGGGGCGAATCTGAATATGAAGGTGCGGTGGAGTCGTAAGGGTATTTCCGGTCTTCCCAAGCCGGCTACTTGCTGCCCGCTAGTGACTCGTTGCCCACGTGAAACCACATTCGTGCGATTATAAGCATAAGAGTGCGATGTGCCGCTATCGCCTCGTAGTCAGACTGTGATCCCACCCAAGTCCGGCGATGTTGGGTCGGGCGCCGTCGATGATCAGTGGCGAAGTGGCCCGGAACAAGGGCCGGCGGAAGCATCGGGCTGTTGATGCCGAGGACCGGGCGTGGCGGCGCGCTCGACGATGACAGCCCTGTCTGCTGGCCCGTAATGAGCCGTTGCGGCAGGTCGTGGCGGGGAAGCTGGCCGCGGACTGGTCACCGGAGCAGGTCGCGGCATACGTGCGGATGGAGTACACGGCGGATGCGGGTCAGTCAC
>JANNOG010000092.1:0-28909 GCA_031398915.1 Micrococcales bacterium | reverse complement strand
CGTGTCCCGCCGCGTCGTGTCCCGCCGCGTCGTGTCCCGCCGCGTCGTGTCCCGCCGCGTCGTGTCCCGCCGCGTCGTGTCCCGCCGCGTCGTGGCTGCCGCGCCCGGTGACGGGCTCGAGGACCAGAACGGCATCCGGCTCCCGCTCTCCGCCCAGTCCGGTGAGGTAGGCGAATGCAGTGTGCGGCCTGAACCGGTAGTCGGTGTCGTTGCTGCGGACCTTGGGGTTGCCGGCCGGAAACACCAGCCGTTCACCCGGAAACTGCGCCGACACAGTGGCCCGTCGGTGAGGCGTCTGCCCTGCCGCGGGCAGGAGCGCGGGCAGCCGAGTGTCACGGGGTGTCCACCCGGAGGCGATGAACGCCTTGAACGCCTCCGACGTCGGCCGCTGGCTGCGTACCTCGGTGCGCTGGGCCGCCTCGGTCACGTCGTCTTCGCTCACCACTGAACCGCCACCTCCTCATCCTGACAGCTCTTCGTTGCCGGACCGACCCGATGCACCGCGCCGGGTCGGGCCTACTCTCTGTCTCCATGGTTGTTGACCTGCACACACATTCGACGGCATCCGACGGGCGTGGCACCCCGGCCGAGGTCGTCGCCGAGGCTGCGGCCGCCGGGCTGAGCGCGATCGCGTTGACTGACCACGACACCACGGCTGGGATCGGGGCCGCGCGGACGTCCGCTGCGACCGCGGGCATACGAGTGCTGTCAGGCATCGAGATCTCGACTCGGTGGGCCGGGATGAGCGTGCACCTACTCGGATACGGCGATTGCCTGGTGGGCGATGCCGGGCTCGGCGCGATGCTCGCCGACACCATCGAATCGCGGGAGGGGCGGATTGTGCAGATGGCCCGGCGGCTGGCCGCGGGTGAGCCGGGGGTGGATGGTGACGACCTGGTCGCTGCCCTCTTGCGGAGCACGCCACCGGGCGCGACGCCGGGTCGGCCGCATCTGGCGGACGCGTTGATCCAACTGAACGTCGTGCCCGATCGGGATGCCGCGTTTCAGCGGCTGCTCGCCGAGCCGGGCCCGTACTACGTCCCGTATGCAGCACCGAGCACCGCCGACGCCATCGCGGCCGTGGTCGCTGCCGGAGGCCTCGCCGTCATCGCTCACGCTCGCTCGCCTCACGGCGGACGAACCCTCTCGGATGCCCAGATCGCCGATCTGGCCGCTGCTGGACTCGCTGGTCTGGAGGTCGACCACCGCGATCACGACGATGCGGCGAAGGCGGGCCTGAGGGCGTTGGCCCGGTCACTGGACCTGGTCGTCACCGGATCCAGTGACTATCACGGGAGCGGGAAGCAGAACCGGCTCGGTGAGCACTCGACGGCGCCGGAGGTCGTCGAGGAGCTGGCGGGCCGCCTGGGCGGTCGATGGTGACCAAGTCTGGGGAGGCAGATCACGACGCCAGGGCGAGGCGCCGTCGGGCGGCTTGCTCGTGTGGGCTGCGCCCGATGTGCGGCGCGAAGACTCGGACGCCGGTCGCGGTTCGGCGTAGCCCACGCAGTCCCGATGTGACCGCCGCATCGGTGACCGGGGCATACCCCTCGGGTAGCGGGAAGAGCTGGCGCGCCCAGCGCGGCAGGGTGCCGAACGAAAGGGCGGCCACCGCAGACCAGCCGATTCGGGCAGGTGTCAGCAACTCCAGCCGGGTGGGCAGTGGGGGAGCGAGCAGGGTTGCGACCGTGTCGTGCGCGGCGGGTGTGAGGCGCAACTGCGGCAGCATGTCGCGGAAGTAGGCCGCCAGCGACGATCGGTCGTCAGGCAAGGCATCCGGATCGAGACCGACCAGTGCGCCGAACCTGCGTTGTTCGGCAACGAAGAGGTCCTGATCGGCGCCACTGAGCCGCAGCCCGCCTCGAACAGTCACGTCGAGCATCGCGTCGACGATGCAACAGTGGACCCACGCCAGCAGATCGGGGTCGTCCAGTCGCCGTTGTGTCCCGGTCTCGGGATCGGTCCACCCCAACCTGTGGCCGCGCCGCACCTTCGCGGCCGTCGCCTGGACCGTCGCCGTATCAGCGAATGTGGCCAATGCCACGAAGTCAGCGGTGCGGATCAGTCGCGCCCACGACTCCGTGCGATAGCGGGAATGAGCCGCGAAACCCTGAGTGACGATCGGGTGCAGGGACTGCTGCAGCAGGGCACGCAGTCCGGCCACGCCCGAGAGCGGATCGCCGATCACCCGCCACGACACGCTGTCCGGTCCGAACAGGCCACCATCAGTCGTCACCGCTCCAATATGCGACGCGCGGGTTCGGGGTCGGACGGCGGGGTGGCGGCGCGGTGGCGGGCAGGATGGCGGCGTGGCCCGGGTGATCGCGATCGCCAACCAGAAGGGTGGGGTGGCCAAGACGACGACGGTGGCCGCGCTGGGGGCGGCGCTGGTGGATCTGGGCCAGCGCGTGGTGTTGGTCGACCTCGACGCTCAGGCGTGCCTGACATTCGCCGTGGGTGTGCACCCGGACGACGTGGTCGCCACCGTCACGGATGTCCTGGTCCGTGGCGTGCCGGTCCGCGAGGCGATGGTCGATACCGCCGACGGGGCACGTCTCCTGCCTGCCGATGTGACGTTGGCCGGAGTCGACAGCGCGCTGCTGGATCGCCCCGAGCGTGACCTCACGCTGCGTCGCGCGCTGATGCCCGTCGCCGACGAGGTCGACGTGGTGTTGATCGACTGTTCACCGTCGCTGGGTGTGCTCACCCTCAACGCGTTGGCCGCCGCGGACACCGTCGTCGTGCCGATGACAGCGGACATGCTCAGTCATCGCGGTGTCGGTCAGGTACTGGACACGGTGGCCGACGTGAAACGGTTGCTCAACCCCGGACTGCGGGTGGCGGGCGTGCTGGCCACCATGGTGGACATCCGGACTGCCCACGCTCGCGCGGTACTGGACGACGTGACAACCCGGTACGACGTCGAACTGTTGGCCGCTGTGCCCCGCTCGATCCGCGTCGCCGAATCGGCGGCCCTGGGTCGCAGCGTGATACGCACGTCGCCCCGGTCCCGCGTGACTCAGGTGTACCGCGACGTCGCACGGATCTTGATCAGCCGGTAGCGAGGGACTTACGCATCTGCGCTGGCGGCATGGCCGCTACCCCCACGTCGACGCCGCCGGCGAGGGCTGGCGACCGGGCTGTCCGTCGGCCCTGACGTGGCGCCGGGGCTGGGTGCCGAGTCGGCCACCAGGCCAGGTCCGGGCTCGGCGGCGTCAGGCCGGCGACGAGTCCGCGAGCGGGGTGATCGCTTGGCCGCCGGAGCGTCGGTGGCCGGATCCGAGCGCCGTGGTCCGCCGTCCCGGGATGGACGGGCGCGCTTCGAGCGGGAGGCGCCCGGGTCGCCGACGCTGCCCTCGACCTTTTCGCGGGTCTCGGCGGACAGCCCGGCTCGCGTCCGCGACGCCCGTGGCAGTCGGCCCGTGGTGCCGACCGCGATGGACAACTCCTCGTACAGGTTGGGCGATGTCGAGTAGGTCTCTTCGGGCTCGCCCAGACCGAGGTCCAACTCGCGATCGATGACCGACCACCGGACCATGTCCGCCCAGTCGACGAACGTCACAGCCGTTCCGCTGGCCCCGGCGCGACCGGTCCGTCCCACCCGGTGCAGGTAGGCCCGCGAATCGTCAGGGCACTCGTAGTTGACGACGTGGGTGACCTCTTCGACGTCTATCCCGCGGGCGGCCACCTCCGTTGCGACGAGAACGTCCACCTTGCCGTTGCGGAAGGCCCTCAGCGCCTGCTCACGTGCGCCCTGGCCGAGGTCACCGTGGATTGCCGCAGCTGCGAAACCTCGGTCGGTCAGCTCGTCGGAGATGGCACTCGCGCTGCGCCGGGTGCGGGTGAAAACCATCGTCAGCCCGCGCCCCTCGGCCTGCAGCAGGCGGGCGAGAACCTCGATCTTGTCCATGGTGTGGCAGCGATAGGCCCACTGCGTGATCGCCAGGACCGTGGCGCCGGTGTCAGTGGGATCCGCAGCACGGATGTGTGTGGGGTGGGTCATGTACTGACGACCCAACGCCACCACGGCCGAGGGCATGGTGGCGGAGAACAGCATGGTCTGGCGGCCCGCCGGAGTCCGCTTGATCAGCTTCTCGACGTCGGGCAGGAATCCGAGGTCCAGCATCTCGTCGGCCTCGTCCAGAACCAGGATGCGGACGTGACCGAGGTCCATGGAGCCTGATCCACTGAGGTCGACCAGGCGGCCGGGGGTGCCGACGACTATCTCGACTCCGGCGCGCAGCGCCTCGATCTGAGGTTCGTACGCCCGACCACCGAACACCGTGGTGACCCGGACGGGGCCGCGTTTGGCGGCCAGCGTGAGGTCTCCGGCGACCTGCAGGGCCAGCTCGCGGGTGGGGACCACGACCAGACCCTGGGGGGCGCCGGGCGCGGCAAGGTCGTCCCACCCCGGCTGGCCGGGTCCGATGACCCGTTGGACGAGGGGAACCCCGAACCCCAACGTCTTGCCCGTGCCGGTCTTGGCCTGGCCGATGATGTCGTGCCCGTCGAGGGCGACCGGCAGGGTCATCGCCTGGATGGGGAATGGATGGGTGA
The DNA here is from genome assembly GCA_031398915.1 of Micrococcales bacterium. GTDB lineage: Bacteria > Actinomycetota > Actinomycetes > Actinomycetales > JBBAYJ01 > JANNOG01. The sequence continues at coordinate 24,352 of JANNOG010000092.1, read as the reverse complement.
TGCCTGCGCCGGCGAGTGCGGCGCAGATCTGGTCGTCGACGCCGTACTCGGCGAAAGTCTGGGTGGTCACTGAGACCTCAGAGTACGCCGACGCCGCGAACCCGGGGCGGGCATACGCTGACGGCTGTGGAAAGCGCTGCGACCGAGCACGTCATCGACCTGCTGGGAGCGCTCGCCTACACCGAGTTGACCGCATTCTCACGGCTTGCGGGCGATGCCGAGCACGCCCCCACCCTGGCCGAACGGGTCGCGGTGGCCGACCTCGCCGTGGCCGAGTACCGGCATTTCGAACGGCTGAGCGCCAGGATCATCGAACTGGGTGCGGTACCGCAGGCAGCGATGGCTGCGTTCGTCGCACCGGTTGACGCTTTCCACGACCGGACCACGCCGAGTGACTGGCTCGAGCGGCTGGTGAAGGCCTATGTCGGGGACGCCATCGGCACGGACTTCTACCGCGAGATCGCCGGATTCGTCGACCCGGCGACGCGGGAGCTGGTGCAGGACGTGCTGCGCGACTCGGATCGACTCGACGTCATCGCCGACGTCGTTCGTGCCGCTGTCGAGGCCGACCCAGCCGTGACCGGTCGCTTGGCGCTCTGGGCCCGCCGCCTGGTGGGCGAGGCGCTGTCACAGGCGCAACGGGTCGTGGTCGACCGTGAGGGTCTTGCTGCACTGGTCGTGGGTATGGGTGAGGCACCAGGCATGGAACTGGGCGAGATCGGCCGTCTCCTCACCAGGCTGACCGACCGTCACCAGGAGCGGTTACGCACCCTGGGACTCGGCGCCTGATCTTGGCCCGGGCATGTCATGCCCGGAGCCAAGCGTCAGGCGTGGGGTAGGGCTGGTCTGATCAGACCCGGCTACGGCGTGTGCTGCCCGCCACGATCGCGACGCCGATAACGGCGAGGACGATCTGGAAAAGCAGCTCGATGACATTGAACGAGCCATCGGTCTCGAAACCGGCAGCATTGGCCAGAACCGAGCCGAGGATCGCCGCCAGAATTCCGACGACGATGGTGAGGACCCAGCCGATGGGCTGGCGACCAGGGAGAACGAGTCGTCCGAGAGCACCGATGATGGCTCCGACGATGATTGCGCTGATGATTCCTGCGACCGTCATGTGAACCAGGTTGTCCGAGGTTTCGGAGTCCCGCCACCTGAAACGTGTCGCCGTCAGTCACGGCGGCGCGTGGCGTTGCCGATGATCGCGACACCAACCGCTGCCACCAGCACCTGGATGGCCAACAGCGACCACGAGAAACCCTCACTGTCCAAGCCGGCGGCGCGGGCCACGATCCCGCCCACCAGAGCGGCCAGGATGCCGACCCCGATCGTCAACAGGCACCCGATGGGTTGTCGGCCGGGGACGATCAGGCGACCCAGCGCGCCGATGATGAGACCGACGACGATGGCCGACAGGAGGCTGTCGATGTCCATGACGTGGCCCTACAGGGGTCAGGCGGGTCAGCTGGAGCCGAAGCCGACGCGTCGGCTCTCGCCGGCACCCACTTCGACGTAGGCCAGCGCTTCGACGGGGACGATCAACGAACGTCCCCGCTCGTCCGTCAGCGTGAGTACGCCTCCGGCGGTGACGGCTTTGGCCACCAGGTCAGACACGGCGTCGGGAGTCAGGCTCGACTCGACGACGAGTTCGCGAGGGGTGTTGCGGACGCCGATCTTGATCTCCACGACCGACAGGTTATCCCGCCGCGCCCTGTCGGTATCGCCGACCTGTCCACCGTCACGGCCTCGCCTCGGTCACCGCCAGGCGTCCGGCGAGCACCACGAACGAACCCGCGAAGACCCTCCGGACCCAGGTGATCACTCTCGGTCGGGTGATGACGTAGCGCCTGACAGCAGCCGCACAAACTCCGTAACCAGCAAAGACGACCAGGGTGAGCAGCATGAAGATCCCACTCAACTCGACCATCCGGATCACCGTGTTCGCTGACGAGCCACCGACGAACAGCGGCAGGAACGCGAAGAAGAAGATCGACAACTTGGGGTTGAGCAGGTTCACGAGGACACCGGAGCGGACGACTCGCCACGTGGTCTGCGGCGTGCTCTCGGCGTCTGCGGACAGTGCCCCCCTGTCGCGGAAGGTGACCCAGGCGAGGTACAGCAGGTAGGCGACCCCCGCGTACTTGATGACACCGAACGCCAGCGCGCTGGCATGCAGAAGGGCGGCCAGGCCCGTGATGGCCGCCAGTACGTGCGGAATGATCCCCAGCTTGCAGGCGAAGGCCGCGATCAGACTGGCTCGCGTACCCCTCGCCAGGCCCGCCGTGATCGTGTAGAGAACGCCGGTGCCCGGAGTGGCCACGATCACCAAGCTGGTCAACAAGAACTCGGGGCTCACGGTTCTCCGCCCTCATCGTCGGTGGAGCGGGTGACCGGGATCGAACCGGCGCCATCTGCTTGGAAGGCAGAAGCTCTACCATTGAGCTACACCCGCGTGCCGCCGTTCCCGGCTGCGTAGCGGCCCAAGCGTAGCGCCCGGCTCCTGGCGGACAGGCGCGTTACTCTGACCTGACGGGGTATAGCGCAGCTTGGCTAGCGCGTCCGCTTTGGGAGCGGAAGGTCGTCGGTTCGAATCCGGCTACCCCGACCCGCCACGGGTAGCCTTGCCCGTCTCACCGTCATCACCAACCGCGATCCCCCTGACCATCCTGGAGTACCTCCACGTGAAGAGCGCCGTCGAGTCCATCGCCCCCACCCGCGTCAAGCTCGTTGTCGAGGTGCCCTTCGATGAGTTGAAGCCCAACATCGACAAGGCATACAAGACCATCGGTGCGCAGGTGGCCATTCCGGGCTTTCGGCGTGGCAAGGTGCCGCCACGAATCATCGACCAGCGGGTCGGTCGCGGCGCGGTGCTGCAGGAGGCCGTCAACGACGCCCTGCCCGAGCTCTACCGCCAGGCCGTTGCCGAGACCGACATCCGGCCGCTCGGTCAGCCGGAGGTCGACATCTCCGAGGTGCCGGATCCCGCCGCCGGCGGGGAGTTGAAGTTCACCGCGGAGGTCGACGTCCGCCCGACGTTCGACCTGCCCGACCTCGATGCCCTGCAGGTCACTGTCGACCCGGTGATCGTCTCGGACGAGGACGTCGATCGCCGTCTCGACACCTTGCGAGCCCGTTTCGGGACGCTCACCACCATCGACCGTCCAGTGGTCGCCGGCGATTTCGTGACCATCGACATCGTGGCGTCCATCGACGACGACGAGGTCGACTCGGCCACCGGCCTGTCGTACGAGGTGGGCTCGGCCACCATGCTGCAGGGCATGGACGACGCCCTGATCGGGCTGTCGGCCGACGAGGAGGCCATCTTCACCTCACCGCTCGCCGGGGGTGAGCGGGCGGGCGAGGAAGCCGAAGTCACCGTGACGGTACGAGCGGTGAAGGAACGCGTCCTGCCGGATGTCGACGACGACTTCGCCGAGCTCGCGAGTGAATTCGACACGGTCGCCGAGTTGCGAGACAGCCTGAGCGCCGAGGCCGCGCAGGTGAAACGGGTCCAGCAGGGTGCCCAAGCCCGAGAGAACGCGATCAGCGCGCTCCTCGCGACCGTCGACTTCCCGGTGCCCCCCACCATGATCACCGAAGAGGTGGACCGACACCTCGAATCCGAGGGGCGCAGCGACGATGACGAGCATCGGGCGGAGGTGACGGCCGAGACCGAGCGGACGCTTCGCGGGCAGTTCATGCTGGACGCGGTGGCAGAGGCGAACAACGTGACCGTCGGCCAGAACGAACTACTGCAGTTTCTGCTGACCAGTGCCCAGCAGTACGGCATGGAGGCCAACGAGTTCGTCAAGGCCGTCGACGAGTCGGGTCAGATTCCGGCGATGGTGGGCGAGGTCGCCCGACGCAAGGCGTTGGCCATCGTCCTGGAGCGGGCGTCGATCACCGACACCACCGGACGCACCCTCGACCTCGACGCCCTCCTCGGTCGCTCGCCGGCCGCCGCCGGGACGGACGCGGCGGCTGCTGTCGACAGCGCCGGGGTGGATCTGAGTGCGGATTCGTTCGTCGACGACGGCAGCCTGGTGGTCATCGACCCCGACGACGCAGTCGGTGTGACGTCGCGCTGAGCCGATAGCGAAACCCACCGCACTTCGGCACCGCCGTGCCTGACGGCGACGTTACCGTCCCATGAGTGACCTGTTCCAAGCCGATGTCCTCCCGAAAGGAGTCCTCGTGAGCGCTCACCTCGACGTGGAAGCCCGCACCTCCAGTCCCAGCAGCTTCGGCCTCGACGACAGCGTGTACCAGCGCCTGCTCGCACAGCGGATCATTTTTCTCGGGTCCGAGGTACGAGACGAGAACGCCAACGCGATCTGCGCGCAAATGCTCCTACTCGCAGCCGAGGACCCCGAGCGCGATATCTTTCTTTACATAAACTCACCGGGCGGTTCAATCTCCGCCGGCATGGCGATCTACGACACCATGCGCTTCATCGAGCCGGACGTGGGCACTGTCGCCATGGGTCTCGCGGCATCGATGGGGCAGTTCCTCCTGTGTGCCGGAGCGCGGGGCAAGCGCTACGCCCTGCCGCACTCGCGCATCATGATGCACCAGCCCTCGGGCGGTATGGGTGGAACCGCCAGCGACATCGCGATCCAGGCGCAGCAGTTGGTTTTCGTCAAGCAGCAGATGTCCGAGCTCATCGCCGCTCACACCGGCCAGACCGTTGACACGATCATCACCGACGCCGACCGCGACCGTTGGTTCTCGGCTGAGGACGCCATGGTGTACGGCATGGTCGACGAGGTCGTCCGTTCCTCCGCCGATGTCACCGGTGGCGGCAACACCCGACGCTGATCGACCGACGACGCCGACCGCCCCGACGACGCAGACCACCTCGTGAAGGAGAGCGCACGTGACCACTATCGGAACCGGGCCCGCATCGCCCAGCGGCCGTTACATCATTCCTCAATTCACCGAGAGAACCAGCCTCGGCACCAAGACCCTGGATCCGTACGCGAAGCTCTTCGAGGATCGGATCATCTTTCTCGGGGTGCAGATCGACGATACGTCCGCGGATGACGTCATGGCGCAACTCATCGTCCTGGAGTCGCAGGACCCCGACCGCGACATCATCATGTACATCAATTCTCCCGGGGGGTCGTTCACGGCGTTGACCGCCATCTACGACACCATGCAATACATCCGCCCGGACATCCAGACGTACGTGTTGGGTCAGGCAGCCAGTGCCGCGGCGGTCCTGCTGTCGGCGGGCACGCCCGGTAAGCGTTTCGCGCTGCCCAACGCTCGCATCCTGATCCACCAGCCCGCCATGGCCGGCAGCGACTTCGGACAGGCATCGGACATCGAGATCCAGGCGAACGAGGTACAGCGGATGCGCGGCTGGCTGGAGTCCACCCTCGCCCACCACTGTGGCCGCGATGTCGCCCAGGTGCGCCTGGACATCGAGCGCGACAAGATCCTCACGGCCGCCCAAGCGAAGGAGTACGGCCTGGTCGACCAGGTACTCGACTCGCGCAAGGCGTCGGCTGCACCGCCCATCGCCGCTGCTGCAGGGCGACACTGAGGCCCTCACTCAGCCTTCGTGACGACATACCCCGACGATTGGTCGGGTCAGGTGGCGTGTAAGGGTGTCACGGGCACGAAGGGACGAGTAGCGTCGAGCAGGACGCTGCACGACGCGCAGGCGTGGTCCACGGCCGCTCCCGATTGGAAGGACACGAGGTGGCTCGACTCGGTGACGGCAGTGACTTGCTGAAATGCTCTTTCTGCGGAAAGAGTCAGAAGCAGGTGAAGAAGCTGATCGCCGGACCCGGCGTGTACATCTGCGACGAGTGCATCGACCTGTGCAACGAGATCATCGAGGAAGAACTGTCCGAGGCTACGGACACCGGTGTCACCGAGTTGCCGAAGCCTCGTGAGATCTACGAGTTCCTCGATCAGTACGTGATCGGTCAAGACCCGGCCAAGCGGGCGCTGTCGGTGGCTGTGTACAACCACTACAAGCGAATCCGCGCGGGTGCCGGACCGAAGCGGGACGAGGCGGTCGAGATCGCCAAGTCCAACATCCTGCTCATCGGCCCCACCGGCTGCGGCAAGACGTACCTTGCGCAGACCCTGGCCCGGATGCTGAACGTGCCGTTCGCCATCGCGGACGCCACGGCGCTGACCGAGGCGGGGTACGTCGGCGAGGACGTCGAGAACATCCTCCTCAAGTTGATCCAGGCTGCGGACTACGACGTCAAGCGCGCCGAGCAGGGCATCATCTACATCGACGAGGCCGACAAGATCGCCCGCAAGTCCGAGAACCCATCGATCACCCGCGACGTGTCGGGTGAGGGCGTACAGCAGGCGCTGCTGAAGATCCTCGAAGGGACCAGCGCCTCGGTGCCGCCGCAGGGGGGACGCAAACACCCGCATCAGGAGTTCATCCAGATCGACACGACGAATGTGCTGTTCATCGTCGGTGGGGCGTTCGCCGGTCTCGAGCGGATCATCGAGCAGCGGATCGGCCGCAAGGGTCTGGGGTTCGGCGCGCAGTTGCACTCGCCGCTGGACGATGCTGCCGTCTATTCCGAGGTCATGCCCGAAGACCTGCTCAAGTTCGGCCTGATCCCCGAGTTCATCGGCCGGCTGCCGGTCATCACCACGGTGTCGCAGTTGGATCGCGAGGCTCTGGTGCGCATCCTGACCGAGCCCCGCAATGCTCTGGCCAAACAGTACGAGCGGATGTTCGAGATCGACGGTGTCGAGCTGGAGTTCACGCCGGACGCCGTCGAGTCCATCGCCGACCAGGCCATTCTGCGTGGCACCGGCGCTCGTGGGCTGCGGGCGATCATGGAGGAGGTCCTCATGCCGGTCATGTTCGACGTGCCGAGTCGTGACGACGTCGCCCGAGTCGTCGTCACCCGCGAGGTCGTCCTCGAGAACGTCCTGCCCACGTTGGTGCCCCGTGACCTGCCCACCCGCGCCCGGCCCCGGCGCGAACGCTCCGCGTAACGTCACGATCTGATCGACGCCCGTCGTCAGGTCCAGAGGTCGGCCAGGGGCAGGCCGATGATTCGGTCGCCCAGAGTCACCCGTCGTCTGCCGCTTCGACTACGGCGTCGACCTCGTGGCCCGTCGGTGTCCCGCAGATGACGACGGTCGGCGTACCCAGGTCATCCAGGAACTGGTTGGGGTCTCGACGCGCCGCGGAGAGATCCTCCTCACGATCGAGGCTCACCAAGCGAGCGCCGACCCGTTGCGCAATATCCCGACTCACAAAATCTCAGGACCCTGACCCACAAAATCTCACGACCTCAGACGTCCTGCACTCTCAGCTCACAGGCTGGTCGGCCAGGGTCACGTCGCTGATGGCGAGCTCGGCCACGGCGCTGACGGTCAGGGTCAACTCGGCCACCTTCCCGGCTGCGCTCAGATCCCCCCGAGCCGGCTCGAGAAGCGCGATCTGGTCGGCGGATCCCGTCACGAACGCCCGCACCACCTCTGTCCGCTGCGACACCTTGGCCTCGGTCTTGGCCTTGCGGAGCCCGGTCAACGCAGTCGCCACGATGGCCAACGTGGCACCGTCGGCCCCTGCCGAGGCCTCGAGCAGTGGTGACGCGCTTGGCCATGGGGCGTGATGCAGTGACCCTTCGCGCCACCACGACCAGACCTCCTCTGTGGCGAACGGCAGGAACGGCGCGAACAATCGGAGTTGGGTGTCCAGCGCCACCCGTAGTGCGGCGACCGCGGACACCTGCCCGGCCTCACCCGCCCCGCCGTACGCCCGGTCCTTGACCAATTCGACGTAGTCGTCGCAGAACGTCCAGAAGAACGCCTCGGTGACCTCTAACGCACGGGCGTAGTCGTACGCCTCGAACGCCGTGGTGGCGGCCTGGACGACCGCAGCCAACCGGCTCAGCACCGCCCGGTCCAGGGGTTCGACGACGGAGCCCAGTGCCAGTGGGGCGGATGGTGATGACGCTGCGCCGGGAATGCCCAGCACGAACTTGCTGACGTTGAGGATCTTCATGGCCAGGCGCCGCCCGACCTTCATCTGTCCGGTGTCGAACGCCGTATCGATGCCCGGTCGGCCACTGGCCGACCAGTAACGCACTGCGTCCGAGCCGAACTCGGTCAGCATGTCCAGGGGAGTGACGGCGTTGCCCTTGGACTTGCCCATCTTCTTGCGGTCGGGGTCCAGGATCCAGCCCGACAGGGCGACATGGGCCCACGGCAGACTGGAATGCTCGGCGTTGGATCGAACCACCGTCGAGAACAACCAGGTACGAATGATGTCGTGGCCCTGCGGGCGAAGGTCCATCGGAAACACCCGGGCGAACAAGTCGGGGTCGCGCTCCCACCCAGCAACGATCTGCGGCGTCAGCGACGACGTCGCCCACGTGTCCATGACGTCCGGGTCGGCCACGAACCCACCGGGGACGCCTCGCTGTGACGCCTCGAATCCGGGCGGCGCCGCTGATGCCGGGTCGACGGGCAGCGACGCCTCGTCGGGCAGGATCGGCTCGTCGTATCGAGGGGCGCCGGTGTCGTCCAGCGGGTACCACACGGGAACGGCCACCCCGAAGAAGCGCTGCCGTGACACCAACCAATCTCCGTTGAGGCCACTCACCCAGTTCTCGTACCTCTGCCGCATATGGTCGGGGTGCCATTGCAACTCGTCGCCGCGCGCCAGCAACTGGGCACGCAGGCCGTCCGGGCTCGAATCCCGCCCACCGTTGCGGATGTACCACTGCCGGCTGGTGACGATCTCGAGTGGCTTGTCGCCTTTCTCGTAGAACTTGACCGGATGCGTGATCGGGCGTGGGTCGCCGACGAGTGCAGACACCTCACGCAGCGATGCGACGACGGCCTCGCGTGCCGAGTGAGCCGTCTTGCCCGCCAATTCTGCGTAACGGGCGCGGCCTGCGTCGTCGGTGATCCAGTCGGGCGCGTCGAGGGCGAACCGGCCGTCGCGACCGATGAGCGCCCGGCTGGGCAGCTGGAGTTCGCGCCACCACGTCACGTCGGTGGTGTCACCGAAGGTACAGATCATCGCGATGCCAGAGCCCTTGGCCGGGTCTGCCAGCGGGTGGGCCAGCACCGGCACCTCGACGTTGAACAGCGGGGTGAGCACCCGCGAACCCATCAGCGGCCGGTAACGCTCGTCGTCGGGGTGGGCGACCAGGGCGACGCACGATCCGATGAGCTCGGGTCGGGTGGTCTCGATGAACACCGCCTCACCCGCTGGTGCCCCGACTCGGTCGAACGCGATTCGGTGGTAAGCCCCGGGACGCTCTCGATCTTCCAGTTCGGCCTGCGCCACCGCGGTCTGGAAGGTGGTGTCCCACAGGGTGGGCGCCTCCGCCGAGTAGGCGTCGCCACGCCTCACGGCGCGCAGGAACGCCCGCTGCGAGGCGGCTCGTGACACCGCGTTGATCGTTTCGTACTGCAGGGACCAGTCCACGCTGAGGCCGAGGCGGCGGAACAGCGCCTCGAAGGCCTTCTCGTCCTCGGCGGTCAGTCGCTCGCACAGCTCGACGAACGTGCGACGCGACACACGGAGGAAGTCACGATCGTTCTTCGGCACCTCGGCTGGGGGGCTGACATCGGGGTCGTACGCCAGGCTGGGGTCGCACCGGACGCCGAAGTAGTTCTGCACCCGGCGTTCGGTCGGCAGGCCGTTGTCGTCCCAACCCATCGGGTAGAACACGGACTTGCCGCGCATCCGTTGGAATCGAGCGATGCAGTCCGTATGGGTGTAGCTGAACACGTGTCCGACGTGCAGCGACCCGGACACGGTGGGTGGCGGGGTGTCGATCGAGTACACCGACTCGCGGTCCATGGTGCGGTCGAACGCGTACGTGTCCCGCTCGCGCCACCGGGTGACCCACACGTCCTCCAGGCCGTCGACAGTCGGCTTGTCGGGGACGTCCGGAAACGGGTTCGAAGTCGTGGGCTGGGACACGGCCGCCATTGTGCCGTGCCGAGGCGCCGTCGCGGGTCGGCTGGCCCTAAGCTTCGGCAATCCCGAATCCGTACCGAGAGGACCAGTTGTGACCGACGTAGTCATCCGTGACGTTTCGGACGAGGTCTTGGACCGGATCGATGCCGCAGCCAGTGGTGCCGGACTCACCCGCGCCGAGTACCTGCGGCGTCACATCGACGACCTCGGCGCGGACGAGGTCGCTGCCGCGACGTCAGCTGACCTGGACCGTTTTGCCAGTCACTTCACCGACCGGCTGGACGACGAGGTACTGCGCGACGCCTGGCACTGACCGTCCGAGTGCCGGCCGGGCCTGCTCGGGATAATCCTGTGGTCACGACTGCGGTGCAACGCGACGGCACGGTCTTGGGCCACCTGCCCGGCCGTTCGTCGGCGGACAATCTCCGGACGCATTGCACCTCGCCTCGTGCCCTCGTGCGCGCCTGTCGCCAGGTGAGGTCAGCGACTCACCATCACGCCACCAGGGGCGCCAGGGCACGACCTGCCAGTTCCACGATCGCGGGATCGTGGCCGTTGACGACCATGTTGATGGCCAATCCGTCGATACCGGGATCGAGCACGTGCTCTTTCAACTCGGCGGCGACCTCGTCGGGGCTGCCGGTGAACTGTCGTGCGGTGGCCGCGGCGCGTTGCTCGGCCGGCATGGCGTCCAGGTCGACGCCCTCTCGGGCGAACAGCCCTCGTTGCAGGGCCTTGGCCTCGTCCGAGGTCTCAGCCATGATGACGAACGCGAGGTAGCTGGTGGGCAGCGTCGCCGGGTCGCGGCCGACCTCGTCGCAGCGCTGACGTAACGCCGCCAGCTTGGTCGGGATCTCGTCCCGACCGCAGATGATGTTCATGTGGTCGGCATACAGCGCGGCGAGGCGGAACGTCTTCTTCTCGCCGGAGCCCCCCAACATGATCGGCAGCGTGTCACGCACTCGTGGATTATTCATGGCCCTGTCGGTGTGATACCACTTTCCTGACACGGTCGGATGATCGCCACCCAGCATCGGCTTGATAATGCTGAGGGCCTCTTCGAGACGCTCGAAACGGTCGGTGAAGGTCCCGAACTCGTAGCCGTAGGAATCGTGTTCCAGCTCGTACCAACCGGCCCCGATACCCAGGATTGCCCGGCCTTTGGAGATGACGTCCAACGTCGTCACGGTCTTGGCCAACATCGCCGGGTTGCGATACGTGTTTCCCGTCACCAACGACGACAGCCGAATGGTGGACGTCGCCGCTGCCAGGGCACCCAGGGCCGTATAACACTCCAGCATCTCGGCCTCAGGAACACCGAGGCCCGGCAACTGATAGAAATGGTCCATCAGCAGTACCGTGTCGAATCCGCCGCGCTCCGCCGCCTGGGCTTGCGCGATTACTCTGTCGAACAGCTGGTCGGGCGTCGTGTCCGGATACGTGAAGTTGGGGATCTGGTAACCCAGCGAGATGCTCACGGCGCGAGGCTACCCGCGGCTCCTCGCTGCAGCGCTGTGCAGCGCATCCAACACGACCTGATCCGTGCGCCCGCCGACGACGCGCAGTTCGTAGTTCTCGACCCCTGCCCAGGTATCGAGGTCGGAGTAGCCGAGGGCGGCGAGGTCCTCGCGCACCCGATCACCGATCGACCCGTCCAGACTGATCAGATCCTGCTCACGCGGCCTGTCGAAGTACACGTGGTGCAGCGCCAGAAGCCGCGCCAACTCGGTGACCGGATCGGCGTGGTCGTCCACGCGCAGGTCGTACGCCAGATCGTCGCCCGGGGTGTAACCACCGTCCCGGTTCACGACCAGCAGGGCCGCACTCTGGCGTCCGCGTCGGTCGCCGCCGGCGAGGTCTCCTGCCGTCAGCACGGCCAGCAACCGCTCGGGCAGAGCGAGGCCCGCGCTGTCGAGCCAGGCTGCCTGCATGTCGGCGACCACCTGCGGCCCGGTGAGGATATTGCCCTGGATCGCGTAATCGGGTCCGGACAGCCCGCCCGCCCACGCCATGCACTCGGACCCGGTGAAGCTGGCGGACCCCCCATCGGCATCCACCAGACCGCATTGACGGTGCTCGCGCATCTCGTCCGGTGCCAACAGGGCGGCAAGCGTCGACACCGCATCGTGGCCGTCTCGCAGGAACTCCAGACCGTCTCGGCGGTAGAGCGTGTTGGCGTGCGCCTGGGTGGCGATCGCCCCGATCCCCATGGCAGCGGCTGGCACGGCAGACCCGACGGCCAGGAACTTGCTGGCCACGGCCACCCCGAGAGCGTCACCCTCGGCAGACCGGGCGACGATCGAGAACGTCACGCAGCCACCTCCATTCGAGTAGAGCCTGGTCGGACGTTCCATCGAACCAGAGGCGGCGAACGGTTGAGGGCATCGTCGTCCTGTCGTCTCGGGGGCTACCATTCCTGTCACAGGCACTGACCCGGCGATCACCGGTGAGCCTCCGGAAGAACAGGCTGGTCGTGCGCTGCGACCGCGGGCCCTAGTAGAGCCGGACGGGTGGCCCGTCACAGCCGCGAAGAAGTGGTCGATCAACCCGACAGCGGCGGGTCGGCAAGCGAGGTGGTACCGCGGCGCTCTCGACTGAGGGTCGTCCTCGTGTGGTCAGTAGGCGCAATGACGACACGAAGGACGGACATGAGTCGCAGTAGCCAGCCCTACCCCCGCAACGGTGGAGACCTGACCCCCAGCCCGAGCTTTCCGGCTCTGGAAGCCCGGGTCCTCAGCCGGTGGGCCGACGACGAGACCTTTCAGGCCAGCATCGACAACCGACCAGCAGATTCGCCGGACGGAACGGTCGGAGGCAATGAATTCGTCTTCTATGACGGTCCACCTTTCGCCAACGGGCTCCCGCACTACGGCCACCTGCTGACCGGTTATGTCAAGGACGTCGTTCCTCGATATCAGACGATGCGGGGCAGGCGAGTCGAGCGGCGCTTCGGGTGGGACTGCCACGGACTGCCGGCCGAGGTCCACGCCGAGAAGGAACTCGGTATCCGCCACAAGTCCGAGATCGAACAGATGGGTGTCGCCGCCTTCAACGAGGTCTGTCGCAGCACGGTGCTGCGTTATACCGACGAGTGGGAGGACTACGTCACGCGTCAGGCCCGGTGGGTCGATTTCGAGGACGACTACAAGACCCTCGACCTGTCGTACATGGAAAGCGTCATGTGGGCTTTCAAGAGCCTGTTCGACAAGGGGCTGGTCTACGAGGGATTCCGGGTCCTCGCCTATTGCTGGCGGTGCGAGACCCCACTGTCCAACACCGAGACCCGAATGGACGACGTCTACCGACCTCGGCAAGACCCGGCCCTGACCGTCGGATTCCCCCTCGAGACCGGCGAACTGTTGCTGGTGTGGACGACGACACCGTGGACGCTACCCAGCAACCTCGCGGCCGCGGTGGGCCCGGAGGTCGCCTACGTGGTCGTCGAACCCACGCAGGGAGAGCACACGGGTCGCCGCTTCGTCCTGGCCCAGGCGCGGGTGGCGCACTACGCCCGCGAACTCGGTGACCAACCGACGATCGTCGAGCACCTCACCGGCGCTGACCTGGTGGGACGCAGGTACACCCCACCGTTCGGCTACTTCGCCGGTCGGCCCAACGCTCATGTCGTACTGGCCGGGGACTTCCTCACCACCGAGGACGGCACCGGAATCGTGCACCTCGCCCCGGGTTTCGGTGAGGACGACAAGACGGTCACCGACGCCGCGGGCATCGACGTCGTCGTCCCGGTCGACAGTCAGGGGCGGTTCACCACCGAGATCATCGACTACGCCGGTGAGCACGTCTTCGACGCCAACCCGCGGATCGCCCGGGCGTTGCGTGACGGCGTCGCGAGCGGTGCCGTCCTGCTGCGGCACGAGACGTACGACCACGCCTACCCACACTGCTGGCGCTGCGCGAACCCGCTGATCTACCGGGCGGTGTCCAGTTGGTTCGTCAAGGTCACCCAATTCCGAGACCGGATGGTCGAGCTCAACCGGCAGATCACCTGGGTGCCCGAACACGTCCAGGACGGGTCGTTCGGTACGTGGCTGTCGAACGCCCGTGACTGGTCGATCAGCCGCAATCGATACTGGGGCAGTCCCATTCCGGTGTGGCGCAGCGACGACCCTGCCTATCCACGCCTGGACGTCTACGGCTCCTTGGACGAGATCGAACGTGACTTCGGGGTTCGACCCAGCGACCTGCACCGACCGTTCGTGGACGACCTCACCCGCCCCAACCCTGACGACCCATCGGGCCGGTCGACGATGCGCCGGGTTCCGGAGGTGTTGGACTGTTGGTTCGAGTCCGGGTCGATGCCGTTCGCGCAGGTCCATTACCCGTTCGAGAACACGGACTGGTTCGAGAACCACTACCCGGGCGAGTTCATCGTGGAGTACATCGGCCAGACCCGCGGCTGGTTCTACACGATGCACGTCCTGGCAACGGCACTGTTCGACCGGCCGGCATTCCGGACCTGCCTGGCGCACGGCATCGTGCTCGGCGACGACGGTCGCAAGATGAGCAAGAGCCTGAGCAATTACCCCGACGTGTCCGACGTGTTCGCCCGCGACGGTGCCGATGCGATGCGATGGTTCCTGATGTCCTCGTCGGTCATCCGTGGCGGCAATCTGGTGACCACCGAGCAGGGAATTCGAGACTCGGTCCGTCAGGTCCTGCTGCCGCTGTGGAACACCTACTACTTCCTGACGCTCTACTCCGGCGCGGCAGGAACCAGCGGGGATCGGCGCACCGATTCGCCCGACGTCCTCGATCGGTATCTATTGGCGAAAGTCGGCGAGTGCGTCCACGGCGTCCGGCTCGCGTTGGACGGCTACGACATCGCCGGCGCATGCGAGGTCGTCCGCGACACCCTCGACGTCGTCACCAACTGGTACGTCCGTCGATCCCGCGACCGGTTCTGGTCTGCAGGCACCCCGGAGTCCGGACCCACCGAGGGCGGCCAGGCGGCAATCGACACCCTGCACACCGCGCTCGACGTCATCTGCCGAGTGGCTGCGCCGCTGCTGCCACTCGTCGCCGACGAGGTGTGGTGTGGTCTGACCGGCGGCCGAAGCGTCCACCTGGCCGACTGGCCGGCCGACGACGAACTACCGGTCGACCTCCCGTTGGTCACGGCCATGGACACGGTTCGCGCCGCGGCTTCGGCCGCACTCGGCCTCCGGAAGGCGGCCAATCTGCGGGTCCGGTTGCCGTTGTCGCGACTCACGGTCGTGGTTGCCGAACCGACATCGCTGGGAGGTTTCGCCACTCTCCTCGCCGACGAGGTGAATGTCCGGGAGGTCTCCTTCGGGTCGACGGACGCGGCGGCCGGGACCGGGGTCACCGTGAGCGAACGGCTGACCGTCAATGCCAGAGCGGCGGGACCTCGATTGGGCAAGGGGGTCCAGGACGTCATCCGAGCCGCGAAGGCCGGCGACTGGAACAGCGGAGCCGGCGGAGTGACATGCGGCGGTGTCGAACTCGCTGCCGGTGAATACGTCCTCGACACCGTCGTCGAGGGGGTGGCCGCCGGAGCCGCCGTCGCGCCGTTGCCGGGGGGCGGATTCGTGATTCTCGACACCACCGTCACCGCCGAACTGGAGGCCGAGGGATGGGCTCGTGACGTCGTTCGGCAGGTGCAGGACGCCCGGCGAGCAGCCGGTCTGGACGTGTCGGACCGGATCCAGCTGACCCTGGGAGTGCCCTCCGCCCAGAGATCCGCCGCAGAGACCCACCGCGGGCTCATCGCCGCCGAGACTCTCGCCGAGGACATCGCGCTGGTGGTGTCCGGCTCCGACCTCTCGGTGGAGCTTCGTCGGGTGGTGCCCAGCGATGCGATGGATGCCCGATGAGTCGTCGGCGATAATCCGCACCCGTCACGGTCTGGTTCGATTGACCGGATATCCCGATCGCAGCGGAGGATTCCATGAGCTGGCTGACCGATCAGTCCTGGCCGTCCATAGTGCTTGCCCTGGCCCTCGGCCTGCTGCTCGGCTTCCTCATCTGGTCCCGGCGCTGGGAACGGGTGCGCACCACCCGCCGTGACCTGTTGGGCCACCTGACCCTGACCCATGCTCGCGAACTGGCCGATCGCGACGGGCAGATCCAGGTGCTACGGGACGAGTTGGACGACGAGCGCGACGAGCACGCCAGGGCCATCGAGGAACTGTCGCGCGACCTGGCCGACTGTCGCGCCGGTCGGGTCGATCGATCGGTGACCGGCACGTCGGGAGCGCGCGTGAGGACACCCGGCGGGACCCGTGACTGACGACCTGTTGGAGCCCGTCGAGTACTGGCGGGCCCGGCGTCGACCAGTCTGGCTGATCGTGGTGGTGGCTGCTGCGGGCATAGCGCTCATCGTGGGGGTCGAGTACACCGCCCAGCGCCGGGACAACTCGGCTGGTGTGGCTCAGGCCACCCCCACCACGCCCGGCCCGGTTGACGACCGGAGTGGGCCACCCTCGCCTCCCGCGCCCTCGTCCGCTGCGCCCTCGTCCACCGCGGCCGGTACCTCAGCCGCGGCCGGCACCTCCGCGGAGGCGGGCACGACGTCGGCTCCGAGCATCGCCGACGTACGCGACGAACTCGCCGAACTACCGCCGATCGCGTTCGACCCGGCGTCGGCCCGATTGACCGCAGCGGCGTATTTCGTCGTCGCACGGGCGGCGGACATCATCGGCACGACGCCGCCGGGGACCCGGTTCGTCGTCACCGCCCATACCGACAGCGTCGGTCCCGACGACGAGAACGCCGTCCTCAGTCAGCAGCGAGCCGATTCGGTCGTCGAGGCGTTGATCGACGTCGGTGTCCGTGCCGACTCCCTGGAGGGTGTCGGCCTCGGCGAAACCGAGCCGGCCGTGACGCCCGAGACCACCGATGACGATCGAGCGGCGAACCGGCGCGTCGAGATCGCGCCGCTTCGGTAGCGGACTCGCTCGGGCGCGATACTGACCGCGATGGCTCTCACCGATGTCGACTTCGAAGCCGTCGAGGCAGCGATCCTCGGCCGCGCGCCCGAACACACCCCGCAACCCTCGTTGGAACGCACCCGCATGGTGTGCGAACTACTGGGTGACCCGCAGTTGGCCTACCCCGTCGTTCACGTCGCCGGAACCAATGGCAAGACGAGCACGTCGCGCATGATCGACCGGTTGTTGCGCGAGCATGGCCTGCGGACCGGTCGGTTCACCTCACCCCACCTGGCCCATGTCGGCGAAAGGATCACCGTCGACGGGTTACGACTGCACGACGAGCGCTTCGTCGACGCCTGGCGAGACGTGGAACCGTACGTGCGCCTGGCAGACGACCGATCGACCGCGCAGGGCGGACCTCGGCTGTCGTTCTTCGAGGTCCTGACGTGCATGGCATTCGCCGTTTTCGCCGACGCCCCGGTCGACATCGCCGTGGTCGAGGCGGGCCTGGGAGGCACCTGGGATTCCACGAACGTCGTCGAGGCGGCCGTCTCGGTCGTCACGTCCATCGAGTTGGACCACGAGCGCTGGCTCGGCTACACGATCCCCGAGATCGCCGCCCAGAAGGCCGGGATCATCAAGGCCGGGGCGGTCGTTCTGCTGGCAGACCAGCACGCCGAGGCGGGCGAGGTGCTGCGAGCGCGCTGCGCCGAGGTCGGTGCGACCGCGATCGAGGAGGGGCACGGGTTCGCGGTCGTGGCGCGCGACCTCGCCGTGGGTGGGCAACGCCTGACACTGCGGACCCCGACCGGGGTCGTCGACGACATCTTCCTGCCGCTGTACGGCGCCCACCAGGCACGTAATGCCGCCCTCGCGCTCGCGGCGACCGAGGCGCTGCTGGTCGGTGACTCGGGGCGCCACCTCGAACCCGAACTGATCCGCGACGCCTTCGCCCACGTGGACTCACCCGCCCGCCTGGAGGTGGTGGCTCGTGGGCCGCTGACCATCGTCGACACGGCTCACAATCCTGCCGGGGCCGCCGCGCTGGCCAGAGCCCTGCCAGAAGCGTTCCCCGGTGCCCGGTTCGTGGCCGTGCTCGGCGTCATGGCCGACAAGGACGCAGCAGGCATCGTGGCCGCCGTAGCCCCGGTCGTCAGCCGCATCATCGTCACCGAATCGACCTCGGTGCGTGCCATGCCCGTCGACGATCTCGCCCACGTCGTGCAGCAGGTCACTCCCGACACGCCGATGGACGTCATCCCCGACGTGGCCGACGCGCTCCCGATCGCCGCGGTCCAGGCTGCGGAGCTGGACGAGACCGCCTTGGTCGCGGGCGCGGTGCTGGTTGTCGGGTCGGTGTACCTGGCGGCTCAGGCCCGCACCCAGCTGGGAGCTCCGGACCCCGACACGATCGCGGTCGACACCACACGTCGACCCGACGACACGGCACCGTCACCGAGCGACCAGCCGGGTGAGGCCGATCCCGGTGACGACGACGACTTCACCTACGACGGTGCGGATGCCTAGGTCGTGCGGGCGGCCCGGGCCGACTCCATGACGGCCTTGTCGATGCCCACCCAGCCTCCGCCGAGGGGGTGGGCAACTCGTCGGTGGCAAACTACCCAGGTGAGGAACCCGATGCGCACCCTCGCCGCGACCGTGCTGATCTTCGAAGCGCTGGTCGTCCTGTTCGCCGCCCTCGTGGCCAAGGACCTGTCCGGACTGTCCACCGGCCAAGCCCTGGGAGGCGGTGGAGTCCTGGCACTGCTCCTCGTCCTCACCACCGGACTGCTGCGCTCTCGGGTCGGTTACGTCGTCGGCTCGGTGCTCCAGTTCGTGCTGGTGGCAACTGCCCTGGTGGTTCCCACGATGCTGGTCGTCGGTGTCGTGTTCGCCGGCCTGTGGGTGGCAGCCCTCGTCGTGGGTCGACGCATTGCCCAGGCCCGATACGCTCAGGCGCCGTGAGCAGCGACGGAACCGACGTGCAACGCACCCTCGTCCTGGTCAAGCCGGACGGCGTGGCGCGATCACTGACAGGTGAGGTGCTGCGCCGGATCGAAGCCAAGGGATACCGGCTGGTCGCGATCCGCATGCTGACCGCCGGACGGGCACAACTGGTCTCTCATTACGCCGAGCACGAGGGCAAGGCCTTCTTCGAGCCGCTCCTGGCCTTCATGTCCTCCGGCCCCGTCGTGGCGGTCCTCGTCGAGGGACACCGGGTGATCGAGGGGTTCCGGGTGCTGGCCGGCACGACCGAGCCGACGACCGCCCAGCCCGGCACCATCCGCGGTGACCTGGGCCGTGACTGGGGGGAGAAGGTGGTGCAGAACCTCGTCCACGGCTCGGACAGCCCCGAGAGCGCCGAGCGCGAGATCGCGATCTGGTTCCCGTCGGCCTGAGCCCTCCCGCCCGGTTCGGCACGAGGCCGGCGGGCAGGTCAACTACCGTGGGGGAGTGGTGATCGAGACCAGGTCCAGCGACAGCGTGTTCGATCGGCTCGAGCCGCTGTTGCCCCGAGTCGCCAAGCCCGTCCAGTACATCGGCGGTGAGCTGAACTCGACGGTGAAGGACTTCGACGCCGCAGCCGTGCGGTGGGCACTGATGTACCCGGACGCCTACGAGGTCGGTCTGCCCAATCAGGGCGTCATGATCCTGTACGAAGTCCTCAACGAGGTTCCCGACGTCGTCGCCGAGCGCGCCTACGCCGTGTGGCCGGACCTCGAAGCCCTGATGCGCGAGCACGAGATCCCGCACTTCAGCGTCGACAGCCATCGCCCCCTCGGCGCCTTCGACGTCATCGGGGTGTCGTTCGCCACCGAGTTGGGCTACACCAATCTGTTGACCGCCCTCGATCTGGCGGGCATTCCGCTCCACGCCGCCCAGCGGGGTGACCATCACCCCATCGTCGTGGCGGGCGGGCATGCGGCGTTCAATCCCGAACCGATCGCCGCGTTCATCGACGCCGCCATCCTCGGCGACGGTGAGCAGGCGGTTCTGGCTGTCACGGCCGTCATCCGGCAGTGGAAGGCGGACGGCTGCCCACAGGGCCGTCAGGGCCTCCTTCGGCAGCTCGCCTCGGTGGAGGTGCCGGCTGCGCCCGGAGCCGCCCCTGGTGGTGTCTACGTCCCGTCGCTGTACGACGTCGACTACCTCGACGACGGCCGGATCCAGCGGGTGACTCCGAACGATCTCGCGGCACCGTGGCGAGTGGGCAAACACACGCTCATGGACCTCGACGAGTGGGAGTACCCCAAGCAGCCGCTGGTCCCGCTGGCCGAGAGCGTCCACGAACGGATGAGCGTCGAGATCTTCCGGGGCTGCACCCGCGGCTGCCGGTTCTGTCAGGCCGGGATGATCACGCGTCCGGTTCGCGAGCGATCGATCGAGGGGATCGGCCGGATGGTCGATCGAGGCCTGACCGCGACCGGATTCGACGAGGTGGGCCTACTCAGCCTGTCCAGCGCCGACCACTCCGAGATCGCCGAGGTCGCGAAGGGCCTGGCCGATCGCTACGAGGGAACCCAGACCGGGCTGTCCCTGCCGTCCACCCGGGTGGACGCCTTCAACGTGGACCTGGCCAACGAGCTGAGCCGAAACGGGCGACGATCTGGGCTGACGTTCGCCCCCGAGGGCGGCTCCGAACGCATCCGGCGAGTCATCAACAAGATGGTGACCGAAGAGGACCTCATCCGGACCGTGACCACCGCCTACGCCAACGGCTGGCGCCAGGTGAAGCTCTATTTCATGTGCGGTCTACCGACCGAGACCGACGAGGACGTGCTGCAGATCGCCGAGGTGGCCCGACGGGTGATCGCAGCCGGGCGTGAGGTCACCGGGCGCAACGACATCCGCTGCACGGTGAGCATCGGCGGCTTCGTTCCCAAGCCGCACACGCCGTTCCAGTGGGCCGCCCAACTCGACCACGAGGCGACCGATGCGCGACTGGCGAAGCTGCGCGATGCCATCCGCGCTGATCGGCGCTACGCCAAGGCCATCGGCGTCCGATACCACGACGGCAAACCCGGGGTCATCGAGGGGCTGCTGTCACGTGGGGACCGCCGGGTGGGGGACGTCATCGAGGCCGTGTGGCGGGCCGGAGGTCGGTTCGACGGCTGGAACGAGCACTTCTCGTTCGATCGTTGGGCGAGCGCGGCGGCGACGGCTCTCGCACCTCACGGGTTGGACCTGGACTGGTTCACCACCCGCGAGCGCGAGCAGGCCGAGGTGCTGCCCTGGGATCACCTGGATTCGGGTCTCGACAAGGAGTGGCTGTGGGCCGACTGGCAGGACGCGATCGACGAGGTCGAGGTCGACGACTGCCGGTGGAGCCCCTGCTTCAACTGCGGTGTGTGTCCGACGATGGGGACGTCGATCCAGGTCGGACCCACCGGGCGACCACTCATTCCGCTGACGGTGGGCTGACGAGTCGGTGACCCAGGTGGGCGCACGCACTCCTCGAACGCCACCTGGTGATGTCGCCCCCGTCGCGCAGCGGGTCCGTTTGCGGTTCACCAAACGTGGCCGGCTGCGGTTCACCAGTCATCGGGACATCCAGCGTGCCCTGGAACGAGCCATCCGGCGCAGTGGCCTACCGATCGCGTACTCGGCGGGCTTCACCCCGCACCCCAAGGTGTCGTGGGCCGGTGCCGTTCCGACGGGCGCGGCCAGCGAATGCGAGTACGTCGAGATCGGCCTGGCCGAGCGCCGAGACCCCGAGTGGGTGCGGACCGAGTTGGACGCTGCACTACCTGACGGGATCGACGTCGTCGCGGCGAGCGACGACACCGCCGTGTCACTGTCCGACGCTCTCGTGGCCAGCCGCTGGCAGGTGCGATGCGAGGGCCTCGACCGGGCCGACATGGCGGCGGCGGTCACCGCGCTGCTGGCTGTCGATCGATTGGCCGTACGTCGAATGACCAAGTCCGGCGAGCGCGACGTCGAGGTCCGGGACTCGATCCTGGCGTTGAGCGTCGGACAGAGCGAGGGAACCCTCGACATCGTCGTGGCCACGGCGGTACCTGTGGTCCGTCCCGACGACGTGATGTCGGCCCTGGTCGGCCTCGGGATGCCGAGTCCCGCGGTGCCGCCGATCGCCACCCGGCTGACTTTCGGATCATGGGATGGGGAGCAGGTCACCCCCCTGTTCTGAGGAGCGCTCGGCGGCGCTCGAGTGTCACCTGCGGGCTGAGCCTTATCACGTGTCATACTCAGGGGGTCCCGGAGGTCGCGATCCGCAGTCACCGGGCAGCCGTCGTTTCCGCTTCATCGAGCGAGACCGGACCTGGCGCCGCGCGCCGTCCGCCGCCGAAGGGTCGGAGGTCGACGACGACCGGCTTGAGCACCGCCTCGGTGGTGCAACGAACCGCGCTGATCCGCTCCCGGCGGAACGGTGCCGAACAGGAGTAGGTGTGGCCGACGAGCCCACAACCGCCGAACCAGCAACACCCGACGCGATCCACGCCACGGACGACGATCAGCCGGCGCCGCCGCGACGACGGCGCAGGGCCGCAGCGCCTGCAGGTGAGCCGACCCTCGCGATGGACGCCACGCTGAGCGACCCACCAGGCGTCAGCACAGCGGTCGATCCCGCGGGCAGCCCAGAAGCGACTGCCGACGTCAGTGCCGACCTCGGCGCGACGGTCGAGGCTGAGCCGCTCACCTCGACCCCGGCTGAGCCGGCGCCCATGTCCCTGCTGTTCCAGACGCCCGAACCCACCGCGCCCACCAGGCGCCGGCGGGCGACATCGGCCGCGGGTCCGGCACAGCCGGCGATGTTCTCGCCGCCGATCGAGGCAGAGGTCGCGGTTGCGGCCCCACGGACACGCCGCCGGACGTCGAGCCGGACCGCGCTCACCCCGGTCGACGGCGAGGACGTCCAGGGCCTGCTCGACGACGTCGTCGCCGCGCCGGCGGTCGCCGGACCGCCGAGGAGTTCTGGCATCGCCTTCGCGGCCCCGGTCGTCGAGGACTCCGACGATGACGACGACGAGGACGACGACCTCGATGCGGGCGCCCTCGACCTGGACCCCCTCGACCTGGACGCAACCGGTGACGACACCGCGGACGACGATGGTGCCGATGGTGCCGATAACGACGGTGCCGATGACGAGGGTGGCGACGACGACGGGGTGCGTCGACGCCGCCGTCGCCGAGGTGGCCGGGGCCGCAAGCGACGCCGCGACGCCGACGAGCCGGCAGCCGAGACCGATCCCGCGGTCGGTGACCTGGTGGCCGACTTCGATGCGGCGCTGGGCACTGAACGCGACGCCGACGAGGACGACGAGGGCGACGACCCCGACGACGCCGAAGACGGCGAGGACTCCGACGAAGCGGGGGTGAGTCGCTCCGCTCGTCGGCGTCGGCGCCGGCGCCGTCGCACGGGTGGCGACGACGATGCCGCCCTGTCGCCCGACGACCCACCCGGCACGATCGTCAAGGTCCGCGAGGTCCGCACCAGCAACGACGACGTCACCGCTGTCCGTGGATCGACGCGCCTGGAGGCCAAGCGTCAGCGCCGCCGTGAGGGGCGCGACACGATGCGACGGCGCACGGTCATCACCGAGGCCGAGTTCTTGGCCCGGCGCGAGAGCGTCGACCGGACACTGCTGGTGCGCGACACCGCCGACCGCACCCAGATCGCGGTGCTCGAGGACGGCATCCTGGTCGAGCACTACGTGACCCGCGCCGCCCACCAGTCGATGATCGGCAACGTTCACCTCGGCAAGGTGCAGAACGTCCTCCCGAGCATGGAGGCCGCTTTCGTCGACATCGGCCGTGGCCGCAACGCCGTGCTGTACGCCGGTGAGGTGAACTGGGACGCGTTCGGTCTGGAGGGCAAGGCTGACCGGCGGATCGAGACCGCCCTCAAGCCGGGAGACTCCGTCCTGGTCCAGGTCACCAAGGATCCGGTCGGGCACAAGGGTGCTCGACTGACCTCGCAGATCTCGATGCCCGGGCGCTACCTGGTGTACGTGCCCGGCGGTTCGATGACCGGGATCTCTCGCAAGCTGCCCGACACCGAGCGCACCCGGCTCAAGCGTGTCCTCAAGCGGGTGCTGCCCGAGGACTCGGGGGTCATCGTGCGGACCGCGGCCGAGGGTGCAGCCGAGGAGGACCTCGAACGCGACGTGGCCCGCCTCACCGCACAGTGGGCGGACATCCAGCGGAAGTCGACGTCGGTCGCCTCTCCGGCCCTGCTCTACAGCGAGCCCGACCTGGCCATCAGAGTGGTCCGCGACGCCTTCAACGAGGACTTCAGCTCGCTCGTGGTGTCCGGTGACGATCTCTGGGACACGCTGGACGCCTACGTCGCACACGTCGCACCCGACCTGGCGCCGCGGATGTCACGCTGGCAGCCGGCGCCGGGCGCCGACGCGGATCTGTTCAGTGCCCACCGGATCGACGAGCAGATCGCCAAGGCGCTCGACCGCAAGGTGTACCTGCCCTCGGGCGGTTCGCTGGTCATCGACCGTACCGAGGCGATGACCGTGGTCGACGTCAACAC